>JAWOLH010000019.1:0-128380 GCA_033853695.1 Gemmatimonadales bacterium | reverse complement strand
GCGATCTACCTATGGCCAGGTTGAAGCGTGCGTAACAGCGCGTGGAGGACCGAACCGTTGTGGGTTGAAAACCGCTCGGATGAGCTGTGGGTAGGGGTGAAAGGCCAATCAAGCTCGGAGATAGCTGGTTCTCCCCGAAATCTATTTTGGTAGGGCCTCGGGAAATGAGCGCACGGGAGGTAGAGCACTGGATGGGTCCGGGAACCGACGAGGTTTACCACCCCCAACCAAACTCCGAATGCCCGCGCGTGCTGCCAGGGAGGCAGTCGCAGAGCGATAATGTTCTGTGGCGAGAGGGAAAGAACCCAGACCCTCTGCTAAGGCCCCGGAGTGACGGCTAAGTGTAGCGAAGGATGTGATCTTGCTGAGACAGCTGGGAGGTTGGCTTAGAAGCAGCCATTCCTTTAAAGAGTGCGTAATAGCTCACCAGTCCAGCGAGGTTGCGCCGAGAATGGTCGGGACTAGGAAGCCGTCCGCCGAAGCAAGGGCTTGCATCGCGGCTTGCCGCGGTGCAGGGGTAGGGGAGCGTTCCCGGAGCATCGAAGCCCCGGCGGAAGCCTTGGGGTGGAGCGACGGGAAGTGAGGATGCCGGAACGAGTACGCGCGAAGCCGGGTGAAAACCCCGGCCATCGAAAGCCTAAGGGTTCCTGAGCCATGGCGATCAGCTCAGGGTCAGTCGGTCCCTAAGGTGAGGCCGAGAGGCGTAGCCGATGGGAAACGGGTCAACATTCCCGTACCACGTCGTGTCCGTTCGATCCCAAGGGGGGACGCAGGAGCAAGCTCACCGTCGGAGGGTGGTTGTGCCGATGTAAGGTGGTAGGCCTTCCCGGGTAGGCAAATCCGCCCGGGTAGCCGAGCGCCGACGCCAAAGGGGCCGCAAGGCCCCGCAAAGGGTGGGTGACGCACGCTGCCAAGAAAAGCCTCGTGGGTAGGGCACGATGTGACCGTACCGCAATCCGACACAGGTAGGCGAGGCGAGTAGCCTAAGATGCTCGAGTGATTCACGGTCAAGGAACTCGGCAAAATGACCCCGTAACTTCGGGATAAGGGGTGCCGGTAGTAGGTGAGGGCAATGCCGCCCGAGCCCAATCCGGCCGCAGCGAATCGCGTCAAGCGACTGTTTAGCAAAAACACAGGTGCCTGCCAACGCGTGATCCAAGCAGACGTATAGGCACTGACGCCTGCCCGGTGCCGGAAGGTTAAGGTGAGCGGTCAGCCGCAAGGCGAAGCTGCGAACCGAAGCCCCGGTAAACGGCGGCCGTAACTATAACGGTCCTAAGGTAGCGAAATTCCTTGTCGGGTAAGTTCCGACCTGCATGAATGGCGTAACGACTTGACGGCTGTCTCCTCCGTAAGCTCGGCGAAACTGCAGTATCGGTGAGGATTCCGATTTCCCGCATCAGGACAAAAAGACCCCGTGCACCTTTACTACAACCTGTCATTGATCGTCGGCTAAACCTGCGTAGCATAGGTGGGAGGCGTCGATCCCAGGGTTTCGGCCTTGGGGGAGCCAACAGTGAAATACCACCCTTGTTTTGTTGACGATCTCACGCCGCCGCTTACCGCGGCGCGGACCGTGGCTGGTGGGTAGTTTGACTGGGGCGGTCGCCTCCGAAAGCGTAACGGAGGCGCGCGAAGGTGCCCTCAGTGCGGTCGGTAATCGCACGACGAGCGCAAACGCAAAAGGGCGCCTGACAGCGAGCGCGACGGCGCGAGCTGGGACGAAAGTCGGCGTTAGTGATCCGGTGATACCGTGTGGACGGGTCATCGCTCAACGGATAAAAGGTACGCTGGGGATAACAGGCTTATCGCGCCCGAGAGTTCACATCGACGGCGCGGTTTGGCACCTCGATGTCGGCTTGTCACATCCTGGGGCTGGAGAAGGTCCCAAGGGTCCGGCTGTTCGCCGGTTAAAGTGGCACATGAGCTGGGTTCAGAACGTCGTGAGACAGTTCGGTCTGTATCCGGTGCGGGCGTTGGAGTGTTGAGGGGTGTCGTCCCTAGTACGAGAGGACCGGGACGAAGCGACCTCTCGTGTCCCGGCTGTGCCGCCAGGCGCAACGCCGGTTAGCGATGTCGCGCGGGGATAACCGCTGAATGCATCTAAGTGGGAAACCCTCCCCAAGATGAACACTCCCGGGTCGCAAGACCCCTAAAGGGCCGTGGGAGACTACCACGTTGATAGGCGGCAGGTGCACGGCGCGCGAGCGCTTCAGCCGAGCCGTACTAATCGCCCGTGAGGCTTGATCTCTCCGCTGGAAAAATCCGTGTGATTCCCGGCACCACATCTCTCGCGACGTCAGCCTCATCTTGCTGGCGACTAGCGCGACAGGGCCACACCCGTTCCCATCCCGAACACGGTCGTTAAGCCTGTCAGCGCCGATGGTACTGCGGTCGAGAGGCCGTGGGAGAGTAGGCCGCCGCCAGCGTCCCAAACAAGAAGCCCGTCCGGTTTTTACCGGACGGGCTTCTTGGCTGTCGGCCGTCAGCTCTCAGCTGCCGCAGAGTGAGAGCTGAGAGCCGATGGCTGATGGCCCTAGCCGGAAGACGGCTGCCCCGCCGACGCTGGTATGCGCCGTTCCACGAGCGCGCTCCGCAACATCGTCACCGCCGTGTACACCACTACCACCACCACCAGCCAGCGCACGGCCGTCAACGACATCTCCTTCACGATGTACGCCGCGATCAGCACCGCGGGAATTCCCGCGAGCGCGAGCACCACCGACGCGCGGAGCGAGTAGCTCCCCTGCTTGATGAACCGCATCCCCGCGATCGGCATCAGAAACGCGCACGATCCCATCATGATCGGGAATCCGGTTCGCTGGTTCATCCCAAGGAGGCTGACCAGAATCAGGCACGGCGCGTACAGCCCGATACCCAGCGTCATCAACGCGCCGAGCGCGAAGTTGCCGATGATCCCCGCGACCAGCAGCGCACCAGTCAACCCGGTGGCTGCGCTTCCGCTCGGCCCCATCTGGAACTGCTTCATCAGCATCAATACCGCCGCACCGAGGAGGGCCCCTCCCATCCCGATCTGGATGTTGCGTCGTGGCCAGCGCGCCACGACTCCGGCTCCCAGCCACGCGCCGAGGATCGAAGCCGCGATCATCGCTGCCAGCGTAACGAAATCCACCGGGACGAGCTTTATATAGATGAACGCCTGGGCCACCGTGGGCAGGGCGTAGGCGACGTTCAGCGTGCCGGGGATCCATTCGTCGCGCACCGAGTGGCGCAACTTGAACATCGACGTCGTGGTGGCGAAGTTCCCGATCCCGAGGGTATCGAAGAAGCACATGACGAACCCGACGACCGAGTGGAAACCGGTCGCCGGTGAATCGTCCGCCAGGCGTCCGCCCGCCTGCGCCTTGCGCACCTCGGCGCGCCAAGCCAGGAGAAACCAGATCGTCACGAGGGCGAGTGCCAGAAACAGCAGCGTCTTGGGATCGTTCATGAGGGCCGATTCTAACCGCCGAACGGCCGGTCAGCGAGCGCTCCGGTGAGCGGCCTCCCCGCGATCGCCGCCCTGGGATTCTTCCTCGGCATGCGCCACGCCACGGACCCCGATCACGTGATCGCCGTATCCACGATCGTCACCCGCGCGCGCGGCACGAAGAGCGCCGCTCTGATCGGCGCCGTCTGGGGGCTGGGCCACACGCTCACGATTCTCATCGTCGGGGCGGGGATCATTCTGCTGGGCTGGGTGATCCCGGCGCGGGTCGGCCTGTCGCTCGAGCTGTCGGTCGGAATCATGCTGATCATCCTCGGCGCGATGAATCTGAGCGGCATCCTGGCCCGGATCCCCGCGGGACCTGGGGCCCACGCCCATCCGCATCCCCACGGCGACTACGTCCATAGTCATGCGCACGGACATGACCCCGAGTCGCATCCCCACAGCGCCGACCAGACCCCGGTGGCGTGGCTCGACCGGCACTTGGGCCGGCTGGGCGCCTATCAGCTGGTACGTCCCCTCGTCGTCGGCGTGGTCCACGGCCTGGCGGGCTCCGCCGCCGTCGCGCTCCTCGTGCTCGCGACGATCCCGTCGCCGGGCTGGGCGATCGCGTATCTGCTGGTGTTCGGCGCGGGCACGGTGGCGGGGATGATGCTGATCACGGCGGCCATCGCCCTCCCCGCGGCGTATGCCGAGCGGCGTCGCGCGGCGTGGCAACGCGGGCTGCGCCTGGCGACGGGGCTGGCCAGTCTCGGATTCGGTCTCTTTCTCGCCTATCAGGTCGGCATCGTGCACGGCCTCTTCACGGGCCGTCCCGAATGGACCCCGCATTGAGACCCGACTAGCTTCGGGACAATGGCCGTTCGCCGTAATCCAGAGAAAACGACGCGCGTACCCCGCACCCCGCGCGCGCCTCGCGCTCCAGCGCGCCGTCGCTCGGTCCTGCAGACCAACGCCGGTGAGCCGATCCCGATCGTCCACCTGGCGGCCGAGTGCTGGCCGTACGCACGCACCGGGGGCTTGGGCGAGGCGGTAGCGAGCCTCGCCACGTATCAGGCGATGGCGGGACTCCCCACGACCGTCGTGATGCCGTTGTACCGCGCGGTGCGCCGCGTGGTCAAGCAGCTCGAGCCGGTGGGGGAGCCGTTCGACGTCCCGCTCGGTCCCTCGACCGAGGCGGCACGGCTGTTCCGGCCGCGCGGGCGCGTGCGCGGCGCCAACGTGATCTTCATCGAGCATCCCGGGTTCTACGATCGCGCCGAATTGTACGGCGAGCGCGGCGATTATCCCGACAACCACCGCCGCTTCGCGTTTCTCGCTCTCGCCGCGATCACGGCGCTGCCGCAAATCGCCCCCGGCGCGGCGATCCTCCATGCGCACGACTGGCACACCGCCCTGAGCCTCGTCTATCTGCGCACGGCGTTCGCGGGACACCCGTACTACAGACATGTCCCCGCCGTCCTCTCGGTGCACAACGCCGGGTACCAGGGGCATTTCCCCGCCGCTACCGTTCCCGACGTCGGACTGCCGTGGGAGCTGTACACCTGGCGCGTGCTCGAGTGGTACGAGCGGGCGAACTGGCTGAAAGGCGGCCTGGCCTTCGCGGACGCCGTCGTGACGGTGAGTGCGACGCATGCGCGCGAGCTGCAGACGCCGGACGGCGGGTTCGGCCTGCATGACATGTTTCACCAGCTGCGCGATCGACTCTTCGGGATCGTCAACGGCATCGATCACGAGGTCTGGGATCCGACGCGCGACGCGCAGATCGCCGTGAAGTTCTCGGCGCAGACCCTCGACGGGAAGCGGCAGTGCAAGGAGGCGCTGCAGGCGCGCTTCGGGCTCGCGCACCGACCCCGCACTCCGGTCTTCGGGATGGCGGCGCGCCTCGTGGCGCAAAAAGGGCTCGATCTGCTGATCGACGGCCGGGCACTCGACGCCACCGACGCCCAGTTCATCTTCCTGGGACAGGGCGACGAGCGCTACGTGCGGCCGCTCAAGCAGCTCGCGGCGCGCCATCCCGACCGCATCGCCGTCGACACCGGCTTCACCGATGCGCTCGAGCACGCCGTCATCGCCGGCGCCGACATGCTGCTGATGCCGTGCCAGTACGAGCCGTGCGGCCTGACGCAGATGCGCTCGCAGCGCTACGGCACGCTTCCGGTCGCGCGGCGCACGGGGGGGCTGAACGACACGATCGACGACGGCCTGACCGGGTTTCTCTTCGACGAGTTCTCGACCGATGCGCTGGTGCACACCGTCAAACGGGCGATGCGGCACTACCAGGACGAGCCGGGATGGAAGGCGCGGATGCGCAAGGCGATGGCGAAGAACTTCAGCTGGGAGCGCTCGGCACTGAAGTACCTCGCCGTCTACCTCAAGGCGCTCGAGGTCGCCGAGCGCACCGGACGCGCGACCGACTGACGTCCACGCGGTGCGGTACCGTCGTGCTGGCGGGACTCCCCAACGTCGGCAAGTCGTCGCTCCTGAACGCCCTCGTCGGCGAGCGGCTCGCGATCGTGTCACCCAAGGCGCAGTCCACGCGCGTGCCCGTCGTCGGCGTGCTCACCCGTGGCGACGCGCAATTCATCTTTACGGATCCGCCGGGTCTGCTCACGCCGTCCTATCAGTTGCAGGAGCGGATGCGGGAGGCCGCGCTGCGCGCGATCGCCGATGCGGAGGTCATCGTGCACCTCCATCCACTGCCCGAGGCGCCGGCGCCGGCGTTTGCGGCGGTGGCCGGACTCGCGGCTCCCCCCCGGGCCCCGGTCGTGACGGTGTATACGAAGGCGGATCTCGTGGCGCCGGAGCGCCGCCCGCCGCTGGGATCGGGGATCCTGGTGTCGAGTGCGACGGGCGAGGGAATCGACACTCTGCTCGACGCGATCGCCGAGCGGCTGCCGGAGGGGCCCTTTCATTATCCGGCGGATGAGCTGGCGACGCAGCCGCTGCGCTTCTTCGTGGCCGAGTACGTCCGGGAGGCCGCCTTCGCCGTGCTGGAGGAGGAGCTTCCGTACAGCGTCGCCTGCGAAATCGAAGAATTCCGGGAAGCCGAAACCCCGACGTATATTCGAGCTACGGTGTATGTCGAGCGTGAGAGCCAGAAGGGGATCGTGATCGGTCACCAGGGGCGCACCATCAAGGCGATCGGGCAAGCCGCGCGCGCGCGGATCGAGGGCCTCGTCGGCGGCCCGGTGTTTCTCGACCTGAACGTGAAAGTGCTCGGGAACTGGCGGCGCCAGAACGGGCTGCTGCGCCGTTTGGGGTACGCCCCGTGAGCCTCGCCCCCAAGCTGCTCGAGATTCTCGTGTGCCCCAAGTGCAAAGGGGCGCTCGAGTACCGGCAGGAGCCGGTGGAAGAGCTGATATGCGCCGCGTGCCGCCTGATCTACGCCGTGGAAGACGACATTCCGATCATGTTGATCGATGAAGCAAAGACTTTCTGATATCGGTTGGCGGACGGCGGTCGTTCTCGTCCTCCAATCGACGCACACGACCACGGGGCTGGCCGCCCAGGATCAGCCCCTGAATGCCGCCGCCTTGTTCCTCCTGCTCCCGGTTGGTGCGCAGACGGTGGGGATGGGACAGACGTCGGCCGCCGCGGAAGGGCACGGCGAGAGCGTCTTTCAGAATCCGGCCGGCGTCGCCACCCTCGGGTCCAGCGAATTTGCGCTGCATACCGCTACCCTCGCCGCCGGTCCGACCAATGCGCTCACCGCGTTCTTCCCGCGCCATGGCATCGGGGTTTTCGGGGCGACGCTCTACCTCGCCGACTACGGTGACTTGGACCTGACGGACTCCACCGGGACCACGACGGGGCGCCTCGCGTCGCGTAACTTCGCCTTCCTCGCCACCTATGCGACGCAGCTGACGGGGTCGGTCTCCCTTGGCGTGAGCTACAAGCTGGTGCAGTTCGCCGTCAGCTGCAGTGGCGCGTGCCAGTCCGTCCCCGCGGGCCAGGGCGTGACGCACGCGCTCGATCTCGGCGGGGAGTTCGCGGTCGGTGCCGATCGCGCGCTGCGCATCGGCGTGGCGCTGCGCAACTTGGGGTTCCCGCTGCAGGTCAATAACCGCGATCAGGCGGATCCGCTGCCCACGCGCCTCACCGTCGGCGCGACCTATCGACTGCAGCTGCGCCCGATCGACGACTCGATCGCCGACCGGTTCGACCTGCGTATGGCCGCCGACGTCGAAAGCCCCTGGCGGCAGACGGGAAACCCGGATGTCCGCGTGGGCGTGGACGTCGGCTATCGCCAGATGGTACGGGTGCGCGGGGGGTACGCGTTCCTGCATCAGGGGTTGTCGGGTCCGAGCGTCGGCCTGGGCGTGGCGACGGGCGCGATCGGCGTCGATCTGGCGCGGATGTTCCTGACCGGGACCGATCTCGTCACGCCGAATCCCACCTTCGTGTCGTTCCGGGTAGCGTTTTGAGCACGCCGGCCCTCGGCGCCGCGGCGGGCATCTGCCTGCTCGCAGCCGGGGTGCCGCTCGGTGCGCAGGCCGTCGACTCCGCCACCACGGCGGCGCGCGCGCGGCTTTGGCTGCCGCCGGTCGCGTCGCTCGTCGTACCGGGCTCCGGCCAGCTGATGACCGGCCGCGATCGGGGGCTGATCTACGTCGCCGCGGAGGTCTATCTCCTGTCGCGCTACCTGCAGCTCCTGCACGACGGCCACCAAGGCTCGGACCGCTACCACGAGCTGGCGTTCACCGTGGCGCAACGCGGCTTCGCCACGGCGCGGCGCGATACCGTCTTCGAATACTATGAGACGCTGGAGCGATTCACCGCGAGCGGCGTGTACGATCGCAACCCGACCGGCGCCTTTACCCCCGAGGACGATCCCGGCACCTACAACGGGACGATCTGGCTACTGGCGCAGCGAACGTTCTGGCCCGACCCCAACAACCCACCCGCCCCCGGCACTCAACCCTACATCGACGCGATCAACTTTTACCGGGCTCACGCCATCGGTCCGAATTATCAGTGGTCGTGGCGGGACTCCCCGCTGGAGCAGGAGGAGTACCGCGCGACGATACGGGCCTCGGATAACGCGTTCCGTAACGCCCAAGACCAGCTGGGTCTCCTGCTCGCCAACCACCTCGCCAGCGCCATCGACGCCCTGATCTCGACGCGCCTGTCGGCCGGTTTGCGCCGGCCCGCCAACCTGCAGACGACATATCTGGGACGGCGTGGGACGTTCGTCAGCCTCAGCGTCGCCTTCTAGATTCTCGCCCATCGACAGGACGCTCCATGACGCGACCCGACGGCCGTGAACCGACAGCGTTGCGCCCGCTCTCGCTCGAGCGCGGGGCGAACCCGTACGCGGAAGGATCCTGTCTCGTGCGTATGGGGGGGACCGTCGTGCTCTGTACGGCGTCGGTGGAAGCCGGTGTACCCGCATGGCGCAAAGGATCGGGGCTGGGTTGGGTGACCGCCGAGTACGCCATGTTGCCGCGGGCGACGGAACAGCGCACTCCGCGGGAGCGGACCGGGGCGGGGGGCCGAACGCACGAGATCCAGCGGCTCATCGGCCGCAGCCTGCGCGCCGGGCTGCGCACCTTTGCGTTCGGCGAGTACACGATCCGGGTCGATTGTGACGTGCTGCAGGCCGACGGCGGCACGCGCACCGCGGCCATCTCCGGCGCCGCGGTCGCGCTCGCGGATGCCACCGCCTGGTTGGCCCGCACCGCGGGCGTGCCGGATCCGTTCGCCGGTCTCGTCGCCGCCGTGAGCGCGGGGATCGTCGGCGGCGAGGTCTGTCTCGATCTCTGCTACGCGGAAGACCGCGACGCAGCGGTGGATGCGAACGTGGTCGTGCTCGAGCCCGACCGTCTCGTCGAGGTGCAGGCGACGGCGGAGCACGGCACGTTCGACCGCACCCAGCTCGATCGCCTGTTGGAACTCGCCCGGGACGGGGTCACCCGAATCTTCGCGGCGCAGCGCGCCACGTTGGGGCGCTGAGCCGGGTGCGCTCGCCGCGGGTGCAATTTTGGCGGTCGCGTGGTGGTTTATTTGACACACGAGGGATAGCGGCCTAAGTTTAGGCGCGCTCTACCCTTACGCGAGGTGCACGGTTGCGGACGCGCCCCACGGTTCTCTTCTTTTCGGCGGTCGGTCGGCCGCTGCCGGACTTCGTGGCGCGTTGGATGCAGAACAACGGGAAGCAAACCATCCCCGTTCACGACCCAGCCGAGCTGGAGCAGATGGTGCTGCGTGCTTTGCCCTCCCTTGTACTGGTAGACGCGGATGCCACGGGGGCGCAGGGACTCGAGGCCTGCCGGCGATTGAAGGTCGACCCGTACACCGCCATCGTTCCGCTCGTCGCGGTCACCGGGCGGCACGTGACCGAGCGCGTCATGGAGTGGTTCAGCGCCGGCGCCGACGAAGTGGTGACGCCGCTGTTCGAGTCGAGCGAGCAGTCCGGGCGGCTCGACGCCCTCGTAACCCGGACGCAGCGCGACGTAGCGGTGAACCCGTCCACGCGGTTGCCGGGGACGACGGAAATCGAGCGCGCAATCCGGCGTCGCATGGAGGATGGGGAGCGGTTTGCGGTATGCTACGCCGATCTCGATCACTTCAAGGAGTACAACGACCGCTACAGCTATTACGACGGAGACCGCGTCATCTACCTGGTGTCGCGTATCCTCCACGACGTCGTCAAGGGAATGATCGAGCGGCGCGGCTTCGTGGGGCACATCGGGGGCGATGACTTCATCTTCATCATCCCGGTTGACGATATTTCGCCGGTTTGTACCGAGGTGCTGGCGGTCTTCGATACGTTGATCCCGTACCAGTACAATGAGCAGGACCGGCGGGCAGGCTATTACTTCGGAAAGGACCGGCGCGGGCAGCTGCACCGCGTGCCGTTGATGACGCTGTCGATCGGGATTGTGACCAACGAGCATCGCAAGTTCGCGCATCCCGCACAGGTGAGCGAGCTCGCGACCGAAATGAAGAGCTACGCCAAGACGCAACCCGGTTCGGTCTTCGTGGTCGACCGGCGTCACGATTCGGAGCACGGAGTAGTGGAGACGAACGCGAGAACGAGCGCGAGGTCGACGCAGTGAACGTCACCTGCACATCGTGCGAGACGATTTACCGGGTCGACCCGGCGAAGGTGCCTGCGTCGGGCATCCGGGCGCGCTGCGCGGTGTGCGGCAATGTATTCGCGGTCCACGTCGACTCGGGACGCGGAGCGTCGGTGCCGGCGGGGGCGGTGGCCGCGGCATCGACACCGCGGATGTCGGGATCGGTCGCCCCGGTCTTCACTCCGGCTCCAGCGACGCCGCTTCCGCCCCCGCCACCTCCCGCGCCGCCGCCTGCGCCATTGCCGCCCCCCGTTGCAGCGCCGGCACCTCTACCGCCGCCGCAGGTTGCTCCACCGGCTCCGGCTCCCGTGATGCAGCCGCGCCCATCGGTCCCGATCGCGTCGCCCCCGGCCCCGCCCCCGCCACCTCCTGCACCTCCGGCCCAGCCGCTCGCTCCGGTGCGTCCTTCCGGGCCGATCGCGGCTCCCGTCGCATCGCTGCCAGCGCGTCCCGTTGCTCCGGCGCCTCCCAAGGCCCCGCCGGCGATGCCGAACCGGCCGTTCATTCCCGTGGCGCCGCCCGTATTCCGGCCCCCGGTGATGGCGCCGCCGGTTACGGCCCCCGTCGCGCCGCCTCCGCCGGTGATGACGCCGGTAGCGCCACCGATCCGGCCCGCCGCGCCGGTTGCCCCGGCGGCGCCGCCCGCGCCGGCTCCGCCACCGCCGCCGGCGCCCCCGTCGATCGCGGCGCTGCGCGCCTCACAGTCAGCGATCACCGAGCCGGCATTAGCGCCGCTCCGGGAGCCTCCCTCGGCCCCCGTGCCGCCGCCACCTCCCCTCCCGCCGGCGCCACCGGCAGGTGCCGTCGGTGTTGGGGCGTTCCGCACTCCCGCACCCGCCGCGCCGGCCGCACCCGAGCCGCGCAAGACTGGCCCGCTCCGTCCGGTGAACCCGTTTCTCGTCCAGGATCCGCGCCAGAAGGCGCGGCGGCTGGCGCGGGCCCTGATTTCGGACATGCTCGTCTACCATCCCGAGAAACGGCAGCAGGGGATTCGCGACGGGACGCTGCCGCAGCTCTTCCGGGACGAGATCGAGAAGAGCTGGCTCGAATACGTCGAGCAGGTGGGCAAGGACATGGCGGACTCGACCCCGTTCTGGACCGATGCGCTGAACGAGATCCTGGCCGGAGGCAAGAAGCTCTTCTAAAAGCCGGGCTAACCCCCTAGATTCGCTGTACGTTAGAGCCGTTCACCGACACCCGGTGGGCGGCTCGTCTCGTAACCGCCCGTGCACAAGGGATGGACCTGTGGCGCTTGCCGATCGCTTCACCGAATTCGACCGCCGGCTGCAAGAGCTGCGGAGCTTTCTTTGACCTCGACGCCAAGACGGCCCGGCTCGTCGAGCTGGAGCAGCTCATGGCGGACGGCGGCCTGTGGAGCGACCAGGAGCGCGCCAAGAAGGTCGTCGAGGAGGTCAAGGGGCTGAAGCGCTGGATCGAGCCCTACCAGGCGCTCCGCAAGCGGGTCGACGAGGCGCGAGAGCTGGCCGAGCTGCTGGACGCCGAGGCACACGTCGACCTGGGAATGCAGCGCGGGCTCGACGAGGAAGCGGCGAAGATCTCGGCCGAGCTCGAGGCGCTCGAGCTGCGCAACATGCTGCAGGGTCCCGATGACGCCCGCGACGCGCTGCTGCACATCCATCCGGGTGCGGGGGGGACCGAATCGCAAGACTGGGCCGAGATGCTGGTGCGCATGTACACCCGCTGGGCGGAGCGGCGCGGCTTCGTGGTGGAGGTACTGGATCTCGAGCCGGGAGAAGAGGCCGGGATCAAGCGGGCGGAGATCGAGATTCGCGGCACGTACGCCTACGGTTTGTTGCGCGCCGAGATCGGCGTGCACCGGCTGGTGCGCATCTCCCCATTCGACGCGCAGTCGCGGCGGCACACCTCGTTCGCCTCCGTCTTCGTCTATCCGGTCGTCGACGAAGACATCGAGATCGACATCAAGGAAGAGGACCTGCGTATCGACGTGTATCGCGCCTCGGGGAAGGGCGGCCAGCACGTCAACAAGACCTCTTCCGCGGTGCGAATCACGCATCTGCCGACGGGCATCGTCACGCAATGCCAGAACGAGCGCAGCCAGTTCAAGAACAAGGCGACCGCGCTGAAGATGCTCAAGGCGCGGCTGTACGAGCGCGCCGTCCAAGAGCGTGAGGCGAAGAAGGCCGAGCACGACAAGCAGAAGACCGACATCTCGTGGGGGAATCAGATCCGGTCGTACGTGTTTCAGCCGTACACGATGGTCAACGATCACCGCACCGGTCTCAAGGTCGGCGACGTGCAGAAGGTGATGGATGGCGATCTCGATCCCTTCATCGAAGCCTATCTGAAGCAGTTCGGGAGCAAGGCGGCGTGAGCGGCTTCGAGGCGGCGCGCCGCGACAAGCTGGCGGAGCTGATCAAGCGCGGCGTGGTGCCGTTCGCGTACCGCTTCGACCGCAGCGGCACGACGCGCGCGGCGCTGGACGGATTCCGCGAGGGTGACGAGACGGTGCATCGGCTCGCCGGGCGGCTTGGTCCGGCGCGCTCGCACGGCAAGACGGTCTTCGCGCACCTGGAGGACGGGGCCGGGCGCATCCAGGCGTATTTCAAGCGCGATCACCTCGGTGCGGAGCAGTTCGACATCGTAGCCCTGCTCGACCAGGACGACATCGTCGGGGTCGAGGGCCCGCTTTTCAAGACGCGCACCGGCGAAATCACCGTGCGCGTGGACCGGGTGACGCTTTTGACCAAGGCGTTGCGCCCGCTGCCGCGCGGCAAGGAGGACGAGCAGGGCGTGCGTCACGGGGCGCTGACGGATCCCGAAGTCCGCTTCCGGCAGCGCTATGCCGACCTGGCGGTGCACCCCGAGGTGCGCACCGTGTTCCAGCTGCGCGCCAAGGCCGTGAGCTTCGTCCGGCGCTTCCTCGATGGACGAGGGTATCTGGAAGTGGAAACGCCGGTGCTGCAGCCGTTGTACGGCGGCGCAGCGGCGCGACCGTTCACGACGCGGTACGAGGCGCTGGATGCGATGTTCTATCTGCGTATCGCCGATGAGCTGTACCTGAAGCGGTGCATTGTAGGTGGGCTCGAGCGCGTGTACGAGATCGGGCATGATTTCCGCAACGAGGGTCTCGATCGCTGGCATAATCCCGAGTTCACCATGGCCGAGTGGTACGAGGCGTACGCCGACTATCGCGACATGGCCGACGGAACCGAGGCACTCGTCGCCGGGCTCGTCACCGAGCTCGTGGGGACGCCGCGTCTGGAGCGCCACGGGACCGCGTTGTCCTTCGCGCGCCCGTTCGCGCGCCGGGATTTCTTCGATCTGATCCGGGAAACGGCCGGTCTCGACCTCACGACCGCCGGAGAGGCGGACATGCGCGCGGCACTCGCGCGCAAGCAGGTGGATACGACGGCCCTGTCGGGCGCCAAACTGCTCGATGAGGTCTTCAAGACCTTCGCCGAGCCGACGCTCGTACAGCCGACGTTCGTGCTCGACTACCCCGTGGCCCTGTCGCCGCTCGCCAAGCGCAAGCGTGACGATCCGACCCGCGTCGAGCGCTGGGAGCTGTTCGTGCTGGGGCGCGAAATCGCCAACGCATTCAGCGAGCTGAATGACCCCGACGAGCAGCGGCGCCGCTTCGAGGAGCAGGCGCGCTTCCGCGCGGGCGGCGACACCGAGGCCCAGCCGCTGGACGAGGACTTTCTGCGGGCGCTCGAATACGGCATGCCGCCGACGGGCGGAGTGGGGATGGGCGTCGACCGGCTGGTCATGATCCTGGCCGATCAGTCCTCGATCCGCGACGTGATTCTGTTCCCCATGCTGCGACCCGAGGAATGACGCTGCGCGGGGTGCTGCTCGTCGCGCCAGCCGTCGCGGTGGTGCTCGGCGCGATCATCTTCGTACGGGCCAACTGGCCCTCGCGGCTGGAGGCGCGCATCGCGTTGCGCTACCTGAGGAGCCGCGGCCTGTCGCGGCTCGTCTCGCTGATCACGGTGATCGCCGTCGGCGGCGTCACGGTCGGCGTCATGGCGCTGGTCATCGTGCTCGGGGTGATGAACGGCCTGCAGGCCGATCTGCGCGACAAGATCCTCGTCGCGAGCCCGCACCTGCGGGTGCTCACCTACGGCGAGGGGCTGCGGCTCGACGACTGGCGCGCCGTTCTCACGCGCGTGCGGCGGGTACGGGGGATCACGGCCGCGGCGCCGTTCGTGATCACGCAGGGCGGCATCTCGGCGGGGCACGACTACGCCGAGGGCGTCGTGGTGCTGGGCATCGACCCGGACACCGGGACGCGTGCCGTCACCACGCTGGCCACGCATTTCACGCGCGGCGATCTGCACTTCCGCACCACCAGGCCCGACGTGGAAGCGGGCATCGCGCTCGGCACCCGGCTCGCCGCCAAGCTCTCGGCGTATCCCGGTGACGTCGTCACGCTCGTCGCGTTCGCGGGAACGAAGTTCAGCCCGAGCGCCGGCGCGTATATACCCCGCTACCATCGGTTCGAGGTGACGGGGCTCTTCGATACGGGGATGTTCGAGTACGACAACTCCTACGTCGTGCTCGACCGGTCGGTCGCGCAGCGGTTCGCGGCGCTCGACACCGCGGTGACGGGCCTCGAAGTGCGGCTCGCCGACCCGTGGCAGGCGCAGGCGTTCGCGACCGACCTCGAGAATCGCCTCGGCTACCCGTATCGCGTCGTCGACTGGCAGTCCCAGAACGCCTCGCTCTTCTCTGCACTGAAGCTCGAGAAACTCGCGATGGGGTTCGTCGTGTTTCTTATCTGTATCGTCGCCGCGTTCAATGTGGTCGGCACGCTCACCATGGTGGTGCGCGACAAGACCAGGGAGATCGGCATCCTGCTCGCCATGGGACTGCGCCGGGCCGGGATCCGCCGCGTGTTTCTCGTCCAGGGGGTGCTGATCGGACTCGTCGGCACGGCGCTCGGCGCGACGCTCGGACTCGTGGTAGGGGGGGTAATCAACCGGGGGGAATGGATCCACATCGATCCGTCGATCTACTTCATCGACCATCTTCCGGTGCGCACGCAGCCGCTCGACGCCGTCCTCGTGATCGTGGCGAGCCTCGTGATCGCGACGCTCGCTCCGCTGTACCCGTCGCTCCAGGCGGCCCGGCTCGATCCCGTGACCGCGATCCGCTCCGAATGACGGCGCTGCTCGAGGCCCGGGGCATCCGGAAGGTGTACGCGGGCGGCGACGGCCGCCCGCTCGAGGTGCTGCGGGGCGTGGATCTCGAAGTGCACCGGGGCGAGCTGATCGCCATCGTGGGGTCGTCGGGGGCGGGAAAAAGCACCCTGTTGCATCTGCTCGGCGCCCTGGACCGGCCCACAGCGGGCGATGTGTGGCTCGAGGGGTCGCGCTACGCCGACCTGGGACCGGAGGGGACCGCCGAGTTGCGGAACCGTAAGCTGGGATTTGTCTTTCAGTTCCACCATCTCTTGCGCGAGTTCTCCGCGTTGGAGAACGTCATGATGCCGCTGCTCATCGGCGGCGTGGGAGAGCGGGAGGCCCGCTCGCGGGCGGAAGAGCGCCTGTCGGCGGTGGGCTTGGCCGGACGGATGACACACCGGCCGGGGGAGTTGTCAGGGGGAGAGCAGCAACGCTGCGCGGTAGCACGGGCGCTGGTGCACGATCCGACGGTCGTCCTCGCCGACGAACCCTCGGGTAATCTTGACCACGCCTCGAGCGAGCGGTTGCACGAGTTGTTGTTCCGTCTGGCACGGGAGCTGGAAACGGCGGTCGTGATCGTCACGCACAATCGCCAGCTCGCCGCCCAGGCGGACCGGATTCTCTGGCTGGAAGACGGACGGCTGGTGACGGTCCGTTCGGTGGACGCGATACCCTGATGCGCTGCGACAATTGCAAGGAACGCGACGCGGTGATCAACCTGACCCAGGTGGAGCACGACACGAAGGTCACGCTCCACCTGTGCGAGCAGTGTGCTCAGGAGAAGGGCATCGAGACGGGGACGAACGTACTCAAGTCGCCGCTCGGCAAGTTCCTCTCGGCGATGGAGAAGAGCACCACACTGCCGGTGCCCGCCGATACGCTGCGCTGTTCCGCGTGCGGCGCGACGCTGCGCGACTTCAGGGATACCGGCCGGCTCGGGTGCGCCGAGTGCTATCAGGCGTTCGGCGAGCACCTGCGCGACCTGCTGCGCCGCCTCCACGGCTCGAGCCAGCACGTCGGCGAGCGCTACTATCCCCCTGGCGCCGCCGGCGAAGCGACCGCCGCGAGCCAGCTCCTCGACCTGCGCGATCAGCTGCGGCGCGCCGTCGAGAGCGAGAACTTCGAGCTCGCCGCCGAGCTGCGCGACCAGATCCGGGTGCTCGAATGATCGATCTGTCGTTGCTTCCCGATGGCGGCGTCGCCTGGCTCGATGCGTCCGGGCCGAACCCCCACATCGTGCTCTCCACGCGCATCCGCCTGGCGCGCAACGTGGTGGGGCACCCGTTCAGCCTGCGGGCAACCGATGCCGACCGCGCCGCGGTGCTGGCGCGCGTCTCCGATGCCGCCGCCGCCAGTGAGCACCTCGATCGCGCGCTGCTCCTGCGGCTCGACGACATGCCGCGGCTCGACCGCCAGCTGCTGCACGAGCGCCACCTCGTCTCCAAGGAGCTCGCGGCGCTCGACCGCGAGCCGTCCGAGGCGCGCAAGGCATCCGCCGTGTTGATCGAGTCTCCGGCGGGCGTCATGGTGAATGAAGAAGACCACCTGCGCATGCAGGCGATGGTTTCGGGGTTCGCGCTCGAGGACGCGTATACCGCGCTGGAATCGGTAGATACGGAGCTGGGTCGGTTGCTGCCGTTCGCGTTCCACCCCGAGTTTGGCTATCTTACCTCGTGCCCAACCAACGCGGGAACGGGCATGCGGGCGAGCGTGCTTATCCACTTGCCCGGGTTGGTGTTAACGAAGGAAATCGGGAAGGTGTTGCAGGGCCTGACTCAGGTAGGCCTCACATTTCGGGGGCTCTACGGGGAGGGCAGCGAAGTCGTCGGCAACTTCTTTCAGTTGTCCAATCAGACGACACTCGGCAAGGCCGAAGGGGAGTTGCTCGATCATCTCGGTCGCATCGTGCGGCAGGTGATCGAATATGAGGAACAGGCACGGGACGTGCTCCTCAAGACGGCTGCCGGGACGGTGGACGACAAGGTGTGGCGAGCGTACGGGTTGCTGCGCTACGCGCGGTCGTTGTCGTTCGAGGAGACGATGAATCTGTTGAGCGGCGTGCGGCTCGGCGTCGGGCTGAATCTGATCACCGGGCTGAGTGTATACACCCTCAACAAGCTCCTCATCTACACGCAACCCGCTCATCTGGCGGCGATGGAGGGCCGGCCGTTGAGCGATACCGAAGAGCGCGTCACGCGGGCGTCGTGTGTCCGTCGCCTGCTGGGCGCGGAGACCACTTGAGGCAGGAACGGCGATGAACGGCTACAACTTCACGGATCGTGTGCGGAAAGTCCTGCAGATGGCGCGGGAGGAAGCCGCGCGGCTGCACCACGAGTATGTCGGTACGGAGCACATCCTGCTCGGACTGATCCGCGAGGGTGAGGGGGTGGCGGCCGCCGTGCTGACCAACCTCAACGTGGACCTCGAGGAGATCCAGCAGAAAATCGAAGAGACCGTCAAGAAGGGGAAAGCGGCCGCGGCCGCCGGACCCGATCTGCCCTATACGTCTCGGGCCAAGAAGGTCCTCGAGCTCGCCATGAGCGAGGCGCGCGAGCTGAACCACTCCTACGTCGGCACCGAGCACCTGCTGCTCGGGCTGCTGCGCGAGGAAAAGGGAATCGCGGCGCAGGTGCTCACCGACGCCGGCGTGAACCTGGAGCAGGCGCGCGCCGAGACGCTGCGCCTCCTGGGAAGTGAAATGCCGGCCGCCGCGCCGACCGGGTCGACCGGCACCCAGACGCCGAGCCCGAAGAGCGAGAAGAAGTCCAAGACTCCGGCGCTCGACCACTTCTGCCGCGATCTCACCCAGCTCGCCGGCGACGGCGCGCTCGACCCGACGATCGGTCGGCAGAAGGAGATCGAGCGCGTGATGGAGATCCTGTCGCGCCGCAAAAAGAATAACCCGGTGCTGATCGGCGAGCCGGGCGTGGGGAAGACGGCGATCGTCGAAGGACTGGCCCAGCTCATCGCCAACGGTCAGTGCCCCGACGCCCTGCGGGATCACCGGGTGCTGTCGCTCGACATGGCGGCGGTGATCGCGGGGACGAAGTATCGCGGTCAGTTCGAAGAACGGCTCAAGGCGGTGATCAACGAGATCGCCCAGAACCGCAACATCATCCTGTTCATCGACGAGCTGCACACGCTGGTGGGTGCGGGTGCGGCCGAAGGCGCGGTCGACGCGTCCAACATGCTGAAGCCGGCCCTCGCGCGCGGCGAGCTGCAGTGCGTCGGCGCCTCGACCCTGAATGAGTACCGCAAGTACATCGAGAAGGACGGCGCGCTGGAGCGCCGCTTCCAGACGGTCATCGTCGATCCGCCGAGCGTCGAGGAGACGATCGAGATCCTGAAGGGGCTGCGTAAGCGCTATGAGGATCATCACCGGGTCGTGATTCCCGACAACGCGCTCGATGCCGCGGCGAAGCTTTCGGAGCGCTACATCACCGACCGCTTCCTGCCCGACAAGGCGATCGACGTGATCGACGAGGCGGGGGCGCGCGAGCGGCTCGCCACGCAGGTTCCGCCGCCCGAGGTCGCCAAGCTGAAGGACGATCTCGAGCAGATCAGTCGTGACAAGGAGAACGCGGTCCGCGACCAGAACTTCGAGCGCGCCGCCGCCCTGCGCGATTCGGAGCGGGAGCTGCAGAGCGAGATCCGCCGCAAGCAGGACGAGTGGGAGCGCGAGCGGCAGACGAAGCGGCCCACCATCAGCGAGGAGCAGGTCGCGTTCATCGTCTCGCACTGGACCGGCATTCCCGTGACCCGGCTCCAGGAGGCCGAGACCGCCCGCCTGCTGCGGATGGAGGAGGAGCTGCACCAGAGTGTGGTGGGCCAGGACGAAGCGATCACGGTGATCTCGCGGGCCATCCGGCGCAGCCGCGCGGGGCTCAAGGATCCCAAGCGGCCGATCGGCTCGTTCGTCTTCTCGGGCCCCACCGGGGTCGGCAAGACCGAGCTGGCCCGGGCGCTGGCGCGCTTCCTGTTCGCCGACGCCAACGCCCTCATCCGGGTGGACATGTCGGAGTACATGGAGAAGTTCTCGGTCAGCCGGCTGATCGGGGCTCCTCCGGGCTACGTCGGGTATGAAGACTCCGGTGCGCTCACCAAGGCGGTGCGGCGCAAGCCGTATTCCGTCGTGTTGCTCGACGAGATCGAGAAGGCGCACCCCGATGTCTTCAACATCCTGCTCCAGGTGCTCGATGAGGGCCACCTCACCGACAACTACGGCCGGGTGATCGACTTCAAGAACACCGTGGTGATCATGACGTCGAACGTCGGCGCCCGCGACATGCTGAAGGGCCGCACACTGGGCTTCGCCCAGGGCGACTCGCGCGGCGATTTCGAGCGCATGGCGGAGAAGGTGAAGGAAGAAATCAGCAAGGTCTTCAACCCCGAGTTCCTCAACCGGCTCGACGACGTGATCGTGTTCCACCCGCTGACGCGGGCGCACATCGCGCAGATTGTGACGATCATCCTGCGCGAAGTGCAGAAGCGGCTGGGGGAGGAAGAGCTTACCCTCAAACTCACGCCCGCGGCCAGCGATTTCCTCGTCGATCACGGCTACGACGAGCACTACGGGGCGCGGCCCTTGAAGCGCGCCGTGCAGAAGTACGTCGAGGATCCCCTCTCGGAGAAGATCCTGGTCGGGGAGTTCGCGCGCGGGGACGAGATCGAGGTCGATGTGGCCCCCGACAAGGAGCGCCTGGCGTTCCGCGCGCTCTCCGGCACGAAGGCGTGAGTCGCCGGCTTCTCCCCTCGCTCGCCGTCCTGTCCGTTCTCCTGGGCCCCCGCGCCGCGCAGGCCCAGGAGCAAGCGCCCGGCGGCCAGCCCGATTCGGTCGTCGCCGTCGGCGAGAAGCGCGTGTCGCCGGCCGTCGTCCTGCAGACGGCCGGCCTCGTGCCCGGCCGGTTCACCACGTACCGCGATATCCAGCGCGCCATCCGCGCCCTCTACGCCACCGGTCAGTTCGACCGCGTGCGGGTGGATCAGGACACGACCGGCCAGCGCCAGATCCTCATCATCCGGGTGCACGAGCGTCCGATCCTGATGCACTGGACGGTGCGCGGCGTGTCGCGCCTGAGCGAAGGCACGGTGCGCTCCAAGGTAAATCTCGCCGAGGCGCGCCCGCTCGACCCGGCGGCAGTGGCTCATGCGCGCGGGCGCATCGACTCCCTGTACCGCGCCCGCGGCTACTATCTCGCCCAGGTGAAGGTGCTGCAGACCTACGAGGCCGAATCGTCGCGCGTGCGCGTCGTGTTCGACATCACCGAGGGTCGCCGCGTGGCGATCTCGCGGGTCACGCTGCAGGGGAACACCCACTTCCCGACCTCCACCGTCGTGAAGGCGATGAGTACCCGTCCCGAGGGGTTCTGGTGGTGGCGTAAGGGCGAATACGACGACGAGAAACTGCGCAGCGACATCCAGGAGCGGCTGCCGAAGTTCTACGGCGAGCACGGGTTCGTCGACTTCCAGGTGCTCGACGACACGCTGCTCGTCAACGACTCCTCGGGCAAGGCCGAGCTGGTGCTGAAGGTGAGCGAGGGGGAGCCGTACCACGTGGGCACGTTCGAGATCGTCGGCAACCGGCGCTTCTCGACCGACGAGCTGCAGGATCTGTTTCCCTTCAAGACCGAACAGCGCTCCGGCGTCCTCGGGATGGGCGGCACGACGCACGGTCCGGCGATCTTCTCCCAGTCGAAGTGGGACGACGCGACGACGGAGCTGTACACGCGCTACCACAACGAGGGATACATCTACGCGCAGGTGCGCAACGACGTCATCCGGCGTACCGGCGCGGACGGCAAGCCGATGGTCGATCTGCGCTGGGTGATCAACGAAGGCCAGCCGGCGATCATCAACAAGATCGAGATCGCGGGCAACGACATCACCCATGAGCGGGTGATCCGCGACGCCATCGTGCTGATTCCCGGCGACGTGTTCCGCCAGGACGCGTTGATCCGGTCGTATCAGAACATCTCGAACCTCGGGTTCTTCAATCAACCGCTGCCGTATCCCGAAACGCCCCAGGCCAACGACCAGGGCGACGTCGACGTCGTCTTTCACGTCACCGAGAAACACACCGGCAACGTCAATTTCGGGGCGTCGGTGGGGCAGGGGACGGGGCTCGGCGGATTTCTGGGGCTCGAGGAGCCGAACCTCTTCGGCCTGGGGAAGACAGGCAAGTTCCAGTGGCAGTTCGGCAAGAACATCAACGACTTCGACGTATCGTTTACCGACCCCGCGATCCGCGAGTCGCGGATTTCCGGTACCCTGGACGTGCACAACACGCGGCTGCGGTACAACATCGCCGATCTGGGCCAGCTGCGGCGCCGCGGCGCGAGCGTGCAATTCGGGTTCCCCGCCTTCCACGACCGCTACGCACGGCTGTTCGTTTCGTACGGGATCGACGAGCAGACGGTCATCGGGGGCACGAGCAACATTGCGTTCAGCTCGGTGTTCAACTGCAACAATTGTCTCCGCTCGACGTTCGGCGTCTCGATGATGCGTGACAACCGGATCGGCATGCCGTTCGCGACGGCGGGCACGATGGCGACGGTCGGCGTGTCGCAGAGCGGCGGACCCTTGGGTGGCAACGGCGACTTCCAGCGCGTCGATCTCGAGGGACACTGGTATGCGCCCTTGGCGCTGCTGGGTGGGAAGGGGGGCCTGGCCGGTGGCGGCATGCCGGTCGTGCTCGGGCTGTCGACGCGCTCCGGCTTCGTCTTCGGGAACTCCCCGTTCTTCGATCAGCTGTTCAGCATGGGGGGGACGCAGTACGGGATTCCGCTGCGCGGCTACGACGAGTTCTCGATCACGCCCCAGGGGTATAATCCCTCGGCCAACGCGACGGGCGCCGCGGCGTCGTCGTTCGGCAAATCGTTCTTCCTGATGACCGGGGAGATCGGCCTTCGCGTGTCGCAGATGTTCTACGTGAATACGTTCTACGATGCCGGAAACATCTGGGCCCGTGCCGTCGACTGGAACCCGACCCGGCTGTTCCGCGGCGCGGGCGTCGGCGTCGATGTGATCTCCCCGCTCGGTCCGCTCGGCCTCGATTTCGCCTACGGTTTCGACCGGGTCAATGCGCTTGGCCAGCCCGCCCCGGGCTGGAAACTGCACTTCAAACTCGGCAATTTCTTCTGATGTCCCTTTTCGACGGAGCGTGTATGCGGCGGGTAGTCGTGGTGTGTCTGACCATGGGTATCGCGGGTCCGGTGATGGCGCAGGCCCCGACGCGGGCGGCGGCGGGGGCCGCGGCGAACGCCCCGGTCCAGGGCCAGAAGATCGCCTTCATCCGGTCGCGCACCATCCTCGACAGCACGCCGGGGTACACGGCCGCGGAATCGACCTTCGCCCGTGAATTCCAGGGCATGCGCGACGAGGTCCAGAAGCTGCAGCAGCAGCTCGATTCGGCCGTCCAGGCCTTCGATCAGGCGTCGATCGCGCTGTCGCCCGCGGCCAAGGACGCCAAGCGCCGCGACCTGCAGCAGATGCAGGACCGCATGAACCAGCGCTCCAACGAGCTCGACTCCCGGGCTCGCGCCCGCAACCAGGAGCTCCTGGGGCCGTTCCAGTCACGGATCAACACCATCATCCAGGGCATCCGTGCCGAGGGAAACTACGCGTTCATCTTCGACGCCGACGCGCAGAACAACGGCATCGTGGCGGCGGATCTCTCGCTCGACCTGACGTCCAAGGTCATCGCGCGGGTACGCCAGGCCCAGGCCGGCCCCTGACCCGGCGGGCCGCATGAGCGCGGAGCCGCGTCGCTCGCTGTCGGCGGCGGAGGTGGCCGCGCTCACCGGAGGGCGACTCGTCGGTCCCTCCGATACGCATGTCGCCGCGATCGCGCCGCTGGAACGGGCCGGTCCCGGCGACCTGTCGTTTCTTGTCAGTGGCCGCTACCTCCCCTACTTTGAGCGCTCACGCGCCTCGATCGTGCTCTGTGCCGAAGCGCTCGCTTCCGCCGCGGGAGGCGCCACCGCCCGCGTGATCGTGCCGGATCCACACGCGGCGCTGCTCACGGTGCTCGCGGTGCTGCATCCCACTCCCGCCTGGACGCCCGGTGTGCACCCGACCGCCGAGATCGGGTCGGGCACCACCTGGTCCGACCCGGTGGCCATCGGCCCGCACGTCGTGCTGGGACGGGACGTGACGCTGGGACGCAACGTGCGCATCGGCGCCCAGAGCGTGATCGGCGATGGGGTCACGATCGGCGACGACTGCGAGCTGCACCCGCAGGTCACGTGCTGTGCCGGGACGGCGGTGGGCCGGCGCGTGATCCTGCACTCGGGCGTCCGCCTGGGGGGCGACGGGTTCGGGTACCTCCCGGGCAGAGAAGGGGCGGAGCACCGGCGCATCCCGCATGTCGGGCGTTGCGTGATCGGCGACGACGTGGAGATCGGCGCGAACAGCTGCGTCGATCGCGGCAGCATCGACGATACGCTGGTCGGCGCCGGGACGAAGATCGATAACCTCGTCCACATCGCGCACAACGTGCACGTCGGAAAACGCTGTCTGATCATGGCGCTCGCCGGCATTGCGGGCTCGTGCCGCATCGAGGACGACGTCGTGATCGGGGGGGAGGTCGGCATTTCGGACCACTGCAGCATCGGGCGGGGGGCGCGCGTGCTGGTCCAAGCGGGAGTGATCGGGGACGTCGCGCCGGGTGCCACGGTGTGGGGCACGCCCGCGCGTGCGCACCGTGACGTGTTGCGCGCGACCGCGGCGTTGTACCGCGGTCTCGACCGCTCCGGCCATGACGACGACGCGTAAGCGCCGCTCCATCGATCGCGAGGCTACCGTGGAGGGCACGGGGCTCCACACCGGGGCGTCGACGCGCGCGGTGTTCCGCCCCGGCACCGCGGGACGGGGCATCGTGTTCCGCCGCATCGACCTCGCCGGTTCGCCCGAGGTGCCCGCGCGCCTGTCGGAGGTGGAGGCCCTGGAGCGCCGCACGGCGATCGGCCATGGAGACGCCACGATCCACACCGTGGAGCACCTCCTCGCCGCGGTGGCGGCCCACGAGATCGACGACCTCACCGTCGAGCTCTCCGGTCCGGAGCCGCCGATTCTCGACGGCAGCGTCGCGCCCTACTTCAAGGCGCTCACCGACGCAGGTCCCGTGGCGGTCGACGGAGAGCCGACGCTGCTGACCGTGCGCGCGCCGTTCACCGTCGTCGAGGGCGATGCGAGCTACGTGGTGGCGCCGAGCAAGACGTTTCAGCTCACGGTGACGATCGAGTTTCCCCATCCCCTCATCGGCCGCCAGGTCGGCAGCTATCACATTTCTCCGGAGTCGTTCGCCCGCGAGCTCGCCCCGGCGCGGACGTTCGGCTTCACGAGCGAGGTCGAGGGGCTGAAAGCCAAGGGCTTGATCAAGGGCGCTTCGATGGCGAGCGCCATCGTGCTGGACGAGCGGGGTGTGGTGAACGGCGGCACGTTGCGCTGGCCCGACGAGTTCGTGCGGCACAAGGCCGCCGACATCGTAGGCGACCTGGCGCTCACCGGCGCGCGCGTGCAGGCCCACGTCGTCGCGACGCGACCGAGCCACGCCGGGAACGTCGCGCTGGCCCGGGCGCTGGCGCGGGCGGCGCAGCGCAGCGGTGTCCCGGCGATGGACATCGGGCGCATCATGGACGTGCTGCCGCACCGCTATCCCTTCCTGCTCGTCGACCGCATCCTCGAGATCGAGGGGGACCGCCGCATCGTCGGGGTCAAGAACGTCACGATCAACGAGCCGTTCTTCCAGGGCCATTTTCCCGGGCACCCGATCATGCCCGGCGTGTTGATCATCGAGGCGATGGCGCAGGTCGGGGGGATGCTGCTGCTGAGCCACTTCGAAGGCCAGAACGTCGAAAACAAGGTCGTCTACTTCATGTCGCTCGACAACGTGAAGTTTCGCCGGCCCGTGCTGCCCGGCGACCAGATCCGCTTCGAGCTCGAGATGCTCGCCTTTCGGGGGCGAACCTGCCGCATGAAGGGGCAGGGGTTCGTGGACGGCCAGGTCGTGGCGGAGGCGGAGATGATGGCGATGGTGGTGGACAGATGATCCATCGGACGGCGCTGATCGACCCGGCCGCGCACCTCGGCAAGAACGTGATGGTCGGACCGTATGCCATCGTCGGTCCCAACGTCACGGTCGGCGACGACACCCAGATCGCGGCCCACGTCGTGATCGAGCGCAATACCCGGGTCGGCGCCGGGGTCAAGATCGGCTACGGCAGCATCCTCGGCGCGGATCCGCAGGACTTGAAGTACCGGGGCGAGGAGACGTGGGTGGAGGTCGGCGATCAGACGACCATCCGGGAATACTGCACCATCAACCGCGGCACGCCGGCGACCGGCAAGACCACGGTCGGCAAGCGCTGCTTTATCATGACATACGTCCACATCGCCCACGACTGCGTGATCGGCGACGACGTGATCCTGGCCAATTCGATCCAGATGGCGGGCCACGTCACGATCGACGACCGCGCGATCGTGAGCGGTCTCGTGCCGATCCACCAGTTCGTGCGCATCGGTACCTATGCGTTCGTAGGCGGAGGCTCGCGGGTGAACCAGGACGTGCCCCCCTATACCAAGGCGGTGGGGAATCCGCTGCATCTCTATGGGCTCAACTCCGTCGGGTTGCAGCGCGCGGGATTCGGGGCGGAGGTGAAGCTGGCTCTCAAGAAGGCGTACCGCCTGGTGTTCAACTCCCATCTCACGATTACCCAGGGGGTCGCCCGCGCCCGCACGGAGATTCCCACGGTCACCGAAGTCGAGACCTTCCTGCGGTTCATCGAGGCATCGCAGCGCGGAGTGCTGGTGTGACGCTGCGCACCCTGCGCGTCGGGGTGGTCGGAACCGGCGCGCTGGGCTTCCATCATGCTCGGCTGTTGCGCCGCATGGACGGGGTCGCCTTCGCGGGGATCTACGACATCAACCCGGCGCGCGCCGCCGAGGTCGCGCGCGAGCTGGAAACGGTCGCCCATCCGTCGCTCGACGCCCTGGTCGAGCGCGTCGACGCGGTGAGCATCGCGGTCCCGACGTCGGCGCACACCGAGGTCGGTCTCGCCGTGTTACCGCGCGGCATCCCCGCGTTGATCGAGAAGCCCCTGGCCGATTCGCTCGAGGGTGCCGACCGCCTGGTCGCCGCGGCCGCCGCTGCCCGAGTGGTCCTGCAGGTGGGGCACGTGGAGCGCTTCAATCGGGCTGTCCGGGCCGCCGCGCCGTACCTCGACGCGCCGCGCTTCCTCCAGACGGAGCGGCTCGCGCCTTTCCAGCCCCGCGGCACCGACGTCGCCGTGATCCTCGATCTTATGATCCACGACCTCGACCTCATCCTCGAGCTGGTGCGCGCCGAGGTGAAGGAAGTGCGGGCTACGGGGATACCGGTGCTCACCCCCCACGTGGACATCGCGAACGCGCGCGTGGAATTCGCCAACGGTGCCGTCGCGCTCGTGACGGCGAGCCGGATCTCCCGGGAGCGCACGCGCAAGCTGCGCATCTTCCAGCGCAGCGGCTACTTCTCGCTCGACCTCGCCAAGGGAAGCGGCCACTTCTACCGTCTCAAGCCGCGGTGGCAGGAGCTCGGGGCGCAGCGGATCGAGGACATCGCCGACCACGTATCGCTCACGGCGCCGGAAGCGGAGCCGCTCAAGCTCGAGCTCGAGAGCTTCCTGCAGGCGGTGCGCGGCGAGAGCGAGGTGGTAGTCTCGGGGGCCGCGGGCGCCCAGGCGCTGGCCCTGGCCTGGCGCGTGGCGGAAGCGGTCCAGGCGTCGCCGCTCGCCACGTTGCCGCCGTGAGCGGTTCCCGCTTTCCTCGTATCTATGTCTCGGCCGGCGAACCCTCTGGCGACGCACACGCCGCGCAAGTCGTCGCCGCCCTGCGGCGCCAGGCGCCCGGGGCCACGATCGACGCGTTCGGGGGACCCCGCCTGGAGGCCGCGGGAGCGCGCGTGCTCGACCGCATGGAGGGGTATTCGGTGGTCGGGTTCGTGGAGGCGGTGGAAAGCCTGCCGCGTCACTACCGGCTGCTGCGCCGCACACGGGCCGCCTTCCGGGCGGGCCGCTACGACGTCGCTGTCTTCGTCGACTACCCCGGCTATCACCTCCGTGCCGCCGCCGCGGCGGCTGCGGCGGGCGTGCCGGTCCTCTACTACATCGCGCCGCAGCTCTGGGCCTGGGGCGCCGGGCGCGTGCGGCGCCTGGCGCGGGCGGTGCGGCAGCTCGCGGTGATCCTGCCGTTCGAAGAGTCGTTCTTCCGTGGGCACGGAGTACCGACCACGTTCGTCGGCCACCCCCTGAAGGACCGCCCACCGCTCCCGAGTCGAGACGCGGCGCGGCGCGCGCTGGGTATCGACGGCGGGCGGCCGGTGCTCGCCGTCTTCCCGGGGAGCCGGGCGCAGGAGGTGCGTCGTATCTGGCCGGTGGCGCGCGAAGCGGCGCGCCTGGTGCGGATCGCGCGTCCCGAGGCGCACGTGGTGGTCGCGGGAACGCGCGTGGCGCGCTATCCCGACGCCGGCGATATGCAGGTGGTCATGGACGATCCGCCGCTGGTGCTCGCCGCCGCCGACGCCGGACTCTGCAAGTCGGGCACAACGACGCTCGAGGCGGCGCTGGCCGATCTCCCGATGGTGATTACCTACCGGTTGCATCCGGTCTCCAACCTGATCGCGCGCCGCCTGCTGCGCGTGCCGTGGGTCGGCCTCGTGAACCTCGTCGCCGGCGAGGCGCTCTGTCCCGAGCTGTTGCAGGGCGCGGCGACGCCGCGGGCGCTGGCCGACGCCCTCGTGCCGTTGCTCGATCCCTCCGATCCCGGGACCCTGCGGCAGCGTGCCGGTCTCGCCAGAGTGCGGGAGCGGCTCGGCGCTCCTGGCGCGGCGGAGCGGGTCGCGTCGCTGGTGCTGGCCCTCGCCTCGTGAGACTCCGCTGGGCGGAGCCGCTCGTCGCGGCAGTGGGGTTCGCGCTCGTCCGGTTGCTGGCGCGCACGTGGCGCTACCGTCTGGTGCATCGCGAGCGACCGCAGGCGCTGTACGACGCGCGCCGTCCGTTCATCTTCGCGCTATGGCACAGCCGTATACTCCCGCTGCTCTACAGCCATCGCGATGAGGGGATGGTGCTGCTCATCAGCCGTCACCGTGACGGCGGATACCTGGCGACACTGGCAGAGCGGTGGGGCTATCGCTTCGTGCGCGGCTCGTCGCAGCGGGGAGGGGAGGTCGGGTTGCTGGGGGTCGTGCGCGCTCTGAGGGATGGGAGCGTGGTGGCGGTGACACCGGATGGACCGCGCGGCCCCGCTGAGCGCGTCAAGCCGGGTGTCGTCGCCGCGGCCCAGCACGCCGGCGTCCCTATCGTCGCCGCGACCGCGCGGCCGAGCCGGTCCTGGTCGCTCTCGAGCTGGGACCGCTTCTGCATACCCAAGCCGTTTGCGACGATCGAGGTGGTCTACGGCGTCCCGCTCGAGGTGGGGTCCGGCAAGGAGGGGCTTCGCGCCGGCATCGCGGCCGTCCAGGAGTCGCTGCGTGCGATATCTCGGTCGTCATGAGTGATCGCGATTGGCGGGTGCGGCTGGTGCGCCGGCTGTGGCGTCGGCGGTCGTGGAAGGCGCGAGCGGCACGCGCCGCGCTGCTTCCGTTCTCGGCCCTCTACGGCATCGGGGTCACCTTGCGTACCGTGCCGTATCGACTCGGGGTCGCGGGACAGCGGCCGTTGCCGCTTCCCGCGATCGCCGTGGGGAATCTGTCCGTCGGCGGGACGGGGAAGACGCCGCTGACCGCCTGGATCGCTGCGGAGTGCCGTGCGGCGGGGCGGCGTCCGGGGATCCTGCTGCGCGGCTACGGGCGCGACGAGGTGCTGCTGCACCGGCAGCTCGTTCCGGAAGCGGTGGTCGTCGCGAATCGCGACCGCGCGGCGGGGGCGGCCGCGGCACGGATGCAGGGGGCGAACGTGCTCGTGCTGGATGATGCCTTCCAGGTGCTCGACACCGCCCGCGACCTGAACATCGTGCTGCTCGCGACCGAGCAGGTACGCGCGTCCCCGTGGGTGCTCCCCGCGGGCCCGTGGCGCGAGGGATGGGGCGCGCTGCGGCGCGCGGACCTGCTGGTGGTCACCCGCAAGCGGGCCGACGCCGACTCCGCGCGGGCGCTGGCGGATCGTCTCCAGGCCCGCTGGCCGCAGAAATCCGTCGCCATCGGACGACTGGGATTCGCCGGGCTCCTGGGGATGCGCAGCGGCACCCCTGCGTCACTCGAGACGTTGCGTGGTCGGCGCGTCGTGGCCGCGGCGGCCGTCGCTGATCCCGAGAGTTTCGCGGTCCAGGTCCGGGCGACGGGGGCGACGGTGCAACTCGCGGCGTTCCAAGACCATCACGAGTACGACGCCCGCGACGTCGCGCGGCTCGTACAGCGCGCCGCGGCAGCCGATTATCTTGTGGTGACCGAGAAGGACGCCGTGAAGCTCCGTGCACTTTGGCCCGATGACAAGCCGGAGCCGTTCGTCGCCATACTGGAATTGACCTGGGAACGGAATCAGGAGGTCGTCGCCGCCGCGATCGCGCGCGTGCTCGCCATCCCGATCCGCCCCGCATCGTCAACCACTACGCACGAGACATGACCGATACCGTCGCGCCAACCCCCGCCTCGGGCCTGATACGTCCCGACAAGGACCGATTCCTGTCCGAGGACAATCCATTCGAAGCGATGATGCAACGCTTCGACCACGCCGCGCAGCTTCTCAATCTCGACCCCGGCCTCTACAAGGTCCTCCGCCATCCCGAAAAGCAGATCATCGTCTCGATCCCCGTGTTACGGGACAACGGCGAAGTGGAGGTGTTCACCGGCTACCGCGTGCTCTACAACACTTCACGGGGACCGGCCAAGGGGGGCATCCGGTTCGACCTCAACGTGACGCTCGAGGAAGTGAAGGCGCTCGCGGCCTGGATGACGTGGAAGTGCGCCGTGGTCAACATCCCCTTCGGGGGCGCCAAGGGCGGCGTGATCTGCGACCCCACGACGATGTCGATGGCCGAACTGGAGCGAGTGACGCGGCGCTACACCTCGAGCATCATCGAGACGCTCGGTCCCGATTCCGACGTTCCCGCGCCCGACGTGAATACCAACGAGCGCGTCATGGCGTGGATCATGGACACCTATTCCATGCACAAACGCCACACCGTGACTGCCGTCGTCACCGGAAAGCCCGTCGAGATGGGCGGGTCACTCGGCCGGCGGGAGGCGACTGGCCGCGGGTGCATGTTCGTGACCCGGGAGGCGCTCGCCAAGATCGGGCTGCCGATGAACCGGGCCCGGGTGGCGGTGCAGGGATTCGGCAACGTCGGCTCGCTCGCCGCCGATTTCCTGGCGAAGGAGGGGGCGACGATCGTCGCCGTGTCCGACAAGTCGGGCGGGCTCGTGAACCGGAACGGACTCGACATTCCCGATGTGATCGCGTGGGCGCGGGAACACCGGCAGCTCGCCGGCTATCCCCGCGCCGACAAGATCTCGAACGAAGATCTCCTGACCATCGATTGCGACGTGTTGCTGCCCGCGGCGCTCGAAAACGTGATCACGAGCAAGAACGCGCGCAAGATCAAGGCGAAGGTGATCTGCGAGGGAGCCAACGGGCCCACGACGGCTGGCGCGGACAAGATTCTCGAGGAGAAGGGGGTCTTCGTCATCCCCGACATTCTCGCCAACGCCGGCGGCGTGACGGTGAGCTACTTCGAGTGGGTCCAGGATCGCGGCGGGTACTTCTGGGACGAGGACACCGTCAACAAGCGCCTGGAGGCGATCATCACCCGGTCGTTCCGGGAGGTGGTCGGGCTGTCGGACCGTCACAAGGTCAACACGCGCATCGCCGCCTACATGCTGGCCGTCGATCGGGTGGCCACGATGCACAGGCTCCGCGGGATGTATGCCTGATGCGCTATCACGTCGTCGCGGTGGGCCGTATGCGACATGCGGCGCTCCGGACGGCGTGTGACGAGTACCTGACCCGGCTGCGGCACTATACCCGGGTCGACGAGCGCGAGGTGAAGGACGAGGCGCGGCTCTCCGAGGCGATCTCCGGAGAGATGCGCCTCGTCGCCTTGTCGCGCACCGGGGAGCCCTGGACGTCGGCGGAACTGGCACGGCGCACGGCGCGTTGGGATCTGGAAGGGCGCGAGGTGGTGTTCGCGATCGGCGGCGCCGATGGCCTCCCCCGAGCGGTGGTCGAGCGCGCCGAGGCTGTGTGGAGCCTCTCGGCCCTGACGTTTCCGCACGAGTTGGCCCGCGTCGTGGTTCTGGAACAACTGTATCGTGCATTCACCATCCGGCGGGGGGAGCCTTACCATCGGGGTGGCTGAGCTGGGCGCGGAAGAGCGCCGCGCGCTGCTGGCGCTCGCGCGACGTGCGATCGAGGCGGCAGTGCGTGGGGAGCGCGAAGCCGGAGCGCTGCCCGATTCGACGACGTTGCGGCGGCCTGGGGGCGCATTCGTGACGCTCCGCAATCACGGCGCGTTGCGGGGGTGTATCGGTCACGTCACGGCCGACCGTCCGCTCGCCGAAGTCGTCGCCCGGATGGCGGTATCGGCTGCGACCCAGGATCCGCGCTTCCCGCCCGTTCCGGCCGACGAGCTGGCCGAGCTCGAAGTCGAGATTTCCGTGCTGACCGACGCGCTGCCACTCGCTTCGCGCGATCCCGACGCGATCCGCACCGGCCGAGACGGAGTGATCGTGCGCCGCGGGTGGCGTCAGGGAGTGCTGCTGCCGCAGGTCGCGGTCGAGTACGGCTGGGCGGGAGAGGCGTTTCTGACGGCGGCGTGCCGCAAAGCTGGGCTCGCGCCTGACGCATGGCGCGAACCCGACTGCCAGCTCTTCGTCTTCCAGACGGACGTCTTCGGCGAATGACCGAATGGTTCGAGCAGTGGTTCGGAGAGGAGTATCATGTCCTCTATCCGCACCGTGACGATGCCGAGGCGCGGCGGGTCGTCGCGCTGATCGGCCGCGTCGCGCCGTGGTCGCCTGGCGAGCTGGTCCTCGACCTCGCCTGCGGCGCCGGGCGGCACGCGGCGGAGCTGGAGCGTGGCGGGGCGCGCGTGGTCGGTCTCGATCTGTCCCGCGCCATGCTGCTCCGGGCAGAGCGGCGGGTCAGGGCCCCACTCGTGCGAGGGGATATGCGCTCGCTCCCGTTCCGGCCGGGGAGTTTCGGACTCGTCGTCAACCTGTTTACGTCGTTCGGATACTTCCGCTCTGACCAGGAGCACGGGCTGGTCGTGCGCCAGGTGGCGGCCGTCCTCGCGCCGGGAGGGCGCTTCGTGATCGATTATCTGAATGCCGACCAGGTGCGCCGCACGCTGCGACGCGACAGCGAACAGGTCCAGGGGGGGGAGGCCTCCGCGAAGGTCAAGCGCCGCTTCAGCGAGGAGGGGCTCTACGTCGTCAAGGAAATCGAGCTGCGTGCCGAGAACCGGTCGTTCCAGGAGCGGGTACGGTTGTTCACCCCTGGCGAACTGGAGGGTTTGTTGACCGCATCCGGATTGGACGTCGTCGATCGCTTCGGGGACTACGACGGTGGCCCGCTCGGGCCCGACTCTCCCCGGACCATTCTCGTGGCGCGCCGCCAGTGATTCCCCGTATCGTCGCGACGCCGATCGCGGCGCGAGGCGGATCGGCGCCGGCTGCGGGGAATCCTCGTGCGGTGCCGCAGGAGGTTCTGGAGGCGACGCTCCCCGGGCCTGGCCGCGATCGCCTCGCGGCGGGAGCGGTGCTCGCGGTCACGACCGGCCAGCAACCGGGGCTGTTCACGGGCCCCCTCTACACGATCTACAAGGCGCTGTCTGCGATAGCGCTCGCCCGCCGTCTGGAACGGGAGCGCAAGGTGCCCGTGGTCCCCGTATTCTGGGTGGCGGGGGACGACCACGACTTCCCGGAAGCCAATCATGCGACGCTCCTGAATACCGCCGGCGAGCCGATGAAGGTGGTGCTGCGTGAGCGCCCGCCTGAGGCTCCGGCGTTGCCGATGTATCGCGAACGATGTGGGCCCGAAATCACGTCGGCCTTGGATCAGGTACGCCGGGGAACGCCCGACACTGAATTCAAGGAAGCCGTCCTGGCCTGGCTCGGCGCCGCCTACCGTCCCGAAGCCACACTGGCCGAGGCTGCGGCCGAAGCGATGCAGGCGCTGCTTGGCTCACACGGCCTCGCGGTCGTGCGTCCCTACGCCGCGTCGATGAAGCACGCCATGGCGCCGCTCCTCCTGCGCGGACTGGACTCTGTTCTCGACGACGGGCTATCTCCCGTACTCATCGAAGCGCAGCAGGGACGCGATCGCCTGCGCGCCGACGGCGATGGATTTGTGACGCGACGCTCGGGAGAGCGATTCGGTCGCACCGAGCTGGAGCGCATCGCGGCGGAGCAGCCTGAGCGCCTGTCTCCCAATGTGCTGCTGCGCCCGGTCGTCGAGGCGGCGCTGCTGCCGACCGTCGCCTACATGGCAGGGCCCGGAGAGCTGGACTACTTCCCGAACGCGCAGCGTCTCTATCGCACACTCGGCGTGTCGCCCCAGACGCCGCTGCCGCGCTGGTCCGGCACGCTCGTGGAAAGCAGGGTCGACAAGGTCGTCGAGAAGCACCACCTGACGATGACCGATTTCGCGCGCCCGCCGGGAGAGGTGGAAGGGCGGCTGGTGCGCGACCAGCTGCCCCCGGAGGTCGCGCAGACCCTGGAAACCCTGCGGGAGGAGATCCGCACCGCCTACGGCCGGGTGTCCGACGGCGCTCGGCGCGTCGACCCGACGCTCGAGCGGACGGTGGAGTCGGCGCGCAACGCCGCCCTGGGCGGCATGCAGGAAATCGAAAAGAAGATCGTGGCCGCGTTGAAACGGGCCAATGAAACGTTGGTCGGTCAGCTGGCACGTGCGCGCGCCGCCCTGTTCCCCACGGGCGAGCCGCAGGAGCGGGTGCTCACCTACGCGTCGATGGCGATCCGCTACGGTCCGGCGCTGCTCGCGGCGCTCGCCGATGAAGTGGCGCGCTGGGCAGAGGCTTCGTAGGTTGCTGGCATGATTGGCATTGCCATCGTGGCGCTGGTGTTCGTCGCCCTGATGATCCCGATCGTCGCGATTCTCGTCGATTCTCCGTTGGGCCGGTCTGTGGCGCGGCGACTGGAGGGGGCCAGCGGAGGGAACGCCGAAGTGCAGGACCTGCATCGAAAGGTCGAATTGCTCGAGGGGGAGGTGGAGGAGCTGAACCGCTCGCTCGCCGGCATGAAGGATGAGCTGCAGTTCGTCCACCGCCTGCTCGAGAAGCCGAAATCCTCCGGATCGAGCGGCAGCTAGCGCACCCGTGTCGCCCCATTCCGCGCCCGAGGCGCCCCCTGCCGCCGCCGGCCGGACCGGGGGAAGGAGCGGCGCCCGCCACGCGGCTCATGTCGCGGCCGGTATCCTCGTCACCCGCGTCCTCGGGTACCTGCGCGAGCGCGTCACCGCCCACTACCTCGGCAACGGCGCTGTCGCGGATGCCTTCCGCGTCGCTCTGCGCATTCCGAATGCGGTCCGTAACCTCCTCGGTGAGGGGACCCTCTCGGCGTCGTTCATTCCCGTCTACGCGGCGCTGAACGAGCGCGATTTCAAGGCGGGGCGTGCCCTCGCCAGTGCGGTGGCCGGCCTCCTGCTGCTGGCGACAGGCAGCCTCGCGCTCATCGGCGTCCTGTTCGCGGCGCCGCTCACGAGCCTCCTGGCACCGGGGCTCGCCCCGGGGACGCGGGCCATCGCCGTGACGCTGATGCGGCTGCTCTTCCCGATGTCCGGCGTCATGGTGTGCTCGGCGTGGTGCCTTGGGATTCTCAATACGCATCGCCGCTTCTTTCTGTCGTACGCCGCCCCGGCGATGTGGAATATCGCCGGCATCGCGGCGCTCGTTGGCGCGGGCACCTGGCTCGTGAGCCCGGCACTGCCTGTCGATCAGCAGCTGTACCGGTTGGCGCTGGCCCTCGCATGGGGCACGGTGGCGGGCAGCCTGCTGCAGGTCGCCGTCCAGCTGCCGGCGTGCTGGCGGTTGCTGCACGGCATCGCACTGCGGTTCAGTACGGCGACCGAGGGGGTGCGCCCGGTCCTGCTGGCGTGGGGGCCCCTGGTGCTCGGCGCGGGAGTCGCCCAGATCGCGTCTCTGGTGGACACGTTTCTGGGATCGCTCGCGGGGCAGGGCGGCGTCTCCAGCCTCGTGTACGCGCAGCTGATCCAGGTCCTGCCGGTGAGTCTCTTCGGGACCTCGGTTGCCGCGGCCTCGCTGCCGGACCTGTCGCGTGATGCCGTCGCGAACACTCCCAACGAGCAGCTGCGGGCCAGGATCGCCACGGGATTCCGGCGCATCACGTTCTTCGTGATGCCCTCATCGGTGGCATTCGCGGCACTCGGTCCGGTGATCGTGGGGGCGTTGTTTCAAACCGGCCGGTTCTCCGACAGCGACACGGCGATCGTGGGCGGTGTGCTCTCGGCGTATGGAGTCGGACTGCTCGGGCAGGCCACGGTGAAGCTTTTCGCGTCGGGATTCTATGCGCTGCGCGACACGAAGACGCCGGTGAAGATCGCGTCGTTCTCGCTCCTCGTTTCCGGCACGCTGGCGTACCTGTTCATGCGACTCTACGGGCCCGCCGGGATCGCCCTCGGGTCGTCCCTCGGTCAGACGTTGAACGTCGTGCTGCACTTGAAGGACCTGGATATCCGCATCGGTCGGGTCCTCGGCCCGGCGGACTGGAAGGCCTTCGCCACCAGCGTCGTGTCCGCGCTCGTCGCCGGTGGGGCAGGGCTGGCCGTGGCGCGGGCCGGCTCGGGCTCTGCGCCGATCCCGTTGGCTCTTCTCGCCCTGGGTATCTTTGGGGTGGCGTACGCCGCTCTGGCGACCGCCTTGCGACACCCCGACGCCACCCGCCTATGGATGTCCCTGCGCTGATTGCCCGAAAACTCGCGTCGCTCCCCGACCGGCCCGGCGTGTACCTGTGGAAGAACGCGGCCGGTGAGGTGCTGTACGTCGGGAAGGCGAAGAGCCTGCGATCCCGGGTGCCCCAATACTTCGCCTCCGATCACCAGGAGACCCCGGAGCGCTCGGCGTTGGCGGCGCAGATCGCCGATCTGGAGACGATTCTCGTTCCCAATGAGGCGCAGGCGCTGCTGCTGGAGAACAATCTCATCAAGGAGCACCAACCGCGCTTCAACATCCGGCTGCGAGACGACAAGAGTTACCCCCGCATCGCGGTGACGTTGGGGGAACCGTTTCCGCGTGTCCTGGTCGTGCGCCGGATTCAGCTGGAGGGGGCACGGTATTTCGGTCCCTACACGGACGTGGGGACGCTGCGGCAGACCCTCAGCATCATCCGGCGGCTGTTCACCGTGCGGAGCTGCAACTACGATCTTCCCGGCGATGCTCCTGCCCGTCCCTGTCTCGATTATCACATCGACCGCTGCAAAGCGCCGTGCGTGGGCTACCAGACTCAGGCCGACTACCGGCGCATGATCGATGACGTGCTCCTGTTCCTCGAGGGGAAGACACTCGAGGTCCGCACCCGGCTGCGCGAGCGGATGCAGCAGGCGTCGGGCGAGCTCGATTTCGAGCGAGCGGCGCAGCTGCGCGATGCGCTGCAGTGGCTGGAGCAGGTCGAAACGCCACAGACGGTCGAGCTCGTCGGCGGTGGAGATGCCGATGCCATCGGGCTGGCGCGGGACGGCGACGATGCCTGCGGGGTCATTCTCCGGATTCGGGACGGCCGCGTGATCGCGCGCGAGCATCGGTTTCTCGAGCGGGCCGGGGCGGAGAATGAGGCGGGGGTGTTGGCGGCGTTTCTGGTCCGGTTCTATCTCCCACTGGAGGCGCGGGCCCGGCGGGTATTGTTGCCGTTCGTCCCGGAGGACCTGAACGGTCTGCAGACGCTCGCCCCCGAAGTGGAGTGGGCGGTGCCGCAACGCGGGACCAACGCCAGGCTCGTCGAGTTGGCGGAGCAAAACGCCAGGCATCTCCTGGAGAGTCTCTTGCTCGAGTCGTTCGACGTGGAGGAGCGCGCGGCGGACCCGGTGTACGCGCTGGGACGTGACCTCGGCCTCGCCAGAGTCCCGCGGGCGTTCGTGTGCATCGATATTTCGACGAACCAGGGGCGGGACACCGTCGGATCGCTGGTGTGGTTCGAGGCGGGGCGGCCGAAGAAGGCCGAGTATCGCCGTTACCGGATCCGCGGGGCGCAGCAGGACGATTTCGCCGCCGTGAACGAGGTGGTGACCCGCTTCCTGCGCCGCCGTATCGACGAGCAGCGTCCACTCCCGGACCTCATTGTCATCGACGGCGGCAAAGGGCAGCTCGGCGCCGCGGTGAGCGCCGCGGGGGCGCTCGGGACCGCCGTGCCATTCGCGAGCCTCGCCAAGCGCGAGGAAGAGGTCTACCTGCCGGATCGGGACGAGCCGCTGCGGCTGTCACGGCGCAGCCCGTCACTCAAGCTGCTGCAGCGGGCCCGGGATGAAGCCCACCGCTTCGCCGTGACCTACAGCCGGCAGCGACGCTCCCGCCGGACCATTACCTCGCAGCTCCTGACGATACCGGGTGTGGGCCCGAATCGACGCCGCAAGCTGCTGGAGCGGTTCGGGTCGGTCGCGGGGGTGCGCACGGCGACGCGCGAGGAAATCGCTTCGCTCCCCGGTTTCTCTCGCACGCTCGCTGAGCGAATTCTCGATCGGCTCGGATCCGCGTGACGCTCCCGTGGTCGCTCGAGTGCTCCGCCTGCGGCGTGCAGCGGACGGCGGAGGGCTTGCCAGGGGTCTGTGAGTCGTGCGGCGCGCCCCTCCTCGTGCGCTATCCGTGGCTCCCGGCTCCCACCGCCAAAGCCGCACTCGCCCGGCGGTCGTGGACGATGTGGCGCTATCGGGAATGGCTCCCGCTCGAGCCGGAGCAGCAGCCGGTCTCCCTTGGTGAAGGAGGAACGCCGCTGCTCGATGCGCCGCGGCTCGCCCGGCGCCATGGCTTCGCGCGGTTATTGGTGAAAGACGAGTCGGTCAATCCCACCGGCTCGTTCAAGGCCAGGGGGCTGGCAGCGGCCGTGACGCGCGCCAGCGCGGCGGGTGCCCGGGCGTTTGTCGTGCCCACCGCCGGCAACGCCGGCGTGGCGCTCGCGGCATACACGGCACGCGCCGGTCTCGTGGCGCGGATCTACGCGCCCGAGACGACGCCACCCACGATCCTCTCGCAGATCCGCGCGTACGGTGCCGAGCTGCAGCTCATCCCGGGGCATATCGGCGACTGCGGCAAGGCGGCACGTGCCTATGCCGCCGAACACGGTGCCGTGGACGTTTCGACCCTGCGGGAGCCGTACCGAATCGAAGGGAAGAAGACGCTGGGTCTCGAGCTTGCCGAGCAGCTCGACTGGGAACTCCCGGACGCGATCGTGTACCCCACGGGAGGAGGCACTGGGTTGATCGGCATGTGGAAGGCGTTCGGCGAGTTGCGCCGGGCGGGGTGGATCGACGGGTCGTTGCCGCGCCTCTATTCAGTTCAGGCAGCCGGGTGTGCCCCGGTCGTCCGGGCTTTCGAGACGGGAGCGGACCGCTGCGCGCCGTGGCTCGATCCTCGAACGGTCGCCGCTGGCCTGCGCGTCCCCGGGCCGTTTGGCGACCGCCTCATGCTCACCGCGCTGCGGGAGAGCGCCGGTGGCGCGATCGCGGTATCCGACGAGGCGCTCACCGAAGGCGCGCGGGAGCTGCAGGTCCAGGAGGGGATTGACGCCGCTCCCGAGGGTGGGGCAACGCTCGCGGCTGCGCGCGGCCTGCTCGCCTCGGGGGCGATCGGTGAGCACGAAACGGTGGTGCTATTCAACACCGGAGCCGGGTGGCTGTACCGGGCCTAAGCCGTTTATATTTCTGCACTTCGAGCCATGCCAATCGCCGTAATCGATCCCTTCGCCGGCATCAGCGGCGACATGACGCTCGGGGCGCTCGTGTCATTGGGTCTCCCCGCATCGTGGATCGAGGAATTGCCCGGGCGGCTCGGGTTCGAGGCAGTCGGAGTTTCGATTCGCGACGCTCAGCGGTCCGGGATCATGTGCAAACAGGTCGAGTTCGCGATTCCCGACGAGCCGCACGGCCGGCACATCGGGGAATTGATACGGCTGGTCGAGGCGGCACCGCTCTCGATCTCGACGCGGGAGCGCGCAATCCGGGCGTTCCGGCTCGTCGGAGAGGCAGAAGGGCGCGTGCACAACATGAGCCCCGAGAAGGTGCATCTGCACGAGGTCGGCGCGGTAGACGCCGTGCTCGACATCGTGGGGGCGATCGAAGGATTCGAGCGTCTTGGCGTCGATGCGATCTATCACCGCCCGGTCGCGTTGGGGACGGGGTGGGTCGAGGCGGCGCACGGGAAGCTGCCCGTTCCGGCGCCGGCCACCGCGCTCTTGCTCGAGGGGATGGCCGTGGCGGCAAACGGTCCCGTAGAGGGCGAAGCCACCACGCCGACCGGTGCGGTGCTGCTGCGCGTGCTGTCGTCGGGGGCTCCGCCGGCCGGGTGGCGGCAAGTGGCGAGCGGGTGGGGGGCGGGGCAGCGTAATCCGAGCCATTATCCGAATGCGTTGCGCATTCTCGTAGGAGAGGCGGCGGCGGAAGCGGGCGAGGTGGTGGTCCTCGCCACCGACGTCGACGACCTGAGCCCGGAGTACGTCGAGCCGTTGCGGCAGGCTCTGTTCGCCGCGGGCGCGCTCGACGTGCAGACCTGGGCGGTGCAGATGAAGAAAGGACGCACCGGATTTCGGTGCGAGGTGGTGGTCAGCGAAGCGGCGTCGCCCACCGTGATCGCCGCCCTGTTTCAACACAGCACGACAGCGGGCGTTCGGCGCAGCCGGGTGGAGCGGGTGACGCTGCCGCGCCGGCATGTCACCGTGCCACTCGCGAACGATGTCCAGGTACGGGTCAAGGTGCTCGAAGGGCCGGACGGAGGGCTGCCGCGGGTGAAGCCCGAGTACGAGGACGTGCTGGCCGCGGCGCGGCAGTTGGGGCGGCCGCCACTCGAGGTGGCGCGAGCGGCGCAACGCGGTGCTGAAGAAATGATCGCAAACTCCAAGGAGTGATCGTCATGCGGAAGCAGCTCGTTCTTTCGGTGCTCACGGCGTTCCTATCGGCTCGCGCACTCTCGGGGCAGATCTGGACGCCGCCGAAATGCGACATCAAGCCGGGGAACTCCCAGGTCAACAGCGGGATGCAGTCCCTGATCGACGCTGCCAAGAAGCAGGACACGCGCGAAAAGAACCTGCGCGCCGCCCAGCAGTCGCTGCTCCAGGCGGTCACCACCGGTGGGCAGGACAAGAATCCCGGTGCCTGGTACTTCCTTGCCCGCTATTTCATCATGCGCAGTGATGTCGTGGGGGCCGACACCGCCTTCCGCAAGGCGGAAACGTTGATGCCGGAAGCGTTGCGGCCTTCGTGCCACGAGGACATCAACTTCTACCGGCGCAACGCCCTCTGGGTGCCGCTGTTCAACGTCGGGATCGCGGCCATGAATGCGCAGAACTACGACTCCGCGGTGACCGCGTTGCGCACCGCGTCGCTGGTCTACGACGGAGAACCCCAGGCATTCACGACGCTCGCCACAGTGTTCTTCAACATGCCGCCCGGGGTCTATCTCCCCGAATCGACGTTCCGCAAGCAGAACCCGGGGCTCCCGGACTCTCTGGCTGCGGCCCGGTACGACGCCGCCACCAACACGCGCTACGACTCGGCGGCGAAGTATTTCCGACTCGGCGCGCAGGCCGCCACCGATCCGCGGTTCGACAAGGAAAAGAAGGACGCGATGTTCAATCTGGGGAACGCGTTCTACGGCGCGCAGCGGTACGATTCCGCGGCTGCGGCGTACGACGCGTACCTGAAGATCGCTCCGAACGACGCGCAGGCGCGCGCCCGTCTCGCCGACGTGCTCGCGTTGGGAGGGCACAAAGATTCGGCGATGGTCATCTATGGCTCGATCATTCAGCACGCCGATTCGGCGGAGCCGTTGAGCCTCTTCATGGCGGGCGTGTCGCTCTACAACGCGGCGCCGCCCCTGCCTGATACCGCGCGGATCAGTGCCGCATGCCGCCGGCAGCCGCTCGCCAGGGGCCAGACGGCGCTGCAGCGCAAGAAGCGCTGTGACGGAGAGGCCTCGGATTCGTTGGCCAAACGGGATGCCGCTTCAGTCGGGAACTATCGCATGGCGGCTCAGGCGTTCGAAGCCGGCCTGGCTCGACAGCCCTTCAACCGGGATGGGCTGTTCAACCTGTCGAGCACCTATTTCGCCCTCCGAGACTCCGTCAAGATGCTCGGCGTCGCCCAGCGTCTGTACGCCGTGGATCCGATGAATCGCGATGCCGTGCGCCTGCTGGCACAAGCGTGGCAGCTTAACAAGCACAGCGACTCGGCGCTTTTCTACGTGACGATCTCCGACTCGCTCCTGCCGGTCGATGTGAGCGTGGGCGGATTCGGCGCCTCCGATCAAGGCGCGACGATCAGCGCCGTCGTGACGAACTATCATTCCCATGCCAGCGTGCCGCTCACGATCGTGTTCGAGTTCCTGGACAAGGCCGGGGCAGTCGTGACCACCGCCAACGCCGATGTTCCGGCCATCGATCCCAATGGTACCCATTCATTTCAACTGAAGGGCACGGGAGCGGGGATCGTCTCCTGGCGCTACAAGAAGGGCTGAGGCGGGTCCGGGTCCGCCCCCCGGCGTTGACGCTGGGGGGCGGGCTGCTCATCTTGTCTCGAGGGAGTCTCGCGGGCGTAATTCAGGGGTAGAATGCCAGCTTCCCAAGCTGGACGTCGTGGGTTCGAATCCCATCGCCCGCTCTGCATGACGACGAGAATGCGGTACGCCTATTCCTATCGTCCGACCCGCACCACGGGCCGGCGCCGGGGGCGTACGCGCAGCTGAGAGCCCAGTAGAACCCCGAGCGATCCGACGGTCCGTGGCGACACGGACCGTTTTTCTTTTCCCCCTGTAGGGAGGCTGTATGCCCGATGCTCCGGTCGACGTCCACGCATCGTACTTCGCACGCCAGGACTGGTCCAGCTATACGCCGGAGCAGCATGCCGTTTGGGCAATCCTGTATGAACGCCGCATGCGGACCCTGGCGCTGACGGGAAGCCGTGTCTTCCTCGAAGGGGCGGAGCGCATCGGGCTGCGGCCCGACCGCGTGCCCAACCTCGGCGACGTCAACCACCGGCTCGCCCCACGTACGGGATGGTCGGCGGTCGGTGTCACGGGATATCTCCCGGCGCGTGAGTTCTTCGCATGCCTGGCACAGCGGCGCTTTCCGACCACGCTCACGGTGCGGCCGCGCGAGCAGCTCGACTACCTCCCCGAGCCGGACATCTTCCACGACGTCTTCGGGCACGTCCCGCTCCACGCCGACCCGGTATTTGCGAGCTTCCTGCAGCGTTTCGGGAGCCTGGCGACCGGCGCGACGGTCGAGGAGCACATGCAAGGACTCGCCCGCCTGTTCTGGTTCACGGTGGAGTTCGGCCTGATCCGCGAGCTGGGTGAGGTGAAGGTGTACGGCAGCGGTCTCATCTCCTCTCACGGCGACGCCGCCAATGCACTCGGTCCCCGCTGCGACAGGCGCCCGTTCACCTTGCGAGCTGTGCTCGGGCAGCCGTATGAAATCGATCACCTTCAGGACGTGCTGTTCGTGATCGAATCATTCGATCAGCTATTCGGGGTGCTGGACGAGGCCGAGCGGTGGCTCGTGGGGTAGGCCGCTCGGCTAGCGCTACGGCCCTGCACAGGCGATATTACAGGTCGCTCAAGTTTCTGCCGGCGTTGAGTTTGCGACGCTGGCGTGAGAAAACGCTTTAAGGATGGTATATCGCTTTGTTGCACGTCGCATCGGTAGCGTCGGAGTCGATCGGGGCTCACCTGGGGCTCGTCCGGGGGACGGAGCTCCTGAGTGTGAACGCCCGGCCGCTCGAGGATTTCCTCGATTGGGAGTTCCTCACGGCGGACGATGCCTTCGTGCTGCACGCACGGCTGCCGTCGGGGGAGGAGCTCGAGTACGACATCGAGCGCCCCGAGGGAATGCCGATGGGCGTCACCCTGGAGCCGCCGCGCATTCGCCGCTGTGCCAATCACTGCGATTTCTGTTTCGTCGACGGCAACCCGGAGGGCCTCCGGCCCAACCTGTACATCCGCGACGACGACTACCGGCTCTCGTTCCGGTACGGCAACTTCGCGACCCTCACTAACCTCAAGCCGAAAGACGAAGCACGCATCGTCGAATACCGGCTCTCGCCGCTGTACGTCTCGGTCCACGCGACCGACCCCGTGGTGCGCCGCTGGCTGCTGCGCAACCCGGAAGCGCCGGCGATCGTGCCGCAGCTGACGCGCTTCGCGGAGCGGGGGATCCGCTTCCACACGCAAGTCGTGATGGTCCCCGGGGTCAACGACGGGCCGCAGCTCGAGCGGACGCTGAGCGACCTCTACGGCTTGGGGGACGCGGTGCTGTCCGTTTCCGTCGTGCCGGTGGCCCTGACCGAGTTCAGCAAGCATCACCTCGTGGCCGAGCCCACGGAGTCGCAGTGCCGGGCGGCGCTCGAAACCGTGGATCGCTGGGCGGCGCGTGCGCTGGCGGAGCGGGGCGGACCGTGGGTGTTCGGCGCCGACGATCTCTATCTCCAGGCGCGCGCGCCGTTACCCGCCGCCGACTGGTACGGCGACTTCGAGCAGCGCGAGAACGGCGTCGGCGCGGTGCGCTATCTGCAGACGCGGATCGCACAGTCGGCGGGTCGCTACGGCGACTGGACGGGAAAGCGGATCGCGGTGCTGACGGGAACCGCGATGGGCCGTCTCATGCCCCAGGTGCTCACCGGTCTCGCCGCCGAGACGGGCGCGCGATTCGAGGTCATCGCCCTCGAGAACGACCTCTTCGGGCAGTCCGTGACCACGGCGGGGCTCCTGCCGGGGGCGGCGTTTCAGCGTGTCCTGGCCGACCGTCACGATCTCGATCTGGCGCTGCTGCCGGCCGAGGCGGTGAACGACGACATGCTGTTTACGGACGATCTCGATGCGCACGATCTCGCCAGGCGCGTGCCGGTGGAGATCCGGTTCTCCTACGACTTCGCCGATGCGCTCGCGGACGGCAGAATGACCGCCGCGGCCGTCGAGGAGCCCCGGTGAGAAGCGGCGCCCCCACCGTCGCGATCATCGGCCGCCCCAACGTGGGGAAGTCGACGCTCTTCAACCGCCTGCTCGGTCGGCGCGAAGCGATCGTCGATGCGCGCCCCGGCGTGACGCGCGATCGCAACTTCGCGGCCGTGGAGTGGAACGGCCGTCGCTTCTGGCTGGTTGATACCGGTGGCCTCATCCCCGGGGCGCTGGACGCGCTCAATCGCGCGATTCGGACGCAGGTCGAGGCGGCGGTGGCCGAAAGCGACGTGCTGCTCTTCGTCGTCGACGTCGAGGCGGGGGTGCACCCGGCGGATCTCGAGATCGCCCAGTATCTGCGCTCGGTCCGCCGCCCGGTACTGCTGGTAGCCAACAAGGCGGACCAGCTGCCGGACGATCAACGCCACCTCGCCTTCTACGAGCTCGGGTTGGGCGATCCGTTCCCGGTTTCGGCGGCCGTGGGGAAGAGCAGCGGCGACCTGCTCGACCGCATCGTCGCGCTGCTGCCCGCGGGCGGCGGCATGGCGGACGAAGGCGCGGTGCACGTCGCCGTCGTGGGGCGTCCCAACGTGGGGAAATCGAGCCTCGTCAACCGGCTGCTGGGGCGTGAGCGCATGGTCGTCGCCGACGAGCCCGGGACGACGCGGGACTCCGTGGACGCCGCTCTCGAGCACCAGGGCCGGCAGCTCGTCTTCATCGACACGGCGGGGTTGCGCAAGCGCAGCAAGGTCCAGGACGATCTCGAGTTCTACGCGACGCTCCGCACCGCGCGCGCGATCGAGCGCGCCGATGTCTGCGTCCTGGTCGTCGACGCGGCCGACGGCCTGCACACCCAGGATCTGCGTATCATCGGCGACGCCTGGGAGCGCGGGGCCGGGGTCATCGTCGCGGTGAACAAGTGGGATCTGATCGAGGACAAGGACTCGAACACCGCCGTCCGGGGCGAGAAGGAGCTCGCCGCGCGGGCCCCGTTCCTCAAGTTCATCCCGTTCGTCTACCTATCGGCCAAGACCGGCCAGCGGGTCACCAAGCTGCTCGACCTGATCGTGACCGTCGCTCTCGAGCGCGACAAGCGCGTTCCCACAGCGGAGGTCAATCGCGTGCTCGAGGAGCTGGTCAGCCGCCAGCAGCCGCCGCAGCCGGTGGGGGAATCGGTGCGCCTCCTCTATGGCTCGCAGATCGGCACGGCGCCGCCGCGATTCGCCATCGTCGCGAGCCATCCGGAAGCGATTCCGGAATCGTATGCGCGTTACCTCGTCAACGGGTTCCGCGAGGCGTGGGCGTTCACCGGCGCTCCGGTCAACGTGAAGTTCCGCCGCAAGCGGCGCGAGCGCCGGTGACGATCGCGCTCTGGCTCGTCGCATCCTATCTCCTGGGCGCCACGCCGACCGCCTACCTCGCGGGCCGCCTCGCCCGCGGGATCGATCTGCGGGAGCAGGGCAGCAAGAACCTCGGTGCGACGAACGTCTTTCGGGTGCTGGGGTGGCGCTGGGCGATCCCGGTCGCCCTCTTCGACGTCGCCAAGGGGACGATTCCGGTGGCGCTGTTCGCGCGCTGGACCGCGGGAGGTTCCTGGTTCGCCGTGGCGCTGGGGTGTGCGGCGGTGCTGGGGCACGTCTTCTCGCCCTACATGCAGTTCAAGGGGGGGAAGGGCGTGGCCACGGCGCTCGGCGTCTTTCTCGCGCTCGCGCCCCTCGCCGTGTTGATCGCCTTGCCGGTGTGGGGCGGCAGCCTTTGGCTGACGGGCTACGTATCGCTCAGCTCGATCGTGGCGGCCGCCTCGTTCCCGGTATGGGTGCGCCTCACGGCGCCCGGCGCCGTGGCGGCGTTTTGGGCCAGTGTCGCGCTGGCGGTGCTGATTCTCTACTCGCACCGGACCAACGTGCAGCGGCTCCTCGCCGGAACGGAAAATCGATTCCGGACGAGACGGGGGTTGTCGTGAGCGCGGCCATCCCGAAGATCGCCGTCATCGGGGCGGGCGCGTGGGGCACGACACTCGCCGATCTGCTCGCCCGCAAAGGAGCGGCAGTCACCATCTGGGCCCGCGAGCCGGAGGTCGTGGCCGGGATCAACCGCGACCACCTGAATGCGATGTTCCTTCCCGACGCACCGCTCGCTCCCGGTCTGTGCGCGACGGGGATCGTCGCCGAGGCGGTGCGCGCATCTGAGGTGGTGGTGTGCGCCGCACCCTCGCACGCCGTGCGCGCGGTCATGACGGAGGCTGCGGCGGCGGTGACCGGCCGTCCGCTCGTCGTCAGCGTGTCCAAGGGGCTCGAGCCGGAGCGTCAGGACCGGCTCTCCTGCGTGCTGCAGGAGGTCTTTGGTCGTGGCCTACCGGTCGCGGTGCTGTCGGGGCCGTCGTTCGCACGCGAGGTCTACGAGCGCCAGCCGACGGCGGTCGTCGCGGCCGCGGCGGATCACGCCGTGGCCCAGCAGGTTCAGCGGGTATTTGCGACCGCGACGTTTCGGGTGTACTCCCATACCGACGTGATCGGGGTGGAGCTGGGGGGAGCGCTGAAGAACGTCATCGCCGTCGCGGCCGGGATCGCCGAAGGGCTCGGGCTGGGGCATAATCCCCGTGCGGCGCTGATCACCCGCGGGCTCGCCGAGTTGACGCGCCTGGGGCACGCGCTGGGCGCCGACCCGCTCACCTTCGCCGGGCTCGCCGGGCTCGGCGACCTGGTGCTGACCGCCACGGGTGCGCTGTCGCGCAACCGCTCGCTGGGGGTGGAGCTGGGGCGGGGAAGGCGGCTGGAGGATATCCTGGCGAGCCGGAAGACCGTGGCCGAGGGGGTGACGACGGCGCGCACGGCGGTGCTCCTGGGTGAGCGACACGGCGTCGAGCTGCCGATCGCCGGCGAGGTGAGCGCCATCGTGTTCGAAGGGAAGTCGCCGCGCCAGGCGATCGCGGATCTGATGGAGCGTGCCCTCAAGCCGGAGCAGTGGCGATGAGCGCTCCGCATCCCGTGCAGGAGTTCTTCTCGATCGGGGAGGTCTGTCAGCTCACCGATCTGAAGCCGCACGTGCTGCGGTACTGGGAGAGCCAATTCCGATTCCTGAATCCCGCCAAGAACCGGTCCGGCAACCGTGTCTATCAGCGCCGCGAGATCGAGCTGATCATGCTCGTCAAACATCTGCTGTACACCGAGAAGTACACGATCGAGGGTGCCCGGTCCAAGATCGAGCAGTATCGCCGCTCGGGAGAGCTCAAGCCCGAAACGCGGCGAGCCCTGGCGTCCGAGACGATCAAGGACTTGCGCACCGAGCTCAAGGCGGTGCTCGCGCTGCTCGACGGGACCGCCTCGCCACGCGCGTAGCCGTCGTCATCCCGGCGTACCAGGCGGCGGCCACCCTCGGCGCGGTGATCGGTGGAGTGCGTGCCGTGCTGCCGCACGCCACTGTGGTCGTGGTCGACGACGGCTCGAGTGACGACACCGGTGCCGTCGGCGCCGGCGCGGGCGTTCTCGTACTGCGTCACGAGCGGAATAGCGGCAAAGGGGCCGCCCTCGCGACCGGGATCGCGCGGGCGCTGGCGGAAGGCGCCGATGTCATCCTGACCCTCGATGCCGACGGTCAGCACCCTCCGAACGCGCTTCCCCTTCTGCTGGCTCCGGTGACGGACGGGGCGGTGGATCTCGTGCTCGGGGCCCGGTCCCGGGGCGGCGCGATGCCCTCCCCGCGGCGCTTCACCAACTGGCTTTCCGCCGCCATCGCCAGCCGGATCGCGGCGCAGCCGATTCCCGATGCCCAGACCGGTCTGCGCGCGTTCACCCGCGGGCTGGCCGCCGCGGTCGGCCCGCGCCTCACCGGGTGCACTCGCTACGAATACGAGGCGGCTTTCCTGCTGGCGGCGTTGCGGGCCGGCTACAGGGTGCGTTCCGTGGCGATCCCGACTATCTATGACGGCCAGCCGAGCCACTTCAGACATGTCGCCGACGGGTGGCGCGTGGCGCGGGTATTCGCACGGTATCTGCTCGGAGCGTCATGAACATCCTGATCAGCAACGACGACGGTATTCTCGCCCGCGGCCTCGGGTTGCTCGGCGAAGCGGCGGGAGATCAGGGCCGGGTGACCGTCGTCGCGCCCGATCGAGAGCAGAGCGCGACGTCCCATTCCCTCACGCTGCACCGCCCGATCCGGGCCACACGGCGCAGCGACGGGGCGTATCAGGTGGACGGCACGCCCACCGACTGTGTCCTGCTCGCCCTCGACGCCCTGATGCCCGAGAAACCCGACTTCGTCTTTTCCGGCGTAAACCACGGCCCCAACATGGGCGAGGATGTCTTGTACTCGGGGACCGTCGCCGCGGCGATGGAGGGCCTTGCGGCCGGGATTCCGAGTGTCGCGATCTCCTATGGCAGCTTCGATCTCGAGCACCTGGAGAGCCACCGCGCCGGGCTCAAGCGGCTGCTCGCCGGCATCGTGGCGATCGACGCATTCCCGCGCGACACCCTCCTCAACGTCAACCTGCCGCCGATCCCGGGTGATCGCGTGAAGGGGGTCAAGATCACGCACCTCGGGAGCCGGGTGTTCCACGAAGAGGTCGCGCGCATGAAGGACCCGTGGGGGAAGGACATCTACTGGATCGGCGGCGGGCACGTGACGTGGTCGGGTGGCGCCGATTCCGATTTCCACGCGGTGAACGAGGGCTTCATCTCCGTTACCCCGCTGCACGTCGACATGACGAACTACGACCTGCTCGAGGCCGCGCGCGGATGGAGCCTGGGCGGCTAGGAAGCGGCGCGAGCGCCGACGCCTTCGGCGGCTATCGCACGCGTCTCGTCGAACAGCTGCGCGAGCTCGGCATCCGCGACCTGGCCGTGCTCCGGGCCTTCGCCGAAACACCGCGGCACCTCTTCGTCCCCGACGCGGTGCGGCATCGGGCGTACGAGAACGCCGCCCTCCCGATCGGGGCGGGGCAGACGATTTCGCAGCCGTACACGCAGGCTCGCTATCTGGAAACGCTCCAGCTACGGGGGAGCGAGCGCGTCCTCGAAGTCGGTACGGGGTCGGGGTACCAGACGGCCCTGCTCTCGCGGCTCGTGGCACAGGTGTTCACCGTGGAGCGGGTGCAGGCCCTCGCGGAGCGCGCGCAGCGCGCGCTGCGCGCCGCGGGGGCCCGCAACGTCTCGGTCCTCCTGGGCGATGGCACGCTGGGATGGGCGGGCTTCGCCCCTTACGACGCGATTCTCGTGGCGGCCGGCGGTCCTACGGTTCCGGCCCCGCTCGTCGAGCAGCTCGCCCCTGGGGGACGCCTCCTGATCCCGGTGGGTGAGCGGGGGCGCCAGACGCTGACGCTTGTCGAACGCACCGCAGACGGTGTGCGGACCAGGGACCTCGGTAGCGCGGTGTTCGTTCCACTCCTCGGGGAGCACGGATTCGATGGTTGAGCGCCTCATCAACTGGCTTCTGACGACGCTGCTGACGCTCGGCTACCCCGGGATCGTGGCGCTGATGGCCATCGAAAGCTCGATCCTGCCCTTGCCCAGCGAGCTGGTGATGCCGCCGGCGGGGTACTGGATTGCCAAAGGGAAGATGAGCCTTCCGATCGTGCTGGTGTGCGGGACGGCGGGCAGCGTGATCGGAGCGCTGGTCAATTACTGGGTCGCCCAGCTTCTCGGGCGGGCGTTCATGCGGCGCTTCGGCCGCTACGTCCTCCTCTCGGAGCGGTCGCTGGAGCGCGCGGAGCGCTACTTCGATGCGCATGGAGAGATCAGTACGCTCGTGGGGCGCCTGTTGCCGGTGATCCGCCATCTGATCTCGATCCCGGCCGGGATCGCCCGGATGCCGCTGGGCCGGTTCGTGACCTACACGGCGGTGGGGGCCTTCACCTGGTGCGCAGTCCTGACGGGAATCGGCTACTTTCTCGGCCGGCACGAAGACGTGCTGCGCAACGAGGAGGTCCAACACTACGTCTCCCGTGTGCTCGTGGTCCTGATCCCGGTGATCGTGGTGGGGATCGGGGCGTACATCGTGTGGCACCGCCGTCGCCGAGTCGCGTGAACGCCGTTCGTTTCATCGTCAGTGGGCGGGTGCAGGGGGTGGGGTTTCGCTGGTTCGTCATGCGAGAGGCGACGCGTCTCGATCTCGCTGGATTCGTCCGCAATCTCCCTGATGGGACGGTCGAAGTGGTGGCAAGAGGGGCGGCTGCGGCGCTCGAGTCCCTCGAGTCGGCGTTGGTGCGAGGCCCACCAGCAGCCCGGGTGAGCGGTGTTGATAAGTCAAATATTTCACACCAGACGGATTTAACTAAGCCCTTTGATGTCATGTAACTGTGGCATGAGTCAGCAAGGCGTACAAATGACGGAACTCGACCTGCTGAAGGCTGCCGTACGTGATGTACCCGATTTCCCGAAACCGGGGATCATCTTCAAGGACATCACGCCGGTGCTTCTCGACCCCAGGCTGTTTGCGATGGCGACGGAGGCAATGGCGAGCAGGTTCGCCGGTCTCGGCGTGAGCCGAGTAGTCGCGGTCGAATCGCGCGGCTTCCTCTTCGGTGCACCGATCGCGCAACGGCTCGGCGCCGGCCTCGTACCCGTGCGCAAACCGGGGAAGCTGCCGTCCGCCCGCCAGCGAATTCAGTACGACCTCGAGTACGGGACCGATGCGCTGGAGATGCATGCCGATGCGATCGGGGCGCACGATCGCGTCCTGATCGTCGATGACGTGCTTGCCACGGGGGGCACGGCCGAAGCGGCCGGCCGGCTCGTCCGGCAGCAGGGGGCGGAGCTCGCGGGGTTCTCGTTTCTCATCGAGCTCGGGTTCTTGTCGGGCCGTGAGCGCCTCGACCCGGCGCGCGTCGAGGCGCTGATCCGCTACTGAAGGCGACACTTGATTAGAGTCGCATAACTCCGCTAAATTACGCTGCTTACGCCCCTGTAGCTCAGCATGGATAGAGCAGCGGTTTCCTAAACCGTTGGCCGGGCGTTCGAGTCGCCCCAGGGGCACTTGGCGGCGGCTATGGCCTAGAAGTGAACGGGAGCGAGTGAAAACCGTGACGACATCGGTTCGAGGGGGAGCCGGCGCGGCGGCGGCCGGAGGCGAAGACCGCGCCGAGGCGATCCTGGCATGGCTGCAGCGCTACCGCAAGCCGGCATCCTGGATCGCGGCGGTTGTGATCCTGGGAGCCGGCCTGTTCGGCTGGAAGGTGCTGTCGACCCGTCAGGGCGAGCGAGTGGCGAGCCAGCAGCTCAATGCTGCGCGGTTCGCCCTCGATTCCAAGAACTACGCCCTTGCCGCGAGCGAGCTGTCCCGCATCTCCGCCAACTACTCCGGAACGCGCTCGGCCAACGAGGCGTCGATCCTCCTCGCCGAGGTCCGTCTTGCACAAGGGCAGGCCCAGCAGGCGATCGAGGTTCTCAAGGACTACGCGCCCGGCGCACCCTCCGAATACCGCTCCCAGGCGTATGGGCTCCTCGGGGCCGCATATGAGAATATCGGCCACGCCAAGGAGGCGGCGGACGCGTATCAGCAGGCCGCCACAGCGGCGCCGATGCCGTTTCTGCGCGGCGAATTTCTGTCTGACGCCGGTCGGACCTGGCTCGCGGCGGGTGATACAGCACGCGCCAAGGCCGCCTATGAGGAAATTGTGGCAAAGCTGGACTCGTCGTCGATCGGATTTGAGGCAAAGGAGCGCTTGGGAGAGCTGGGCGTTACAGCCAAGTAGCGCTCTGGGTGGCACTTGCATAAGCTTCGTATAATGAATGTTATGTTAAGTTGATCGACGAAGAGATGTGGATAAAGGCCTCACCCAGTCAACACCCCTCTGAACACCAGGCGAGCCTGCCCCTCCAGCCAGACATCCGTGTACGTCCCGTCCCGGCTGCGTTCGGCCCGCACCCCGAGTGGGAGGCCAGCCCTGGTAATGATCGCTGTCGGGAGGTCGGTAAGCCGCCATTCTCGCAGCAAGCAAGCGGCCGCTACGGCACCGGTTCCACACGCCAGGGTCTCCGCCTCGACGCCACGCTCGTAGGTCCGCATGGCCCAAGCGCCGCGGCGGTTCGCCGGCGCGATGAAGTTGACGTTGGCGCCCGCCGGTCCGAGCGCGTGATCGAAGCGCAGAGCGCGGCCGCGACCGGCCACGTCGACGGCCTCGAGATCCTCGACGACCACGACCAGATGCGGGACTCCGACGATGGCGAACCCGATGCGTGATTCACCCGTCGCCGGAGCGATTCGGGGCGCCGACGGGGCCGGAACGGTCGCCAGGCGCACCTCGGCCCTATCGACTCCCGCCAGGGCCCGGCAGTCATAGGTCCCGGCATCGGTCTCGAGCCGCATCCGCTCGGGTACGAGCCCCAGGATCGCCGCCAGACGCGTGCTGCACAGCGCGGCATTGCCGCACATCGCCGCGCGGGACCCGTCGCTGTTGAAGTAGGTCATGTGGACCGCGCCGGGCGTGCTCCCCGGCGTAACGACCACGAGCCCGTCGGCGCCGATCCCGATGCCACGGGCGCAGATGCCCCGGATGTCTTCGGGAGTCCACTGCTCGGCACTCGTGATCCGGCCGTCCACCATGACGAAGTCGTTGCCCGACCCCGTCATCTTGTAGATCGGAAGCCCGACTAGATCCGGCCGAACAAGGCCATGAGTCGCAGGCGCGGCACGATCCAGATCGCCTCGCGAACGATCCGGCGATTCATCTTGCTTTGCCCTTCGGTGCGATCCACGAACACGATGGGTACCTCGGCCAGCTTGAACCCTTTTCGCCATGCCCGGACGCTCATCTCGATTTGGAATGCGTAGCCATTCGACCGAACTTGTGACAGATCAATCGCTTGCAGAACTTTCGTGCGAAAACACTTGAAGCCCCCGGTCAGGTCCCAGATGCGCAGACCGGTCACCCAGCGCGCGTACACGTTCGCCCAGTACGATAACATGAGGCGCCCGATCGGCCAGTTGACCACCGTCACCCGTCCCCCGAGATAGCGGGAGCCCAGCACCAGGTCGGCCGTAGCGGCGGCCTTGAGAAAGTCCTTGAGGTGCGCCGGGTCGTGCGAGAAGTCGGCGTCCATCTCGAACACGTAGTCGTAGCCCCGCTCCAGTGCCCACTGGAATCCCGCGATGTAGGCCGTGCCCAGGCCGAGCTTCCCCTCCCGGTGCAGGACGTGCACCCGGGGCTCACGCTGGGCCAAACCGTCGGCGAGCTGGCCCGTACCGTCGGGGGAGGCGTCATCGACGACCAGCACCTCGAGCCGGGAGTCCTGGGCCAGGACCTGAGGAATGAGCTGCGGGAGATTGACGGCCTCGTTGTAGGTCGGAATGACGACCAGCGCCCGTTCAGCCACTCCGCTGCGCCCTCCTCCACCAGATGGCACCCGCTGCCCAGGCAAGCAGCAGGAGAACGGAGCCGATCGTCACGAGCTTGCCCATGGCGAAGTACCTCGAGGAGAACTCGAGCTCGACCTGTTTCGTGCCTGCCTTGACGGCGACCGTCAGGAGCGTCTGGTCTCCCCGTAGCGTCGTGGCCGGCTGCCCATCGGCCGTCGCATGCCAGTCGGGATACCAGTTCTCTGCGACCAAGAGGTAGCTGTCCTGCGGCGGCGGAGGATCGAGGGCGATCGACATGCGGCCCGGAGACCAATGCGTGAAGGTCGCGCGGGACGGGCTCAAGGCCGGCATCTGCGTGACAGGTGGCGGACTGATCGGCTCCGTCTGGTCGAACAGCACGAGGCGGCTGAAATCGAGCCTCGGGTCGATCAACGTCGCGACGATCTGATTGGTGTCGCCCTTGGCCGCGGCGGGTACGACGCGCAGGTACGGCGGCGCGGTGTCCGCCTCGAACAGATAGGCGGTCCGGCCGGCTCCTGTCGTGACCGGACCGAGCACCTGGTGGTACCCCGGAATCCTCTGCGTGTCCGGAAGGATGACGAACCGGACTGCCAGGAGATCCCAGAGGTGGATGTGACCCAGATTGCTGAATTGGCCTGCCCCCTGTAGCCCCATGAGCTCGTCGAAGCTCCGCAACTCCACGCTGCTGATGCCGCCGAGGACCTGAGGAATTTCGAACCGCATGAGCGTCATCTGCCGGTACACATCGGCGTTCAACACACGCGTCGGCTGCGGTGTCGCCTGAATTCGCCGCGTGATGGCATCGGGGAGGAAATTCTCCTTCTCCGGCTGGCTCCAGTTCCAGAACGGCTTCCCTGCCAGGAAGAGATCGGCGCCGACCAGCGTGACCAGCAGCAGGCAGAACGCGGGACGCTTCACTCTTCCCGCGAGGAAAGCGATCGCGAGTCCGGCGACGAAGGCGAGCCCGAGGCCGCTGCCCAGCGCGCCCAGGCGGATTCCATCTCCCGCCGCGATCGCGCTCTGCACAGGGTCGGCGGACGTCGGCGGAATGCCGCGCGCCATGCTCTCCGCCATGGCACCGAAGACGCCGGCCGCAGCCAGGACCACCGTGACGGCGCCGACGCCGAGGAGGATCTGGAATGCCTGCTTTCCTTCCCCACGCTCCAGCCGCTCCACGCCCATCGCGGCGAAGGTTGCCGCGACGAGCGAGACGACGTACAGCGCCATCCCCGGAGCCCGCGTCTTGTTGACGTACGGAACCAGCGCATACCAGAGCCGATAGAATGGGGTGCTGCCACCGAGGGAAACGAGCAGAAACAGCACCCCGATGCCGAGCATCCACCAGCGGAGCGTGCGCCGAGACGTCCCTGCCCCGGCGGCGGCCAGGCCTAGCACGGGGAGCCCGAGATACTCGCTGTGGAACTTGAGGATGTTCGGACCCCAGTACGTCTGGTAGTGTCCCGCGAATCCCGAGAGGAAGAGCTCCGGGAAGTGGCTCCACGGCAACCCGAATGACGAGGAGTACTCATAGCCCCCGGCTTCGGCCCGCGGCGAGAGCGGGATGTTGTGGACGAACGGAAGCACCTGAATCATCGAGATGCCGAATCCCAGCAGCACTGCCCCAGCTGCGCCCGACAGCGCGAGCCAGCGCTCACGCGGCGCCAGTCCCTGGGGCTCTCCGAACGCGAGGTACAGCGCGAACAGCCCCGCTGCCACCAGAGCGTATTGCGTCATCTGGTACTGCGGGGACAGGAGCGCCAGGCCGAGCGCGAGCCCGGAGAGGGCGAACCCTTCCCATTGCCGGCGCCGGATCCCGAGCACCAGGCCGATCATCATGACGGGGAGGAGCGACGTGACGAACAGCTTGCCGTCGTGCCCCGGACTCACGAGCGATACCACGACGCCGCTCAGCTGGTACGCGGTACCGCCGGTAATGGCGGCGGTCCAGGAGAAGCCGAGCAATCGCAACAGCAGGTAGAGCGCGAACCCGGCGAGGACGTAGTGCAGCACGAACTCGAGGTCGATCGCGAGCGCTGTCGGGAGCACGAGTCGCAGCAGGCTTGCCGGGTAGAACAGATCGCCGAAGCCCGCGACCGTCGGAAATCCCACGAAGGCGTAAGGATTCCAGAGCGGGATGTGGTGGGTCGTGGCGATCTGGTGGGCACCCCACCAGCGGAACGCATATCCCGTCGCGAACTGGTCGCTGTACTGCCCTGCCAGATACCGGCCGCTCCACATCGGGAGCGAGAGGATCGCGATCCACAGACAGCAGAACGCGAGCGCGGTGAGCGTGGGGCGCTTGGGCGCGAATGGAGGCGGAGCGGGGGGAGGCGTCAGGGGCGTTCTCCGGGAATGAGCAGAAACAGGAGGCCGGGTGCGACCTCAACGGCCGTCAGCCACAGCCGCGAGGCGATCGCGACGAGCCACGCTTCGGGACCCGTCAACAGACCGAGGCTCGTCAGGCTCGTGGCCAGCATGTACTCGCGGACGACGATGCCTCCCGGAGCGAACACCGCCAGATACCCGACGAGATACGAGCCCGTGAAAGCTGCGACGTACAGCGCCGTCCCGCCAGTTACGCGATGCACCAGCGCGGCGCTGAACCATTGAAACGCGATGCCGTACACCACCCACGCCGCCGCGGTCCCCAGCGCGGCGAGCCAGATCGCCTGGGCGGGGATGGCAGGTAGGCGGATACGATCGCGCGTCAGGCGCGCCACCAGCGGCGCCCCCAGACGAAAGGCCAGCGGCAGCAGCAACAGCCCTGCCCCGAGGATTGCCGCCACGAGGACGCCGGTATGCGGCCCCGCATCATTGAACGACCGGAAGACCGCTGCTCCCGTCGCCAGCACGACTACGAACCCCGCGGCGACGTTCGCGAGGTTCACGACCAGCGACGCCCCTGTCGCCGTCACGGGCGATACGCCGCGTCGCTGCGCCATGACGGCCATCGCGCCGATCTGCCACACCTTCCCGGGGACGTAGCGCCCCAGGTTCGACACGAACCAGATGCGGGCTGCTTCGCGCAGTGAGAGCTTGCCGCCCTCCCCCCACGCCGCCAGCATGGCGCGCCAGACCTGGATCAGCAGGGCGTAGTCGCACAGCACCAGCAGCACCGACAGCGCCACGAAGCCCCAGCGGAGCTCGGCATTCGCGAGCGCCGCTCGTACGCCCTGCCACTGCGACGCGATGGCGCGTCCGGCGAACCACAGCGCCAGGACGACGAACAGGACCTGTAGCACGATCCAGATCTGTCTACGCGACATGGGGACCCAGCACTTCCCGGTAGATGGCGGCGTAGCGCGCGGCGACGGGCTCCGGGCCGAGCGTCGCCAGCGTCGCTCGACGCCCGGCGACCCCGAGCGCGGCACCGCGATCGGATCGACCGAGCAGGTCGTCCATGGCGCGGGCGAGCGCACTGATGTCGCCTGGTGGGACGAGTACCCCGGTCTCACCATCCCGAATCAGGTCGGTGAGCCCTCCCGAGGCGAACGCAATCACGGGGGTCTCGCAGAGCAGCGCCTCGGCCGCCACGAGGCCAAGCCCCTCCCCCACCGCGGGCATGACGAGGGCGGTGCAGCTGCGGTAGTACTCGGCGAGCTTCGCCTGGGGAAGCAGCGGCAGCCAGCGCAGCTGGTCGGCGACCCCGAGGGACCGGGCCAAGCCGCCGATGTCCTCGGGGGCGCTGCCGACGCCGACGATGACGTCGACAAGCGGGCGCGTGCGCATTACCGCGAGCGCGTGCAGCAGGTGCTCGATGCCTTTTTGCCGGTTGAGTTTCCCGACGAAGAGCAGCCGCGCCGGCTCGCGCGATCCGCCGGGGTAAAAGAGATCGGGTTTGATGGGCATCGGTGCCACGAGGGGACGGGCGCCGGGGACCAGCGCGCGTGTCTCGGACGCGAGCCAGGAAGAAACGGTCGTCACCGCTCGCGACCGCGTGATCACGCGGCGGAACAGCCGGGTGGCGAGGCCGGAGCTCCTGGCCGCGGCGATATCCGAGCCATGCAGCGTCGTGACGAGCGGCACGCGCCACCACCCCGCGATCCAGGTTCCGACGAGTCCGCTCGGAAAATACCAGTGTGCATGCACCAGGTTGGCGCGAAAGTCACGGCGGGAGCGGAACGCTTTCCAGAGATCGGCGCCGACGAAGCTGCCCAGGGTGGCACGGGAGAGCCAGCTCGCTTTCACCTGATCGCGCATCGTGCCGCTGTAGGCCAGGGTCTCGAGCGATCGCGGGGCGTAGCGAAACCGGTCGACGACGATCCCCTCGTACTCGTCGCGTCCCGCGAGCCCCTCCGCCGACGGCGCGAGCACACGGACCTCAACCCCCGTGTCCCGCAGGGCGACGGCTAGTCTCAGCACGAACGACCCGACGGGGTCGGTCGCAAACCGCGGATAGGAGTGGGCGAGGAACAGGACCCTCATCGGGCGGGCTCGAGCGGGACGGACGAAGCCTGGGACAGCTCGTAGCGCCCGTCCTCCGCCACGCGCTCGATCCGCAGCGCGCGGCGTCTGGCCCGCCAATCGACGATGTCGTCCAGCGTACCCACAAACGGATGGTCGGCAAGCAGACCGTCGAGCAGGCGCTCGTACGCGGCGGGGGCACCCGGGAATCCGAGCGCGTCCGTCAGGTTCGGGTGCCAGACGCCCACCCACAGGCCTTCGACGTCGCGGCAGCTCCGGGCCAGTGCCAGGGCCTCGTCGATCCATGCTTCGGGGTCCTCGACGCCGCGGTACTTGCTCAGTGCGCGGTCCATCCAGGTGAAGGGTACCTCGTCCATCCCGTCCCAGACCCGCACGACGTCCGCCACGCCGATGCGGAACCCGTTCCGGTCGGGGAATCCAACGGTGCTGTCGTAGCGAAACCCCGCCTGCGTCATGGCCTGCGGTGTGCGGGCGGGATCGAATCGCAAGAAATGCTGTCGCACTCCTTCGGCAGCGATTCCTGCAAGGCGCTGCAGGCGGCGCCGTTGTTCCGCGAAGCGCTCGAGACTCGCTACCGTTTCGCGGCTGCCGTGCAGCCCGATCGAGTGCCGGCCTTCCTTGATCGCTTCGAGATTGCGGCGCGTGGCGCGCGCCTCGGGACGATAGGTGAGATCGCCATCGACGAGCGTCTTGAGCGTCGGCGTCCCGCAGAGGACGAACCAGGTCGACCGAACCGAGCGAGCACGTTCGGCGGCGAGCAGGCGGTCGATTCCTCGCTCGACCGGCCCTCGCCCGATCGACGAGAGCGCCTGGCCCGCCGCGCGGGCGGCGAGACGCCAGTGTCCTTTGCGGCCGAGCTCGAGGAGTCGCAATGCCGTGAACGCCGGCCAGAGGGCCACGATGTCGAGGTCGTGCGTGAGCGCCACAGCCCAGCGGCGTCCTTCCGGCCAGGGAGCCGCCACCTGCAACGGACGTCGTCCCGCCGCGCGGGCCGCGGCGCCGCGTAATGCCATCGCGGCCTGAGAAACCAGCGGCTCACGCTCGAGGCCGGCGGAGACGAGTGCGTTGACCTCTGCAGGGATGCGCTCGAACCGGTCGCGGACGCTCGATTGTCGCTCCGCCTCGGCCCTGAGGACGTCGGAGACGACCTGCAGGCCGGCGCGAGCCACGCGTACTACCCCGTCACCAGGCTCGATCCCCCACCCCGCCGCGCGCCAGGCCCCGAGCGTGGAAAACGATGCCGGGCGATCGGTCAGCTCGATGCCGACCACATCGGCCAGGGGGTCGGTAACGGGAACGAGACGGGCGAGTTCGGCGAGGAGGATCAGGTGGCGCTGGTCCGGCGCGGCGCCCGGCGTAGCGGGCGCGGGCAGTCGAATCATGTCGGCTCGTATCTTAACTATCTTTGGAGCCCATGGTCCACCCGCTCCTGCCCAAAGCGCGGTTGCCCCTCGGCCATCTTCTGCTCTATGGATGGATGCCCAGTCCGCTGAAGCGGCTGGCCTATCGGCTCAAAGGCTACCGCATCGGCCGCGGGGTCAAGTTCGGCTTCGGCGGTGTCGTAATCGGCGAGGCGGTGGAGCTGGGCGACTACGTCGAAATCGGGATGCTGGCGGTGGTGATGGGCCGGCGTATCTCGATCGGACGCTACTCGAGCGTCGGGACGATGAGCTATCTGTCGTGCCGCGTCATCGAGATCGGCGAGGACGCGAAGATTCGCGAGCAGGTCTACGTCGGCGGGCCGCAGCTTCCGGAATCACGCTTCGCGCTCGGCAGCCGTACGATCATCCTCCAGATGGCGAACATCAATCCCACGAAGCCCGTCGTGATCGGCGACGACACGGGGATCGGCGGGCACTGCCTCATCTTCACGCACGGTGCCTGGCTCTCGAACCTGGAAGGGTATCCCGTCACCTATGAGCCGGTAACGCTCGGCAAGAGTGTCTGGCTGCCGTGGCGCGTGTTTCTGATGCCGGGGACGACGATCGGTGACGGCTCGGTGATTGGCGCCAATTCCCTCGTCTCCGGGACGATTCCTCCGAACAGCCTCGCCGTAGGATCGCCGGCCAAGGTAATCCGGTCCGCCCCGGATTTCCCCAAGTCCCTGAGCGACGCCGACCGCACCAGGCTGATCCGCGAGATGCTGGCGGAGTTCGACCGCTTCGTGGCGGACGACCAGGTGCGGATGACGGATGAGGGGGTGACCCGCGTCTATTCGTACCGGGGCGGGCAGTGGCGGCTGCACTGGTTGCGTGACGGTGCGACGCCGCCTCCCGGCGCGCGCGGCGACACGGTCCTGGCCGAGCGCCCGCTCCAGGAAACGGTGCTCGCGGCCTATCGGCGGCGGGACGTGTACTGGCTGGACCTCGCCGCGAAGACCCGGAGCGAGGGCGGATCGCCGCTCACCGAAGAGCTGGCGCTGTTCCTCGGGCGCTACGGGATTCGGTTGCGCCGCGACGGGTGAGCTGCGTTAGTGGATGAAGATCACGTGGCCGTCGGCGGCGCTGCCATCGGTCACGATAGCGGTCCTCCCCGTGGTCGTGATCGCCGGCACGTCCCGGGGGACCCGGCGGCTCAGCGCTTTGCGCCGTCGCGGGTCCGGAACTGGTCGAGGTCGCGCTGCAGCGCCCGCAGCTCCTCCCGCTGCCCCGCCACCATCTCCCCCACGAACCCGAACCCGAAGAGGATCAGGCCGGCGATGACGAGCAGCAGCACCAGATAGAGAAACGCCCGGTTGCCCTGCTGGTAGGCGTAACGCTGGATCATCTCGTACACGCCGACCAGGAAACCGAGCAGCACGAGCACGGCGCCTGTCACCCCGAAGAACAGCATCGGCTTGCGGCCGAAGCGCAGCTGGAACCACACCGACACGAGGTCGAGCACGCCGACGGGAATCCGGCCCAAACCGAACTTCGACTTCCCCGCCTGGCGGGGATGCAGCGCGACGGGTCGCTCGGCGAGCCGATAGCCCTCGGCGGCGGCGATCACCACCATGAAACGATGCCAGTCGGGGCGCATCGGCACGACGTCCATCACCTCGCGACGATAGGCCTTCACCGAATTGAGATCCGTGACGCGCACGCCGAACAGCCAGCGGCACAGCCCGTTGTAGACCCAGGAGACGAAGCGTTTCTCGTAGTGACCCTGCTTTGTGCCGGTCACGATATCCGCCTCAGCGGCCAGCACCGGCGCCACGATGCCCGGGATATCCACCGGCAGATACTGCAGATCGGCCGGCCAGAACACGAGCACGCGCCCCGTCGCGACGTCCGCTCCGCTCCGCAGCGCCTCGGCGATGCCGCGCTGCGAACGGTGCGTCACGACGCGCAGGAACGGCTGCTCCGCCGCCAGGCGATGCAGCACGGCGGGAGTGTCGTCCCGGCTGCCGTCGTCGATCACGATCAGCTCGGCGACGTACGGCTGCGGATCGAGCGCGGCGCGCACCTGGCGGACCAGCTCCGGCAGGTTCTCCGCCTCGTCCTTGGCGGGCACGAGGATGCTCACGTCCACGCGCCCGCCGCTGGCCGATAGGCTCACAGGCGGCGCCGCATCCGCGCGGGGAGGATGTTCAGCTGGTCGCGATACTTGGCGACGGTGCGCCGCGCGATCTTGACGCCGCGGGTGCCGAACATCTCCACGATCTGCTGATCGGTGAGCGGGTTCTTGGGCTCCTCGTCGGACACCATCTTCTGGATTTGCGCCTTGATGGCGCGGGCGCTCGCGTCCTCGCCGGTGCTGGTCTGGAGGCCGCTCGAGAAGAAGAATTTGAGCGGCAGCAGCCCGCGCGGCGTCTGTACGTACTTCTCGTTGGTCACGCGGCTGACGGTGCTCTCGTGCATGTTGATGACATCGGCGACTTCGCGCAGCGTGAGCGGGCGCAGGTACTCCACCCCTTTCTCGAAGAACTCGCGCTGGCGGTCCACGATGAAGTTCATGACCTTGAGCATCGTCTGGCGGCGCTGCTCGATCGCCTGGATCATCCAGTGGGCGCTGTTGAGCCGCTGATTGATGAACTCCTTGTTCTCCCCCTGGAATTTCTTGCGGTCGCGCGCGATGTCCTGGTAGGTCTTCGAAATCCTGAGGCGTGGCAGGCCGCCGTCGTTCAGCGTCACGTGATACTGATCACCGATCTTCTCGACGGTCAGGTCGGGGATGATGTAGGTGTCGTTGGCGGACGAGTATTGCAGGCCCGGCTTGGGGTCGAGCTTGGAGAGGACATCCGCCACCTTCTGCACCTCCGACGGGTCGATCGCGAAGCGTTTCCCGAGATCGCTCCAGCGGTGGTTCTTGAGGTCCTCCCATGCCTCCTTGACGAGGCGATAGGACAGCGTGTCGGTCTGCTTCCTGTCCTCGAGCTGCAGCAACAGGCACTCCCGCAGATCGCGAGCGCCCACCCCGGGCGGATCGAGCGTCTGAATGGTCCGCAGCATCGCCTCAGCTTCGGCCAGCGTGTACGGCTCGACCGAGGTCTCGTCCGCACGCTGCTCGGCGAACTCCTCGAGCAGCTTGTTGGCCCCCGCCACGATCTCCTCGAGCGGGGCGCCCAGATACCCGTCCTCGGCGATGTTACCGAGGAACTCCTCGGCGAGGAGGTGCTGGCGCGGGGTCAGGTCCAGCATCTGGACCTGCTCCTTCAGGTGGTCCGACAGGTCCCGCGTTTCGACCGACACCGGCTCGGTGTACTCCCGCGCTTCGCTCAAGTCGCGCGGCGCGGAGACCGCTTCGGCGCCGTCGTCGAGCAGGATGTCCTCCCAATTGGGCCCGTCCTCTTTTTCCTTCTCCTGCTCGATCTGCTCCTTTTCGGCGGCGGTCGTTTGCGGCGCCTCCGGCTCCTCCTCCGTCTCGACCAGCTCCAGGAAGGGATTGCCCAGGAGCTCCTGCTTCAGATGCTGCTGCAGGTCGAGCAGCGGCATGTACAGGAGGTCCATCGCCTGGAACAGGCGCGGATTGATGCGCAGGTCCTGGCGCAGGCCCTGATGCTGCGAGAGACCCGGCTTCATGCCGGCTGCCCCAGCCTGGCGCGCAGCCGGGCTGTGAGGGTGGGTCCGAGGTAGCGGTCGGCGACGCGATCGTCGAACACCAGTTCGTGCACCGTGCCCGACACCTGCACGCGCCCTTCGAACATGATGTACGCACGGTCGACGATGTCGAGAGTTTGCTCGACGTTGTGATCGGTGATGAGCACGCCGATGCTGCGCCGGCGCAGCCCCGCGACGATGGTCTGAATGTCGTGCACCGCGATCGGATCGACCCCGGCGAACGGCTCATCAAGCAGCAGGAACTTGGGCTCGGTGACGAGCGCCCGGGTGATCTCGAGGCGGCGCCGCTCGCCACCGGACAGCTGGAACGCCTTCTGGCGGCGCAGGTGCTTCACGCCCAGCTCGTCGAGCAGCCGCTCGAGACGGGCGGCGCGCTCCGCGGCGCCGAGCGGCAGCGTCTCGAGAATGGCCGCCACGTTTTCCTCGACCGTCAGGCGCCGGAAGACCGAGGGCTCCTGGGCGAGGTAGCCGAGCCCGGCGCGCGCCCGGCGGTACATCGGCTCGCTCGTGATGTCCGTGTCGTCGAGCCGGATCGTGCCGTGGTCGGGACGAACCAGTCCGGTGAACATGTAAAAGGTCGTCGTTTTCCCGGCGCCGTTCGGCCCGAGCAGGCCGACGATCTCCCCCTGCCCGAGGGCGATGCTCACGTCATCGACGACACGGCGCCCCTTGTAGGCCTTCACCAGTGCGTCGCTTTCGATGCGGCTCCCCCCGGCAATCGCGGGCGGCGGGGCCGCGGTGGTTTCAGCGCGCTCGAGGGTCTGCGCGGCCGCGGCAAGCAGCTGCCCGACGACCTGATCGCGCTGCGGAGCGGCAACCGCCCACAGATCTGGGGCCAAGGCGATGACGGAATCGTCGTGCCACTGGTCCGGGACCTCGATGAGGTGCGCCAGCACCAAACGCGGCAGCACCGAGGCCCGCAGGTTCTCCCGTGCGTCGTCGACCGAGAGGCTCCCGGACTCGGAGAGCGCGCTGCTCCCGCCGCGGACCTGGGAGCGCACCCGCAGGAACTCTTCGCGATACGTGACCGCGAGGCTCCCGAACTGTGCCTGCCCGCGGTCGTCGGCGACTTGGATCAGCGCGGCCGCGGCGAGCGGCAGCGACGAGTCGCGCGCGGCAGCGAGTGCCACGAGGCGGGGATCGTTCACGTCGAGTCTTTCCTGGCGATGGTGGAATCGCGCGCCGTGGTGTCCTTGGCCGGCGGTTTCGGCTCCAGGTTCACGCCGTCGGCGCGCCCCCCGACCGTGATGCTGTCGACCCGCGCCAGCCGCATGCGGATGTCGATGCTCTTGCCGCGGGAGTAGTTCAGCGACGGCCCGGCGGTGTCGCGGGACACTTGGTGCGTGAGCGAGCGGGCGTCGCCGACCGCCACGATATGCCGGATGCGGCTGCGCGGCACGCCGGTCGAGTCCTTCTCCTGTCCCCAGTGAGCGGTGAGCGTGTCGCCGGCGATGCAGTCCAGCACGGGCCGCACACAGCTCACCAGGCAGTCGGTATTGTCACCGGTGCACTCCGACTTGACCGAGGCGACCGTCGAATCGTGTTTCGACGCCGAGAACGCGTGGCCGTACCCGCGGCCCTCGGTGAGCACCTGATCGGGGACGTCGAGGGCCAGCGAATCGGCGCGGATGTCCTGCAGCACGGAGACGGCGCGGGGGCGGATCTTCCTGCCCCAGGCGAGGGCCTGCTGCAGCTTGCGCCGGTCGATGGCGAGCTGAATCGTGTCCGCGGTCAGCACCCAGTCGGTGCTGTTCGCCTTGCCGTTGCCCAGCGCCTTGACGGTACGCACCTCGCGCGCCTGGAGCACCAGCTCGATGCGCGTCCCGGTGAGGGTGTAATTCTGGGGTCCCTTGCCCTGTACCCGTGGCGTGCCGATGAGGACGCCGAGGCCGCTCGTCTGGTCGAGCTGCATCGAATCGGACGCCGCGGCGAAGTCGGAGCGGTCAATCGTCGACTTGCCGCCAGCCCACATACGGTCGTTGCCCTTGAAGCGCACCCGGTCCGCGACGATGACGTAGGGCTCGCTCGTGTCGCCCGCCCCGGCCCCGTAGTAGTCGATGTGCGGACGCTGGGTGGCGTACATCTCGATCGTGTCGCGGATCCCCGGCGCGGCGCGCCAGTAGGTGAGGTTGGGCCCTCGCAGGACGGAGCCGTTATTGCGGTTCACCGCCACGACGTTGTTGTGCGCCTCGAGCCGCTCGTTGGTGACGAAGTACGAGACGAAGTTGGCGTCGAGCGTGATCGTGGTGTCGCGAATGTGCACGTGCCCCACGAGATCCGACCGGCCGACCGCCGGGTAGTGCGCGATGCTGTCCGTCACGAGCCGCGTGTTGGTTCCCTGACAATGCGCGTACACCCCGCCGCCCGCGTGATAACTCTTCTGGTTCGGGCCGACCTGCACTTCGCGGTAGGTGTGCCCGATGGAATCGATCTCCACGATGCACGGCCGGCCGCGCGCGGTATCGGCCGGTTGCTGCTGCACCAGGAGCAGCGCGAGCGTCGCCATCATTGGTTCGGCAGGACGAAATGACCGCCGGTCCCCTTGGGGCGCAGGGCCGACACATTGCGGAAGTCCGGATCCGAGGTGAACCCCTCCCCTTCGACGTGGCGGCCCGGGCCGTCGAAAATGAACGGCTTGTCGGAGGAGACCTGGTTCGTGACCTGCTTGTAGCGCATCACCTCGCTGCGCAGCGTGCGGCCGTCCCCCGCCCCGACGACCACGACGTTCCCCCGCCCCTCCATGTCGCCTGAAGCCCAGTGATAGGTCCCTTCCCGGGCGGTCATGGTGGATGTCTCGTGCCCGTCGGGGTCGTAGAACGTGATGTGGACGTTGCGCAGCTCGGTGGACTGCGTGGCCTGGTAGAAGTACGCCGTATCGGCCCGCACCCGCGCCCGTACCACGCCGTCGTTCGTGACGTAGTGAGTCATGTCGATCAGCACTTGATCGGCGGTGTCGGCCGCGGTGATGGTGGCGGTGGGTTTGGCGCCGCTCGAGCAGGCGAACTGGGTCCAGACCCATGCGCCGAGAAGCAACGTCAAGAGAAGGCGTCGAGTGGAATCGTACATCAAACAGCTCCGGCTTTCATCAGATCGTGTAGATGAACCATCCCGATGACCTTCGCGCCGCCATCGAGCACCGGCATCGCCATGATGCCGTGCCGCTCCATCAGGCTCACCGCCGCCTGCGCGTGCGTGTCGGCCGTCGTGGTCTTGGGGGTCCGCGTCATCACGTCGCGGACCGGGAGGTCGAGGAACCGGTCGGTGCGCTCCATCAGGCGCGTCAGGTCCCCGGCTGTCACCACGCCCTGGAGATTGCCGGCGGCGTCGACGACCGCGACGGTCCCGCGCTTGCGCGCCAGCAGCACGACGCACTCGCGCATCGGCTGGTCGGGGGTCAGCGCCGGCAGGTCCGTCGTCACCATCACGTCGGCGACCCGCAGCAGCAGCCGGCGGCCCAGCGTGCCGCCGGGGTGCAGCGCCGCGAACTCCTCGCGCCGAAATCCTTTGACCTCGAGCAGCGTGACGGCCAGCGCGTCCCCCAGCGCGAGAGCGACGGTGGTGGAGGTCGTGGGAGCCAGCGTCTCCTCACACGCTTCTTCGGCTCGTCCGGCGTCGAGCACCACCGCGGCCCCCCGGGCGAGCGAAGATCGGGGAGCGCCCGTGATCGCAATGATCGGAACCCCCAGCCGCTCGAGCTGCTGCACCAGGCCGAACAGCTCGTCCGACTCCCCGCTCTTCGAGAGGAGGATCGCGACGTCCCCGCGCCCCACGATGCCGAGATCGCCGTGCAGCGAGTCGATCGGGTGCAGGAACGTCGCCGCGGTCCCGGTCGAGGTGAACGTCGCCGCGATCTTGCGGGCGATCAGCCCCGACTTCCCGACGCCGGAGACGATCAGCCGGCCCGTCGCTTCGCCCAACAGGCGGACGGCCCGCGCGAACGGGTCGCCCAGCTCCCCGGCGACGCGCTGGATCGCGTCCGCCTCGAGGCGCAGCACACGCCGCCCCCGCTCAGCGAGATCCGGCACTGCGTCGCCCATGGACCGCGTCGCCACCGCTCGGCGACCCGGCGAAGCGGTTCAGTTCGGCCTCCCACACCCCACGCGATTTGACGATCACTTCGGCGATCTCCCGGACCGCCCCCTGTCCCCCGGGAGCCGTCGTGACGTACTGCGCCACGGCGCGGACCTCCGCCCGGGCGTTCGGCACCGCGATGGGAAGGGCGACGCGCCGCAGGAGCGGCAGGTCGACGAGATCGTCGCCGACGTAGGCGCACTCGGCGAAGTCGATGCCGCGTCGCGCGAGCAGCGCCTCGAAGGCCGGCAGCTTGCGGGCGGCGTCGTCCTGAATCACTTCGTCGACACCGGTCTCGCGAGCGCGCAGCGTCGTCGCCTCGGAAAGGCGGCCGCTCACCAGCACCACCACGATCCCGGCGCCGTGCAGCAGCCGCACGGCGATGCCGTCCTGGATATCGAATCGCTTCAACTCCACCGGCTGCCCGCCGAGTTGACCGAGATAGATGCCGCCGTCGGTGAGCACTCCGTCGACGTCGAAGCCGATGAGCCTGAGCCGGCGCGCCAGCACGCCGTCAAGCACGGGCCAGCGCCTCGCGCGCGCGCTGCCACACCTCGAGCGCCACCGACACGATGCCCGGGAGCTCTTCGAGCGGCAGCATGTTGGGGCCGTCGCTCGGGGCGAGGTCGGGATCCGGGTGCGTTTCGAGGAAGAATCCGTCGGCCCCCGCCGCCGCCGCCGCATACAAGAGCGGCGGGATGAATTGCCGCAGGCCGCCGCTCGATCCGTCAACCCCTTGCCCCGGTTGCTGCACCGAGTGCGTCGCGTCGAACACGACCGCGCTGCCGCACGACGCGCGGAGCCGGGCGAAGCTGCGCATATCGACGACGAGGTCCCCGTACCCGAAGAACGTGCCGCGCTCGGTCACCGCGATGTCGGTGGCGCCGCCGCCGCGCACCTTCTCCACCGCCCCGGCCATCTGCTCCGGCGCCATCCACTGCCCCTTCTTCACGTTGACGGCGCGTCCCGACTTCCCCACGGCGACGAGGAGGTCCGTCTGGCGGCAGAGGAACGCCGGGATCTGCAGCACGTCGGCCACTTCCGCGGCGGCCGCCACCTGCGCCACCTCGTGCACATCGGTGAGCAGCGGGAGACCGGTCTTCGTGCGCACGCGCTCCAGCGCGGCGAGTCCGGCGTCCAGTCCCGGTCCGCGGGCCGCCGCGGCGCGCGACCGGTTCGCCTTGTCGAACGACGCCTTGTAAATGACGTGCAGCCCGAACCGCGCCCCCAGCGTGACGAGCGCCTCGGCGACCTGGAGGTTCAAGTCGTCGGACTCGATCACACAGGGCCCCGCGATGAGGAACGGGGCGCTTCCGTCGCCGAACTGTGGCATCGTCAGCCGGTGGCGCGCGCCAGTGGCGCCGGGACGTAGGCGCCAGGTTCGACGGGGTGCGCGTCGTGATGCGCGAGCGCCGCGCCGACGAACCCCGCGAACAGCGGATGAGGATGCATCGGCCGCGACTTCAGCTCCGGATGGAACTGGCAGCCGATGAACCAGGGATGATCGGGGAGCTCGATCATCTCCACCAGCGAGCCGTCGGGCGACAGCCCCGAGCAGCGCATGCCGTACTCCGCCAGGACGTCGCGGTAGGCGTTGGAGACCTCGTAGCGGTGGCGATGGCGCTCGCTCACTTCCGTCGCGTTGTAGACCTGCGCCACGCGCGAGCCGGGGCGCAGCCGGCAAGGGTAGGCGCCGAGCCGCATCGTCCCGCCCATCTCCTGGATGCCCTGCTGGGTGGACATGAGCGCGATCACCGGGTTGGCGCATTCCGGGGCGAACTCGCTGGAGTTCGTATCGGGGATGCGGCAGACGTCGCGGGCGAACTCGATGATCGCCACCTGGAGACCGAGGCAGATTCCGAAGAACGGCATGCGGTGTTCGCGCGCCCAGCGGATCGCCTCGACCATCCCCTCGACGCCACGGACCCCGAATCCGCCCGGGACGAGCAGCGCGTCGAATGGCGCGAGCAGCTCGCCGGCCGTCTCCTGGTCGGTGAAGCGATCCGAGGCGATCCATTGCACGTCCACGCCCGCCTGGTGGGCGATGCCGCCATGAATCAGCGCCTCGTTGATGCTCTTGTAGCTGTCGGCCAGCTCGGTGTACTTCCCCACCACGGCGATACGCACGCGCCGCTCGGGATGGAGAATCTTGTCCACCATCGCGCTCCAGGCCCGCAGGTCGGGCTCCATCGACTCGAGGTGGAGCCGCGTGCAGACTTCCTTGTCGAGCCCCTGCTCGTGCAGCCGCAGCGGGATCTCATAGATGGTGCTCACGTCCGGACTCTCCACGACGCAGCCGAAGTCGACGTTGCAGAACTGCGCGATCTTGCGCTTCAGCTCCTCGGAGAGCGGCCGCTCGGTGCGGCACACCAGGATGTCGGGCTGGATTCCGATCTGCATCAGCTCGCGGACCGAGTGCTGCGTCGGTTTGGTCTTGAGCTCGGCAGTGGCGGCGATGAAGGGAACGAGGGTGAGGTGGATGAACAGCGTATTTTCCCGACCCACGTCCTGGCGGAACTGTCGAATCGCCTCGAGGAACGGCAACGATTCGATGTCGCCCACCGTGCCGCCGATCTCGGTAATGACGACGTCGTGATCGGGAGCGAGCCGCCGGATCGCCGACTTGATCTCATCGGTGATGTGGGGGATCACCTGCACCGTGGAGCCGAGGTACTCGCCGCGCCGCTCCTTCGTGATGACCGAGAGGTACACCCGCCCCGTCGTGACGTTGTTCACCTGGGAGAGCGAGCGGTCGATGAAGCGCTCGTAGTGTCCCAGATCGAGGTCCGTCTCGGCGCCGTCGTCGGTCACATACACCTCGCCGTGCTGGAACGGCGACATCGTTCCGGGATCGACGTTGATGTACGGGTCGAACTTCTGGATCGTCACCTTGAGTCCGCGCTCGGCGAGCAGCCGCCCCAACGAAGCCGCGGCGATTCCCTTGCCCAGCGAGCTCACCACGCCGCCGGTCACGAACACGTACTTCGTCGAGCTCACGAACTCACCTCCCTCGGGTTACGGGCCAGCGTCAGCTCGACCCAGTGTAGATCCGCCGCGGTGTCGACGCCGGGGGCGGGCGTTTCGTCGAAGCGCGCCACGCCGATCGGAATGCCGTGCAGCAGCGGCCGCAGCTGCTCCAGGCGCTCCCAGCGCTCCTCGGGCACGGCCGGAAGCCGGACCCAGCGCTCCAGCGCCTCCCGCGTGTAGCCGTAGACGCCGACGTGTTGGTGGTAGATGACGCCGCCCGTGCCCTCCCGATCGAATGGGATCGGCGCGCGGGAGAAGTACACCGCGTGGCCGTTCGGGCCCACGACGACCTTCACCCGGTTCGGGTCGGCGGCGAGCTCGGGGTCCAGAACCCCCGCGGCGGTGCCGATCGGATCGCCCATCCGGAGCCGGTCGAGGGTACCGCGCACGGCAGCCCCTGCGACGAGCGGCTCATCCCCCTGCACGTTGAGCAGGAGGTCGTAGTCCGCATATTCCCGCCGGGCGGCGACTTCGGCGATTCGCTCGGTCCCCGACTCGTGGGTCGTGGCCGTGAGGACCGCCTCGAATCCGGCCGCGCGGACGACACTGGCGATCTCCATGGCGTCGGTGGCGACGACGACCCGGTCGCACGCGCCAAAGCCGGTGAGGCGGCGGACAACTCGGAGGACCAGGGGTTCTCCGGCGAGGAGCCGGAGCGGCTTGCGCGGCAGGCGGCTGGAGCCCAGCCGAGCAGGAATCACGCCTAGGACGGGCACGGGTGAAGATACAAAATCTGTGCCGTGGGAACAAGTGATTCGGGTTACAGGCAGTTGCGTCGCCTCGCGCGGTCACGATCTTGAAGGCAATGTCCGTCCTGGCGGCTCTCGAGTCGCTGCTGCAGCGCCTGATCGGGGCATCTTCGGGATCCACCTACACCCTCTCCCGGTGGATCTTCCTGCGCGCCCTCGGCGTCGTCTTCCTCATTGCCTTCGTCTCGCTCTGGGTCCAGGTCAAAGGGCTGATCGGCAGCCAGGGGATTCTCCCGGCGCGCGAGTTCCTGACCGCCGCGCAAGCCCAGCTCGGCGGCGACCGCTATCGCATCCTCCCCACCGTATTCTGGCTCGGCGCGAGCGACACGGTGATCCAGGTGGCCTGTGCGATCGGGGCGACGGGCGCGGCGCTCCTCATCGCCGACGTCGCCCCCGGGGGGATGCTCGTCATTCTGTGGATACTCTATCTCTCGCTCACCGTGCTGGGGCAGGACTTCCTCTCGTTTCAATGGGACGTGCTGCTGCTCGAGACGGCGGTGCTGGCGTTGTTCGTGGCGCCGTGGCGGCTGCTCCCCGCCCGCCCGACGACGGCCGTCCCGGCGCTGGGCATTCTGCTCCTGTGGTGGCTGTTGTTCCGCCTCACCTTCGCCTCCGGCGTCGTGAAGCTCACCTGGAGCGATCCGACCTGGCACAATCTCACGGCCCTCGATTACCACTTTTGGACGCAGCCGCTGCCGACGTGGACGGCGTGGTACATGAACCTGCTCCCCGAGTGGCTCAAGCGCGCTTCCGTGGTCGCGACGTACGTGCTGGAGATCGGATTCCCGCTGCTCTTCTTCGGCACGCGGACCATGCGGCTCATCGGGTGCGCCGGCACCGTGTTGATGCAGCTCATGATCTGCACCACCGGCAACTACAACTTCTTCAACCTGCTGACGATCGTCCTCGCGGGGCTGCTGCTCGATGACCGGGCCTGGGCGCGCCTACTGCCGGACTCACTGATACGTTGGGTGTCGGGGCCGAACCCGGTGCCGCTGGAGGCGCGCGGCCTCGGAGTCGTTGGGACGGTGCTCGCCGTCGTGCTGTTCGTGCTCGCCACCATCCGATTCGCACAGACGTTGGCGCCCGCCGGCCGTGTCCCAGGCGGTCTCTTCGGGTGGCTCGAGCCGTTCCGCAGCATCAACGGGTACGGCCTGTTTCGCGTGATGACGACGACGCGACACGAGATCGTGATCGAGGGAAGCGACGACGGGAAGACGTGGCGGCCCTACGAATTGCGCTACAAGCCCGGCGACCCGGCACGCCGGCCGGGCTTCATCGAGCCGCACCAGCCCCGGCTCGACTGGCAGATGTGGTTCGCCGCACTGTCACCGTACGAAGCGGCGTTCTGGTTCCAGGAGTTGCTCGCGCGGCTGCTCGAGGGTTCGCCGCCGGTACTGGGGCTGCTGCGCACCAACCCCTTCCCCGATCATCCGCCGAGATACGTGCGGGCGGTCCTCTACGACTACCATTTCACGACCGCGGCGGAGCGGCGCGCGAGCGGGGCGTGGTGGACGCGGCGGCTGGTCGGAGCCTACAGCCCCGTACTGTCTCTTCCGGACAGCCAAATGCGTGAGCGGTAGCGGTGAGGGAAGCGGGAAATCAGGCTTCTGCGTGTGCAACCCTCAAGAAATTCTCGAGCAATCGCTTGCCATGCTCCGTCCCGATCGACTCGGGATGGAACTGCACGCCGTACAGCGGGAATTGGCGGTGCTTCATCGCCATGATCTCGCCGCCTTTGCCGCGGTCTCCCGACCACGCGGTGACGATCAGATCGTGGGGCAGCCCGGCCCACTCGACCACGAGCGAGTGATACCGCATCCCGGTGAACGGTGACGGGATGCCGTCGAACAGCTCGTCCTCCATGTGCTCCACCGGGCAGGTCTTTCCGTGCATCAGCCGGTCGGCCCGCACCACACGCCCCCCGAACGCTTCGCCGATCGCCTGGTGCCCAAGACAGACGCCGAGCACCGGAATCTGACCCGCCAACGCCTTGACGAGAGGGACGAGGATTCCGGCGTTGCCGGGAGTGCCGGGACCCGGCGAGAGGACCGCCGCATCGGGTTTGAGCGCCAGCGCGTCCGCCACCGTGAGGGCGTCGTTGCGATAGACGACCGGCTGCTCCCCCAGCTCGCCCAGATACTGCACCAGGTTGTAGGTGAAGGAATCGTAGTTGTCGAGTACCAGCAGCATGGCCGGAAGCTAACCCGCCAGGTCGATGGCTTCGAGCCGGTCCAGCTCGCCGAGCAGCTCGGGCCCGAAGTAGTAGGCGATAGCCGAGCGGGCACCGCGATACAACGTGGGTCCCGAGCCCATGCAGACGAGCTCCCCATCGGCGGCTTCGTTCGCCGGGCACAGGACGCCGTCTTCGAATGTGAGGGGGTAGAGCACGTCGACGACCGACTTCAGCTCACGATGCTCGATGCCCTGCTCGATACAGAAGGCGTGCAGCCGGCAACCGCGTCCCTGCCGGTTCAGAAAGACGCAGGCACCGTCGACGACCCGGGTGCGCCACGTCTCTCCGCCGGGGACATCGTCGTCCGGCTCGACCTCGGCGGTGAACCATTGGTCCCGCGGGATGCCGAGGAATGCCTCGAGGGCAACCGCATGGGCGAGGATGCGGTCGACATGGTAGCGGTCGACATCCACCCCGAACTGACAGCACCAGTCGTGACAGAAGCCGCACTCGAGACAGTGGGTGAAGTAACGGCGGCGGAAGATCGCGGGGTCGACGGAGCGCAGGACAGGCGCGCCGTACCGGGCGGCAAACGGGTGCGGCAGGGCGAGCAGCGTAACCGACATCAAAGCGACAGGGCGTAGTGCCGGAACGCGACGTCCCTCTCGTACCCGAGGGATTCATACAGGGCCTGCGCCGCGATGTTCGAATGGGCCGTGTCCAGCTCGATCCCGGCCGCCCCCTGGCCCCGGGCGAACGCATGGGCGGATTCCATCAGCCGGCGTGCCACGCCGCTGCGGCGCCGTCCGGGCGTGATGAACAGGTCCGACAGGATCCAGATCGGGCGGCAGCGCAGCGAGGAAAACGACGGGTAGAGCTGTGTGAAGCCGCACGGCGTCGTCCCGTCCGTGGCGAAGAAGATGACCGACTCCACGCGGGCGAGGCGGTCGGCCAGAAAGCGGTGAGCGAGGGCGAGGTCGGACGTCCTTCCGTAGAACGCGCGGTAGGCATCGAACAACGGCGCAATCGCGTCGACATCCGACGGACCCGCCCGGTGTATCTCAATCATGAAGCGAATGTAGCGTGCTGCAACGTTGCGCGTCACTCGACCTCGACTTAGCCTCCATCGTCCACTTCGACAGCTCGGGAGGGAGCTCAATGCGTCGGATGCGTCGTGTGGCCGCCGGTCTCGTCACCGCGGCCGCCATCGCCACGTTCGTGGCCTGCAGCAGTAACAGCGGCACCGGGATCAGCACCACGCTCGATCTGACCGGCAGCTATACGCTCGTGCAGCTCATCCTGGGAGGAATTCTCCCCGCTCCAGGAAGCACCGGCACGCTGACCGCGACGAAGGACTCCGTGCACGCCAGCATCTCGATTGTCTCGCCCGATACCGCCATCGTTCACGATACGACGCTGGCGCTGGCCGGCTCGTATCTCGCGAAGCAGGCCGGAGGGAAGGATTCGATCTACATCGTACTGGGCGGCGCGTTGGGGACGGTTCCGGGCTCGTTCACGATCACCGGAGCGGCGAAGGACACGCTGTCGCTCACGCTGTTGACGCCGGCCGGCTCATTCACGGCGATCTGGCACAAGTCGTGACCTGGGTGTCCCGGCGATGACCAACCACCGGAGGGGAATGGTCATTGGCCTCGTGCTCATGAGCACGCTGGGTGCGGTATCCCGGAGCAGCGCCCAGGGGGCCGGCGCCGTCATCACCGGCACCGTGACGGATCGGCAGACCGACAGCGGCGTCGACGGAGCCGTCGTCCTGATTCAGGGCACGTTGTTGCGCGCGCGGACGACCGAACGTGGGCGGTTCCGGGTGACGGCCGTGCCGCCGGGGACCTACACGTTGGTCGTATTGGCCCTGGGCTACGCGAGCGACTCCCTCACCGGCCTGACGGTGGCGGACGGCGACGCGCGTGACGTGGCGATCGCGCTCGCGCGCGCACCGGTGGGCCTGACCGATGTCGTCGTCACGGCGAGCCGGGCGCCGGAGCGCGCCGAGGAGTCCGGGGCGAGTGTGTCGGTGCTGTCCCGCCCCGCGCTCGTCGGGCGCAACATCACGACGCTCGATCAGGCGCTCGTCTACGAGCCCGGCGTGACCATCAACGCCGGCCAGCTCGACATCCGCGGCTCGACGGGGCTGGCCCGCGGCGTCGGCAGCCGCGTCCTCCTGATGCTCGACGGCCACCCGATCCTGAGCGGTGACGGCGGCGAGATCGACTTCGAGTCGCTGCCACTCCTGGACGTGGATCGGGTCGAGGTCGTGCGCGGTGCCTATTCGGCGCTGTACGGGAGCAATGCGCTGGGCGGGGTCGTCAACGTGCTGACCAGCCCGATCGGCGACGAGCCCGAGACCCTGGTGCGCCTCCACTTCGGCGAGTGGCAGCAGCCCGAGCGGTTTCGGTTCACCGACAACCAGCTCGAGGAAAAGGGCTTCGGCATCCAGCATTCGCAGCGGATCGGCGACGTCGGCGCCCGGCTGTTCTTCGGACGCGAGCTCTCCGACGGCTATCGACAGGACGACGCCCACGATGCCTGGCTCGGGCGGGTCAAGTTCGAGTCGTCGGCGGAGTCGCAGCACCCCTGGGACGCCTATGCGGTGTGGGCGCGCGAGAACCTCGGTGAGTTCTTCATCTGGCGCTCCGACAGCCAGCCATACGAAGTGGACCCCACCACGCAGAACGATCACGAAATCGACTACAAGCTGCTCACCGGCGGGACGTTCACGCCGTATGCGGGGGTGAGCACGCTGCTCCGCATCAGCCCCTACGTCAACTACAACAGCGTCCAGAACTACTTCCCGAGCGATACCAACTCCGATCATCACCGCGCGACCCGTCTCGGCGGCACGGTCGATCTCTCGGTGCGGGGCGGTGGCCGGCACGCCTTGGACTTCGGGACCGACGTCGCGCACACGATCGTCACATCCAACTTCCTCGGGCCCCATGACATCAACGACGACGCGCTCTTCGCCCAGGACGCGATCCGGCTGTCGGATCAGTGGACGACCTCCTTCGGCGCCCGGCTCGATTACCACGACGCCTCGGGGGGCAAACCGGAGTGGTCGCCCAGCCCCAAAGTCGGCCTGACGTTCCGGCCCAGCAGTCGCCTTTCGACCCGGATATCGCTGGCCCACGGCTTTCGTTCCCCCAGCGCGATCGAGCAGTTCGTCAACACGACCCAGTTCGGCATCCGCGTCGTTCCCAACCCTAACCTCAAGAGCGAGCGGGTCTGGTCGGCGGAGGCGGGGGTGACGACGACCCCGATCCTGGGGCTGCGCCTCGACGCGTCGTTGTTCGAGAGCCAGTACCGCGAGCTGATTGCGCCGTGCGCGGTGAACTTCTCCACCTACACCTTCTGCAACCTGAACCGTGCACGCGTGCGCGGCCTGGACCTCAGCTTCAAAACCGGGTGGGCGGACGACCTCGTAGCGCTCGAGGGGACGTACTTGCTGATCGACAGCAAGGACCTCGACACCGGACTGCCCCTGGTCTACCGGTCCAAGCACAACGTGACCGGGACACTGACCGCGCTGCGCGGGCTCGTGGGCCTCGATATGCGGTTCCGCAGCCGCGTCCAGGAGGTGCTGCAGTTCCCGCTCGATCCGCGGAGCAGCGTCACCGTCTTCGATCTGCGGCTGGGCTATCGCGTGGCCGGGGTGGCGTTACAGGCGAAGGTGACCAATCTCTTCCAGAAGTTTTACGTCGACGTGATGGAGAAGAATCCCGGGGCTCCGCGCAACGTGAGCCTCACGGCCTACCGCGCCTTCTAGGAAGCCGTCGCTCCGGACCCTTCCGCCAGGACAGCGTCGAGCGTCGCCACGAGGTGCTCGGCGTCCTCTCCGGTGAACACGAGCGGCGGCTTGATCTTCAGCACGTTGTGCAGCGGTCCGTCGGTGCTGACCAGGACCCCCTTCTCGCGCATCCGGCTCGCGATGTAGCCCGCTTCCTCGGTTGCGGGCTCGAGCGTCGTCCGGTCGCGCACCAGCTCCACGCCGAGAAACAGGCCGAGGCCGCGGACGTCGCCGATCAGGGGGTGGCGCGTCCCGAGTTCGCGCAGGCCGACGAGCAGCTCGCGGCCCACCCGGCGCGCGTTGCTCTGCAGACCTTCATCGGCGATCACGTCCAGCACCGCGAGGCCAATGGCGCAGGAGACGGGGTTGCCGCCGTATGTGCTGAAGTACTCCATCCCGTTCGCAAACGCCGCGGCGATCTCCGGGGTCGTGATCACCGCCCCGATTGGGTGGCCGTTCCCCATCGGTTTGCCGAGCGTGACGATGTCCGGGACGACATCCTGGGTCTCGAAGGCCCAGAAATGGCTGCCGACCCGGCCGAACCCCGTCTGCACCTCGTCGGCGATGCACACCCCACCGGCTTTCCGAACGTAGCCGTACGCACCGTTGAGAAACCCCTCGGGCAGGACGATCTGGCCGGCGGAGGACAGGATCGATTCGCACAGAAATGCGCACGGCTGCGTGCCGCGCGCCCGGATCCGGCCCACCGCCTCGGCCACGAAAGTAGCGTAACGCTCCCCGGCCGCGGGCTCCTCCTTGCGATAGCGCCCGCGATACAGGTCCGGCATCGGCACCTTGTGCACCCACGCCGGGGCCCCCGCCCCGCCCGGTCCGTCGTGCTTGTAAGGACTCACGTCCACCAGCGTCGACGTGTTGCCGTGGTACGCTCCCTCGACGACGATCACGTCGCGCTTGCCGGTGTACGCCCGGGCGAGCCGCAGCGCCAGCTCGTTCGCCTCGCTCCCCGAGTTGACGAAATAGCAGACCGAGAGCGACGACGGCAGCGTCGCCCACAACCGCTCGGCGTAGCGGATGATCAGCTCGTGCAGGTACCGGGTGTTGGTATTGAGAACCGCCATCTGCCGCTGGCCGGCGCGCACGACGCGCGGGTGGCTGTGTCCCACGTGTGGCACGTTGTTCACGGCGTCGAGGTAGCGGCGTCCATCCTGGTCGTAGAGGAACTCCCGCCACCCGCGCACGATCTCGAGCGGCCGACGGTAGGCGATGCTGAGCGACGGTCCCAGATGCTGACGTCGCTTCTCCGTGAGCTGCGCCAGTGGCGCAGCGGGCGGTGGAAAGCGCGCCGCGGGCAGTCGGACGATCAGGTTCGGATCGGGGGACAGGCTCTTCCACGCCGAGCGTTGGATCGGCCGGGCGACGCCCGGAAAATCTCCCTGGTATTCGAGCAGATCGGTCACGATCTGGAAGTGGAGATGGGACGCCCAGCCGCCGTTGACGTCCGAATCCCCCACGCGGCCGACGACGCTGCCCAGGGCCACCGGCTGGCCGGGCCTGAGCCAGCCGAGCGAGTCGCGGTCGAGATGGCCGTACAGGGTGAAGAACTCGAGGCGCCCGCCGTCCACGGTGTGCCGCAGGATGACAGTCGGGCCGTAGTCCTTCCTGGCCGCATTGTCGCGGAACGAATGCACCACGCCCCCGAGCGGGGCGAACACCGGGGTTCCGGGCGGGAGAAAGAGGTCGAGCCCGATGTGCACCGTACGCCATTCCGGTCCGTCGTTGCCGTCGACGCGAAACGCATCGCTCGTGTAGACGAGCCGCGGCTCGTCGTAGCGCCCCACGGGCATCGTCGCCCCCGCCTCCCGGGCCGCCTCGGCGACCGCGCGGCCGAACGCCGTCGCATCTTCGGCCGCGTGCAAATCGGGGAGCAGGAGACTCGACACGGAGAGATCCACGATGGCGATGTTGCTCGTCAAGTCCGGCGAAACGAGCGGCCCCAGCTCGTCGGGGTGCGTGCGCAGCCACGACTCGATTGCCGGCGCCGTGGCGACTCCAGCGAGGCCGCAGGCATCCCGCAGCACCACGCGGCCGAGTCGCGGCGGGAGGGCGAGGATGCGCTCGAGCGCCGCCCAGGCGGCGGACTCGCTCACGGTCAGATAGGCGTTGTCGGGCACCGCGGTCCGCTGGATCGCGGCGTTGACCACGCTGACCGCGAGGCGGGTCGCGATGAGGCCGTCGAGCAGGTCGCTTTCGGTGCCGGTGATTTGGCGGACGGACCGGTAGCCCGCCACGACACGCGCCGCCGCACTGATCGGATCCGGCTTGCCGAGCGAGGCATAGGCGGCGGCGATCGCCAGATCGCAGATGACGGCACTGTCCACCAGGTCGCCGAAGTCGATCACGCCGGTCACGCGGCGCGTCCAGGGATCGTCGCCGCGCACCAAGACGTTGTGGTCGTTGGCGTCGTTGTAGATGATGCCGGTGCGCATGTCGCTCAGCGCGGGCGCGATCTCGTCGTCGAACCGGTCCAGCACGCGCTGGACCAAGGCGCGGCGCGCCCGGTCCTCGATCGCGTCCAGGTGCTGGCGGATCCAGCCGGCGCGGGCGAGATCCCATTTCAGCGGCCGCCGCGCGGCAGGGTGCTCGAGACCTTCGAGCCCGACGTCCACCTGGGCAATCACCCGTCCCAGGCTCTCGAGCAGCTCGGGCGGATGCGGGCGGACGTCGGCGAGCACCGTCCCATTGATCCAGGAGAGGAGGCGCACGTAGTGCGGTTCGCCCTCGCTCCCGGTCACCTCGATGATCTCCGAGCCATCGGTGGCCGGGAATACGCGCGGCACGGCGACGCCCGGCGCGCGCTCGGCGAGGCGCTTGAGCGCGACGTGTTGCAGCTCGAGGATGCCGCGCTCCTCGCCGGCGTGCGCGATCTTGAGCACCGCGCGCCGCCCGTCGGCGAAGCGCACCAGGAAATTCTGATCGCGCTCGCTCGGCAGCGGGCGGACGTTCCCCGCCCCGCCGAACCGCCGGGACAGGATGTCCTCCGCCTCCGCTGGGGAAAAGGCCGGCTGCCGAAACGTGATGCTGAGGGTCACACGGTGCAGATCGCGACGGCGTTGCGCAGCGACGTGAGCGGGTCCGCCGCGGTCGGCTCGAACTCGTGGGCCACGAAGCCTGCAAATCCGAGATCGGCGAGCGCGCGAGCCACGGCGCGATAGTTCAGCTCCTGGGTCTCGTCGATCTCGTGCCGGCCCGGGACGCCACCGGTGTGGATGTGGCCGATGTGCGCGATCGAGTCGCGCAGCGTGCGGATGATGTCCCCTTCCATGATCTGCATGTGGTAGATGTCGTAGAGCAGCTTCACGCGCGAGGATCCCACGCCATCGATTACGCGCACGCCGAATACGGTGTGATCGCCCTGATAATCGTGATGATCGACTTTACTGTTCAACAGCTCGACGCACACCGTCACGGCGTGCGCCTCCGCGAGGGGTGCGATCTGGCGCAACCCCTCGACGCACGCGGCGATCCCGTCGGCATCGCTGATCCCGGCGCGGTTGCCGAACATCGTGATCACGTTGGGGACCCCGGCCGCCTGGGCGAGCGGAATCGTGCGGGTGAGCTCTTCGAGCAGCATCGCGTGGTGCGCGCGGTCGTTGAATCCCGTCGCGATGAAGTCCGGCCGGTCGGCGGGATATCCCATCGACACGACGAGCCCCGCCTCCTTCGCCACCGGCCATTCACCGGGTTGCAGCAGATCGATGCCGGCCAGCCCCATCGCGCGGATGGACCGGCAAAACTCGGGGAGCGGGATCTTTTCGTACGGCCAGCGACACACCGACTGCTTGAGTCGCCCTTCCGGCCGGTCGCCCGGTTGAAGCGGTGCGCGGAGGGCCGGTGTGGTGCCATCCAGGACGGTCAGCGCCAGACCGGCGGAGGCGGCGAGCATCTCCCGCCGCGTTATGGAGCGATTCGATTCGGTGGCCATCGGCGACACTCGAAAGCTATCGTCCGACGTCCTCGTTCCACAATGCAGGCTGAGCCGCGATGAAGCGGGCCATCATGGCCTCGCAGCGGGGGTCGTGACGTACCTCGACCGTCACGCCGCGCGAACGCAGTAATGCCTCCTCCCCCAGAAATGTCCGGTTCTCTCCTACGATCACGTGCGGAATGCCGTACAGCAGAATCGCGCCGCTGCACATGGCGCAGGGCGACAGCGTGGTGTACAGGGTTGCTGCCCGGTACACCGCGGCTGCCTGGCGACCCGCGTTCTCCAGCGCGTCCATCTCGGCGTGCAGCACTGCGCTCCCCTGCTGCACACGGCGGTTGTGTCCCCGGCCGAGGATCGTTCCGTCGTGCACCAGGACCGAGCCGATCGGGATCCCGCCCTCGCGGGCGCCCTGCTCTGCTTCGGCGATCGCCGCGTCGAGAAAGTCAGGCATCGAAGACGCGCCGGGCCGCCGCAACGAGCGCGGCGTTGCTCGGGGCGGGTGCACCGTCGGGAAGCGTCACGGTGTCCTCGAACCCGATGCGTGTCTGATAGGACCGCTCGCTCCAGCGATCCACCAGCTGGTGCCGTTCCACGTCGGGCGATCAGCTCAGAACGACCAGCCGGCGAGAATCAGAAACGACCGCGTCTTGTAGCTCTGCGAGGAGGTGACGGTGCTGAGCTTCAGGTCGTTGAGGCCGTAGATGTAGCGGCCCTCGATGGTGAGCGCGCTCTGCGCCCCGAGCCGCGCCCCGGCGCCCAGGATTCCGGCATAGGTGGTCTTGGGGCGGCCGGTGCTCGGGCAGCTGGCGCCACCGCCCGCGCTGCAGGTCACTTCGAACGAGAACTGCGGGCCGGCATACGCGAATGGCGCGATGCCGGGCGACGGGATCCCCGCCCGGATGTACACCGGGACGTCGACGTAATTCAACTTCCACGAATCGCCAGTGGTGTTGCTGACGACCCCACGCTGAGCGTAGAGGCCCTCGATGCCGAAGCCGACCAATCCGGTGCCCGAGAGCCCGATGCCGGCGGCGAAGCCGGTCCGGTCCTTCAGCGCGCCCGGCAGAAAGCCGCGGTTGGTCACGTTCCCGTATGAGAATCCGCCTTTGATGCCGAAACCTCCCTGAGCGCGCGCGACGCGCGGACAGACCGCGAGACCCAGGATTGCGAGACAAGCGAGTGTGCGTTTCATATGGCCAGTGTCCCTCCGCGTAGAATGCCCCCTGTGCCACGGCTACCCGGCAATGGCCTCCGGGTGCCGTGGAACTTTTTTGAGTGCAGTCTGAAACCGAAGAGCGAAGAGAGTCAGTCGAGCACTTCGACGGTCGCGACGTCGGTGCGGCCCTCGTACAACGAGAAGATTGCGCCCGGTTTGAGGCGATGATGTGGTGCCGCCTCGGCGAGAAAACGGATGCGCACTTCCGCCGGGTTGGGTTGTAGGACCGGCGGCGCATCGAACGCGCACACGATGCTCCAGGCGTCGTTAGGCCAACTGTCGTCTTCGGCGAAGCGGGCGATGGTCGCGTATTGCAGGCCGGTGGGCAAGGAGCTCCTGCCACCGATGCGAGGTGCCCAGGTAATGCGCGCGCGATGTTGCGTCACGACAGGCTCACGTCCGTGTGCGAGAGGACGCAGCAAAAGCTGCCCCGGCCGAAGAGCGAGATCAAGTAGGGCGGTAAAGGTTCATGAAGGCGAGTGTCGCTTGCACGCAACGGCGACCTCTCACCCGGCGCCGCCGAACAGCGCGCCGGCGGCGGCCGTCACCGCCATGGCGAGGGCGCTCCATAACGTGACGCGAGCGGCGCCCACCCAGGGCTTCGCCCCGCCGACGCGCGCGGCGAGCCCGCCGAGCAGGGCGAGCAGCATCAGGCAAACAGCGGCGACGACCGGCACGATGTGCGTCTCGGGAGTCAGGACTCCCGTGAGTAGTGGAACAGCGGCGCCCGCGGCGAAGCTCGCCGCCGAAGCAAGGGACGCCTGGAGGGGGCGCGCACGGAGCGTTTCGGTGATTCCGAGCTCTTCGCGCGCGTGCACGCCCAGGGCATCGTGCTTCATCATCTGAGAGGCGACCTGTTCCGCCAGCGCCCGCTGCATCCCCCGGTCCATGTAGATCTTCACGAGTTCCGCGTGCTCCGCGGCCGGATCCTCGGCCAGCTCGCGCCGCTCCCGCTCGAGGTCGGCGCGCTCCGTGTCCGCCTGCGAGCTGACCGATACGTATTCCCCCGCCGCCATCGACATGGCGCCCGCGACGAGACCGGCCAGCCCCGCGACGAGCACGGAGGACCGCGAAGCGTGGGCCGTTGCCACCCCGATGATGAGGCTCGCAGTGGAGACGATGCCGTCATTGGCTCCCAGCACGGCGGCCCGGAGCCATCCGACGCGCTCCGTACGATGGGCTTCTCTGTGGCGAGGTCGCATAGTGATCAGCGCAATCGCATGCGAAAGAGGGCGCAAGGAAGGCTCTCGTGCACGCAGTCGCGCTCATAGCTGAGACCGACCTTTTCGAGGACGTGCCGCGAGACGCGGTTCGCGGGATCGGTCAGTCCGACCACAGTGGCGAGTCCTAGCTCGTGCTCCGCGAGCGCGACGCACCGGGACGCGACCTCGGTCGCGAGTCCCCGACCCCAGTACGGTTGGTAGAAAGCGTAGCCTACCTCGACCTCGTCCACGCCGTCGATCAGCAGATGCCGCAGTACCGCACGCCCGATCGGATCGCCGCCGCCCCGCTCCCGCAGGATCCAGAGCCCGAAACCATGTTCCGCCCAGTGGCGCAGGTTGCGGTCCATGTAGGCCGCGGTCTGCACCTCGTCACGCACACCGCCGAGCTGGGCCATGACGGCGGCATCGCGATGCATGCGGCGTACTTCGGGGAGGTGATCGGGCGTGAGTCGCTCGGCCTGAAGCCGCTCCGTGATGAAGGTTTCGTCGAGCTTTCTGATCATTGGCCGAATCTAACGATCAGGTCGTCACCGTTCCGGGAGACGCGGACCGCCGTGAAGTCCGTGATCGTTCGTTCGGCGCCCGACAGCTCGTCCGCGCCGTGCGTCGTGGTGAGGGCGACCACACGGGCCCCCGCCGCGCGTGCTGCGGCGACCCCGGGCGGTGCGTCCTCGAAGACGACGCACGACGCCGCGTCGTATCCGAGGCGCCGGGCGGCCAGGAGATACCCTTCCGGCTCGGGCTTCCCCCTCGTCACATCTTCCCCGGTGACGAACACCGATGGATGCGGGATGCCGGCCAGGTCGAGGCGCCGCCGTGCGAGCGCACGCCCTCCGGAGGTGACGATCCCCCAGCTGTCGGGCGCCAGTCCTGTCACCAGCTCCCGCGCTCCCGCGATGGCGGACATCGCGTCGACCGCCGCCGCCTCGGCGGCGTCGAGCGTGCGGATCTCCCGCTCGGTGGCGAGGGCGGGATCCACGGCGCGCAGCGTCTCCCGGATGCGGCGGCCATGGGCGACGCGCAGGAACGGCTCGGCGTCGAGTCCCCGCTCCTCCGCCCAGGTGCGCCAGACGCGCTCGACCACGGCGCGCGAATCCACGAGCACGCCGTCGAGGTCGAACAGCAGCGCCGTGCAGCGCACCGAGGCTATTGCGCCGCCAGGCCTTTCACTTCGTCCTGGAGCAGCCGCACCTTGGCGGCATCGCTCGAGTGCCCCGCGTCGCCGCCCAGCCGTGTCGCGAGTCCAGTGAGTGCGCGGCGCCGCGCGAGGCCGGAGAGCTTCTCATCGCGGGCCAGTTCGGCCCGTACCGCGGTGACGCGGGCCGTGGTGAGACCTCTGGAGCGCTCCAGCTGATCGACGTACGCGCGCGCCACGACGAAGCTCGTCGGCCAGACGATCTTCTGCTGGTCCTGGACGTTCAGGTAGTCGACGTGGACCAGTTTCGCCGCATCGATCTCGTTCTGCGACAGGAGCGGACTCGGTTGCAGCGCGAAGATGTCGAGCCCGCGACCGATCTCCGAGCTGATGAGATAGCCGTTGTACCAGTACGCTGCCCACGATCCGGCGGCGACGAGCTTGGTCGAGTCCATCGGGCCGCGGTCGAAGAAGGCGATCTCCTTCGGATGGGCGGCATCCGTCCAGTCGAACACGGAGACCCCGCCCTGATACCAGCCCTGGGCCATGATGTCGCGCCCCGGCACGGGGATGAGCGAGCCGTTGTGCGCCACGCAATTCTCCTGCGACGTCTGCGCGGCCGGCATCTTGAAATAGCTCTGGAACACGAGCGAGTCGTGCGCGATCGTGAAGAGCGCGTCGGCTCCCCACTGGGGCTTATCGGTTGCGCGGCACTTCGGCTGCAAGCCCCCGCCCCATTCGTCAGTGAACAGGACCTTGGTTCCATCGTTGTTGAACGTCGCCGAGTGCCAGAAGGCGAAGTTCGAGTCCGCGGCGGCCGTGATGCGGCGCGGGTTGGCTGGGTTCTTGATGTCGAGCAGGACGCCGTAGCCCGCGCAGGCGCCGCCGGCAATGCCGAGCTCCGGATACACCGTGATGTCGTGACATTGGACCGGGCCGGGCTTCGGGCCGGTCTGAGGGTTCTGCGCGTTGACGATCTTGTCCACGATCGTCTGGAAGTTGGCACGCAGGGTAGCGCTATCGGCGGCCGTGGGGGCGCCGGTGCCGCCGCGCGCCTTCACGATACTGTCGAGCTGCCCGGCGATGAATCGCGGTCCCGCGACGCGCGGCACGCCCTGAATGACGGCCGTGAACCCGCCATGGGCGCGCGCGCTGTCGGCCACGCGGGTCGCCTCGGCGATGTCTTCCGGCGCCTCGCCGTGCGCGGGTGGGGCGGCCAAGCCGGCAAGAATCGGCGGCTTGGTGACCACGTGCGCCGACTCCGGATGCGCCAGCGGTACCTGGATCACCTCGATGCGGAACAGCTCGCTGTTCGGATCCTTATCGGGTGCCAGTGCCGAGCACCCCGCCAATTCGCTGGCCGGACGCACCGGCGCTCCCCCCGAGACGTAGATGTAGACGTTCGCCGTATCGGCGGGCGACGTGACCAGCGTGTGTGTGTGCGAGCCGCGGCACGTCTGGACGGCCGTGATCTGTTTGGGGTGCTGAATGTCCGCGATATCGAAGATGCGAATGCCGCGCATGCGATCCGGGCTCACCGTGTCCGCCACGCCCTGCGTCCCGCAATCGAGCCGGCCGTTGAAGTCCTCACCCGAGGTGAACAGCAGATTGCGGTACACCGAGACGTCATTCTGGGCATCGGGGCAGATGAACGAGGTCACGAGCGCCGGGTGGTCCGGCTGGGCGATGTCCCAGACCTGCAGGCCGTGGAAGTTGCCTTGGATGACGTAGTGACCGGTGAAGGCGAGATCGGAGTTGATGAACCCGAAGTCGTTGAGATCGGCGCTATCCGTAAACACGGCCGGCTTGGGCGCATTGGCGACGACCCGCAGGTTCCACGCGGCACTGGCCGCGTCCATCCATCCAGCGCGCAGCCCCACGCGCGGGTCGGGGCTCGGCGGAGTGCCGGAGTTGATGTTTTGCCCGGCCGCACCGCTCGTGAAGGCGAACAGGCCGATCGAGATGGAGACGAACACTGATCTCACAGGAGGGGCTCCGTTTGGGGGTCACATCAGCCATGAACTTGGTGCTGCCGCGTTGCGGCACTTCAACCGGAACCTGATCTGGGACACGGGGCAGCCGCCGCGTTAGGTCCAGCGTTGCACCCGGTCCACGAGCTGCGGTTCGCCCAGCTCCTCACACAGAGCGGTCAGGTCGGACCTGATCGCCCCATTCCAACGTAACGTCTCGGGACCTTCCGCGAGGGGGACGTCCACCCGCAGCGTCGCGAGCCGACGATAGAGCAGTGCTGCGTCGCGCGACTGCCGGAGGGTCTGCGCCAGGCCCGCCGCGCCGCGGACCGAGACGTCCCACTGCGACGCGTCGTCGGGAATCGACTCCAGATGGCTGTACCGGGCCAGCAGCGTCGTCGCCGAGCGCTCTCCCCAGCGCGCCACGCCCGGATAGCCGTCGGCCGCGTCCCCCACCAGCGCGAGCCAGTCGGGGATCGAGCCGGGGGGGACACCGAATTTGTGCATCACGGCAGACTCGTCGTACACGAGACGACGGCGCCGGTCGAGGCAGACAATACGCGATCCCCGGACGCACTGCGTCAGATCCTTGTCTGGCGAGCAGATGACGACCTGCCGGACCCCGGGGACATCGGCGGCGCGCGCTGCGGCCGTAGCGAGCGCATCGTCGGCCTCGAATTCCACCATCGGCCAGACCACGACGCCCAGAGCCCGGGTGGCGCGCTCGGCGAGCGGGAACTGCGCCAGGAGCGCCTCCGGGACCCCCTCGCTCGTCTTGTAGCCGGGGTACAGCTCGTTGCGGAACGACTCGATGACGTGGTCGAAGGCGCAGCCGACGTGCGTGACGCCGTCCTCCCGCAACAGCGACAGGAGTGAGCGCATGAGACCCAGCGTGGCACCGACCTCGACGCCGGCAGGAGAGGTCTGCGGGGGCGCACCGAAGTGCGCCCGGAACAGCTCGTAGGTGCCGTCGACGAGGTGAACGTTCAGAAGAGGGTCTTCGCTCGACTCGTGATCATCGGGTCCCCGGCGGGACCCAACCCTCCGGGGCCTCGGGCCACACGGTATCGGGACGCGCCGGTTGCGCCTGGTCGCGGCCCAGGCGACCAGGATCGATCTCGGCGAAGATGAAATTCTCCGGCGGCACCGGTGCGCCGGCGAGCCGCCGCAACAGGGCCAGTTGACCGGCGTGCGTCATGGCGTCGGCGAGCGGGCCCTGCAACAACCGCTCCGTCGTCAGGCCATCGACGAGCGGTGTCGCGCTCTCGATGTGCCCCGCCAGCGTGCCGAGCATGGTGTGAAACCGGCTGACCTCGGCGTCCAACGTCGGGAGTGGATCGGGGCGATAGCGTCCTCCGGTGAAGAACGTGCACGCGTAGCCGAGTACACTCGTCATATGACGCACCAGCTCGGCGGGCGAGCGCACCCCCTCCTGGGGACGGAAGTCGCCGAAGCCGGCCGGCGCATCGCGCAACGCTTTCTGCGTGCGATACGCCAGCGCGGCGAGAAAATGTCTCAACAACCGTCGTTTCTCGTCGGGCATGGGCTCCGCAAGATATCCGATTCGTCCGGGCCGTAGTTACCGTGCGAGACGAACGAATCGCCGTTCGAGCCAGGGCCCGGTCACGATGAACCAGATCGGGATCGCCGCGAAGAGCGCCAGCGCGAGTTGGCCGAGCTGCGCGGCGAAGACCGCCCCGCCGGCGTACAACACCGCGGGGGAGCTGTGCAGCAGCGCGACCTCGCGCCGGATGGCCGGTGTCACGTCGGGGCCGGCGAGCGCAGCGCTCGTGCCGTACCACCAGCCGATGGTGCCGGCGATGTTGGCGAAGGCCAGGGTGTAGCCGTAGAGGCGTATGGCGGCGGGGTCGAAGTGCGTGGCGGCGAGCACGGCGGTCGGATAAGGGACGAAGGCGACGATCAGGAGAACCAGCAGATTGACCCACAGGAAGGTGCGGGTGACCCGTCCCACGAAGTGCAGCATGCTGTAGTGGGCGACCCAGTACGTACCCACGATCACGAAGCTCAGGACAAAGGTGACGATCTGTGGCCGGGCGGCAGCGAGCATCGCGGCGGCCCCTGCACCGATCGGCCCCGGCCGTAGATCGAGCACCAGGATCGTGATCACGATGGCGAACACGCCATCGCTGAACGCCTGCAGCCGCTCCTTGGTCATCCCTACGACACCGGCCGGTTCAGCTCCGTGCGCCCGCCGGGGCCCATCGCGTCGCGAATCCCACTGCGTGGAATCGTCCAGTGGAGAACGGCTACCGCCTGGGCGGCACTCTGAGCGACGTGCGGGGTGTCGATCGGCACAGGTCCTCGGGCGTGCGAGATCGTCTAAGCTGTGCGGGCTAACGGCCTCGCGGAAGGCGTGGGATCCAGCGTCCCACCCTGCTTGTGTATGTGTCGTACGAGACGCCGAACCGGCGGCGCAGCGCCGGCTCCTCATATTCGATCACGAACAGGTTGACGGCGACGAGCCAACCGGCCCAATACAAGAGCAGCGCACTCGTTCTGACGATGAGCAGCTCACCCAGCAGAATCGTGGTCACGCTGACGTACATCGGGTTGCGCACGTAGCGGTACAGTCCCCGCACGACGAGCTGCTTCGGTGGATCGACCGGGGCCAGCGTCCCACGCCCGCGGTGGGCGAACTCCCAGATACACGTGGCGAGCAGTCCCGCCCCGGCTCCGGCCAGGAATAGGCCAAGAAGCTGGATCGGATCACGCCAGGCGATCCGTACAGCCCCGAGCCCGAAGTATCTCCACGGAACGTAGCCCGCAATCATGCCCGGGAGCGCGACAGTCCAGAACAGGCTGCGTGCAACGAGCCAGAGCGACGACATCAGGGCGTGCGGTGCGGGTGAGCGGAGTCGTCGAACACGCAGGCGGCGAAGCCGAGCACTCTGTCTCCTCCCCTCAAGCCGCTCGGCGTCGGCTTCCAGCCGCGTGCCAGACGCGCGTCGAGCAGCTCGCGATCGGTCGGCTTGTGATCCCAGACGGCGACCGCCGCCACGGCGCCGAGTCAGCTCGTGTCGTACGCCAGGTACCGGTTGCCGTAAGGCAGCAATACGTCATGCGTATACTCGTCCTGTGTCAGGACCGAGGCGACACTCTGCGGCGGGCTGAGCGTGCGTGCCCAGTCGAGCGCTCGCTCGAGCGTCGTCTGCTCGGCGATCGCCTCCTCGAGCGCGGTGCGCTCGGCGGGATCCAGTCCCGCGTAGTCGATGAGGGGGACGCGTTGGCTCATGCTCATTTCATGCGCCTCGGACCTCCCACCGGGCGACGGGGCCCCGGGTAAGGCGGAAGAGTTCGTGGGCGCTAGGCTGCTCGTCCTGGGCGGCGCGGTACACCTGCGGGGCGCGCCGGCACAGTTTCTCCAAGAGATGCGACCACTCGTATGCCAGCTGCCCCGAGGACGCGCGGATCCGCACCGACGTCCTGGGCCCGCGCGCCTTGCGCGCATCGAAGCGGTACCCGCGCCGCCTGGCCTCCACGAGCACGCCGGCGAGATAGGTGTTGATGGCGGCGACGGGCCGGGGATGGTCGCGGAATCGCGTCAGCTGTGGATGGTTGCGGTACCCACGCGTCCGATGTTGGAGGACAGCTTTGGCGAGCAGCGCCTCGCGCCACACGGCGACGAGCCCCAGCGAGTCGAGGTGGCGCGGGTGCAGCGTCCAGAGTCGCACGGCTTCGGACTACCCCGGTGGAGGTGTAAAGCGGAGCTCCAGGGTGTCGCCCATGGGGAGAGCGGCCCATCGGGAGAATAGCTGGTGCCGCGCGTCCCGCACCCGGCGCAGCTCCTCGCCGGCGACGTCATACGGTGCCGTGAGGCGGAGATCCGCTGTGGACCACTCCCGGCCGGACGCCCGCTCGGTGTCGAGAAACGCCACGATCTGTTCCACGGCGTGCGCCTCGGGCGGGACCGGTCCACGCGGCCACGGCTTTCCGAAGTCGCCGAGATCCCAGCCCTCGGCGACGAGACTGTAGACGCCGCGCAGGGGCAGCACGGTCTCTACGGCGTAGTGGGTGAGGTCGTGCAGCGGGAAGAAACGCCCCTGCTGCCGCTCCTGCCGCTGCCAGGTGACCGAGCCATCGGCCCGGACGCGGCTCAGCGCGGCGGATCCATCGGTCTTCTTCTTGATGCGGATCAACATGTCAGGCATGCGGCAAATCCTGGTGGTCGATCGTTACGGCACCGGTGAGCGGTGGGCGATCGTCGCTTCGACGTCCGGGACGTCGCGCGGCGCTGGCGTGATCCAGTCCAGCCCCGTGGGCGTGACGAGGTAGTCGTCTTCGATGCGGGCGCCCGTGTTCTGATACCGCAGCACGGCGCCGCGGACCTTCGCGGCGAACGCGCGGTTGCGTGGCGTATCGGGGAGGATGTCGAGCAGCCGGGTATTGATATAGATCCCCGGCTCGATCGTGAATACGTCTCCGGGCTTGAAGACACGGGCGTCGTAGTATCCCTGCATGGGGTCGTGTACCGCGAGACCGAGGCCGTGGCTGATCCCGTGAATCGCGAACAGCATCACCTGGCGGCAGCTGCGGGGCTGCTCGGTGCAGTTGGCGGGCCACGGGGGATCGAACTGGGCGTCGGCCGACTCGATCAGCCCCAGCCGCGCCAGGCCGCGGGCCCGCACGTCGATCGACGAGTCCTGGGCTGCCTGCACCGACTTGCCCGGTCCCGAATTGCGCTCGGCCGCGGCCTGGGCGTCCCGCACGATCTGATACAGCGCGCGCTGATCGGGGGTGAACGTCCCGCTCACGGGGAGCGTCCGCGTGATGTCGGCTGCATAGCCGCCGTATTCGGCGGCGGCATCGATCACGACGAGATCGCCCGCCTTGAGCAGCGCCCGGTCTCTCATGTAATGCAGCTGGGTGCCGTTGGCGCCCGTGCCCACGATCGAGCCGTACGCCGGCCGCTCCGAGCCCATGCGGCGGAACGTGTACTCGAGCGCCGCCTGCAGGTCGTATTCGTGCAGTCCCGGCGCGATCAGCTGCATTGCGGCGCGATGACCGGCCACGCTGATTTCCGCCGCCCGCTTGAGCAGCGCCTGCTCGGCGGGGCTCTTCGTGGCGCGCAGCCGGTCGAGGATCGGCGCGGCGTCTTGCACGGCGAGTCCCGGGTGGCGCTGCGCCAGGGCGTGCATGATCTGGCCGCCCCGGGTGAGCGAGTCGAGCCCTGCGAAATCGGCGTCCTCGACGTCGCGCAAGGCGTAGAACGGCAGTCCAGCGCCGGCGAGGGAGTCGAGGACCCCGGCGAGTGCCTCGTTCGCGCGGGAGGGCAGCCCGAGATCAGACGCGATCGCGGAGGAGTCCGGCTCGATGCCGTAATAGAGCGACCGTCGCGGCGTACTGCGCGTGACGAACAGCGTCGCCCGGCCGCGCCCGCCCCGCACGACCATGACCAGCGCGGCATCGGCGTAGTCGTACCCGGTGAGGTAGTGGAACGCCGGTACCTGGAAGAACGGCCCGAAGTCGGACACCGGCGTCCTGCCGCCGAACGCTACGACGATTGCGCTCTCGACGCGTGCCGCGAGGGAGTCGCGCCGCGCCGCGTATTCGGTGCTGGTGATTTGAGCCGAGGCATTGGCGCCGGCCAGGGCTAGTGCGGCGGACAGGATCGCTGCGCGTGCGGGAGTGATCATAGACTCAAGATACGAGCCTTCACGAGCTTGCGGATGAGGCGGACCGGAATGGGATGGTCCGGCTGGAAACGCACGGTGCCCTTGCTGGTTTTGTAGTCCTGCAGCTCGCGTTTAAAAGCCTGAACGACGCCGCCCGGGTAGAAGGCGCAGTGATTCGCTCCCGCTCCGAACCATACCAGCACCCTGCCGTCGAGCCGAAAGGCGGGAAGCTGGTAGCTGATGCACTCCTCGGCTCGCGGCGCCACGGATCGGATCGCCCGGCGTAACCGGTTGAGCGCGGCCCGCTGGTTTGGGTCGACTCGCGCGAGATACTCGTCGACCGTCCTCGGTTTGGTCCCTCTGGGTTTGGCTTTCATATCTCAAGGCTGTGAGAGTGAGGCGGCATCACACCGGCCGCAGTTCCCTGGGTCGCGCTCACCGGGGCGTCAGACATTGTTCCTCTCTACGAGATACTCGCTCTGGATGAGGCCGCTCGCATACTGGCGCGTTGCCACGTGCTTCAACAGAATGTCGCGTGGCACGGGACCGAACAGCGGGATCCCCTCCCCGACGAGCACCGGAACGCGCGTGATGATGAGACGATCGATGAGCCCGGCGGCCAGAAACCGCTGGATGGTGATCCCGCCGTCCACGTAGATGTGGCGGATGCCGCGTGCCGCGAGCTGTCGCACGATGTCGGCGGGATCCCCCGATAGGCGCTCGACGACGGCGTCGGGCGGCGCCGGCGCCAGTGGCTGGGTGCTGAGGACGAAGACGGGCTTCTTGCCGTAGGCCCAGGAGCCGAATCCCAGTACCGTCTCGAAGGTGTGGCGGCCGATCACCAGCGCGTCGACGCTGGCCATGAACTCCTCGTATCCGTGCGCCTCGGCGTCGCCCGGGGATAGAAAATCGAGATCGCCATTCGGTCGTGCAATGAAGCCGTCGAGGCTCGTCCCGACGAAGGCGGAAGCTTTCACATGCTGGCGACCTCCTCGTGATAACTTCCCTGACCTGTGATCACCGTCAAGCCGATCCAGCTCGAGGGCCACGGCGTCCGGCTCGAGCCGCTGACCCCGGAACACGCCGACGTACTGCGGGCTGCCGCCACCGACGGGCGCCTGTGGGAGCTGTGGTTCACAGTCGTTCCGGAGCCGTCGCAGATCGCCGCCTACATCGAAACAGCGCTCACCGGCCAGCGCGAGGGGCGGATGATCCCGTGGGCGGTGCGCGAGCTCGCCGGCGGAACGATCGTCGGCAGCACCCGCTACCACGACATCGTCGCCGAGATCGACCGGGTCGAGATCGGATACACCTGGTACGCCAGGAGCTGGCAGCGTACGCATGTGAACACGACCTGCAAGCTCCTGCTGATGCAGCATGCCTTCGAGACGCTCGGCTGTCAGGTGGTCGGGCTGCGGACCGACAACTTCAACTTTGCGTCGCAACGGGCGATCGAAGCGCTCGGGGCGAAGAAGGACGGTGTGCTGCGGCATCACCAGGCACGCCGCGACGGCACGGTGCGGGATTCCGTGATGTACAGCGTGCTGCGTGCGGAATGGCGGGACGTCAAGCGTAACCTCGAGCTGCGCCTGGCCCGCCACGGCGAGGCTAGGTAGCGCGCAACCGCGCAATCTGCTCGTCTGGTCGCTGACCGGACGGCGCGGTATTGAAGGCCACCGACTGACCCGGCGGGATGCTCAGGTATTTCCACGCCGCGCCGCGCAGGGCCTTCGCCGCGTACACCACTTGCCCCACGTGATAGCTGATATGGGCGAGGGCTCGAAGCAGCGCCTCATCGACGCGGTGCGCCTGACCGCGAATCGTCACGCTGCGGGTCAAGTCGGCGTCGCTCAGGTGCGCGAGGGTGTCGTGAAGCTCCTTCCAGCCGGCCTCCCAATGCGTCAGCAGCTCGCGCATCGTCACCGGGCGCGCCGCGAACTCCTCCTCCCGGTTGCGCCACGGCTTCTCGCCGTCGGCGGTGAGAAAGTCGGTGAAGCGGGAGCGCAGGTTGCCGGCGATGTGCCAGCAGATCGTGGCTATGGAATTCCCCCCGCCCGGCGGTGGCGCGGCGAGCTGATCGTCGTTGAGCTGCGCGAGCGCGGCTTCGGCGAGGGCTTTGTAGCGCTTGAATTCGCCGGTGATGGATTCGACAACGGACGCCATGGTGCCTTCCTTTCACCGTGCTACGAGCGAGGACGTTCGTGATCGGTCAACACGGGCAGGTACTCAATCCAGGGACCGACGTCATCCGTGTACTGCTTCGCCATCACCCGCGCGACCTGGGCCAGGTGGCCCAGGTCGTGTACCACCCAGGTCGCGAGCAGCTGTCGCAACGTGACCACGCCGAGACTGGGGTGCTCCCCCTGCAGCGCCAATTCCTTCTCGGTGAGGTCCCACGACCGTAACAGGTCGAGGTTCGCGGCCCGCAATCTGGCGAACTCGACGAGGAGCGCGTCCAACGTCCGCCCCGCATTGCGGGAGCGATGACGGACGCGGTCGTACGGCTCGAAGCGACGGGCGGCGCCCTGGGCGAGGATGATGCGGGCCCGGGGGATCCAGTCGGTCTCCTCCCCGTCGATCAAGTGGCCGACAACGTCGAACGGGCTGAACGTGTCGGGACCTTCGGTGCCCCGAGCCCACTGCTGATCCACGCCGCGCAGCAGCGTCTCGAGCGTTGCCGGCGAGCGCTGCAGGACGTCGATCGACCGGTCGAGCGTGAAGGACAGTCCCGTACGCTAGAACTCCAGGCTGTGGAGGAACTGGTAGTTGTTCCGTGCCGCCGCCAGCTCATCCGTCGGGGCCTCCTGCTCAACGTAGCACGGCTTGTCGTTGAGCGCCGGCACCGCGGCCAGGAAGCGCTTGAAGTCGAATATTCCCTTCCCGAGCTCGGTATCGCTCGACTTGTCGGGCACGACGTCCTTGAGGTGGAAGCTCCAGTAGCGATCGCGATAGCGCTCGAGGTACTGCAGCGGATCGCCACCACCCATCACCATGTTGCCGACATCGAGCTGCAGGCGGACGACCTTGGGATCCAGCCGCTCGAGGAAGAGATCGTAGGGCACCTTGCCGTCGATCGGTTTCATGTGATCGGGCTCGTTGTGGAACGCGAGCCAGATGCCGGCCCGTCGCGCGGCCGCTCCCGCCGTATTGAAGTGATCGGCCCATTCCCGCCAATCGTCCAACGTCTGCGACGTCTCTCCGGAGAAACTCGGCACGATGAGGTACTGGTGTCCGATCTGCTTCGCGACTGCGAGGCGGCGCTCCCACCCGATCAGGATGTCCTCCGGCGAGATGTGCGCCGACGGGGCGCGCAGGCCTTCCTGCTTGAGCGAGGCGATCACCTGGTCGGTGGTGCGGCCGAAATTGAGGAAGGACCACAGCAGCTCGACGTCGGTGTAGCCGGCGGCGCGGACCGCGGCGAGGGTCTTCTCGGGATCCTTGATCATCTCATGGCGCACGGAGTACAGCTCCAGCCCCACGTGCTCCAGATGGTTCGTCTCGCCCCAGCGCAGCCGGGGGGACGAGATCATTCCACCTGCAGTCGCCGCACCCAACGTCTGAATGAACGCACGCCGTTCCATGGTCACCTGCCTTCAGGGCTCGTTGTATACGCGGACATAATCCACCACCATCTGCTGCGGGAACGTGGTTGTGCTGTCGGGGTCGCCGGGCCAGGCGCCGCCCACCGCGACGTTGAGCAACAGGAAAAAAGGGTGATCGTAGGCCCAGGTCGAGCCGGCCGGCAGATTCGCCGGCGTCAGTCGATGATACGCCCGTCCATCAACGTACCACACGATCTCCTGCGGCTGCCAGGACACCGCGTAGACGTGATAGTCGTCCGCGAACGTGCCCTGCGACAGCGTGTCCGGCGCCCCGATACCGCCGGCCCCGGAGTAGCCGGGGCCGTGCGCGGTGCCATGCACGATCGCCGGCTCGCGTCCGATGTTCTCCATGATGTCGATCTCGCCGCTCTGCGGCCACCCGACCGAGCCGATGTTCGCGCCCAGCATCCACCAGGCGGGCCACAGCCCCTGGCCGCGCGGGATCTTGATCCGGGCCTCGAACCGGCCATAGGCGCGCGCGTACAGCCCCTCGGTCTTGAGCCGCGCTGACGTATAGCGGCACGTCCCGTACCAGCAGGTATGGCTCGAGTCGACGAGCGCGGTGATGACGAGATGGCCGTTGCCGTCCAGCGCCACGTTTTCGGGTCTGGTCGTGTAGAACTCCCGCTCTTGGTTCCCGAAGCCACCGCCGCCCGTGTCGGCGGTCCACTTCGCATGGTCGAACGTCGCCCCCGCGGGCCCGTCGAATTCGTCCTGCCAGATGGGCACGGGTGTCGACCCGGGACCAGCGCAGGCGAGGACGGCGAACGAGAGGAACTCCGGGAAATGCTTCATCGGCTCGGTGTACCGAGTCCGATCAGCTGTGGTTGCGTGGTGGGGCCGAACGAGACGTTGTACTCCCGGTCGACGACCACTCGATCGCCATCGAAGTGAAACGTCAGCGTCTCGCCATACGGCGTTTGGTACAACACCAGTTTGAGGGTGAAGACGCTGTCTCGCGTCCATGCCCCACTGGCGGCGATCAACGGGTTCGGCGGTACGCTCTCGAATGCTTCGATGCCATCGGTAAACCCGCCGCGACTCTTCACCCAGGTGCCGATCCCGAACGGTGTCCGGGTCTCGCCCATCGCCATGCGGACGACGAGCGCGGGCCCGTCCCCTGCGAAGTCCAGGGCAATGGCGCGCGGGCCGGGGCCGCTATCGGGCAACGTGTACCAGCGGCGTGCGGTGCTCGCGGCGAGGGGGCTGGTGGACGTGCCGCGCGGAGTGCGGACCGCCAGGCTGGCGAGTTTCGTGGCCAGGAGGTGCTGGCCGACGGGGTTCTCGCGCAGGGGGTGCGACTGCATCGCCGGCAGGAGCTCGTCCCAGACGATGTTCATCACCGACTGCATGTCGCGGACACCGCTCGTGATCACGACCACGGCATCGACGTCCGGGAGTACGAGGCAGTACTGTCCGAAGGCCCCGTCGCCGCGAAACGAATTGTGCCGCGAGCGCCAGAACTGGTAGCCGTACCCCTGGTCCCAGTCGCTTTCCGGCGAGGAGCCGTTCGCCATCTCGAGCGACGTCGCGGCCGTCACCCACGCGGCGGGTACGAGCTGATGTCCGTTCCACATTCCCTTCTGGAGATACAACTGCCCGAAGCGGGCAATGTCCTCCGTCCGGATGAGGAGACCGAAGGCCCCCAGCGTAATCCCCTGCGGGCTCGTTCCCCACACCGGGTGATCGATGCCCAGCGGGTCGAAGAGCCTCGGCTTGAGGTAGTCGAACACCGTCATGCCGGTCACCTTCTGCACGATGGCGGAGAGCATGTAGCTGGCCGGCGAGTTGTACAGGAAGTGCGTGCCCGGCTTGAAGGGGACGGGTTGGGCGAGAAACGTCTTGGTCCACGGTTGGCCTGGCGGCGGGGCTGCGGCCGGGTCGCCGGTCCAGCGCCACGGCAGTCCCTCGTGGTCCTGTCCGGTGGCCATGCGCAGCAGGTCGCGCACCCGCATCGAGCGGAGGTTCTCCGACGGAGCGGCGGGCGCGTCCTCCGGGAAGAACTTGAGCACCTGGTCGTCGAGACTGAGCTTGCCGTCCGCGATCGCCAACCCGACGGCGGTCGACGTGAAGCTCTTGCTGAGCGAGTACAGCATGTGCGGAGTGGCCGAATCGTAGGGGCTCCACCACCCCTCCGCCACGACGTGCCCATGCCGCAGCAGCATGAAGCTGTGCATTGCGTCGATCTCGCTGTCCGCGCGGTTCACGAACGCAAGGATTGCGCTGGACGAGATGCCCTGCCGCTCGGGCGTGCTGCGCGGCAGCGACTGCGCCCACGCGATCGACGGGAGGGCGAGTAGTCCAAGGAAAATCTTTCGTGTCATGATCACTTGCCGTGTCGCGCCGGCTTGCGTCGCGCGACCAGCCTCCAGAACTGAGCCTCTCCGATGATCGTCACGCGATGCCCCCTGGCCGCGAGACGCCTGATCTCCATCAGTTTGAGGCCGCCCACCTTCCCCGCCACCTGGAGGGCGTTGGGGCGGCCCCGCACCAGCACGTCGGTGGACGGCCCGGGACTGCCCTGGACCACCGCTCCCGCCCTGGTAGCCGCTGCGATCGCTTCGCGCCGGGGCCGCTCCAGGAATCCGGTGAACGACAGTCGCCTGCCCTTGAGGCTCTGCACGCGACCGGTCGACAGTGTCTTGGGCCGCTCCCGCAGCGCGGCGATCAATTCGCCGGCGGCCTGATAGCGCTTCTCCCGCGCACCGAGACAACGGTGGATTACCTCCTTCAGGTGGTCGCTGCACGGGAGCCGGCGGACATCGCGGCTGCGCATCGGGCTGTGGACATCCCCCCTGAGCAGCATCGCGATGAGCTGGCCCACCTGATAGATGTCGTCCCGTTGCTGCCACTTGCGGACTTTGCCCCACGCGATCTCGGTCGGAGCGCCCAGGGGGTTGAACGCGTCGGCGGTGACCCCACGGCGGCTGGCCTGGTGGGTCGCGATGCCGAAGTCTCCCAGCTTCAGGTGTTCGTCGTCGCAGACGAAGACGTTGAACGGGGTGAGGTCGCGGTGCAACGCCTGGCCGCGGTGCAGCACATCCAGGGTCTCGAGGATGGCCGCGATCTCCTGGCGCACGTACTTCTCGGATTGCCCGCCTCGCGCGTCGAGCCAGGAGGCGAGATCGCCGTGCTCGGCGTACTCCATCACGAGGTAATAGCGCGTGCGGGCCGCATCGGGCTCGACGAAGCGGTCGTACACCCGGAGGGCACGCGCCTGACGCTCGAGCAGCTGAGCGAAATAGGCTTCACGCAGCCACCCATTGATCTGGTGACTGATTTTGACGCACACGCGGGGTGGCAACGCGCCCGCCGGCGTGGGGGTCGCGAGGTAGATCTCGCCGAATCCGCCCTTGCCGATCAGCTGGTCCAGGCGGTACCGCCGCCCCGTTTCGTTGCTGTACACCGTGGGCAGCACCGGTGGGGGTGGTGTCCCCCGCTGCCCGGTCGCGGCTGCCGCCGAGCGCGTGGCGGCGCGCGTGCGCGACCGTCCCAACTCCCGAGTCCCGACGCGTCGTGTGGTGGGTCGACGCTGTGTTCGCGTGGTGCCGGCGGATTTCATCTACTCGTCGATGAGCTGCAGCTGTCGCTTGAGGACCTGTTGCAGAATCGATTTCCGCGCCGTGACGTCTTTCACGCTTGCGAACGCGGCAAGCCGTCTTCCGTCGGCGTACGCGCCTTCGAGAAACCCCGTCTTGTCGTTCACCTTGGCGCCGCCCCAGAACACCAGCCGGATGCAGTCCTGGCGATACAGGTTGAACACGACGAGGTAGCGCTTGTATTGCTTCGGATCGAACGCCTTCATTCCCCCCGTATAGAAGAACGATGGCGCATTCCACTTGATCTCTTCGCCGATCGTCCGGTCGGTCTTCAGGATAATGCGTCGCAACGCGTCGACGACGGGCTTCAGCGGGTGCTTGAAGCGTTTCATGTACGCATCGACGGCGTCGGGTTGGGATGGCTTCGTCGTCATGGAGCGGTGAGAACCGCCGAATGACCTTTGCGGCCCGTGCTCGTGAACGCGGCGACCCGCACCGTCCCGCGGAATGGGATCGGCCCACGAACCTCCGGGCTGCGCGCGGTCGGCTCACTGCCATCGGTCGTGTAGCGCAGCGTAAAGCCGGGAAGCTCGAGGCTGGTACGGACCACCCCGCCCGCTCCCTCGAGTCCCGGCGTCGGAATCCGGTAGTTGATCTCCGGCACCTCGCGATCGAGCCGCGGCAGTTCGCGTTTGCCGACCACGTTGACGAAGCGCGACCAGGCGATGCGGTAGAGCGAGTCGGCCTTCGCGGCGTCGCGCTCCGTGGCCCAGTCAGGGTCGGGTGCCCACGCCCGCTCGGCCAGCCCCAGGAGCTTCGGCACCATCATGTACTCGAGTCGACCGTCGCTCGTCAGCGTTTCGGACCACAGGTTGCCCTGGATCCCCACGATGTGCGAGCGGCCATAATCGGTGAGCCGGTCCTTGCCGATGAAGACGGTGGAGTCCAGCGGGTTGCCGCTGCGGTCGTAGCGCACGTTGCGGTAGTAATCGAAGGGGATGAACTGAAATGGCTTGCGGAGGTCGACGTAGCCACCCCAGTCGAGCCCCGTCTCCTCCGGGTTCTGATTCCACGCCAGATCGAAGTAGAGGTTGGTGACGGGACTGAGCACGACATCGTAGCCGCCGTTCGCGAGCCGGTAGGCGAGGTCTTCGCCGCCCCAGCCGGGGACGTTGTTCCAGACGTAGGCACGCCAGCCCCGGGCGGCGAAATCGGGGTTCGGGATGTTCACCGGCACGGTGTCACGGAGCGTCTTACGCACGGCGATCTCCTCCCAGCCCGAGGGAAGGAGGCCCTGCGCCTTCAGAATCTGCTCCACGCGCCCGTAGAAGACGAACCAGAGATCATCCACGCTCGTGAGGCCATGCGCCTGCATGTAGGCCTGAACGGCCGGCGATCCCTGCCAGACTCCCTGCGGGACCTCGTCGCCACCCACGTGGATGTGGCGGAGCGGCACGCCCGCGTCCTTGTGCATCGCGACGAGGTCGCCGACCACTCGCTCGATGAACCCGTAGGTGGACTCGAGTGCCGGGTTCATCACGTTGTCGTGATAACCCTGCGGACCGCCGTACACCGAGCGGTCGGCGCTGTCGCTCAACAGGTATTGCCGGTCACCGGTCGCGCGATAGCGGGCTTCCATCGCCTTGATGGCGGCGCGCGCGTGACCAGGCATCTCGATCTCCGGGATCACCTCGATGTGCCGCGCGGCCGCGTAGCGCAGGATCTCCATGTAGTCGGCGCGGGAGAAGTACCCGCTCCCGAACGCTTTCCCGGTGTCGGGACCGGAGCCGTAGGCGGGAGGAAGAAAGTGGCTCGCGTCGAGCGTGTGTCCGCGGCGGGCGCCGAAGGCGGTGAGCTCGGGGATGCTCGGGATCTCGACGCGCCACGTCTCGTCATCGGTCAGGTGCAGATGAAGGACGTTGAGCTTGTAACGGGCGAGCAGATCGATGGCGCGCAGCACGGACGCTTTCGGTTGAAAGTTGCGCGCGACGTCGAGCATGAAGCCGCGGTAGCCGAAGCGCGGAGCGTCAACCACCTGGATCACCGGCAATGCGAGCTCTCCCCGAGGGGTCGGTGCGGGCAACACGCTGCGCAACGACTGGAGGCCGTAGAAAACGCCCGCTGACGACACACCGACGATCCGAATCCCGCTCGAGGGATCGATCACCAGCTCATACGCTTCGGGGGATGACTGACCTTCAACCGGGCCCACGTCGAGCCGCACCGGCGCGGCTGACCCCTTGCGGCCGGTGCGGAAGTAGGGTCGCAGATATTCGGTGGCGAAGGCCGCCTCATTCTCGAGCCCGGCCGCCGCGGTGACCTGCGGCATCGCGCTGAGGCGCAGCGTCCCCTGGCCAGGTGTTACCCGCACAGGCGTCGGGAACACCGGGGGCAGCTCGGTCACCGGGATGTCCTGGATTACGGAGTCCTGGGCGAATTGCCGCTCCGGCGATACGACGCGAGGGTCACTCCCCTCGGGTTGCGGTGGGCGATCGAACGGGGCTGCAAGGAAATCGCCGATGGGATATCCCTTCCCGTTCGCGCTGTCGAACACGATGTACGGGCCCTTGGGAACGAAGCTCTGGTTGAGGAGGAAGCCGAGTGTCAGGTACGGGATGCGGATACTGGCCCCGGGAGCGAGTCCCGCAAAGCCCGGTCCCGGGACGAGCCGGTGCAGATCACCGATGACGTCCTCGATCGTGAACCCTCCCTCGACCGAACCGGGCAGCGCTCCGTGCAGCGCACTGAAGTAAATCGCCCAGCCGCCAGGACTCAGGGCATTCTTGCCGCGGTTCGTGAGGGTGAAGGCTGCTTGTGAGCCGGTCCGTTGACCCTGGAAGACGTCCTTCTCGAGCTCCCAGCGGAGCCGCAAAGTCGTCTGGGCGGCGGTCGACCTCGCCGCAACGGACAGCAGGAGTGCGGGCAGGAAAGTGAGTCGTTTGTCGAGCATGAGAGACATTAGACCCTGGCGCGCCGCAGTGTCCAGGGGTGGGAATTGGTGCTATCTCCTTCGGCACGCTGTCCGAACGACCGCCGCGACCATTCCCTGCGAGGGAGTCTCTCGAAAATGTCCGATCACGTCACGCGACGCGATTTCGCGAAGCTCGCCGGTGCAGCAGCGCTCGGCGTCTCCTCGACATCGGCCGCCGCGTTCCCGTTCGAGTGGCCGAGCGCTCACACTGCGAACGCGGCAGAACAGACGGAAGCGCGGGGTTTCCCGCGTGGATTTCTCTGGGGAACCGCGACCGCTGCCTACCAGGTCGAAGGCGCCGTCGCGGAGGACGGTCGCGGGCCTTCGGTGTGGGACACCTTCTCACACACTCCCGGAAAGGTCGTCAACAACGCGACGGGGGACGTGGCCGACGACCATTACCATCGTTACAAGGAAGACGTCCAGTTGATGAAAGGGCTCGGAGTCAAGGCCTACCGGTTCTCCATCGCCTGGCCGCGTGTCTTCCCTCAAGGAGCCGGTGCACCGAACCCGAAGGGGCTCGACTTCTACAACCGGCTGGTGGATGAGCTGCTCGCCAACGGGATCGAGCCGTTCGCCACGCTCTACCACTGGGACCTGCCGCAGGCGTTGCAGGACCGCGGAGGCGGTTGGGAATCCCGTGACACGGCGCAAGCATTCGGCGACTACGCCGGCTACGTCGCCGAACGGCTGACCGACCGGGTGCGACACATCTTTACGATCAACGAGTTTGGGGCTTTCATGGAGCTCGGCTACCGGTTCGGGATTCACGCGCCCGGCGTGAAGCTGGCGCCCGGCCGGTTCAACCAGACTCGCCATAACGGAGTGCTCGGGCACGGTCTCGCGGTCCAGGCGATCCGCGCCAAAGGTAAGGCTGGCACGAAGGTGGGCCTGGCCGAGAATCTCGTGGTGGGCGTTCCCGTCATCGAGTCGCCGCCGCACATCGAAGCGGCGAAGCGGGCAACCCGCGAGGTGAATGCGCAGTATCTGACCGTGATCATGGAAGGGAAATACACCGACGCCTATCTCGCCGCCGCCGGTGCCGATGCGCCGCACTTCACCCCGGAGGAGTTGAAGGTCATCTCGAGCCCGCTCGATTTTGTCGGCACCAACATCTATCAGCCGATGTACGTGCGCGCGGATTCAGACCCGATGGGATTCGCCGTCGTGCCGAATCCGGCTTCGTATCCGCACATGGCCTCACCGTGGCTATTCATCGGGCCGGAAGTGTTGTATTGGGGACCTCATCATGTGGCGGAGCTCTGGAAGGCGCGGGAGATCTACGTGACCGAGAACGGGTGCTCGTCATCCGACGTGCCGGCGGCGGACGGCCAGGTCTACGACTCCGATCGGGTGATGTTCCTGCGCAACTACCTCGGTCAGCTGCAGCGGGCCATTTCCGACGGCGTGCCCGTGAAGGGCTATTTCCTCTGGAGCCTGATGGACAACTTCGAGTGGGCTGACGGCTATACGAACCGGTTCGGATTGCACTACGTGGACTACACCACGCAGCGGCGCACGCCGAAGCTGAGTGCCGCCTTCTACCGTGAGGTCATCGCCGGAAACCGGGTCGTCTAGGGGGACGGCGCAGGCTCGAGACTCCGCTCCCAGCGCCACACGGTGCCGTCCTCGGGGTCGACGACGGTGCCGATGAACTCGAAGCCGCATTTGCGCAGCACATGTGTCGAGGCGTTTGCCTCCGGTCGCGTATGGGCGCGAGCCAGCCGCACGCGACCGGTGCCGAGCGCATACTCGAGCAGGGCGGTCGCCGCCTCCGTGGCGTAACCCTGTCCCTGAAAACCAGGCGCGATGCCGTAGGCGATCTCGACCATGCCCGTGGAGTCCGGTGGGCCCTTGAACCCCGCACTGCCGATGACACACTGGCTATCGCGATGCACGACGAAGAACCCATGCTGCCAGGGATCGGGCGCCGTGCGCGCGCGCAGCGCGGCCAGCCAATCGGGTGAGACGTCGCTGGAGATGTAAAACTCATGGAGACCGTCTGCGACCCGCATCCCCACAACCTGCTGGAAGCGTTCGGGTCCATCGATGAGGGCGAGGAGGTGCTCAGGGGCGGAGGGGAGCAGGGAGATTCGCACCGGTCAACTCACCAGCGGGAGCGCCACGCGGAATTCCGTCCGGCCGGGCACGGATTCGACTTCAATCGTTCCCTCGTTGCGGTCCACGAGCCGCCGCACGATGTCGAGGCCCAATCCGGTGCCCTTCCCTACGGGTTTCGTGGTGACGAACGGATCGAAGATCCGGCTCCGCAGCTCGGGCGGAATCCCCGGCCCGTTGTCGATCACCCGCACGACGACGCGCGATCCATTGGCCCGCGCCGTCACGACCACGCGTCCTTCGTCCGCCACCGCGTCGAGGGCGTTGTCGATCAGGTTCGCCCATACCTGATTCAGCTCCCCGCCGAAGCCACGGACTCGCGGGAGATCCGCTGCGGCGTCCACCGTCACCGAGGCCGCCTTCGCGCGCGCCTTGGCGGCGAGCAGCGCCAGCGTGTCGGTGAGCCCCTTGGCGACATCCACCGGCTCGGGCGCTTTGGCGTGATCCATGTAGGTGAAGCCTTTGACCGCGCTCACGAGGGCATGGACCCGTGAGGCCGCGCGCTCGATGTCGCGCGCCAATCCCCGCAGCGTGCACCCGGCGGCCACCCAGCGCAACGTGGCGCTCAGCTTCTCGCCGGAGAGGGTCCCTGCCAACTCATCGAGCAGGGTGAGGCTGACGTCGGTCTCGGCGAGCGGCGCCGCGAACGACTCGTCCACGCCGTGGGCGCCCAGCCAGTGAGTGATCGAGTCCTCACGATCGGAGCGCTCGAGCGGGGAGAGGACGCTCGTCGCCGGAGCCGCGAAGCAGCGGTCACGCACCCGGTCGACGAGTGCCGATTCGCGTGCATCGAGCCGCACGGCGCCGAGGGCGCGTGACGCCGCGTCGAGCTCCGTCAGCATCTGCGACACGAGCTGTGCACTGCGCGCGGCGGCCGAGGCGGGATTGTTCAGCTCGTGCGCCAATCCCGCCGCGAGACTGCCGAGTGACGCCATCTTCTCCAATTGGAGATCGTTGGTCCTGAAGGCGCGCGCCCGGTCGAGCATCACATGCACCAGCTCCGCCGTCACCTGGGGACACGCGACCGGCATGGTCGCGACGTCCTCCCGCGGCACGAACAGCGTCTCTGTCGGCTCATCGATGATCGAGTTCCCCGGCGAAGCGGCCATCCGGGAATACGGCAGGTGCCCCGTGATCTCGCCGGCGCGCCATTCGATCGCCTTGCGCCAGACTCCACTCTGGTCGGTATGGTGCGATATGCGGCCCTCGAGGATGACGTGCAGCCCGGCGACCGGCTCCCCTTTGTGCGAGACCATTTCTCCCGCTGCGTACCGGTGGAGTGTGCCATGCGAGACCAGCCACTCGAGCTCCGCCTGAGGCACATGCGCCAGGGTCCGGTGGGTGCGTAGCCGTTCCAGCAGCCTCGCCTCAGTGTCAGTCACAGGGTCACACCGTCTGCAGGTACTGATGGATCATGCTGACCGTCGCCGAACCCTCGCCCACGGCCGATGCCACGCGCTTGCCGGAGCCGAACCGGGCGTCGCCGGCGCAGAAGATCCCCGGCACACTGGTTTCGAAGGGGAAGGGATCGCGGGCCGCCGTCCACCCCGGCGGCCGCTGCCCGTCGGTCATCAGGTCACGGCCGGTGAGGATGAATCCCTGCGGGTCGCGCAGCACCAGGTCGGCGCACAGCGCGGTTCGTGGCGCGGTCCCGATGAAGATGAACAGGGCGGCCGTTGCGATCTCGCGCCGCTCGCCGGTCACGCTGTCGACCACCGTGACCGCCTCGAGTCGGCCGTTGCCGCGCACCCCCGCCACCGTGGTGTTCACCAGCACTTCGATATTCGGTGTCTCGGCCAGGCGGTCCACGAGGTAGCGCGACATCCCGGCGGAGATGTCCGGTCCCCGCACCAGCACCGTCACCTTACGGGCGTGGCGCGAGAAGAACATCGCACCCTGCCCCGCCGAGTTCGCGCCGCCGACGATGCAAACGTCCTGGCCGCGGCACGTCGCCGCCTCGGTGAGCGCGGCGCCGTAATAGACCCCGGCGCCCAGCAGCTCGTTCAGGCCCTCGGTCTCGAGTCGCCGTACCTCCATCCCCGGCGCGATCAGCACCGCATACCCGGCCAACTCCGCCCCATCCGACAGGACCACCTTGCGATACGGATCCTCGCGCTTGATTTGCACCGCTTCCTGGACGGAGATGATCTCGGCCCCGAACCGCTTCGCCTGGGTCGCGGCACGGCGCGCCAGATCGGCGCCGCTCACGCCGCCCGGGAAACCGAGGTAGTTCTCGATGTTCGAGCTCGTCCCCGCTTGCCCGCCGGGGGCGCTGCGCTCGACGAGGACCGTGCGCAGCCCCTCCGAGGCGCCGTAGACGGCGGCGGCGAGCCCGGCGGGACCGCCCCCGACGACGATGAGATCGTAGAACGGTTGCCGCGCGCGCGTCTGCATGCCGAGCTTTTCGGCCAGCTCGCGGGCCGTGGGCTGGACCAAGGTCGTGCCGTCGGGGAAGAACACCATCGGGAGCCGCGTCGCGCCCCCACTCGCCCCCGACAGGAGCTCGCGTACCGCGGCCTCGTTCTCCATGTCGATCCACTGGTACGGCACTTGATTCGATGCGAGAAAGTCCTTCACCGCGAAGCTCGCGGGCGAGAGCGCGTTGCCCGCGACGCGGATGCCGTCGAACGCCGGACGGGCCCGCGCGAACCAGTCCGACAGGAGGTCTTCGAGGACCGGATAGAGCCGCTCGCTCGGCGGCTCCCACGGTTTGAGCAGATAGTGGTCGAGTCCGATCTTGTTGATTGCCGTGATCGCGGTTTCGGTATCGGCGTACGCGGTGAGCAGCACACGCCGTGCGTCGGGGTAGATCTTGATCGCCTCGACCAGGAACTCGGTGCCGGACATCTGCGGCATACGCTCGTCCACGAGAAAGAGCGCGACTTGCGCGCCGCGCTGCTTCAGCTGGCGCACCGTGTCGAGGCCCTGGGCGCCCGAGGACGCCTTCACCACGCGGTAATCGGTGCGGAAGTGATGCCGCAGGTCCCGCTCGATGGCGTTCAGGACCTCGGGGTCGTCGTCGACGGCCAGCAGGACCGGCTTGCTCATCGGGGTTGCGGCACGATCCGGATGTAGGGCTTCGGCTCCTTCCAGCCGTTCGGGTAGAGCTGCTTCGCCTCCTCGTTCGTCACCGACCCGGAGATGATCACGTCCTCGCCTTGCTTCCAGTTGGCCGGGGTCGATACGCGGCTCCTGGCGGTGAGCTGCAGCGAATCGACGGCGCGCAGGATCTCATCGAAATTGCGCCCGGTGGTCATCGGGTAAGCGATCGTCAGCTTGATCTTCCGGTCGGGCCCGATCACGTAGACGGTACGCACCGTCTGGTTGTCGGCCGGTGTGCGGCCCTCCGCGCTGTCGCCGGACGACGCCGGCAGCATCTCGTACAACTTGGAGATCGCGAGGGTGGAATCGCCGATCATCGGAAAGTTGGGCGCCATTCCCTGCGTCTCGGCGATGTCCTTCGACCACGCGGCGTGTTTGTCCACGGAGTCAGCCGAGAGACCGATGATCTTCACGCCGCGCCGGTCGAATTCGGGCTTGAGCTTCGCCATGGTACCGAGCTCGGTGGTGCAGACGGGCGTGAAATCCTTGGGGTGAGAGAAGAGAATTCCCCAGGAATCACCCAGCCACTGGTGAAAGCTGATTCGGCCGTCGGTCGTGTCGGCCTGGAAGTCCGGAGCGGTGTCGCCGATTCGTAGCGTCATACGGTTCCTCTTCGCCTAGTGCCACAGGGTCACGATCAACGGGATCACCAGCAGCTTCACGAGCCAATCGCCGGCGTGGATCGCCGCCACCTTCCACGGAACGTTGTCCCACAGCACGGATCCGGTGAGGAGGATCACCGGGAATCCGATCCACAGAAAGAAGCCGGAATGGAGCGCGATCAGCCAACTGTGGACGCCCAGCAAGGCCATGAGACGGGCGATCACGAGCGTCAGAATGAAGCAGCGTGCGAGCTCGATGACGAGCTTGCCCCCGGGCATCTTGGCGTTCTGCATCGCCGCCTCGGGATCGAGACCTCGCAACCGCATCCACGGCTTGAAGAACAATAGCGGGCTGTACCACAGCCAGCCCAACAGGAACACGACCACGGCGACGACGAAGACCGCCAGATAGTTCGTGTGAACCATGGAAGATACTCTCCCTCTCTGCCTAAGGTGACCCGTCAGCTGACAGGAGACAAGGCGAGGATACCGTGACCGGAGATCCGTCGGCCAGAAACACCGAGGTCGGTTGTCGCAGCACGGCGGCAAAGGCCGCTCCGTACACGGAGACGAAATCGACATCGATGCGCCGTGTTGCGGCCGGCGCGACCATCCAAGGCGGGTGGGTGACCTGGTATTCCAGCGTCGTGCCGTCGCGCTGGCGGGTGTATCCCCAGTAGTGCTCGGCGATGAACTGATCGAGCGAGCCTTCGGCCGGTCGCGCCAGTGGTCGCGCCGCTTCCGCGGCAAGGGTATGCCACCGCCCCGCACAGCGCCACGAATAGGTCACCGCGAGACGGGCGTCTGCCTCGATCGCGCTGCGTGTCGGAAAGTATGCGTACGGCTCGTTATAGAGCAGACGCGCCACGGCGGCGACCATTCGGCGCGGCACGATCTCGCGGATGAAGACGACCCCTCGCCGCCGGCCGGTGCGGGTGTCCCGGCGCACGTAGAAGCGCAGGTTGACCTCATCGAAGTTTCGATGAAACGGAATTGGGACCGAGAGGATGCGCGTGTCCAGAAACCGGAATGCCACGATGCTCACGTGGGTGCGGGCATTCCAGCTGTCGAGCTCGGTGCCGCTGGGCACGAGGGGCGTGAGCAACGCTGGATCGACCTCGTAGTTGAACATGACGAGGTGCCGCCAGGCGGCGGTCAGGAACGGTCGCGTCAGTGGAGTCGGGGCGCTGTCCGCGGTTGCGAGGTCGAGGCTCACTTCCGTAAGCGGCGCGCCTCCTCCGCTTGCGCCAGTACCCGCTCCACAAAGTCCACCCGCTCCTGCGTCTCGCTCAGCTCCTGTCGCAGCCGGGTCACCTCGGTTTGGAGCGCTTCGAACCCCGCCTGGAGCTGCTGCGCGGTGCCGGCCTCGACCTGGAGCTGCTCGCCGGCGACCGAGCGCTGCCGCAGGCGCTGCGCCCAGAGCCCGAACCCCAGCGCCAGCGCCGCGTGAATCGTGGTATGCACGGCCCCGGTGGCGAAGCCTACGCCCACGAGGTTGAGCACGCTGGCGGCGACGGCGATCGGATACCAGATCTTCGGGTTCAAGGCCATTCACGATCTCTGTCGGCGCAGATACACGTGTGTGGCGCGCTCGCCGGCGACGGATCTGAACGCCTGGTAGCCAAGCCCAGGGAGGTCAAGACCCGCAAACAACGCCTCGCCTTTTCCGAGCAACACCGGCCTGGCCGCGAGGTGCAGCTCGTCTATGAGACGGGCCTCGAGGTACTGGCGGATCGTCGCGACGCCGCCGCCCAGCCGAATGTCGCGATCGCCCGCCGCGTCCCGCGCCTGTTCCAGCGCCACGTGAATGCCGCCGGTGACGAATCGAAACTCGGTCCCGCCCGCCACGCTGAGGGGAGGACGGGGATGATGGGTCAACACGAAGACCGGGGTGTGATATGGCGGCTCGGCTCCCCACCACCCTTTCCAGCTGTCATCCGGCCAGGGGCCGCGGATCGGACCGAACATGTTGCGGCCGAGGATCCAGGCCCCGATCCCGGCCATCCCCTGGGCCGCGATCTCATCGTCGACCCCTGTCTCACCGCCTTCGTCGCCATGCATGTGCTGCCAGGTTCGCGTATGGAAGAACCAGTCCATGAGGGCGACCCCACCGACCCCGAGCGGATGTTCCAGATCCTGATCCGGTCCGGCACCGTACCCATCGAGCGAGACGGCGAAGCTCGACACTCTCAGTTTGCTCATACGGTAGGGTGGCGGATCACGCGGATGACGACGCGGATGCCGGCAGCCGCGCCGAGGATGATCAACGTCCAGACGAGCGCCGACATTCCGACCATGGTCGCCTGATAGCCGAACCCACCGAGCGCGCGGTGAGCTTCGAACAACCACGCCTGCACCAGGTACCCGGGAGCGATCACAATGTAGGCGGGCAGGTTGGTCATGTGCGCGAGCGCGACGGCGGCCCCGGTGCCGGTGAGGACCAACACCGCCAGGACCGTCCCCACGTACTTGGGCACCGATCGGCTCCTACGGGTCGCGACCATGGTCGTCCATCGCTCCTCCTACGATGGCGGCTGCTCGAAGTCGAGGTTCGTCGGCCTGGGGATCATGCCGGTGCAGTTCGACTGGTCGGTACCCCCGCCCTCGAGCGGCTGGGGTCTTTGAGCTCGCACGGTGACCGGAACGGTGTCACCTACGACGTCCAGGGAAATGTCGTCGAGCCAGACCGCTCCCGTGCCGTACAGCATGGACCCGAAGCGGACGCACATGGCGCGTGAATCGACGTCGAAGACGGCCGTTGCCGCGCGCCAGGACGTCGTGCCATGCCGGGGGGCGACCAGCGTGTCCAACAGCAGCGTCGCGGGTTTATGATTCTCGAATCCCTCCACCGCCAACCACAGGGCGCCCGACGTCGCCTGCTGTGTTCTCAGGTACGCGCGAAGACGAACACGCTTGTTGCGATAGCCGCCCGCGTCGACGATCTGTTGACTCGCCATCCACGTCGTCGAGCTTGCGCCGGGCAACGACAGCAGCAACATGCTCCAGCGGCCGGAGAACGCCACCGTAGTGTCGATCGTGAGTGCGTAGGCCGTGTCGACAGGTCCGTACGCGAACCAGGGAACGCCGCCTCCCGTCTGGGCGTGGACCCGAGCGGCAAGCAGGATGAATGCCGCGCCGAATGCGGGCCGGTATCTCGAGTGCGCCATGGGGTGGTCCGGGGTCTCTAGGGGATCGGGTGAAAGTTCCGTACATAGAAGTGAAAACTCCCCTCCAGGCGATTCGTCGCATCCCCGCGCGCGTCATCGGGAAAATGCCACCGAGGGTCATAGTGGATTCTCGTCCAGGTGTGGGGATGCTGTTCGAACTCGACGATCCCGTCGAACATCTGAGAAATCGTCGGGTGCATACTGCGTGAAAATCCCGGACCGGGGTTTCCCGGTGATGACGACTCGAGCAGCTCGGCGGCCGTGACCGAGTCATCTCTCACGGTGACACGATACCAGAGGCCGGACCCGGGGCACGCACAGTTGCGCTGATACTCGAAGACGTATGCCCGGGGTTGGACGCGTTGCCAGGCGAGCCGGGCGTCCTCGAGCTTGGGCCCGCAGGCCGACAGCGCGAGGATCACGGGCAACGCCACTGCTCCGACGCTTCTGCCGGCTCTCATGGCTCCGGGTGAGCTCTCCTCTTGAGAAACGCGCCCAGAGCCGCAAGGAGCAACCCGCACACCCCTCCGACCAGCCCGAAGACGGCGAAGAACGGCACCCGCGTGACGGTCGGTGCCGCTCCTTTGTATCCGGCCAGCGTAAAGACGAAACAGAGGGCGAACCCGTATGCGGCGCCAGCCAGCATCGCGCCGCGCTGCCCGGTCCAGTGCCCGAGCCCGACACCGGCCACGCCCCAGGGGACGAGCGTCCACCAGCCCAGGAACAGGACTAGCGAGGCCGCCCAGCCGAGGACGACGCCGAGAGCGATCGCGACGATGGTCGTGGGACCGAAAACGCGCATTACAAGAAGAACTGCTCCGAGAAGGCGACGCGCGCAAGTGACACCATCACCGCGTCCGAGTTCCGGCAGTTCCCTGCACCGCCCAGGCGCGCGCCGTGAGCGAGATCGATCCGTCCGAAGCGATCGGAAGACGGTCTCGGATGGCATCGCGGAGTTGTTCGCGCTTCTCCAGCGGCAGGCCCCGGGCATATCCCGGTGCCGGACCCTGGCAGCCAAGGAATGGTCGCCAGTAGGCGTCCAGGCCCTCGAAGATCGTCGGCACCTCGATCGTCTCGAGCTCGACGTCGTGCAAGCCGGCCGACGCGAAGAGTTGCGACAGGGCCTCGGGCCGGCACAGGGGGAAGCGAGCGCCCTCATCGAGCGGTCGGGCGGCCGGGTCGAGTGCCACCGCCGCGTCCCAGAAGATGCGCAGCAGCTGCATTCCCTCCGCATAGTCCCACACGTAGGCGGCGATCGTGCCGCCGGGGCGCGCGCGCGCCATCAGGGTCGCGACCGCCTCACGGGGCGCCGGAAGGAAGTTGAGCACTAGGCCGGAGACGACCGCATCGAACCCGTCGCTGATTCGTGGGAGGTCCGTGATCTCCGCTGCCAGGAACCGAGCACGCCGATCGGAAGTGTGGGCCGCGGCAAAGGCCACGTAGTCCGCGGATCGATCGCAGCCGACGACGAGTCTCGGGTTTCGCTCGGCGAGGATGGTCTGGGTCAGCGCGCCGGTACCACACCCAACATCAAGCCAGCCGGAATGCGGTGGTACGGCGAGCCACTCGAGAAACCGCCTGGCCACGAGCCGGCTCCAGCGGCCCACGTACGCTTCATATGTCGACCCGTCATCCCAGGTGTCCGTCGGCACGTTGCGGACCCCACAGCCCGATCAGGCGGCGCGCGAAATGCGACGGACTCGCTTCCGGGTGCGCGGGCGCTGGACCTGCGCCAGGTATTCCTTGGCGGCCTGCAGCGCGCGACGCTTTCCGCCGTAGGAGTAGTCTCCAAAGAATTTCTGGTGTCGTGGGCCGTAGCTGCCGTCGGCGCGCTCGCGGAACTGGCTGCGCACGAACCATCCATGTGTGCGGGTCGAGGGCTGATCGATGCGGCTGATGCCGGGTCGCCGAATGCGGCGCGAATGGGAATGTCTCATCTCGAAACTCTGTCGATGGTAGTGAGCGAAAGGCGACTGCAACGGCGATTAAAGCTGCGCCCGCGAGCGGCCACAGGCAAGGCCGTGGTGAGTGTCGTCATGCTAGTGCGGCCCGATGCGCAGGTTGGCCGTGGCGATGAAGATCTCGCGCAGGAACGAGAGCAGACCGGCGAACAGGGCGATCATCGCGGCGACGAACAACAGCGCCGTGGGAACCGAAGCGTCGAACCGGGCGAATGCCCCGACGAACAGCACCGCGATGACCGCGCACACGAGCAGCGCCGTGATCGTGCAGAGGGTGATTGCGCGGCTGATGAGCTTGGCGCGGCGAGACAGCGCCTGGAGCTGCGCGTGAATGTTCTCCGTCGTCTCCGGCGACGGACTGGTTTCGAGCTGGGTCTCGAGCGTACGGCTGCGATCGACGATCCGCGAGAGGCGGGTCGTGAGCACCGCGAGCATGGCACCGACGCCCGAGAGGAGGAACACGGGCGCCACCGCCATTTGGATGGCGTGCGCGACGGCGGTGATACCAGCTTCCTGTTGCATCATCGAGAGACTGTGATCGTGGAGCCTAACAGTCGGCATAAGCTGCAGTGTGTGAGGATCACAATCAAAACGGAAGTGTGAACGCAGCGTGCGCGAGCCAGCCACCGGTGGCCAGCAACAGGGGCGCGGACAGGACCCCGGGGACTCTCCGCCTGGCGGTGAGTGAGCCAATCGTATGCAGCAGTCCGTTCCCGACGTGGATGATCGCCAACGCATAGGCGGGCGGGCGCATCCACGGCCGCCCGGCGAACGCCGCGGGGGCGAGGGCGCCGAGCACCACGACGCCGGCGATCAGACCCAGGAGCCAGGGCAGAAAGGTGAACGTAGGGGGGAACGGGAGGCCGAGCGCGCGGCGGATTCGCAGCGCCCGGGGATTGTACCAGGAGAGAAAATCGTGCGCCGCCTCGTCCGTCACGTGCAGCGCGAGGGCGACCGTCGCCGCGAGCCACGCACAGCCGAAGGGACTCACGAGCGATGCTTCCCAAAGAGCGCCCGCAGCTCATCCTTCGCCGCGTTGAGGCGGGCACGGTCGGCTCTGGTCAGATGCCGGCCCGCGCGATTGATGTAGAACGTGAGCATCGACATGGCGGACCTGAAGGGGCTCGACTTGCGGCGCAGGCTCCGCTCCGCCGACCGTTTCAGGGACAGGGCGATCTCCCGGGGGTCTGCGAGGGTGAACACGCCGGCCTCGAGATCCAGTGCGTTGCTCGTCTCGGTCACTCTCTTGGACCAGCGCCCGGCCTTTGACAGACGTCTTCCCTATCGACCGCCCGGCGGTCGATCGTATGAGGCCCAGTTGCAGAACGCCGCATCCGAATAGAACGCTGCACAGCTCTCTTCACCGTTCACGCTACGACTAAGCTGCGCGGCGTGGTGGCAGCGATCAAGGCAGCCCTTCCCGCCTCTCCGTCTCCACTAAGCGCTTGAGATTGACGCCCTCCTCGTACATGTGGCTCTGGAGCTCGGCGAGGCGGCGTCCCAAGACTCTTCGTAACACCGAGTCCAGGATGACACCGAGGACCTTCAGTCGCGTCCCGAAGGCCAATTCCGCGGTGAAAGAGGTCGAGCCGTTGGCCGGCTCGAGCAGAAAGGCCCCGGTGAAGCCCCGCCCGCGATAGTGCAAGGCGCGACCGGACACGACGTGCGTCGCTCGCAAGCGCAGTCGATGCAGACGATCGTGGAGGATCTCCTCGACGTAGAGGACGGCGCCGACCTCCAGATGATCGCCGTGTTCATAGCGGCAGGTAACGTGCGCTGGATGCCATTGGCGGTAATGGGTGGGGAGCGCGTTGAGCCAGGTCCAGACCTGGTCCACGGGGACGTTGATGGTGATGGAGTCACGAAGGCGAATCACAGGACTCCAGGTATTCCTTCAAGGCCGTGGCGTTGTTGAGTCGTTGCTCCTTGGAGCTGTACAGGAGCGTGACCTTTCCCTTCCCCAGATACCGCCGCAGCTCGGCCACCCCTACAGGATTAGCGCGGAGCTCGGCGAAATAGCGCCCGCGGAACTCGTTCCACTTCTCCGGGTCATGACCGTACCACCGGCGCAGCTCGCTAGACGGGGCGATGGCCTTAGCCCAGAACTCGATTCGGGCGCGGGGCTTGGTGAGGCCGCGTGGCCAGAGTCGGTCGACGAGGATCCGTGTACCATCGGCGGGATCGGGCGGCTCATATACCCGCTTCGTCTGGACGCGCATGTGGAGAGCCTAGACCGTCAGCTCGATACGGTTTTGCTCGGGGTCGAGAACAACTGCCTCGTAGTAACCGTCTCCTGTGACACGAGGCTCCGACTCCATCGACACACCCTGCCCGAGCAGCTTCGCTACTGCATCATCGACCGCAGCGCGACTGCCCAGAGCCAATGCGAAATGGGCGTAGCCGGCGGCAGCGGTCGGTGACGGCTCCAATCCAGGCCGGTGCATCAGCTCGAGGCGAGGGCCATCGCCAAACGATATGAAGTACGACGTGAAACCGGTCGTGGGGTTCTCGTAGCGCTGGCCGCTCGTGCCGCCGAGTGTCTCGGTATAGAACGCGCGCATCGTCTCGATGTCGTGAACCCAGATCGCTACGTGCTCGATACGTGGCCGCAATGCCGAGCCGCCTGCCCTTTCCTTAGAACCGCGCCAGCGGTGCGTAGGCAAGGACCAGCGGATAAGCCAGGGCGGCCAGCACGGAATGGGAGCCTGCCAGGAGCCACAGATTCGGCCAGCGACGGTACAACACAGACCAGACGATGCCCGCTGCGAAGGTGAGGGCCATCAGAACCTGGTTGCCAAAGTGAACGCTGGCGAAGGCGGTCGCGGTAATGAGGACCTGCAGTATCCCGGGGCGAACCAGCACCATGAGCCGCCGGTGCAGCACTCCCTGAAAGGCCAACTGTTGAGCGAGCGCCCAGGCGGGATAGAGGGTGAGGAGGACGAGCGCGCTTGGCCCCCAGCTCGTCCTCCCGTGCAAGAGGCCGAAACCGATCAGTCCTGCCCCACCCGCGAGAGTGATCGCGACCGTGGGTAGAAGGCCGGTTCTGAGGTTGTCGGTCCGAAAGCCGAGTGCGTGCCAGGAGTCGGTGCGTCGCCGCGCGAGGTAGCCGGCATAGGCGAGGAGGGCGAAGCCCATCGCGAGGAAGGACCAGCGCTTCGGGACGTGCAGGGCCTCGAGCAGGACGTATGCAGCGCAGACGCCGATTACGATGAGAATGTCGACGAGCGCGGCCCGCTTCATCATGAGTGCCTCATGACAGCCACAACCAGGTGCGCCACCGGGAGCGTCTAATCATCCGTCGGCTCCGATCGTCTGACTGCCTTGATGATCAGAAAACCGTAGCCCAGCACGATCACCAAAGCTGCGACCGGTCCGATGAACTGCAAGATCTCGAGGCCTTTGACCAGGTACCCGATGAGGAACAGGGCGAAGGCCGGGGACAGGCCGAGGAGGAGTGCGATGCGCAAGCGCCGATGACGGGCAACAGGCGAAGGATCGGATCGAAGTTTCAGAAAGGCGCCCAACCGTGTCGCGGGGATTCCCACGATGAGCAGCACGCAGAGCACCACGAGCTGAGTCGAGTCGAGAGGAACGACGTGCATCGCGCGCTGAAGGTCCGCGGGTGTTCGACACCTGGCTAGGCCACCTCATAGCGCAGGGTGAATGGATGCTCCATGCCGTGCCCCACGTCGGAGCTGCCGTCGCCCAGGAGGCCCTGCAGCTCCCCGGTTGCGGAGCCGGGAATGACCGAATAGGACTCCTTCGCCCGCCCGCCTTCGAATATACCGGTACGTTGGAGCACGAAGGTGCCGGTCTTGCCGCCGACTCGTCCGACGACCCGCTCGAGTCCGACGAAAGTTGCCGAGCCGTCGCTGCGGTACATCATGAGGTAGTCGACCTGCCCTTCCCCCTCGATATCGCCGCTATAGCTCTTGGTGACGCTGGCCCGAGTGAGTTTGGGCCGGTTCTGGCCTTCGCTATAAGGCTTTTCATCCCAGCTCTTGATGGCGAATCGAGCGTTCGCGCTCTTCTTCATGTGCTCTTTCCAGGTACTTGAGGAGGGAGCTTAGCCCCACGGCTCGGGAGGTTTGGGCGGCTTAGGAGGTCGAGGAACTCGTGCCGGCTCCCACGGCTCCGGCGGCTTCGGCTTGGGCGGTTTCGGAAGGTCGACGGGGCGCGGTCTTGGTTTCGATCGCTGGCTCATTCCGTACCTCAACTGCCAATCCGGTGCTCGTCTCGCGTTTTGGTGAGCAGACGCTCCGCAAAGTCGAGACGCTCCTGCGTTTCCGCCAGCTGTTGTTGCAGAACCTGGACACTCTGTTCGAGTGTCTCGAGCCGGGGTGTGACGTTGGCCGATGTGGCTGGAGGTCGCTCGGCGAGCACGCGAGCGATCTTAACTGCCGCGACGGCGATGATCGCTATGACCGGTATGAATGCGCCGATGACACCGGGATCCATGAGTCTTCCTGGTTCAGGCGAGGGAAAGTCTCGCCATCCGAGCAATCGCGCATAAGCTGCCTGGCGCGGCGGCCGCAATCAAGATAAGGGGTTTCCCGGCTGCGTTGAGACCTGTCTCACAAACACACCCCCCGAACGGCGCACAGCACGACGAGTGCGTAGAGCCAAAAGAAAACGAAGCCACCAGAGAGATAGGCAAGCACGAGTACCCAGCGGCCGGAACGACCCGTGAGGCTCCACGCGAACGGCAGTCCCGTGAGCAGGCTCAGCACATACGGCCCGGTTTGGGCGATGACGGAAGTCCCCCGGGGCCACGGCCAGATCCACAGGAGGTAGGCGGTCATGGTGATCAGGGGGAGACCGATCGCGGCCGCGAGCGCCCAGCGGCGCTTCCAGGTCATGGATGGTCGAACACGACGGATGCCTCAGACAGCCGTCGAGCAGCGCATTGCTGCCTTCCGAAGAAGGGAGAGCGGCCGAGGCTGCTTGGCATAGCAGCCGCCTGGTCGCCCGTCACTTGGTAAAGGCGCTATCAGAACCGCTGCGACTCAGAAGGCGGTTACGATGCGAAGAGGCATTGTGCATCCGCACCCTATCGCGTGTATAGGTAGAGGCCGTATGCGCCCAATCCCACTCCACCAAGAATCAGAATGGTCCCACCCGAGCCCCCGACTAGGATGCCGGCCACGATGCCGGCTCCGCCTATGATCATCAGAGTTGCGCCAGGCGCTCGACTACTGAAGCGGCGCTCAGGGAACGCATCGGGGTGGGCTGCACCAACCATCGATGTGGCGGTGTTGGGTGCGGCGAGGCGGAGCGCCGCTGCCGCAGCCGAGGAGGGTCGGTAATCGGGGGCTTGCGCGCCTAGAGGGCTGAAGCCGAGGCCGATGCCAAGGAGTACAACTCCGAACAGGCGCATAGCGACTCCTCTTGTCCAGGTGGTCACACAGCACGTCCACATCAAAATGAAACTGCCGAGACACGTATGAGCTCGTTAGGCCGCACCGCTGATCACAGAGCCAATATCGTTCCAGACATACCAGAAGGGGTTGAACTCAGTCGCGCCCTGCCGCGCGTAGAAAGTTCGGGCCGCCGCGTTCTTTGGCGCAACGTTCACACAAATCTTGCCGGCCTGGTGCTCGCGAAACCATTGCGCCTGCAAACGCAGTAACTGTGCTGCCACTCCTCGGCGCCGATGCGCGGGGGTCACAAACAGGTACTGGACTTCCCCGTCGCAGCCGTAGCGGTGCGTGAGATGGCCGGCGATGTAGCCGACGACAACCTGATGAACCAGCGCCACGTAGGCGACTCGGGGCGGCCGGGCCTGGTACGGGTGGTGTGTTCCGTGCAGGTACGCCGCCATGCGCTCGTCCGCGAGCCCAGCAGCGGGGTCCGCGAGCCGACTGCGAGCCATTGCGGGCACGTCGGCTACGGTAGCCTTGCGGTACTGTACGCTGGTCAAAGGAAGGTTGTCGCAGTGAGAACCAGGTTCTCCCGGCTGAATGACGAGTGTGCCGCGCGCCGTCACGCGTGCGGAGGGTCAGACAGGGGCGGCGCCATCCGCACGTTAAAGTCCGCGATTGCATCGAAGATGCTGAGCGATGGCTGAGCGCCGGCCGCTTCGAAGATCTGAACCCCACGAGGCTTGCCGGGTGCTTGACGCATTGCCGCCAGGGCTTCTTGAGATTGCCAAACGGTCTCGATCCGCCATTGGGTCGGCTCGGTCCGCTGCCGGAGGAGTGCGCTCCGGAGCAGCCCGGATGGAAATGGCCCGCGTGCAGCTTCGGCGTACGCGGCCTGCAAGTCAGCCACGCGCTCCGGAGGGACGCGCGCTTCGAGCACGGTGACGACGAAGGTCATGCCTCTCCTTGGTGAAGCATCCCCACCGTAATGCGGGGATTGCGGCTACCAATTCATCCTAGGGCCTGCCACACGTGTAAGCGTATCCGTCCGATTCCAACTTGTCATCCGGAACCCCGAAGACTGCTATGAGCCATAGGCAATCCCGCACCGGCACTTGGAGCTCGTACCACCCCGTCTCGCGGTGCGTTTCCTTCGCTGCAGGGAATGCTGTCAGAAACGCCGATCGCGTCGTCGGAAGCCCACGCGGGATTCCTTCCACCACAAGCACAAGGACACCCCGGTCGAAGTAGAGCTGGTTCATTGTCGCCGGCGGCGTGTATAGCTCCGGCGGGTGAAGCTTGGTCGTCCCGATGCTGAAGATCACCCGGTTTTCGCGCCTCGGCCCCAGCCCGCCAACGCGGGCCAAGACTCGCTCGACATCGGCGGGCTGAGACGTGCCGATGATGACATCACCGTACGATGCCCCACCCAAGCCGGTCATGGGGATGTGGAAGGGCGCTGTAGAGTCAACCTGCGCTGCGGCGTTCGCCGCGCTGAACGAGAGTGCAAGGGCGGCCAGGTAGTTCATACGGTGGCTCTCCTGGTCACGATCAGCCAGCGGCCCACGGTGTATGCACCGGGCTCGGAATCACCTGGTAATGGCCAGGCGGCGTGCCGGCTCCACCTTAATGCGTGGAGTCGGTCGGTACCCGTTCACGGCTGCGCACAAACCGAATGATCTGCACCGGCCGTTTCCGATGCGCGATATCCTCGTACAACAGGAGGTACTGCTCCCCGGTGGTCCGATGGACGGCATAGACCTTGACGAAGGCACGGCCGCCCACAGCGCTCGACGTGGCGCCTCCGGACCCGCTCGTGGCAGCGAACGCGGATGCGGAGAAGTCGACCGCTCGGATCTCCAGGTCGGGAGGTACCTCGAGGTCATAGTATTGAACCGCCGCAGTCGGGGATACCGGCTCGGGAACGGTATTGACGGGAGCGCAACCGGTTCCCGTGACGAGCGCGACTACAGCACCAAGTGCAGCACGATTGGGCATAGATCCTCCTGCACGCCGCGTAACGAATCGCGCCTGAGTGGAATGGCTGCGATGCGACAGCTTCATGAGCTGGTTAGGCCGCACCCCAACCATGCCTGGACGATGCGTGTCACCAGTGGAGCAGCAATACAGGCGCCATCGCCGCCAACGCAGCGCCAGCCTGCAGCGCGAGGATCTGAACAGCCTGGCGCGGCGACTGCGGCATCCACTTGATGGCAAAAATGAGCACGATTGGGGCCTGAGCGACCATGAGGAGCTGCCAGATGTGCGCGGCAGCGCCCTCATCCGTCTGCGGCGCAGGGCCATGTTGGGCCAGGGAGATCAACACGGTGGCGAGAGCCGCAAGGGACATTGCGACTGGCAGGAACGCGCTTGGGCGCTTCAGAATAAAGCTCATGGTGCCGGCCTTAGGTTGTTTACATCATAACGAATCGGCCATAAAGTGGCGTGATGCGGCGGCTGCTCGAACATTTCGGCCACGCCATCGTTGAGGTCGGCGACGTAGCCGTCGAGCGACATGGAGATGATTGCGACAACCTTCGACATTGCGAAGTTCCTTGGCTACCTTCTCGGCTCATACCGCATGGTCTTCGTCCGCGAACATCGCACGATGATCGCAGCACCCGTCCAATGTGACGTTGATGGAATACCGAAGAAGTGGCGTCACGTAAGAGTGCCGAGGGTCATAGGGCGACTGTGTATCTCCTCCATCGCTTGTTAGGCTGCATGCGTTTTGGAGATGATCCACTTGAAACCGTCGGGGTCGCGTAGCGTGAAGATCCGGGCGCCCCAAGGCATGTCTTTGGGTTCCATATCGAGCGACCCGCCCCGCTCCCTAATGCGGCGTGCGAGCTCATCGACGTCTTGGGCAGTATTGAGTCGGAGCGAAAAGCCCTCGCCTTTGGTACGGGTCCAGCCCTTCGCTCCGTCGTCTAGGTTCAGGTTGACGTGGACATGGCCCGCCGACAGTGCGAAACCCCGGAGTACGCCGTCGCGTTCAATGGGACGGTCAACAGCGAAGCCCAGGACGTCCAGGTACCACGCCCTACTCTTCTGCAGGTCCTTGACGGTGAGTGATGCCTGCAGGGACTCGCCGATAAGTGAGGATGGACTGGCAGTCATGGGGCTCCGTCTGGTGGTGGTTGGTTTGTTGGACGCATTTAGCGGCAGCTGTATTGGACGCGCTTGCAGCCTAACGAATCACGCCGCCGATCGCGCACGGCTTGCACGACGCCAGCACCGCACGGCCGCCCAAGCGAACAGGACGGCAAGAATGGGAAAGACGATGGCCCCGACGTAGGCTCCTTGGCCTCCGGCCCTAGTCTGGTGCAAGAACTGCGTGACGGCTAGGAGCCGAACCGTGTAGAACACGAAGAAGGCACTCAAGGCCGCCAATACAACTGCTAGTACGCGTAGCATAGTGCTTCCGATCGGCTGCCTAACGAATCGCGCTTTAAGCTGCGCCAAGGCAAGCGCTACGCCGTGACGCTCGACGGCATGAGCTGAACGCTCACAAATGGAATTCTACCCTACTCGACGGGCGGCGGCAGCTTCATGCGCATGCTAGGCGGCTGGCCATTCTAGTGATGACCTCCCTTTCGCGACGAGGACCTGCCCCGTTTCCGCTTACCTCTACTACTCCGACCACGTTGAAGGCTGGCAGGCGGCTTAGGACGGCGGTGGCGCGGTTGGTAGACACCGAGCTTGCCCCCGCCAGGTAAGGGAATGCGAGTCAGCCGACCCCACCCTTGGTCTTGGATGGGAGCACAAGAAACGCCGCGCTTTCCGAGCTCTTCAACCAACTCCTCGACGTCATCGCACATGAAGTAGAACTCGTGCACATCATTCCTACCGGCAGGATGAACGGCGACTTCGCCGGGAGGTAGCCCAAAGATCAACCAGCCCTCGCCAGCGTCGACGTGGGCTAATCTCAAGACATCGCGAAGGAACGCACGATCGGCGACGGAATTCGTGCTGTAGATGATCGAGTGTGCGCCAGTGATCTTGGTCATGGCCAGCCGCCTCAAGCGGCCGCCGCGCCAGACAGCCTCATGCGCATGTTAGGCAGCCCCGCTCTCGGCGACCGACAAGAGATTGGCGTCCGGGTCCTTGAACCAAGCCACTTTAACGCCACTTGGGGCCTTCCAGATTCCAAGGTTGTCCTGTTGCAGGAAATCGTAGCGCTCGAAGGTGACTCCCGCATTGGCTAGATCGCTGACGGTCTGGCGAATATTAGGCACCTCCCAGCCCAGCGCGGTGAACGGATGCGGGTGGAACTCGACCTTTTGGATACGGAGCTGAGTCCCGTTGGAGTCAAAAGCCAAGGCGAACTGATCATCGGTGAGGAGGCGGAGCCCAAGAACGCCCTGGTAGAAGGCCTTGGAGCGGGTGGAGTCAGTTGTGGCCACGAATGCAGCGAGTTTTGCACCGCGAAGCATGTATGGGTCTCCGACGGTCTGGCTGAATGTGGTACGGGGCTGCCGAACGAATCGCGCATAAGCTGCGTGGTGCGGCGGCTCCCATCAAGACCGACCCGTTCCCTTTCAAAGCGGCCGCCGCGCCCCGACAGCTTCATGCGCTGGCTAGAGCCCGCGCTTCATCGGAGAGCCATCTCGAGCGGCATGAACACTACCAAATTGGCCAACAAGAAGATTAGCACCCCTAGCCAACCAACTCCACCAGCCCGGGTCAGTCTTTGGGAGTCCGGTTCTCCAGCCAGGCTCAAGAGCGCGATCTTGCGGCGAGTGTGCAGGTAGTAGAGATAAGTGCCGAACCTTCCGAAGAAAATTGTGGTTGCGATGGCGATAAAGGCATCCAGAATGCGAGGGGGATCACCCTTAGTCGCTAGCACTAGAAGAACGGTGATGCCACCGATGACAGCGAGGCTGATCCAGAAGGTCCGAAACATCCTGCGATAGAGAAGCCAATAAGGACCAAAGAAGAAGGCGGCCCAGTTGAATCCTGGGGCCTTCGAGGCCTCGAGGCGTTGCCAGCGCTTGAGGTAGTAGTCTGCCCGTGGGCCAACGAATGTTCGCAATTGCTCTGGCGTCGCTACCGTCATGGTCACCTCGGAGAGCGCGGCGGTCTAACGGATTGCGCGTTAGCTGCGGCCTGCGGGCGCCGCAGAAAAGATCGAGAACTCCTATTGGGCATTCCGACAGAGGCGGTGCCCGCGAGCCGAGGTTCGGTACATGGAAACCTAGGACCCGGCGACGATGTCGCCGGCGTGCGTGTCAAGCGTCAGGTGATCCATCAGTGGCAGCCATCGGCACACACGGTGCGGCCACGTACTGCCGCGAGACCCTCGTAGCCGATTAGCGGCACCATGACCAGAGCGGCTACCGGGTCGGCCCACCACCAACCGAAGACCGCGTTGAGGAGCAGCCCACCGAGGAGGATCGCGGACAGGTAGGTGCAGATCTCGGTCTGGCGTGCCTCGGCGGTCAGAGCGGTGCTGGTGAGTTGGGCTGCGACTCGGCGCTTCGCCCGGGCGAGCAAGGGCATGACCCCCAGCGAGCCGACGGCGACGACGATACCGATGATGGACTCGTGGGGGCGTTCGCGCACTAGGAGGGTCCGGCTGGCATCGATCAGGACGTAGGCCGCTAGAACCAAGAAACCGATACCGATGAAGCGAAGAGCCTGGCGCTCCACGCGGGCTCGGCTCGCTGGGGAGGCGTCAAAATGGAGGCGCCACAGCCCGGCGAGGCTGCTGCACAGCTCGATGACGCTGTCGAATCCGAATCCGACGAGGGCGACCGACCCAGCGAGGAGGCCTGCAGCAATTGAAAGGAGGGCCTCGAGACTGTTGTATGCAATCGTCGTCCATGTGAGCCACTGGCCGCGGCGTACCAGTTGTTGACGGGTCGGAACGGCTGAGGCAGTCATGCGACAATTGCCAAGATGGAGCGAATTCCGGGGCTGTCTAACGAATTGCACATAAGCTGCGAGGTGCGGCGGCCGCAATCAAGATGGAGGCCTTCCTCTTCAGGCGCGTGCCGGTCGTTCCACATCCACACTGACGCGTCTTCACAACTTCAAGGCGAAAGTTCTTCGTGTTCGACGCGAAGGTCGCGAACGAGCTGTTCATCGTCACGCCACGTGCCGCTGCGGGATCATGCCGGAAACGAATACCACCGTAAAGCAAGCGGAGTAATGTCCCCCTGTGTTGCGGCTTTGCGATGTAACCATTGCGAGCGATGGAACCCCCGGCAGCCGTATTTGCTGGTTAGGCGGCGTCCGAGTCGCGGTCGTCGGAGTCGCTCACGGTGAATACCGGAAGGGTGATCCGCCAAACGATGGCTGCCAGCCGAAGACCGACAACCGTCATCATGCCAGTGAGAGCTGCGGTCACTGCGGTCTAAGCCCGCGCCCTGCAAGACCAGATAAAGCGTTGCTCCGGCGATCGCTGCCGTTGCGTAGATCTGGCCACGTCGGAGGATTAAGGGGATCTCCGCGGTAAGGATGTCGCGCATGACCCCGCCGGCAGCACCCGTGACGGTCCCCATCAGCACGGCCGCCATGCCAGAGAGGCCGGCGTGCTCAGCGACCTGCGCTCCGCTTATCGTAAAGAGCCCAAGTCCCAGCGCGTCGGCAACCAGGAGCATGCGGTCGGGGGGGGCGAAGACGCCGCGTGTAGAGAATCGTAAGCGCCGCGGCAGCGAGGATGATATAGAGGTAGACCGGATCAGCGATCCAAAAGACCGGATGGCGATCGAGGAGAAGGTCACGAGTCGTTCCGCCACCAATGGCGGTAACGGCAGCGATGACGACGACGCCGAGGAGGTCGAGACGTTTTCGTCCAGCCGCCAAGGCACCGCTCATGGCGAAGACCGCTACCCCGAGCAAGTCGAGGATTCGGAGAATCAAGTCACGCGCACCGGTAAATGAGCGGACAGCTTCATGCGCTGGTTAGGCCGCGCCCGCTGCAGTTCGGGCAGCGCAGAGTTCACTGCCCATCGAGTGGTTGCCACAACTCGACCTTGTTGCCCTCTGGGTCAATCACCCAGCCGAACTTCCCGTACTCAGATTCGTCGACCTTCTCTTCGACATGCACGCCTTCCGATCGAAGCGCGGCGAGCAGGGCATCCAGGTCGGCGACGCGGTAGTTGATCATGAAGGGGGCCGCGCTCGGAGCGAAGTGCTTCGTGTCGGCTGGAAACAGACTCCAGGCCGTCGTCCCAACACCCTTGGGATTCTCCGGGCCATTCCAGTCGAAAGCAGCGCCGCCCCATGCCTGGACATCGATTCTCAGGTGGGTCTTGTACCAGGCACCCAAGGCTTTGGGGTCTTTGGACTTGAAGAAGATCCCACCAATACCAGTGACTCGCTTCATGACGTCTCCAGTGCTGGCCGGGTGGAAGCGCGTTTTCGTGCGCGGCCTAACGGATCGCGCATAAGCTGCGTGGTGCGGCGGCCGCCATCAGGATGGATTCCTTCCCTTTCAAACGGCCGCCGCGCTAGGCCAGCTTCATGCGCTGGTTAGGCGGCGGCTCGGGACACGGGCGGTCATTGCTCCTTCCTCGCGTGGGTGTGCAGCACCGTCTTCCATGTGCCTTCGGAGCGGACCCACACGGACGCATCGTAGAACGGCACGGCGTGCCGGGGGAGCTCGCCAGCCCGCACTACCGAGACGACGTACGTCACCACCGCTACATTCTGCGCGGGGAATGACACCGTCATATCGGACAGGGCGAAGCTCTCGACGCCGGACCGTGGCATGTCTCGTAGTTCCTTTTCGAGGCCGAAGATGCCATCGCCGCCCACATTCACGTAGCCAGGAGCCAGCAGTCGCCGGTACCCGGACGCATCCTTGTCTTTGTAGGCCTGCCACGTGGCTCGCTCTAGGGTACGAATGTCTCCCCCCGCGGCAGCGCCCCCCGGTCCCTGCCCCAGCGTTCCCAGCAGAGAGAACGTGAGCGCGTACGCAGACAGCGATCGCATGCGACCTCCTTCCCAGCTCTGAAGCCACGAACGGTAATCGCCGCCAAGTAGCGCCGCCGCCTGGTTGGGCGGCTTCGCAAAGATCACCCTACGGCGCATAGCCCTTCCCATTGACCTCTACCGTGCCGCCGAGTTCCTCGATCCTGTAACCCCGCCAACCCTGTGGCCCGCGCCGCCACAGCTCAGGGTGGCGCTCCGTTGTAACGACCGTATCGAGGGTCCTACCGTCTCGTTCATACATGAGACGGTCCCAACGTTGAGAGGCGCTTGGACCCTCCGGCCGGCGCCTAACGAATCGCGCATAAACTGCGTGGCCTGCGCTGAATGTTCACGAATGGCATTCTACCTTACTCGACGGGCCACGCCAGCTTGATGGGCATGTTAGGCAGCGCACGGAGTGGCGCTCACCTGCCAAGTCGATGCTCCTCTCGCGTCGTGCTGAGCAGACGTTCCGTGAAATCGAGCCGCTCCTGTGTTTCCGCTAACTGCTGCTGGACATTCTGGAGTGTCTGCTCAAGCTCCTCGACGCGCCCCAGAAGGTCATCTGGGAGTGAGCGAGGGCGATTGGCAAACAGATGAGCAACCTTGATTACGGTGAATGCGCCGACTCCAACGGTCGCCAGCAGAGCAATAAACTGAACAAAGAGTTCCGGGGACATGCAACCTTCTCCTTTGGGCGCTGCCTAACGGATCGCGCATAAGCTGCGTGGTGCGGCGGCCGCCATCAAGATAGATCCCTTCCCTTTGACACGGCCGCCGCGCCACGAAAGTTTCATGCGCTGGTTAGGCCGCAGCCTCTGGGGGCTTTCCGGTGGCACGAGCAACGGCTGAACGAATCTCCCCCGTGACTGGATGCGGGGAGGAGCTCGCTCCAAACCAGCGGCTCTTGGGCATGAAGCGAATCGCGCTCCCGAATTCGGTCCCAGTATGGAAAATAATGGCTATTGGGTGGTTGCGATCCCACGAATTTTCGGAAACGGCTTTGATATTGGCTAGTGGTACGAAGATCTCGGTGAAGCAATTGGAAACGTAGAGTCCGCTCGCATCCATCCGGACTCGTTTGAGGGGGACGAGCGTGCGCCAGAAAACCCAGGCTATTGCGATGACGAAGATGACGAATCCCCACCTCGCAAAGGGATCTGTGTGCTGGGCACCTGTAGGAAGTACTCCCTTGAGACCTCTGTACGTAACGGCGCCAACCCAGGCGGGTGGAAAGAGGACCTTTGTAGGGAAGGTCTGTGCGGAAGAGAGCGTTGTCCTAGTGTTCTCCACGGCTGCGGCCCAACGGATGGCGCTTCAGCTGCGGCGCGCTGAAGAGAGATTCATTCCCTAATCTACGCGCGCCGTCAGCTTCGAGCGCTTGTTAGGCATCACCGGCTAGGACTCCAGATGCCACGATTGAGAACCGACTTTCTATCGTCGCTCAGTGTGCACTAAGGTGCAGCTCGCAGCGAGCCAACGTGCCGGTACGTGTTAATGAGGACGCCCGTCGCGG
>JAWOLH010000018.1:0-86336 GCA_033853695.1 Gemmatimonadales bacterium | reverse complement strand
CTGTGGCGCGTCCGCAACGCCCAGGCGGCGACGTGGCGGTAGTGACGCGACGGGAATGTGCTTTCGAGGGCTGCGGGGTTAGCTTGCGGCCTCGCAACCCCGGCTTGGAACTTGCGGAGTGAGCGCTACACCGTCCCGATCCATTGCTTACTCGGCCGCCGCTCACCAACGGCTCACTCGACCCTCGGTATGGAGTTTGACATGCAGCGCAGTCTCGCTTCCCTTGCAGCGCTAGTCGGTGTCCTCGCCGCCCTCGGGTGCGGCGACCAGACGGTCCCCCCCACAGCCGGACTGCGGCTAAGCTCCGCGAAACCGATAACGGTGACGTGCAGCTTCAACTCGATGAATTCGCTCGTGGCCCAGTACTTCAACGGCACGACGGACAAGCAGATTGTCACCAGCCTGATCAACGCGATGCAGACCGCGTACAACGCGAACGACACTACGACGACGCGCGATCGTGGCTTCGATGCGATGACGCACATCGCGAGTCAAGTGAAGGCCGGCAACGCCGACTTTCAGGACGCCTCGTCCCTGACCAATGCATTGCTCGCCTGTATGCTCTTCAGCAACGGCGAGTTGCCGCAGACGTTTCCCGAAGACTTCACGACTGCAACCAATCCGGCGCTCGACGGGGGATACGATGTGCGGGGTGAGCCGCCGACCGATCCTGATACGAACCCCGGACAGGTCGTCTACGCGCGGCCGACCTCGTTCAACTCCAACGGCGTCCCGACCCACGAGGGATTCTCTGGGATGGCTCCCGCGCCGAACGGCAGCACGATCCCGGGCTGGTCACAGATCATTCACACCACGAGGGCCCCGATCCGTGTGCTCCTCTACGGGAAACCGGGGTCCAATTCGCTCAGCTACGACTGGCGGGCGGTGCCGAGAACGGTTTCGTATGTCGCGCCCGGTGGAGGACCAGGAGCGCTCGTCGGACTCTGCACCGTCGGGACCAGTACGCTCGTTCACGAGACAGGTACCACCTTCACCGGATTCAATCCGTTCGCGGATGCGTATTTCATCGACCCGGCCCTCTGCCAGCAGTTCGCCGTGGCGCCCTCGAGGTGGGATCCGCTGCACCTGCTTGGGAAACTGTTTGCGCCAGCTCCACTGTGGGGGAATCCCGGTGGCGTCGGAGGGCTGACCGGTGGCCATAGCGAATTTGACGATGACCAGACCGCGATGACGGCGACATTCGATCTGCAGCCACCGGCGAATGTACAGGTGTGCGCTCCGGTCGCCGGACAGTTCAACGCCGGGTGCCCCAATAGTGCGCTGTTCACGGTCGCGCTGAAGACGAGCGGTTCCGGCACGCGACCCGACGGAACGGTGGACAACGGTCCGGTGGGGCCTGCGACGGTGCACCTGACCGCAATCACCAACAACGGCACGTTCGGTCAACTGTGTCAGGTCACGGATAGCATCGCTGGTACTTTCGTGTGCGATCCCCTCGGTGACACGACCGGGACCAATATCACGCAGTCGAGCGGTGGCCCCCCCGGCTTCGCGGACGCGACGTTCCTCAAGCTGTTTTTCACCAAGACGGGGGCGGAGCGGCTGGTAGCGAACGGAAGTATTCCGCAACGCACCATCACGGCGCAGACGACGTCGAACAAGATGAACGTCAAGCCCTAGCGTCTCCGCCTTGCAGCGCTATGCGTCACGGGCGGCTCCTGTGGAGCCGCCCGTTGTCGTTTAGCTTCCTAGCCGTGCCACTTCCGTGGTGCGCGTCATGATCGTGCGCGGCACCGTCCGCGTCCCGGGCGACAAGAGCATCTCGCACCGGGCGTTGCTGATCGCCGCGCTCGCGCGTGGCACCAGCGCCCACACCGGTCTCCTCACCGGTGAAGACGTGCGCCACACCGCCGGCCTGTTGCGGAGACTCGGGGCGACGGTCTCTCCGCTGCGTTCCGGCGCCGTGGTCACGGTGCGTGGGGCGCGTTTCCGGTCGCCCCGGTGCGCTCTTGACTGCGGCAATTCCGGGACGACCGCACGACTTGCACTGGGCGTGATCGCGGGCCATCCAATCCACGCCCGGCTGACGGGCGATGCTTCGCTGCGGCGGCGGCCGATGCGCCGGGTCGTCGATCCGCTCCGATCGATGGGTGCCACGTTCCCGGACGGCGCCGAGCACCTGCCACTGACGGTGCGGGGAGCTCGGCTGCACGGCATCGCGTACGATTCGCCGGTGGCGAGCGCACAGGTGAAGAGCGCGATCCTGTTCGCCGCGCTGGCCTCGCGCGTGCCCGTCACCGTCCGCGAGCCGCGGACCTCGCGCGATCACACCGAGCGCCTGTTCCTGCATCTGGGTCTGAATCTGCGGGCGGAGAACGGAATCGTGCGCTATCAGCCGTCGGCCGGAGCCGTGCCGGCCTTCGAGCTGGGCATCCCCGGCGATTTTTCATCGGCGGCATTTCTCATCGGCGCCGCGGTGCTCGCCGAAGGGGGTGAGCTGCTCATCGAGGGAGTGGGTGTCAATCCGACGCGCACCGGTTTTCTCGTCGCGCTGGAACGGATGGGCGCGCAGGTCGAGCGTCTGAACCTCGGCGCCCTCGGCGGAGAGCCCGTTGCGGATCTGCTGGTGCGGCCCGCTTTGCTGCGGGGCACCGAGGTTGTTGCGGCCGAGATCCCGGCGCTCATCGACGAAATCCCGCTGCTCGCCGTGCTGGCGAGCCGTGCGCGGGGCGAGACGGTGTTTCGCGACGTAGGCGAGCTGCGCCTGAAGGAGAGCGACCGTCTCGAGCTCGTCGCCGCCAACCTCCGAAATGTCGGCGTCGCGGCCGAGGCGCGCGGCAACGACCTCTTCGTGCTCGGCACCGATGAGCCGCCGCGCGGCCCCGTCGAGACGGCGCGCGATCACCGGCTCGTCATGGCCTTCGCCGTCCTTGGCACCATCCCGGGCGCCGCGGTGCGGCTCTCGGAGCGGCGCTCGGTGTCGATCAGCTACCCCGGATTCTTTCGGACCCTGCGGGCGATCGGCCGTGGCACGCGTCATCGCGATTGACGGCCCCGCGGCTTCCGGTAAATCATCCACGGCGGCCCGTGTCGCCGAGCGGTTAGGCTGGGCGCACCTCGATTCCGGCGCCCTGTATCGCGCCCTCACCCTCGCGGCACTGGACACGCTCGGCCCGGAAGTCGACGGGCGCTGGTCGGTGCAGCGCATCCTGGCCCTGGCGGAGGAGCTGCCGGTGCGACTCGTGCTTTCCGGGGCATCGTTCCGGCCGGAAGTGGCGGGGGTGGACGTCGACGAGGCGATTCGCTCGGAGCGCGTCACGGCGCACGTCTCGGCTGTGGCAGCGCTGCCCGCGGTCCGAACCTGGGTCAACGATCGACAGCGGGAAGCGGTACTCGGGCATCCCGACGGAGTGGTGGTCGACGGGCGCGACATCGGAACGGTGGTATTCCCCGAGGCGCCACTGAAGGTGTTTCTCACCGCCACCCCCGAAGAGCGGGCCCGGCGTCGATTGGCGCAGCGGGGGCAACCCCTCGAGCAGGACCGGGTGACGCGCGAAAGCGCCGAGCTGGCGGCCCGGGATCACGCCGACGCCAACCGCCCCGTAGCCCCCCTCAAGGCAGCGGATGACGCCGTGCTTCTGGATTCGACCCGGCTATCGCTTGCCGAGCAGGTCGACCGGGTAGTCGCGCTGGCGCACCAGCGATTCTCTGCGTAAGCTTCATGATTCCCTGGCTACGGGAGGATTGCCCGGAGCTCGAACCCCAAACCCATGACCCTGAACCGGAACCCGATGCTGGCTGAAGCGAAGGAACTTGTAGACACCGCCCCCGAAGGGCCCTCCAGAAAACCGACTCACTCCCCGATCCGCGTTCTCTCCGGCCTCGACGAGCAGTATTCCGCCGACGAGATCGAAAAGATGTCCGAGATGTACGAGGGAACCCTCTCGAACATCGAGGAAGGGGAGATCGTCAAATCGAAGGTCCTGCGCGTGACGGACGCCGCCGTCATTCTCGACGTCGGCTTCAAGTCCGAAGGTGCGGTGCCGATCGACGAGTTCAAGGACCCCAAGAGCCTCAAGGAAGGCGATGAGGTCGAGGTCTACCTCGAGCACCTCGAGGACCAGGAGGGCGCGGTCGTCCTCTCGAAGAAGAAGGCGGATTTCATGCGGGTGTGGGAGCGCATCCGCGAGGCCTTCGAGAAGGACGAGCCGGTGACGGGCACGCTCGTGAAGAAGATCAAGGGCGGCGTCGTCGTCGATTTGATGGGGGTCGACGCCTTCCTCCCCGGCAGCCAGATCGCCCTGCGGCGCGTCCCCAACATCGACGAGCTGCTGGGGCAGAACTACGAGTTCAAGATCATCAAGCTGAACAAGCGGCGCCGCAACATCGTGGTGTCGCGCCGCGTGCTGCTCGAGGCCGAGCGCAAGACGAAACGCGAAGTCCTGATGAAGGAGCTGCAGGTGGGACAGGTCCGCACCGGCGTCGTGAAGAACATCACCGACTTCGGCGCGTTCATCGACCTGGGTGGCGTGGACGGGCTGCTGCACATCACCGACATGAGCTACGGCCGCGTGTCGCATCCCAGCGAAATGGTGCGGCTCGGCCAGGAGCTGCAGGTCAAGATTCTGGACATCGACTGGGAGCGCGAGCGCATCTCGCTCGGTTTGAAGCAGCTGCAGGAGCATCCCTGGAAGGACGTCGCCGCCAAGTATCCGGTCGGTACGCGGGTCCAGGGCAAGGTCGTCTCGATCACGAACTACGGTGCCTTCGTCGAGCTCGAACCGGGGATCGAAGGATTGGTCCACATCTCGGAAATGAGCTGGACGCGCAACGTGCGGCACCCGTCCAAGATCGTGTCGATCGGTGAGACGATCGAGGCGGTGGTGTTGAAGGTGGACGAGAGCGAAGAGAAGATCTCGCTCGGCATGAAGCAGACCGAGCAGGATCCGTGGATGGCCCTGCCGCAGAAATACCCGGTGGGGACGCGTCTCAAGGGCAAGGTGCGCAACCTGACGTCGTTCGGCGCCTTCGTCGAAATCGAGCCCGGGATCGATGGCCTGATTCACATCTCCGACATGTCCTGGACCAAGCGCGTGCAGCATCCGTCGGAGGTGGTCAAGAAGGGGGACGAGGTCGAGGTGCTGATCCTCAACGTCGACGCCGAGAACAAGCGGATCTCTCTTGGCCTGAAGCAGGCGCAGGAGGACCCGTGGCTGCGCATCGGCGAGACCTATCCCGTAGGCACCGAGCTGCGCGGCCGTGTGCTGCGGCTGATGGACAAGGGTGTGGTCGTCGAAATCGGCAACGACATCGAAGGCTTCGTACCGATGTCGCAGCTGGGCATCCCCGAGCTGCACAATCCGGGAGACGCCGTGAAGGAAGGGCAGGCGCTCGACATGAAAGTGCTCGAGGTCGACCCGATCCATCACCGGATCGTGCTCGCCGCGACGGGGTTTCCCCAGGAGGAAGTGATACCGACTCCGGAGAAGCAGGAACCGCACGACTAGACCCACGGACGCATAGGGCAGATTGAGGGAACAGGTATTCCTGTTCCCTCTTTTTCTTGCTGTTCCCCCCGCGCGTCCATGCGTCTAGTCGTGGCGCCCAGTTGTTGCAGTACCACGTCACTTTCTCCTAGATTCTTTGGCCTATGTCTATGCGTGAGAAGCTCGATCTCCTCCAGCAGAAGCGCGCGCTGTCGGAGCAGGGCGGCGGCGCCGACCGCATCGCGACGCAGCACAAGAAAGGCAAGATGACCGCGCGCGAGCGGCTCGACGTGCTGCTCGATCCGGGATCGTTCGTGGAGCTGGACCGGTTCGTGACGCATCGCTCCACCGATTTCGGCCTGGCCGAGCAGCAGATCCTGGGCGATGGGGTCGTGACGGGATGGGGGCGCGTGGAAGGACGGCTGGTGTACGTGTTTGCGCAGGACTTCACCGTCTTCGGCGGTTCGCTCTCGGAAACGCACGCCGAGAAGATCTGCAAGGTGATGGATCTTGCCGTGCGCAACGGCGCGCCGATCGTCGGGTTGAACGACTCGGGGGGCGCGAGGATTCAGGAGGGCGTCGCCTCGCTCGGCGGGTACGCTGACATCTTTCTGCGCAACACCCTGGCCTCGGGCGTCGTGCCGCAGATCAGCGCCATCCTGGGACCGTGTGCCGGGGGCGCCGTCTACAGCCCGGCGATCACCGACTTCATCTGCATGGTGCGCGGGTTGTCGTACATGTTCGTGACGGGCCCGAACGTGGTGAAGACCGTGACGCACGAGGAGGTCGACTTCGAGCAGCTGGGCGGAGCGGACGTCCACGCCGCAACCTCGGGTGTCGCGCACTTCGTGTACGATTCGGAGCTCGAGTGCCTGACCGCGATTCGGATCCTCCTGTCCTATCTGCCGTCCAACAACCTCGACACCCCGCCGTTCAAGGGGACCGCCGATCCTTCGGACCGGCGCGATGAGGCGTTACTCGACGTCGTCCCCGACAATCCGACGAAGCCGTACGACATGCGCGATGTGATCAAGCGGGTCGTCGACGACGGAGAATTCCTCGAGGTGCAGCGGGAGTATGCGGGGAATCTGCTCGTCGGCTTCGCGCGGCTGGCCGGTCGCTCGATCGGTGTGATCGCGAACCAGCCGGCCGTCCTGGCCGGCGTTCTCGACATCAGCGCCTCCGCCAAAGGGGCGCGGTTCATCCGGTTCTGCGATTCCTTCAACATTCCGCTCCTCACCTTCGAAGATGTCCCCGGGTTCCTCCCCGGGGTCTCCCAGGAGCACGGCGGCATCATCAAGCACGGCGCCAAGCTGCTCTTCGCCTACTGTGAGGCGACGGTGCCGAAGCTGACGGTGATCACCCGCAAGGCGTACGGCGGGGCCTACGACGTCATGAGCTCGAAGCACATCCGGGGAGACTACAACGTCGCCTGGCCGACGGCGGAAATCGCGGTGATGGGGGAGCGCGGCGCCGTGGAAATCCTCTACAAGGGCGAGGCCAGCGAGGAGCTCGTCCAGGAGTACCGTGCCAAATTCGCCCACCCCTATCTCGCGGCGGGTCGCGGGTTCCTGGACGACATCATCGACCCGCGCGAAACGCGGCCGCGGCTGATCGAGGCACTCGCCACGCTGGAGTCGAAGCGGGACAGGAATCCGGCGAAGAAGCATGGGAATATTCCCTTGTGACGAAACTCGTTTTCGGTTATCGGTCGTCGGGAGTGAACCCGACCGACGACCGATAACCGATGACCGATAACGCCTTTACTCGCGTCCTCGTCGCCAATCGCGGCGAGATCGCGCTGCGCATCATCCGGGCCTGCCATGAAGAAGGGCTCGAGGCGGTCGCGGTGTATTCCGATGCGGACCGGCTCTCTCCGCACGTGCGGGCCGCCAACGACGCCGTCCCGATCGGCACCGCCCCGTCACCCGATTCCTACCTCAACATCCCGAAGCTGCTCGAGGCGGCGATCAAGACCGGCTGTGGAGCGGTGCACCCCGGATATGGATTCCTCTCCGAGCGTGCCGCGTTCGCGAGCGCGGTCGTCGATGCGGGACTGGTGTTCGTCGGTCCGCCGGCGACGGCGATCCAGGCGATGGGCGACAAGACCCAGGCGCGGCGGCGCATGCAGGCCGCGGGCGTCCCCGTCGTCCCCGGCCTCATCCGTCCATTGCACGATGCCGCCGACGCCGAGCGGGAAGCGAAGGTGATCGGATTTCCTGTCCTGGTGAAAGCGTCCGCCGGAGGCGGCGGCAAAGGGATGCGCGTCGTCCGCACCGCTGATGAAATGCCGGGTGCCTACCAGGCCGCCCACAGCGAGGCGCGCAAGGCATTCGGCGACGGCAGTCTCTACCTGGAGCGCTACGTCGAGCGCCCACGGCACATCGAGGTGCAGGTCCTCGCGGACATGCACGGTCGGGTCGTCTCCCTGGGAGAGCGGGAGTGCAGCATCCAGCGCCGCCATCAGAAGCTGATCGAGGAGGCCCCATCGGTGGTCGTGACGCCGGGGTTGCGGCGGCGCATGGGCGATGCGGCGACCGCCGCCGCGACGGCCGTGGGGTACGTCGGCGCCGGAACGGTCGAGTTTCTGCTCACCCCCGACGGGGAGTTCTACTTCCTCGAGATGAACACGCGCATCCAGGTCGAGCATCCCGTCACCGAGCTGGTCTACGGCGTCGACCTGGTGCGCGAGCAGCTGCGCATCGCCGCCGGGCAGCCGATGCGCGTCGCGTCCGGGTTGCTGCAACCCCGGGGTCATGCCATCGAATGCCGCATCACGGCCGAAGATCCCTTCAATGGATTTCTCCCGGCCACCGGGGTCGTGCAATATCTCCGGGTGCCCGGCGGGCCCGGCGTGCGATGGGACGGGGGGATCGAGCCCGGTAACGAGGTGACGCTCTACTACGACCCCCTGCTCGCGAAGCTGATCGCGTGGGGCGAGACCCGCGAGGTGACGATGCAGCGGATGCGGCGCGCGCTGCGCGAGCTGGTCATCGTGGGTGTGCCGACGTCCCAGGTCTTTCACCTGCGTGTGCTGGACGACCCGGAGTTTCGCCGCGGCGAAGTGGACATCACTTACGCGGACCGGGCCGCGCCGCGGCTGCTCGCCGAGCCGGTGAGTGGCCCCCTCGTCGTGCCCATCGCGGTGGTGGCCGCCCTGCTGGCCGAGGAGCGCCGCACAGGTCCCTCTCCGGCACGCCTCCCAGTCGATGGTCGCGGCGCACCGGCGCCTACCTCGGGCGCATCTCGAGACAACATCTGGATTCGGACCGCGCGCCAGGAAGGGCTGCGCGATGGATGAAGTGGTCGCCGTTTCCGGGATCGCAACCGGTGGGGACGGCGTGGGTCGTCTGCCCGACGGACGTGCGGTGTTCGTGCCGCGGACCGCCCCGGGAGAGCGCGTGCGGCTGCGTCCGCAGAGCGTTCGCATGCACAAGCGGTACGCGCGGGGGGAAGTGGCGGAGATCCTCGATCCCTCCTCCAGCCGCGTCATGCCGGCGTGCGCGCACTACGAGGCCGATCACTGCGGCGGCTGCCAGCTCCAACACCTCACGTATGCGGCACAGCTCGCGGCGAAACGCGACATCGTGCTCGATACACTGCGCCGCATCGGGAAGATCGACGTGGCCGATCCGGTGGTCGTCGGGGCGACGGAGCAGTGGCGCTACCTCACGCGGCTGTCGTTGACGCGAACCGGGGGACGCAGGCCGGCATTCGGGTTGATCCGCTACGACCGTCCGGGCGCGGTCTTTCGCCTCGTTGACTGTCATATCGCCGACGCACGATTGGTGGAGCTGTGGCACGAGCTGGAGAGCAGGATCGATTCCCTGCCTGAGAGTGCGGTGCGACTTACCCTTCGCCTCGATCGTGACGGCGCGCGCCACGTGATCGTCGAGTCGCTCGGCGAGCCGTGGCGCAGCGCCGAGCGGCTGCGAGAGGCGCTCGAGGATGGTGCAACGGTCACCTGTTGGTGGCATCCCGTGGACGGCGCTGCCCGAATCGTTGCCGGTCCCGTGACAGGATTCCCCCCGGTCGGCTTCGAGGCGGATCACCCGGCGATGGACCGGGTGGTGCGGGACTGGGCGGTCGAATGCCTGGGAGACGTTCGGGACAAGATGGTGTGGGATCTCCATGGCGGTATCGGGGACACCGCGGTGCGACTCGCCCTGCGCCAGGCGATCGTCGTGAGCGTGGATGCCAATGAACAGGCGGTGGGGTGGGCGCGTCGGCGCGCCGAGCTCACGTCCCTGGGCGAGCGCGTTCGCATCATCGCCGGCCGTGCGGAGGACGTGCTGCAGAGCCTCCCCGCGCCGCAGGCGGTGATCGTCCGCCCGCCCCGTACGGGCCTGCACTGGGACGTGGCCTTGCGACTCACCGGGGACCCGATTCCGCAGCTCGTGTACGTCTCGCAGGATCCCGCGACGCTCGCGCGGGACCTGCATCGGCTGAGCGTCAACTACACGTTGCGCGCGCTCGGTGTGTTCGACGCCGGCCCCCAGACGGCCCAGGTGGAGGCCGTGGCGTGCCTGGAGAGTGCTGCATGAAGTACTACATCCGGATGGGCGCCTCTCCGCGCATCGTCGAAATCGAGGTGGAGGGTGGCCGTGTCATCGTAAACGGGGAGCCGCACGAGGCCCATCTGGCGCCGGTGCCGGGAACACAGCTCTACCACCTCCTCCTGGGCGGTCAATCCTGGACGGTGGCGGCCCAGGCGCTGACCGGCCCCGGCGATGGCGGCGGGGCGCGCTGGGCGCTGGGAGCGGTTGGCGAGCGGGTCGAAGTCGAGGCAGTGGACGAGCGTGCCCGGGCGATCCAGGCGCTCACGTCGCACCGGGAGGTAAAACACGGGGGCGGTGTGGTTCGCGCCCCGATGCCGGGGCTCGTGGTGCGGCTCGAAGTGCAGGAAGGACAACGCGTGGCCGCTGGCGCGCCACTGATTGTCGTCGAGGCCATGAAGATGGAAAACGAGCTCCGCGCCCCGCGAGCGGGGCGCGTCGCGAAGATCCACGTGAAGCGCGGGGCGGCAGTGGAGCGGGGCGCGGTTCTCGTGACGCTCAGCGACACAACGGAACCGGAGCGATAGCCGCGCTACTCGGCCTCGCTCGTGGGCAGGTTTTCCGACCGTATGTTCTTGATCGTCCCCTCGATGAGCTCGCGTCCGCTCTCTCCGGAGTGGTACATCGCGGCCATGAATCCGATGGTGTTGGCGGCGGCTCGTTCGAACTTCCAGACGCAGTTGTTGATGGTACAACCGCTGATCCCGCCGCCATCCCCTCCGGCGTAGACGAGGATGCAGCGCACAAACGTGCACCGGACGAAGAGTTTGCCGTCCAGCTCGATGCGCTGATCGGTGAAACTCTGGTCGCGAATCTCCAGTACCCGTTTCTTCGAGAACGGCCACATGTCGGGATGCTCGTCTTGTGAGAGGGGAGCATGTTGGTGTCGCGCGACGGGGGCGGCAAGAGGCAGGACCCAACCTCCAAGTTGACAGCGGCTTAGAATGCTGGGTATAGTACTAGGCTGTTGAAATTTTCGAACGTCCCACGGGGTGGTATGAAGACCTTTTCGCAGCGGAAAGAAGACGTGACGCGGCGGTGGTACGTCGTCGACGCGAGCGGGCAGCCGCTCGGACGGCTGGCGAGTCGCGTGGCCCAGGTGCTGCGCGGCAAGCACAAACCGACCTTCACTCCTCACTTGAACGGTGGCGATGCGGTGATCGTCATCAACGCCGAGCGGGTGAAGCTGACGGGTCGCAAGGTCGAGCAAAAGCGGTACTTCCGGCACACCGGGTACATGGGGCATGAACGCTTCACACCGGTGAAGAACGTGCTCGACCGGCGGCCGGAGCGGGTCATCGAGCGGGCGGTCTGGGGGATGCTGCCCAAGACCACGCTGTCCCGCCAGCACGTCAAACAGATGCTCAAAGTGTATGCGGGGCCGACGCATCCGCATGCGGCGCAACAGCCGCAGCCGTTCCCGCTCGCGGAGGCGAAATGACGATTACTCCGGAACTGCGCTGGCATGCGGTGGGACGTCGCAAGGAGAGCGTTGCGCGCGTCTACCTGACGCCCGGTTCGGGGAAATGGAACATCAACGGCCGGACGCTCGGGGATTTCTTCCCGCGCGCCTCGCTGGTGTCGCACATTCAACAGCCGTTTACGGCGACCGACACGCTGGGTGCCTTCGACGTGAAGGGGATCTGCCGCGGCGGCGGCGTGACGGGCCAGGCGGGAGCGCTACGCATGGGTATCGCGCGGGCTCTCTGTCTCGCCGACGAGCGGCACCGCAAGAAGCTGCGGGAGCAGGGTTTGTTGACGCGCGATCCACGGGCGGTGGAGCGGAAGAAGCCGGGGCGGGCTGGAGCGCGCAAGCGGTTCCAATTCAGCAAACGGTAAGCGGTATGGGTTGTGGCTGTTGCGTAGTTACCCACAACTCATGCCCCACAACGCAGTGAATCACACACGCCGCTTGATTCGGCGCGGGGTCCTCGCGAAGGCGAGGTCGCATCGAAGATGACAGCGGCGGCGGTCCAAAACCCATGAAAGGAAGTGCATGACGCAGCCTCAGTTGCAGGATCTGCTGGAAGCCGGGGTCCATTTCGGGCATCAGACGCGCCGGTGGAACCCCAAGATGCGGCGATTCATCTTCGCCGAGCGTTCCGGCATCTACATCATCGATTTGCAGAAGACCCTGCGGCAGATTCAGGAGGCGCAGGAGCGGCTGCGCGCCGTCGTGCTGGGCGGCGACGGGGTGTTGTTCGTCTGCACCAAGAAGCAGCTCAAGCTGATCATCCAGGCCGAAGCACAGCGGGCGGGTGGGTTCTGGGTGACCGAGCGGTGGCTCGGCGGCACGCTGACCAACTTCCAGACGATCAAGCGGCAGATCAAGCGGCTGAAGGAGCTGGAGCAGGGCGCGGCCGAGGGCGAGTTCGAGCACTACACGAAGAAGGAGCAACTGCTGCTCGACCGGGAGCGCGTGAAGCTCGACAAGAACCTGTCGGGAATCAAGCAGATGAGCCGGTTGCCGGGTGCGCTCTTCGTGGTGGACGCCAAGAAGGAGCGGATCGCCGTCGCCGAGGCCAACAAGCTCGGGATTCCCGTGGTGGCGATCGTCGACACCAACGCCGACCCCGATCTGATCACCGTGCCGATTCCAGGCAACGATGACGCCATCCGGGCGGTGTCGCTGGTGACGGCGGCGGTCGCGGACGTGATCGCCGAGGCGCGGCGGCAGCAGCCGATGCGGGAGCCGTCGGAGGACGCGGAGGCGGTGACGTACTCCACCGAGACGGGCGTCGAAGCGGAGGCGGAAGGCGATCGCAAGAAGCGGCCGGCGCGACGCAAGCGGCGTCCCAAGCCGGAAGCGATCGCGGCGCGTCTCAAGGCCGAGGATGCGCCGGCTGCGGCGGAGCCGGCCGCCGGGAGCGAGCCCTAACCACGAACGGGAAGGGGAGCCGCCCCGGCAGTGAACCACCAGCCGCCGCCCTGCGCACCGAGAGGTTTCGCGAGGGCGGCGTTCTTATGTGAGGAGTGAGGAAAGGTGACGACCGTGAAAGAGATTCCCGCAAAGCTGGTAGCCGAGCTTCGGGCCAAGACCGGCGCCGGCATGATGGACTGCAAGAAGGCTCTCGAGGAAGCGGGTGGCGACATGGCGAAGGCTGAGGAGATCCTCCGCGTGAAGTACGCGGGGAAAGCCGAGAAGCGTGCCGCCAAGGCTGCCGGCGAAGGGCTGATCGAGGCCTATGTCCATTTCAACGGCAAGGTCGCGGTGCTGGTGGAGCTGAACTGCGAAACCGATTTCGTGGCGCGCACCGACGACTTCAAGCTGCTGGCGAAGGACATCGCACTGCAGATCGCGTCGGCGAAGCCGGTTGCCGTGCACGTGGAGGACCTGCCCGCGGAGGTCGTCGAGCGGGAGCGGCGCATCTACGAGGCGCAGGTCGCCGAGCAGAAGAAGCCCGAGCAGATCCGTGCCAAGATCGTCGACGGGATGGTGAAGAAGTTCAACGAGGAGAACGTCCTGTTGGAGCAGAAGTTCATCAAGGACGACAAGCAGACGGTCGGTGACCTGGTCCGTGCGCTCGCTGCCAAGACCGGGGAAAAGATCGACGTCCGTCGCTTCGCCCGCTTCGAGCTCGGGGGCGCCTGAGTGTCGCAGTTGGCGTATCCCCGGGCCCTCCTCAAGATCTCGGGCGAGGCGCTTGCGGGGAGCCTCGGCTCCGGAATCGACTTCGGTGTCGTCGACCGGTTGTCCGACGAGCTGAAGGAGGTGGCGGCGACCGGGGTGCAACTCGGGCTCGTCGTGGGCGGGGGGAACATCGTTCGGGGTGCGACGGCGAGCGACAAGGGCATGGACCGGGTCTCGGCCGATTACATGGGCATGCTCGCGACGGTGATCAACGCCCTGGCGCTGCAGGATATTCTCGAGAAGAAGGGGCTCAACACCCGCGTCATGAGCGCCATCCGGATGGAGGAGCTGGCCGAGCCCTACATCCGGCGGCGCGCCGTGCGCCACCTCGAGAAGGGCCGGATCGTGATCTTCGCAGGGGGCACGGGGAATCCGTATTTTTCGACCGACACGGCGGCGGTGTTGCGCGCGCTCGAGATCGAGGCCCGCGTGATCCTGAAGGCCACGAATGTCGACGGCATCTACACCGCGGATCCGCGCAAGGACCCGAAGGCCCGGTTCATGTCCGAGCTGACATTCCAGGAAGCGCTGGTGAATGGTTACGCGGTCATGGATGCGAACGCCTTCGGCCTATGCAAGGAAAACCGGTTGCCCATCGTGGTGTTCAACATCAACCAGCCCGGCGCGACGGCCAGGGTGCTGGCCGGGGAACGCGTCGGCACCATCGTCCAATGACGCTCGCGGATCATCTCAAGCAGGCTCGGGCTGCGATGGACAAGGCCGTCGAAGCGGTGCGACGCGAGTTCTCCACCGTGCGGACGGGAAAGGCTACAACCTCCCTGCTCGACCTGGTCCGGGTCGAAGCGTACGGCGGGGAAATGCCCCTCAACCAGGTGGCCAGCGTCGCCGCGCCCGAGCCGAAGCTCCTCACGGTGCAGCCCTGGGACAAGTCGCTCCTGAAAGCGGTCGAGAAGGCGATTCTCTCCTCCGATCTCGGACTCAACCCTTCGAACGACGGCAACATCATCCGCATCCCGTTGCCTCCGCTCACGGAAGAGCGCCGCAAGGAGCTGGTGAAGGTCGTCCACAAGTTCGCCGAGGAGGGTCGCGTCGCGATCCGGCATGCCCGGACCGAGGCGATCAACCGCATCAAGAAGGCGGAGCACGTTTCGGAGGACGAGAAGAAGCACAGCGAGAAGGATCTGCAGAAGCTGCACGACGATCACCTCAAGCTGGTGGAAGAGGCGGTGAAGGGGAAAGAGGCCGAGATCATGGAAGTCTGATGGCCGACGACCTGCTGGCGCAGATTCGGCTCAACGGCGCCGTGCCACGGCACGTCGCGATCATCATGGACGGGAACGGCCGCTGGGCCCGGGGGCGGCACCTGCCGCGCACACTCGGGCATCGCGCCGGGATGAAGGCGGTGCGGGAGGCGCTCGAGGGCGCGATCGAGGCGGGGCTCGAGGTCCTCACTCTGTTCGCGTTCTCCGAAGAAAACTGGAAGCGACCGGCCAGCGAGATCTCGGCCCTGATGGATCTGCTGGAAGAGTACGTCGGGAAGGAAATCGGCGAGCTGGTGACGCAGGGAGTGAAGGTTTCGGTGCTGGGCGACAAGAGCCGCCTCAGCGCTTCGGGGCGCGCGGCAGTGGAGCGTGTGGAGCAGGAGACCCGGAGCGGCACCCGCCTCTCGGTCAATCTGTGCATCTCGTATTCGTCGCGGGCGGAGATCACCCGCGCGGCCCGCCTGCTCGCCGAGGAAGTGCTGCGCGGGACGCGCAGCCTCGAGGGAATCGATGAGCAGGCCTTCGCGTCGCACCTCTATACGGCGCCCTGGGGTGATCCCGATCTCCTGATCCGCACGTCCGGTGAGCAGCGTATCTCGAACTTCCTGCTGTGGCAGCTGGCCTATACCGAGCTCTATCTGACGCCGGTCCTGTGGCCCGACTTCACGCGCCGCACCCTGTTCGAGGCGATCCTCGACTACCAACGGCGCGAGCGGCGCTTCGGCGCAGTTCCGGCGCGATGACACGCAATCTCGCGCAGCGTATCGCCTTCGCCGTCGTGGCGATTCCGCTGGTCGTCGGCCTGGTCTGGTGGGGTGGGTGGCCCCTCGCTGGCGCGCTGGCGCTCCTCGGCGTGCTCGGGACTCGTGAGGTGTACGGCCTCGCGCGGCGCCAGGGGATCATGACCCTCGACCTCGTGGGACTGATCGCGGCGGCCGCCATCCCCCTGGCGACGTACTGGGCGAAAGGCTCGGAGGCGCATTGGGCCGAGCCGGCGATCTATGCCGGGGCGCTGTGGCTGCTCGTGCTTCTCGTGGTGGCGATGCGGTGGCGGGGTCCGGAGCGGCGGCCGTTGCCCTCGGTGGCCGTGACCGTGTTCGGGGCGCTGTACGCGGCCGGGCTGCCGTCGTTCCTGATCGCGATCCGGCACGGCGCCAACGCCGGGGTGAAGAGCTGGCCGCTCGCGGCCCTCGTGCTATTGCCGCTCGTGCTCACCTGGATCTGCGACACCGCCGCGATGGCCGCGGGGACCGCGCTGGGCGGGCCGAAGCTCGCTCCCGTCCTCTCGCCCAACAAGACGTGGGCGGGGGCGATCGGAGGGTTCAGCGCCGCCGTGGTGGCGGCCGTGCTACTCGGCGGCTGGGTGCTGCCGCGAGTCGGGCTGGGGCTCGACGTCGGCCGGCTGGTAGTGATCGGCGCGGCGGTGGGGGTGGTCGCCCAGGTCGGGGACGTGGCCGAATCGCTGTTCAAGCGGGAAGTGCATGTGAAGGACTCGTCGAGCTTGATCCCGGGGCACGGCGGCGTGCTCGACCGGCTCGACTCGCTCTACTTTGTGGTTCCCGTTTCCGCCGGATTGTTCCGGCTGTTCGGTCTGGTATGAGTCTCGGCGTCGCGGTCCTGGGCTCGACCGGTTCGATCGGGCGCTCCACGCTCGCGGTGCTGGAGCGCCACCGCGACCGGTTTAACGTCGTCGCGCTGACGGCCCATTCCAACGCGGAGCTGCTGCAGTCGCAAGCCGACTTCTGGCGACCGGGGTACGTGGGAATGGTGAACGGCGGCGGGCAACGGGTCGGCGCGGCCGGTCATGGGCCTGGTTGCCTCGTCGAGGCGGCGACGCATCCCGACGTCCGCATCGTGGTGAACGCGATCGTGGGTGCGGCGGGTCTCGAGGCCACGCTCGCGGCGTTGCGCGCGGGAAAGCGCGTGGCGCTCGCCAACAAAGAGACCCTCGTCATGGCGGGTGAGCTCGTGACGGCCGCGGCGCGCGCCGGCGGAGGGGAGATCGTCCCCGTCGATTCCGAGCACAGTGCGGTGCTGCAGTGTCTGGCGGGCAAGAGTGCGCGGGACGTGACACGCCTCGTCCTGACGGCGTCGGGCGGTCCGTTCCGGACCTGGGAGCCGGAGCGCATCGCCCGCGCGAGCGTGGTGGAGGCGTTGCAGCACCCGACATGGAAGATGGGTCGCAAGATCACGGTGGATTCGGCGACACTCGTGAACAAGGCGCTCGAGGTGATCGAGGCGCACTTTCTCTTCGAGCTGGGTTTTCAGCAGGTGGACGTGGTGGTCCACCCGCAGTCGGTGATTCACGCGTTCGTGGAGCTGGTCGATGGGTCGGTCCTGGCACAGCTCGGGTTTCCCAACATGGAGCTTCCGATTCTCTACGCGTTGACACATCCCGAGCGAGTGGTCGACAGCGGCCCACGACGGTTCGATGCCCTGGCCGCCGGCGCTCTCACCTTCGAGCCGGTGGTCCCGGCGCGGTTTCCGGCGTTCGCGCTGGGCCGCGCGGCCGGGATCGCCGGCGGTACGAGCCCGGCGACCTTCAACGCCGCCAACGAAATGGCGGTCGACCTGTTCCTGGCCGGGGCGGTGCCGTTCGGGCGCATCGCGGAAATCATCGAACGGGTCCTGGCGGGCGCGGAGCGACAGCCGGCAACCTCGCTGGATGCGGTGCTGGAAGCGGACCGCTCGGCGCGGCGTCGGGCACGGGAGGTCGCATGCTGACCGCGCTGGCGTTCATCGTCGTCGTGGGCGTGCTGATCTTCGTGCACGAGTTGGGCCACTTCGTCGCCGCCAAGTCGCTGGGCGTGCAGGTGCTCCGGTTCTCGCTCGGCATCGGCCCCGCCATCCGGCGGCTCACCTTCCGGCGCGGCGAAACCGAATACGGAATTTCCTGGCTGCCGATCGGTGGCTACGTCAGCATGGCGACGCTCGAAGAGGAGGGCACCACGCAAGCGCTCGAAGGCGGAGCGCCGACGGTGCCGATCGATCCGGAGCGCGTATTCGAGAAACGGCCGCGCTGGGCCAGGGCGATCATCCTAGTGGCCGGCGTCACGATGAACGCGCTCTTCGCGTTCGTGGTGTTCACGGTGCTCGCGCGAACGGTCGGGGTCGATCGGATTCCGACCACCCAGGTCGACAGCGTGTGGGCCGCGGAATTACCGCGCGGGGCGGAGGCTCTCCGCTCGCTGCGCCGCGGTGACCGGATCGTGGCCATCAACGGCGCTCCCGTTTCGACCTGGGAAGACATGATGGAGCGTCTCTTCACCACGCCACCCCCAATCCGGGTGGCGATCGACGGTCGCTCTGCGCCGCTCGTCCTTAACGTCCCGCTGGACGAGGAGAGCCGGACGGCGCTGACCGGCGCCATCGATCGGTATTCTCCGGCGGTAGTGCAGGAGGTCGTATCGGGGAGTCCCGCGGCACGGTCCGGGCTGCGACCGGGGGACCGGGTCGTGGCGGTGGACGGAGATTCGATTGCTACCTGGCTGCAGTTCACCCGCATCGTCCGCGGCAGCCCGGGAAGGGCGCTGACGTTGGCGGTGATCCGGGACAGCGGGTCGGCCACCGTGGTCGCAACGCCCGCAAAACAGACCGTGCTGGACCCCCACACCGGGAAGAGCGTGGAGGGAGGATTCCTCGGCATCAGCCCGAAGCAGATGGTGATTCACCAGCAGTTCGGCTTCCTGGACGCGGTGCAGGAGGGGGGCCGGCGCACCGTCCGCGTGGCTGGGCAGGTGCTCGGCGCGCTGAAGGGGCTGGTCACGGGTCAACTGTCGGCACGGGAGCTGGGCGGACCCATCCGCATCGGCCAGGTGTCGGGCGAGGCGGCACGGGAGGGCATCGGGCCGCTGGTCATCCTCATGGCGGTGTTGTCGATCAACCTGGCGATTCTCAACCTGCTGCCGATTCCCGTGCTCGATGGCGGCGGCCTCATGCTGCTCGCCGCCGAAGCGATTCGTCGGCGTCCGCTGTCGCGCGAGGTGCGCGCGCGTCTGACGAACGCCGGTCTGATCGTCGTGGCGGCGGTGATGTTGTTCGCCATCACCAACGATGTCCTCGGGCTCTTCCGTCGCTAGAGAGCTGCTCGCCGCGTTCGTCGCGGGTCGCGTGTCCGCGGACCGTCTCGTGCCGGCGATCGCCGCTGAATACTACCGGACGCCGGATGCCGCACAGCGCGACGCGCTGCGTCCCGTCATGGAGGTCATCGAACGGGCAGCGCCGGGCGTGGCGCGCCTCGCGCGCACCGAGGCCGGAGCGGGATTCGAAATCCAGCTCGCCGAGCGGTCGTTTCCGGAAACCTACGAGAGCTCATTGAAAGAGGCGGCGGCGAATGCGCTCGAGGGATCGTGGGGGGCGGCGCCGACGGCCACGACAGGGTCCATCGCGACGGGGTCCGGGTTCTGGTCGCGGTTGATCGAGCGGGTACGCCGGTTGTTCAGCGCATCAGCCTGATCACGATCGCGATCGCCGCGATCAACACCACTCCCAGGATGACGAAGATGATTGTAGGCCCCCGCTCCTTCGCGGCGGCCCGCGTCTTCACCGCCTGAAACTCGATGCTGGTCGTCGGGGGCGTCCCAACCTCGTTGGTTGGACGGGCCTCGCTCTGGACAGCCTCGAGGTCGGCGAGCAGCTCGACCGCGCTCGGATAGCGGTCGTCGGGATGCTTCGCCAGGCATTTGACGACCACCCGCTCGAATCGCTTGGAGATCGACGGAACCTTCTTCCGCAGCGACGGCGGCGGGTCCTCGACGTGCATCCGCGCCAGCTCGAACCAGTCCGCGGCGTTGAACGGGACTTCCCCCGTCACCGCCTTGTACAGGGTGACCCCCAGGGCGTAGAAGTCGACCCGCTGATCGAGCTCGCGGCCCTGCGCCTGCTCGGGCGAGAGATATTGCGGGGTACCGATCGTCATGTTGTGCCCCGTTGACGCGGCGTAGCCCGACACGGCCCGGGCGATCCCGAAGTCGGTCAGGACGGCGTGCCCGTCGTCGCGCAACAGCACGTTGTCCGGCTTGATGTCACGGTGGATGATCCCCCGGCCGTGGGCGAAGCCGAGCGCTTTGACCACGTCTTTGGCGATCGGGACGACCGCGGCCTCGGGGAGGGGACCTTCGCGCGCGAGTCGCGCGCCGAGGCTGTCGGGGCAGTAGTCCATTGTGTAGAAGACGTTGCGGCCGTCTTTCCCGACCGTGCGGATGTGAATGATGTTGGGATGCTCAAGTTTGGCGGCCAGCTGCGCCTCGTTGCGGAAGCGGCTTTCGAACTGCGGATCGCCGGCGTAGCGCGGCTTGAGCACCTTGACCGCTGCGACGCCGCCATCGGGCTGGCGGCCCAGAAACACCCAGGCAAATCCGCCCTGTCCCAGCAGGCGTTCCAGGTGGTGCGAGCCCAGCGTCTGGCCGACGAGATCAGTGGTGAGAGGGGCTGTCACGGAATGGGCGGCTCTTTACATTCGTGTGTGTGCGGTCTAACTTACTGTGCTCACATCGATTAGGGAATGTCGACGCATGGACGAGAAGACTACGCCGGTCAGGAAATACGGGCTGCACGACCGGGACACCGGGTCGAGCCGGGTTCAGGTTGCGCTGCTCACCGAGCGGATCAACCATCTCACCGACCACTTTCGAGTGCACGCCAAGGATTTCCACGGGCAGCGCGGGCTGTTGAAGCTGGTGTCGAAGCGCCGCCGCCTGCTGGAGTACCTGAAGCGGACCGACCTCGTAAAGTATCGGCAGCTCATCGAAGAGCTGGGTCTCCGCCACTAATGGTCGCATGCGTCGCGCAGCGCGCCCCGGAAGAGCACCGGGGCGCGCGGCGTATTATCGGGTGCTCTAGACAGGTGTACATGTGAAGCACGTCGAACGTGAGTTCGCCCAACGGCCGCTGCGGCTCGAGTCGGGCCGCCTCGCCAAGCAAGCCGCCGGATCGTGTCTCGTGCAGTACGGTGAAACGGTCGTGTTGGCGGCGGTGACCGTCTCCGACAATGTCTCTCCCCTCCCGTTCTTTCCCCTCACCGTCGAGTATCGCGAGAAGAGCTACGCGGCCGGAAAAATCCCCGGTGGCTTTCTCAAGCGTGAGGGACGGCCTTCGGACGAGGAGATCCTCTCTGCGCGCGTCTGCGATCGCTCGATCCGGCCCCTGTTTCCCGAGGGATTCAAGAACGAAGTCCAGGTCTTCATCTACGTCCTTTCGGCCGACCAGGAAAACGACGCCGACGTGCTCGGCGTGACGGCCGCTTCAGCGGCCCTCGCCATGTCGAAGGTGCCCTGGAACGGACCCATCGCGGCAGTGCGCGTCGGGCGGGTCGAGGGTGCCTGGATTCTCAATCCGACGTTCCAGCAGCTCGAGTTCTCGGACATCGACGTGATCGTCTCCGGCTCGCGCGACTCGATCGTGATGGTCGAGGGAGGCGCCCTCGAGCTGACCGAGGCCGAGGTGATCAAGGCCCTCGAGGTCGCCCACAAGGGCATCCGCGAGCTGCTCGATGCGGAGGACGAGCTGATTGCCGAGAAGCAGCAGCCCAAGATGGAGTGGACCAAGGTGGAGGCGGCGGCGGACCTGGTCGACCGGGTGAAGGCTCTGGCGGAGCCGCGGGTCGCCGAGGCCCTTAACCTGCCGGAGAAGGCGGAGCGCGCACAGGCCCTGTCGGCTCTGAAGAGTACCGTGCAGGAGCAGCTCGCCGGCGACTTTCCGGACAACGTGAAGGACGTGGCGGCGGTTCTCGAAGACATCGAGTACCGGACGATGCGGGAGCAGGTGCTATCCCGCGGGGAACGGGTCGATGGACGCGATCTCGACACGGTGCGGCCGATCACGTGTGAGGTCGGTGTGCTGCCGCGGACGCACGGGTCGGCGTTGTTCACCCGCGGCCAGACGCAGGCGCTCGTGTCCGCGACGCTCGGGACCGTGCAGGACGAGCAGCGCATCGATTCGATCGACGTGCCCCAGGAGACGTCGAAGTCCTTCATGCTGCATTACAACTTTCCGCCGTTCTCGACCGGGGAAGTGAAGATGGTCCGCGGCACCTCGCGGCGTGAAGTGGGGCACGGGGCCCTCGCCGAGCGGGCGATCCAGGCGATCCTGCCCCCCTACGAGACCTTCCCCTATACGATCCGCGTCGTCTCCGACATCCTCGAATCGAACGGGTCATCGTCTATGGCCACGGTGTGCGGCGGCTCGCTGGCGCTGTTCGACGCCGGAGTGCCCGTGAAGTCGGCGTGCGCGGGTGTGGCGATGGGGCTGATCAAGGAAGGCTCCCGCGTGGCGGTGCTCACCGACATCCTTGGCACGGAAGACCACCTCGGCGACATGGACTTCAAGGTCGCGGGGACGCGGGAAGGAGTGACCTCGATTCAGATGGACATCAAGATCGAGGGGCTCGACTTCCACATTCTCTCGGAGGCGCTCGACAAGGCGAAGCGGGCGCGTCTGCACATCCTGGACATCATGGAGCGGGTCATTCCGCAGCCGCGCGAACAGCTCTCCAAGTACGCGCCGCGGATCATCACGATCCAGATTCCGCCGGACAAGATCGGGGACCTGATCGGTCCGAAGGGGAAGACGATCCGCGCGATCCAGGAGCAGACCGGCGCCGAGATCAACGTCGACGATTCGGGGATGGTGACGATCTCGTCGGTCGGGGACGGCGGCGAGCGGGCGCGCGACATCATCGCGGGGATGATTCAGACGCCCGAGGTGGGCAAGATCTACGAGGGGGTCGTCAAGAGCACCACCGCATTCGGCGCGTTCGTCGAAATCCTCCCCGGCGTGGAGGGACTGCTGCACATCTCCGAGCTGCAGCACGGACGCACCGAGCGCACCGAGGACGTCGTCAAGAAGGGCGACAAGGTGCGGGTCAAACTCCTCGAGGTGGACGACCGCGGGCGGATGCGGTTGTCGCGCAAGGCACTGCTCGACAAGCCGGAGCCGGCGCGGTCGCATTGATGGAAACGGTCCGGCTGGACCGCGACGTCTTCCAGACTATCGCGCCCAACGGCGTTCGAATCCTCTCCGAGCGCGTGGCCAGCGTGCGGTCGGTGGCCGTGGGTATCTGGGTGCGCTCGGCCTCGGTGCACGAGCCACGAGGCCAGATGGGCGTCAGCCATCTGCTCGAGCACATGGTGTTCAAGGGCACCGCGCGGCGGAGCGCCCGGCAAATCGCGCTCGAGCTGGAAACACGCGGCGGCTCACTCGACGCTTACACGTCGCGTGATACGACGGCGTATCAGGCGCGGGTGCTGGACGGGGATCTGCCGCGCGCCCTCGACGTCCTGACCGACCTGGTTCGCGATCCAACGCTGCGCCAGGAGGATCTGGACCTCGAGCGCAACGTCATCCTCGAAGAGATCAACACCGTGCTGGATACGCCCGACGATCTGGTCTTCGATCTGACGGCCGAGGCGCTCTGGCCGGAGCACCCGTACGGGTACTCGATCCTGGGGACGCCGGAGACGGTGACGGGGCTATCCACGGAACACCTGCGGCGGCTCCACGAGCGGGCGTACTTCCCGGGGAACTGCGTGATCGCGGGCGCCGGGAACCTGGAGCACCTGGCGCTGGTCGATCTGGCAGGTTCGCTCGGGTGGCTCGACGCACCGAACGGAGCGGGATCCGCCCACGTCACCCCGCAGGCCCAGCCGGCGAAGCGCGGGCTGGAGGTACGGCACACCAAGGATACCGCCCAGACCCACCTCGTTCTCGCGACGGACACCATCCGGTTCGCGGACACCCGGAAATACGCGCTGATGGCCCTTTCCAGCGTGTTCGGCGGTGGGATGTCGAGCCGGCTCTTTCAGCGCGTCCGCGAAGAGCTGGGGCTCGCGTATGCGGTCTACTCGTACTCCCATTTCTACGGGCAGGTCGGCGTGCTGGGCACGTATGTCGGCACCCAGCCGAAAACGGCGGCCCAGGCGCTGGAAGCGATTCGCGCCGAATACGACAAGCTGGCGCGAGAAGGGTTGAGTCCGGAAGCGCTCGATCAGGCCAAACGGCAGACCCAGGGACAACTCACACTCACGCTGGAGAGCCCCACATCGCGGATGTATCGTTTGGCGAGCTTCGCCGTCCATGGTGAGCCATACCGCGGTCTGGATGCGACCCTCGCCGAAATCGGGGCGTTGACGCCGGAGCGCGTGACGGAGGTCGCCGCGGAGTTTTTCGCGCCGACTCGCCAGACCCTGGTCTGGCTCGGGCCCAACTGACGCACCACCGACCCGGGGTCCAACATGATCGTCGGGGTTCCGAAGGAGATCAAAACGGCCGAGAACCGCGTGGCCCTCGTCCCCGCGGGAGCCGAGTCGCTCGTCGGCGACGGGCACACGGTGCTCGTGGAGCAGGGGGCCGGTCTCGGGTCGGGCTTCCCCGATGAGGCGTATCGCGCAGTGGGGGCGAGCCTCGCGGGGTCGGCGGACGACGTGTGGGCCAGGGCGGAGATGATTCTCAAGGTGAAGGAGCCGATCGAGCTCGAGTGGAAGCGGATCAAGAAGAGCCAGATCGTCTTCACCTACTTTCACTTCGCCGCCTCAGAACCCCTGACGAAGGCGATCATTACGTCCGGTTGCGTGGCGATCGCCTACGAAACGGTGCAGCTCCCCACCGGAGAGCTCCCGCTCCTGACGCCGATGAGCGAGGTCGCGGGTCGCATGGCGGTGCAGGAGGGGGCGAAGTACCTGGAGAAGGTCTTCGGGGGCTCGGGGATCCTGCTGGGCGGGGTACCGGGCGTGCTGCCAGCGGACGTTGTGGTGATCGGCGGCGGTGTCGTGGGGACCAACGCCGCCAAGATGGCGGCCGGGCTCGGCGCCCACGTGACGCTGCTCGACATCTCGCTCGACCGCCTGCGCTACCTCTCGGACGTTCTCCCCCCCAATGTCGATCTGCTCTATTCCAACCGTCACAACATCCTCGAGACGATTCGCAAAGCCGACCTCGTCATCGGGGCGGTCCTGCTCCCCGGGGCGAAGGCGCCGCATCTCGTGAAGCGCGCCGACTTGAAGCTCATGAAGCCGGGCTCGGTGGTCGTGGATGTCGCGGTCGATCAGGGCGGGTGCATCGAGACGATCAAGCCGACGACACACGAACAGCCGACGTACGTGGTCGACGGGATCATTCATTACGCGGTCGCGAACATGCCGGGTGGCGTGCCGCGGACATCGACGCTGGCGCTGACCAACGCGACGTTCCCCTACGCGAAGCGGCTCGCCAAGCGCGGCTGGAAGCAGGCGTGCCGCGACGATCATGCGCTGTTTCTTGGTCTCAACGTGATCGAGGGGAAGGTCGTCTACCCGGGCGTGGCCGAGGCATTCGGGCTCGCGGTAGCGGATCCCCAGACCCTCGTGTGAACGACCGCCCTCCCGTGGTGCAGGTACTCCGGCTCCCGCATCACGACGGTCTTCCGATTCCCGCCCGTGCAACGGCCGGCGCAGCGGGCTACGACGTGGCGAGTGCCGAGCCGGCGTTCTGCCTGCAGCCGATGGAGCGCCGCCTGGTGCGGACCGGCCTGGCGCTCGCCATTCCCCCGGGCTACGAGGCGCAGGTGCGTCCCCGTTCCGGACTGGCGCTGAAGCAGGGGCTCACGCTGCCCAACACGCCGGCGACGATCGATTCCGACTATCGTGGGGAGCTCATGGTGGCGATGATCAACCTCGGCACCGAGGCGGCGACCGTGGAGCGGGGAACGCGAATCGCGCAGCTCGTCTTTCAGCGCGTGGCCGTGGTGGAGCTCGAAATGGTGGACGCCCTGCCGCCGAGTGAGCGTGGCGCGGGCGGGTTTGGGAGCACGGGCGCATGATCCGGCCGCCCGTGCTGTGTTACCATCGTATCGGTGGCCCGCTGGAGCTCGGTGTCACGCGCGTGAGCCAGAAGGTGTTCGCGCGCCAGATGACGGAGCTCGCCAAGCGCGGCTGGCGCACGCAGACGATCGAGCAGTTCCAGCAGGCCGCGTCGCCCTACCTCTTCCCGGTCTCACGGCTGTCGTCGGACGGGAAGGATTTCCTGCTGACCTTCGATGACGGGCACGCGAGCCTGGCGGAGTACGCATATCCCGTCCTGGCCGATCTCGGGTTCACCGCGACGACCTTCCTGGTTACCGATTACGTCGGCCATGACAACTCGTGGGACGTGCCCTACGCGTTCCGGCGGCTGCCGCAGCTGTCCTGGAGAACGATCGAGTCGTGGCGCATCAAGGGCTTCGATTTCGGATCGCATTCGGGTACTCACCGGCGGCTCACGTGGCTGCGCAGCGAGATCATCGTCGACGAGCTCACGCGATCGCGGCAGGTGCTCATCGACCGGCTGGGACACTCGGCTGGTTTGGCGATCGCCTACCCGTTCGGCGCCGCCAGCAATCGGACGGTGGACCTGGCGCGCAAGGTGGGATTCGGGTTGGGATTCGCGGGTGCCCGCGAGCGCGGTACCGATCCGCTCCGCGTGCCGCGCACGCCGGTGTACGTGTGGGATGCGATGCCGCGACCGTTCGCGCTGCGCGCGGGGCCGGTCGGCAAGGCGGGCCGGTTCACCGCGCACATCGCCAGCCGGTGCGCTCTGGGAACGACCCTGATGCTCGCCCTCGCCGGACGCTACCGCTCGAGCTGGCGTCCGTCACTCGACGGCCACAACGGAGGCCCCGAGCAGCGCCCTTAGAGTCCCTGCACCCCCGCCACGCCCATCCCCATCGCGTGGTATCCCTTGTCCACGTAGATCGTCGCACCCGTGATCCCGCTCGCCAGCGGGCTGCAGAGGAAGGCGCCGGTGAGACCCACCTCGCGGGCGAGCAGCGGCTCGGGGATAGGGGAATTGGCCGCGTAGTAGTCCACCATGTGCTCGATCATCCCAATGGCGCTGGCCGCGCGTGACGCCAGCGGTCCCGCCGAGATGGTGTTCACGCGGTGGCCCCAGCGGCGGCCCGCCTCGAACGCCAGGGTGCGCGTGTCGCTCTCGAGTGCCGCCTTGGCCGAGGACATGCCGCCGCCATATCCGGGAACGACCCGTTCACTCGCCATGTAGGTGAGCGACACGAACGCCCCGCCGCGCCGCATATGCGGGGACAGGCGGCTCACGAGTGAGGTGAGGGAGTAGGCACTGACGCTCACGGCGGCCAGATATCCGGCGCGACTCGTCTCGAGCAGCGGCTTCTTGACCTCCGGACCGTTCGCCAGCGAGTGCACCACGATGTCGAGTGCCGGATCGCCGAAATCGGCGACGAGCCGCTGGCGCAGGCCCTCCACCGAGAAGTCACCCACGTCCTTGTAGCGCTTGTTGGTGCGGATCTCTTCGGGGGCATCCGCGAGCGTATCGTACGCCGCGTCGAGGGGATAGATCTTTTCGAACTCGAGCCGTGAGCCATCCGGCATGAGGCGCGACTCGTCGATCTTGCCGCGCTCGAGGAGGTTGTGGAAGATGTTCAGCGCCGGGGGCCAGGTCCCGGTGCAGACGGTCGCGCCGGCCTCGGCCATCGCCTTCGCGATCGCGAATCCGAACCCGGCGTCGTCGGCCACCCCGGCTACTAACGCCCGCTTTCCCCTCAGATCGATGCCGAGCATATCTCCCCCATTGCGGGTTGATCGTTACCCCTGTTCTTCAATCCGCAATCAGACAAAGAACCGCGCCGCCACCGGGATCAGCTGTGGATGCTTCACGAGCGCATGGGCGAATATTCGTCCCAGCGTCCGCTTCGGCTCGGGGATCGCGTTGACCGTCCGTGCGAGCCCGTCGTAGAAGCGGTCGTCCAACCGTTCGAGCGCCTGCTTGATGCGGTAGTACTTGAGGTGGTCCTCCCCGAGCATCCGCATCCAGGCCTCGTGGTAGCTCCCCAGCCGCCTGGCGCTCGTGTCCCCCGCGGCGATCGCCTGCGCGGCGGTGCGCCCCGCGAGCCGGCCCGCCTTCATCGCGTTCACAATCCCGCCCCCCGAGAGGGGGTTCACCATGTGCGCGGCGTCGCCGGCGACGAGCACGCCATCAGTCGTGGTCTGCCTGATCGTCGGATGCACGATGACGCCGCCCACGGTATAGCCGAGCCGTGCGCCGCGCGGGTAGCGGCGGGCGAGCCAGGCGTCGAGATACTGACGGGCGCTCTTTCCCTTGCTCTTCAGGGCGAGAATCCCCAGGCCGACGTTCGCCACGTCCGGTCCCTTCGGGAACAACCAGGCGTAGCCGCCGGGAGCGATCTCGTCGCCGAATTGCAGATAGATCGCGTCGGGGTCGAAATCGATTCCCTGAACGACGTATTGGGCGCACGACTCCATGTCGCGAGACGGGACGCGGGTGTCCAGCCCCGCCCACCGACCCACCATCGTTTCGACGCCGTCGGCCGCGATCACAACGCGCGAGCGGTACGTGTCGGCGCCGCCGGGGCCGCGCACGGCGACGACCCACCGTCCGTCCGGCGCGCGAGTCATGCCCGTCGCCTCGGTCCCGACGAGGAGCTGTGCGCCGGCGGCCACTGCACGGGCGGCGAGGAACGCGTCGAAGCGGGTGCGATCGAGGATCCACCCCACCTCGCGCTCCGCGACCTTTACCTCGGTATCGTCGGGGGAGAGGAAGATGACACGGGTGATCTTGCGCGCGACCCAGGGCGCGCCCTCGGGGTTCGCGAATTCCCGCAGTCCCGCGTCGCCCACCCCCTCGGCGCAGCGCACCGGCGCTCCCACCGCGCGGTCGCGCTCGAGCAGGATCACATCGACGTCGCTGCCGGCCCGCCTGGCTTCGAGGGCCGCGACGGATCCGGCCGGCCCCGCGCCGACCACCAGCACGTCGACGTCGGGCATCAGGTCGCAACCATGGAGAGCGCACCGACGGGACAGGGAGCGATGCACTTGCGACACCCGGTGCATGCCGCGTCGTCGATGACCAGGGTGGTGAACTGCAGGTGGATGGCTTCGGGGGGGCAGAGCGGGAGGCAGAGGCCACAGCGGTCACACAAATCCGGGTCGACTACCGCGACTTCTGCCACTTTGGCGAGTGCCATGGGGGTAGCCTAGCGGCTTGGCATAGAGGCGTCAAGCATCAGCCTTGCTTGGAGTTACGCTTTTCGTTAGGTTGGGGCGCGCGTGCCACACCCGCCACACTCTTAGCCCGGATGGCGACACCCGACCGTGCCGATTAGCTGGCCCAAATGGAGTCTCGGGGCCTTCAACCCCGCGAACGAAATCGCCGTCGACCTGGGAACGGCGAACACCCTCGTGTATGTGCGCGGTGAGGGGATCGTTCTCAACGAGCCCTCCGTCGTAGCGATCGAAAAGTCCACCGGCAAGGTGAAGGGGATCGGTCTCGAGGCAAAGCGCATGCTGGGGCGCACGCCCGACGGGATCCTCGCCGTGCGCCCGTTGAAGGACGGCGTGATCGCCGACTTCGACGTCACCGAAAAGATGTTGCGCTACTTCCTCAAGACGATCATCGATCGGCACGTCTTCCGCGTGCGGCCCAAGGTGATCGTGTGCGTGCCGAGTGGCATCACCGAGGTGGAGCGCCGCGCGGTGCGCGATTCGGCGCAATCCGCCGGGGCGAAGGAAGTGTACATGGTGGCGGAGCCGATGGCTGCGGCGATCGGGGTCGGGCTGCCGGTCGAAACGCCGACCGGCAATATGGTGATCGACATCGGCGGCGGCACGACGGAGATCGCCGTCATCGCGCTCTCGGGGATCGTCTCGGACACCTCGATCCGTACCGCCGGCGACGAGCTCGATCAGGCCATCGTGCAGTTCATGCGCAAGAACTACAATCTCCTGATCGGCGAGCCCACGGCGGAGCAGATCAAGATCCAGATCGGCTCGGCGGCCCCCGTGGGCGAAGAGCGGGAGATGGAGGTGAAAGGCCGCGACCTCGTCTCGGGGATTCCCAAAATCGTGCGTGTGCATTCGAGCGAGGTGCGTGAGGCGGTCCAGGAGCCGATCCAGCAGATCGTCGATGCGGTGCGCCGCGCGCTCGAGATCACGCCCCCGGAGCTGGCGAGCGACATCGTGGATCGCGGCATCGTCATGACCGGAGGCGGAGCGCTGATTCGCGGTCTCGATCAGTTGCTACAGCAGGAGACCGGGTTGCCGATTCACCTCGACGAAGATCCCATGACCTGCGTGGTCCGCGGTACCGGCCGGATCCTGGACGACCCCGAAAAGTACCGCAACGTCCTCACCACCTGACCGCCATGGCGCTCGGGGCCGACCGATACGCCACGCGCGGCGACACGTTTGTCTTTCTAGTCGCTCTCGCGCTCTCGCTCGTCGCCATGAGTCTCCCTCCGGGTACCCGTGATCCCATCGCGAGCAGCCTGCGACGCACGGTGCTGTGGCCGTTCCTCCAGCTGCAGAGCCGCTCGGAGGAGCTGCGGACGTCGCGGGCGCTGTTCGTTCAGGTCGAAGCGCAGCGCGATTCCGCCACCCTCGCCGCGGGCGAGCTCGGTGAAATCCGATCCGAGAACAACCGCTTGCGGGCGCTGTTGGGGCTCGGTACCCGCCTGGGGTCCGGCTTCGTGCCCGCGGAGGTGCTGCACCAGGCGAGCCCGCTCGGTCCGCTGGCCGTGGTGATCTCGGTCGGATCGAAGCGCGGCGTGCAGGCGTTGGCCCCGGTCGTCACGCCCGACGGACTGCTCGGACTGGTGAGCCGGGCCGAAGAGTCGACGAGCGTCGTCGCGACGTGGGCAAATCAGGAGTTTCGCGCCAGCGGGATGGCGGCCGACGGCAGCGTGTACGGGATTCTCGCACCGCACGGCTTGGAGGGGGGCGCGTGGCTGCTCGAGATGAGCGGCGTGCCCTACCGCCTGCACGTCCCAGTCGGGACCCGCATTCTCACGTCGGGGCTGGGTGGGGTGTTCCCGCGCGGCATCCCGATCGGCACGGTGATCGGGTCCGCGGGTGAGACCGAATGGGACCGGACCTACCTCATCCGCCCGGCGGTGCCGCCCGGATCGGTGACGCACGTCATGGTGCTGACCAGCTCGAGGAGCGATGACCTGCGTACCACCTTCACTCCGGACTCGATCAGGGCACAGCAGTGAGACGAGGCGATAATCTCCGGTTCTGGATCGTTATTGCCCTGCTCGTCGGGCTCGAGTTCTCGGTCCGCAGCCACCTCGGCGACCAGCGGATCGCGCCGGACTTCCTCCTGCTGGCGCTCCTCACCTATACCATCCGCTCGCGCCCGGGGCCGAGCGCCGCCGCGGGGTTCGTGGTCGGACTGATCAGTGACGCCCTCTCTCCCGCGAGCTTTGGGGCCGGGGCGCTCGCGCACACGATTGTGGGGTATCTCTCCTCCTGGGCGAAAGCGGTGTTCTTCGCCGAAAATCTGCTGGTCAACGGAGGACTGTTCTTCGCGGGGACGTGGCTGCGCAATGCGATCCTCGTGCTGGCCTCGGGCAAGTTCTCCGGCACCCAGCTCGTGTGGGAGTTGTTCGTGTGGTCGCCGCTCGAGGGGGTGACCACCGCCGTCGCGGGAATCGTCATGCTCGTGATCTTCCGTCAGTGGCTCGCCGTCCGGATGGATGAGTCGTGAGTCGACTGACCCCGTATCTGCTCGACCGGCGGCTGCGCGCCACCCGGGCACTCGTCTGGGTAACGAGCGGTGTGATCGTGGGGACATATTTCCGGACCCAGATCATCGATCACTCGAAGTACGAGCTGCAATCGCAAAACAACCGCCTCCGTCCCATCAACCAGCCGGCGCCCAGGGGCATCATCACCGACCGGCACGGGATCGTCATCGCCGAGAATGTCCCGGGCTATACCGTGGCTCTCCTGCCCATGCCCGAGGACACGCTACGCGAGCGGCTGCAGCGGATTGCACCGGTCCTGCACCTCGACGCGGCGGCTATCGAACGGGTACTGCAACGCTATCGCAAGGCGCCCTATCAGTCGGCGGTGGTCATGACGGACGCGCCGTTCGACGTCGTGTCGAAGCTGGAGGAGCGTCGGCTGACGCTGCCCGGCGTGGTGATCCAGACGGAGCCGAAGCGGTACTATCCGGACAGCGCGGCGGTGGCGCACGTCATCGGCATGGTGGGCGAAGTGACGGAGCAGGACCTTGCCGGCCCGCGGGGGCAGCCGCTGCGTCTGGGCGAGCTCGTCGGCAAAGATGGACTGGAGCGCTCCTACGACGACACCCTGCGCGGCAAGGACGGAGAAAAGTTCGTCGAGGTGAGCGCCCTGGGGTACGTCGTGCGGGATAGTGCGGCACCCGAGCTCCCCCCGGTGGCGGGGGCATCGCTCCAGACGACCCTCGACCTCGACCTGCAGCGCTATGTCTCGCAGGTGTTTCCGGCGGCGATGCATGGCGCGCTGGTCGCCCTCGACCCCACGACCGGGGGGATTCTCGCCCTCTATAGCGCCCCCGGCTACGATCCCAACGCCTTCGTGGGCGGTGTGTCGCCCGATTATTGGCGCGCCCTGAGTCTGAACGACGCCCACCCATTGCTCAATCGCGCCATCCAGGCTCGGTACCCGCCGGGCTCGACGTGGAAGCTAGCGGTCGCGGCGATGGCGTTGCGACGCGGCGTGGCGACGATGAACACCCGCATGCCCATCCCCTGTCGCGGCGGGCTGCAGTACGGAGACCGGTTCTTTCATTGCTGGAACCAGCTGGGGCACGGCAGCCTCACTCTGGAGCAGGCGATCGCACAGAGCTGCGACGTGTACTTCTATCAACTCGGATTGAAGCTCGGTCTCACCTCGCTGCTCGAAGACGCGAACGACTGGGGCTTCCGGGCTCGCACCGGGGTCGACCTGCCGGGGGAACTGCAGCCGATCTTCCCGAGCGGCCCGGAGTACTTCGACCGCATCTACGGGCCACGTCGCTGGAGCTCGGGGGTCGCGCTGAACCTGGCGATCGGCCAAGGTGAGAACACGCAGACGCTGTTGAACATGGTGCGGCTTTACCAGATGCTGGCGAGTGACGGCAAGTCCCGTACGCCGTATCTCGTGCGCCCCACCTCCGAGCCGCCGTACAATCTCGATCTGACGCCGGAGCAGCTCGCCTCCCTGCGCCAGGCGATGATCAACGTCGTGGAGCAGGGCACGGCCCGCGGGGCGCGCCTGTCGGACCTGAAAATCGCGGGCAAGACGGGAACGGCCCAGAATTCGCAAGGCCCGAACCACGGCTGGTTCATCGGCTTTGCTCCGGCCGACAACCCGCAGATCGTCGTGGGCGCAGTGCTGGAATTCGCCCGGCACGGCACCGCCGCCGCACCGCTCGTGGCGCGCGTGATCGCCCACTACCTCGGCGCCGACACCAGCGCCGCCCGCTACCAGTTCGTCCTCCCGAACGACAGCTCACCCGGAGAAAACCGGATCCTCGGTGCGCCGCCGGCCGATTCCCTTCCGCTCGACAGCACGCGTGCTCCAGAAATTCCGTAAGCTCGACCGGTCCCTGGTGTGGGTGGTGATCGCGCTGGCGGTCTACGGGCTGTTGACACTCTATTCGGCCGGGCGAACCGACGTGGTGACGATTGTCGCGACGATCTGGGAGCGGCAGATCGTGTGGCTCATCCTCGGGGTCATCGGCGCAATGTTGATTTTTCGCGCCTCGCCGCGGTTACTCGAATGGGCCGCTCCGTACGTGTATGGCATTACCGTCTTCGTTCTCCTCCTGACGCTGATCATCGGATCCGGGGCCGGGACGGCGGCCGGCACCCGCTCGTGGATCACGATCGCGGGGCACCGCTTGGGGCAGCCGGCCGAGCCCGCGAAGCTCGCCGTGATCCTCATGCTCGCGCGCTGGCTCGCGGACCGGCGCGAGCCGCCGGCCAGCTTGCGCGATCTGGCGTTTCCCGGAGTGATCACGTTCGTCCCGTTCCTGCTGGTCGTGCTGCAGCCCGATCTGGGCAGCGCACTCGTCTTCATCGCCATCCTGTTCGCCATGCTGTACTGGTCCGGCGCGCGTCCGGCCTTGCTCTTGCTGCTCCTGTCGCCGGCGATCGGGTTGACCATGGCGTTCTCCACGGTCGCGTGGGGCGCCTGGATCGTGATGCTGTTCCTACTCGTGCTCTACGTCCGGCCCTTTCTCCGGGAAGGATTGACGGTGATGCTGGCCAACGTGGTCATGGGCGTGATCGCGCTCCCGTTCTGGCGCCACTTGGCCCCGTATCAGCAGAACCGTCTGCTGGCGTTTCTCAACCCCGAGGTCGACCCGCGCGCGACCGGATGGCACATCATCCAATCCAAGGTCGCGATCGGGTCTGGGGGGTGGTTCGGGAAGGGCTACACGCACGGGACGCAAAAGCGGCTCGCCTTTCTGCCGGCGCAGCACACGGACTTCATTTTTCCGATTGTCGGAGAGGAGTTGGGATTTGCGGGGGTGGTCGTGGCGCTGGCGCTGTTCACGGCGTTGCTGCTCATCCTGTTGCGCATTGCGCGGCGGGCCACCGATCCATTCTCGAGCTTCTGCGTCTTCGGGATCGCGGGGCTGCTGTTCGCCCACATCGTCGAAAACGTGGGTATGGCGGTGAATCTCCTTCCGGTGACGGGCATTCCGCTGCCGTTCTTCTCCTACGGCGGCTCGTTCTTGCTCACCTGCTGCCTCAGCATCGGGATCGTGCTGCGGGTCGCGTGGGAGTCGCGCCAGTCTGGCTATGCCGACCTGTCGCAATGAGTTACCACGCAAGGGCTAGCGCCGTCGGGACCGGGGGGCGAGATTGTGCCCGTCCGCACCCAGACTCCCTGAATGGCTTGGTTCAAAAAAGAACGTAAGCCCCGCACGACTGCCGAGCGCGTAAAGCTGGAGATTCCGGCCGACGCGTGGGAGAAGTGCGAAGAGTGCGGGCACATCGATATCAAGGAGCGGTTCATCCGCGCCTTGAACGTCTGTCCCAATTGCGGCGCCCACCGGCGGATCAGCGCACAGGAATACATCGACCTCCTGGTCGATGAAGGGTCGTGGCACGAGCTCGACGAGAAGCTGCGGTCGGGTGACCCGCTGCGCTTCGAGAACTATCGTGAGCGGATGCAGGCGGCGGTCAAGAAGGCCGGGCCGCTCGAGGCGATCCGCACCGGCTTTGCCCGGCTCGACGGTCTGCCCATCAATCTCGGCGTGATGGACTTCGGGTTCATGGGCGGCTCGATGGGCTCTGTGGTCGGGGAGAAGGTCGCCCGGCTGGTGCGACGCTCGATCGACCGCCGGGCTCCGCTGATCATCGTGTCGGCCTCGGGTGGTGCCCGGATGCAGGAGGGCGTGCTCTCTCTGATGCAGATGGCCAAGACGTCGGTGGTCATGGCGGAGCTCGCCTCCCACGGGGTACCCTTCGTCTCTATCCTCACCAACCCGACGACCGGCGGCGTGTCCGCCTCGTACGCTATGCAGGGCGATGTGATTCTGGCCGAGCCCGGTGCGGTGGTCGGCTTCGCGGGGCCGCGGGTGATCAAGCAGACGATCGGTCAGGACTTACCCCAGGGGTTTCAGACGGCCGAGTTCCTGCTGGAGCACGGCATGATCGATCTGGTCGTCCCGCGCAGCGAGCTGCGCGAGACCACGGCGCAGCTGCTGCGACACATGGCCGGCCGGGCGCCGGTGGAGGCCGGCGACTGAGCCGGTGGTCCTTCCGGGACGCCTGCCGCTATCTGTTCCCCCGACAAGCCGGCCGGATCAAATGGAGCCTCGAGCCGACGCTGGCGCTGCTCGAGGCGATTGGCCACCCGGAACGGCAATTCCCCTCGATTCACGTAGCGGGCACGAACGGCAAAGGATCGACCTGCGCCTTCATCAGCGCGGCGCTCCAGGCCCGCGGCTTTCGGGTCGGGCTCTATACCTCCCCCCATCTCGTCGACGTCCGCGAGCGCGTGCTCGTCAACGGGGAGCCGATGAGCGAGACCGCATTCGCGGAGTGGACGGCCCTGCTCGAGCCGCACATCGAGCGCACCGAGGCCAGCTTCTTCGAGGCGATGACGGCGATCGGATTCGCCGACCTCGCCTCGCGTGACGTCGACATCGCGGTGATCGAGGTCGGTCTGGGAGGCCGGCTGGACAGCACGAATGTGATCACGCCCCTCGTGAGCGTGGTGACCAAGATCGCGCTGGAGCACACCGACTACCTCGGTCATGAGCTCGCATCGATCGCGGTGGAGAAGGCGGGGATCGCGAAGCCGGGAGTGCCGTTCGTAACCGGGGAACAGGACCCCGAGGTGCGTCAGGTACTGATCGAGGAGGCGCAACGCCTCGGCGCCAGTCCGGTCATCCGCGTATCGCTGCAGTCCCCATCCGAAGGTCTCACCCTCGGGCTGCGCGGGGCGCATCAATGGTTCAACGCCTGGGTCGCCCTAGGGGCGCTCAACGCCCTGGCGCCGCCGTTTGGCCCGTTCGGGCCGTGGATGCCCCCCAGTTTCGAATCGGCGTATATCCCCGGCCGCTTCGACGTACGCGGGCGCTGGATCTTCGACGTCGCCCACAACCCCGACGGGATGGATGTGCTGGTCGCCGCCTTGCGCGACTTCGCTCCGCCGCGACCGCTGCACGCCCTGGTCGGCATCCGCAACGACAAGGACTGGCGAGCGATGCTCGACGCCCTCGTCCCGGTCATCGACCGGCTGGTGCTCACCGTCGCGCCGTCGGTACCAGGGCATCAACGCTGGCAGGCGAGCGACTTCGGCGACGCGAGTCTCTCGGCGGCGGGGATCCGATTCGAGCCGAACTTCGATCGCGCGCTCGCCGATATCCAGACAGACGCGCGCAGCGTCCTCGTCACCGGCTCGTTCCACACCGTCGGTGACGCGATGGCGCGCTTGCCCGGGTTCGCGCCGCTCGGCTAAATTGTTGTGATGCAAGGGAAAGCGCTTCCCGGCTTTCGCGAGTTTTACCCCGATGACACGGTCCTTCGCAATCACATCTTCGCCACCTGGCGTAGCATCGCCACACGGTACGGATTCGAGGAGTACGACGGGCCGCCTCTCGAGCCGCTGGAGCTGTACACGCAGAAGAGTGGCCCCGAGATCGTCGGGCAGCTGTATGCGTTCAAGGACAAGGGCGAGCGGGAGGTGGCGCTGCGGCCGGAGATGACCCCCACGCTGGCTCGGATGGTCGGCGCTCGCGCGCAGGCATTGAAGAAGCCGATCCGGTGGTTCGCGATCCCCCAGTTGTTCCGCTACGAGCGGCAGCAGCGGGGGCGGCTTCGAGAACACTTTCAGCTCAACATGGACATCATCGGCGAAGCCGGGTCACTCGCCGACGCGGAGTTGATCGCCGCCGCCATCGATGTCATGCGCGCCTTTGGGCTCGGAGCCCAGGACGTCCGCGCGCGTGTCTCCGACCGGCGGGTGCTGCAGGCGCTGTTGGCTGGGGTGGGCGTGACCACGGAACAGCTCGGCGCAGCGTATGCAGCCATCGACCGCAGTGAGCGGGTACCGCAGGAGGCGCTGGCCGAGGGGCTGCAGACCGCGGGGTGCTCGCAGCAGGCGATCGAGGGGATCTTCCGGGTCGCCCGGGTAAAGGGGCTCGATCCCGTGACGAGGGAGCTGGCGAAGATCGGCCAGGCCGACGTGGGCGGGCCGCTCGTGCAGGTGCACGACGCCCTGCAGTCGATGGGACTGGGCGACTTTGTCGACATCGATCTGACCATCGTGCGCGGGCTTGCCTACTACACGGGCGTTGTGTTCGAGCTGTTCGACACCTCCAAGTCGCTGCGCGCGATCTGCGGCGGTGGCCGCTACGACGGGTTGCTGAAGGCGCTGGGGGGCGTCGATCTCCCCGCGCTCGGCTTCGGGATGGGCGATGTCGTGCTCGGGGAGCTGTTGAAAGAGCACGGGATCGCCCCGAAACAGAGGAGCCGGCTCGACTGCTTCCTCGTCCCAGTTGGGGTCGACGATCTCCCGGTCGTGCTGAAGCTGGCGCACGAGCTGCGTGACGAGGGACTGGCGGTCGAATACAGCCTCAAGCCGCAGGCAGTCCGGAAGCAGCTCGAACTGGCCGCGGCGCGGAGCGCACGGCATGCGGTCATCGTGGGGCCGGACGAGCGGCGAGAGGGAACCGCCGTGATCCGGGATCTTACAGGCGGCGTGGAACGGAGGGTGGCGCTCACGACGTTACTCGCGGAGCTGAAGGGGCCATGACCCAACCCGTCAATCTCGCCCAGAAACTCGCTCGTATCCACGCGCACTGGGAGCCAAAGGTCGTCGGCGAGCTGAACGGCCAGCAGGTGAAGCTGGTCAAGTTCCTGGGTCCGTTCATGTGGCACCACCACGCCGACGAGGACGAGCTGTTCTACGTGGTGAAAGGGCGGTTTCGGATGGAATATCGAGACCGCAGGGTATGGATCGAGCAAGGCGAGTTCGTCATCGTGCCCCGGATGGTGGAGCACCGGCCGGTGGCCGACGAAGAAGTCGAAGTGATGCTGTTCGAGCCGGCGACGACGCTCAATACCGGGAACGTCCGCAACGAGCGGACGCGGGACGTCTTGGAGCGGCTCTAGACCCTCATCCGCAAGGCGGGCATGGCACAGGCGCAGAGGATCACGCCACGAGCGAAGGATTTCAGCGAGTGGTACAACGACGTCATCATGCAGGCGGAGCTCGCGGACTATTCGCCGGTCCGCGGCTGTATGGTGATCCGGCCCAACGGCTACGGCATCTGGGAGCTGATGCAGCGGGCTCTGGACGACATGATCAAGGCCTCGGGACACCAGAACGCGTACTTCCCCCTGTTCATCCCGCAGAGTTTCCTCGCCAAGGAGGCCGAGCACGTCGAGGGATTCGCCAAAGAGGTCGCGCTCGTCACGCACACGCGGCTCAAGGCGACCGGCAAGACGGGAGCCGCGGCGGTCACGCCCGATCCCGAATCGGCGTTGGAAGAGCCGCTGGTGGTGCGGCCGACGTCCGAGACGATCATCTACGCGATGTTCGCCAAGTGGATCCAGAGCTATCGGGATCTGCCGTTGTTGCTCAACCAGTGGTGCAACGTGGTGCGTTGGGAGCGGCGCACCCGTCTGTTTCTGCGCACCACCGAGTTCCTCTGGCAGGAGGGTCATACCGCGCACGCCGATGAAGCGGATGCCGAACGCGAGGCGCGCCTGATCCTCGGCATCTACCGGACGTTTGCGGAAGAGTGGCTGGCGATGCCGGTGATCACGGGTGTGAAAACCGAGAGCGAGAAGTTTGCCGGCGCGCTGCGCACCTACGCGATCGAAGCCCTGATGCAGGACCGCAAGGCGCTGCAGGCGGGCACGTCCCACAACCTCGGCCAGAACTTCGCCAAGGCGTTCGAGGTACGCTACCAGACCGCGGCGGGAGACCAGGAATACGTGTGGAACACGTCATGGGGCGTGACGACCCGGCTAATCGGCGGGCTGATCATGACGCACTCCGACGACTTCGGGCTGATCTGCCCGCCACGGCTCGCCCCGGTACAGGTCGTCGTGGTCCCGATCTGGAAGTCGGACGAGGAGCGCGCCCAGGTACTGGCGACTGGGGAGCAGCTGCACACCGACCTCCAGGGCGCCGGTGTGCGCGTGACGCTCGACGCCCGCGACTCGGTGAAGCCGGGCGCCAAGTACTTCGAGTGGGAGGCGCGGGGCGTTCCGCTGCGCCTCGAGATCGGTCCCAAGGACCTCGCGGCAGGGCAGGCGGTGGGCGCTCGCCGCGGTGGAGGCAAGGCCCCCCTCTCGCTCAACGGGATCGCGACGACCGTGAAGGGCATGCTGGACGAGATCCAGGCTGCGCTGCTCGCCGCCGCGCGCGCACGGCGCGAAGCGGCCTCGATTCGCGGCGTCTCCAAGCAGCAGTTCATCGAATTCATGAGGGACCAGGGCGGGTTCGCCTACGGCGGATTCTGCGGAGACGCCGCCTGCGAGGCGGCGATCAAGGAGGAAACCGCGGCCACGGTCCGTGTTCTTCCCGATCCCGAGTTCCGCTCGCCCGAGGCCTCCAAGACCTGCATGTGGTGCGGCAAGCCGAGCATCGCCGAGGCGGTGTGGGCGCAGGCGTACTAGCCATCGACCCGGCGCTGCTCGAGGCCATCGCCAAGCGCGTCGGTACGCCCGTCTATGTCTACTCCGCCAACTTGATCCGGGCGCAGTTCCACGCCCTGGATGACGCGCTGCAAGGGATCCCGCACAGCATCTGCTACTCGGTGAAAGCCAACAGCAATCTGGCGGTGCTGCGGGTGCTCCAGCAGGTGGGAGCCGGTGCGGACATCGTGTCCCTGGGCGAGCTGCGCCGGGTCCGCGCCGTTGGATTCGGGCCCGGTACGATCGTCTTCTCCGGGGTGGGGAAGGCGGCGGCCGAGATCGAGGAGGCGGTCGCGGCGGGCATCGGATTCCTGAACATCGAGTCGACGAGCGAGCTGGACGTCGTCAGCGCCGTGGCGCGACGGTTCGGCGGGCGGCTACGGGTGGGCATCCGCGTCAACCCCGACGTGGCCGCGGAGACGCACCCATACACGAAAACCGGCGAGAAGACGGCGAAGTTCGGCATTCCCTACGATGAAGTGGTGAACGTCGCCCGCCGTATCGCCCAGGACGAGCACCTCGAGCTGCGCGATCTCGCGATGCACCTGGGCTCACAGCTCACGGATGTCGCGCCGTATCACCGCGGGACCGTCAAGCTGCTCGAGCTGGTCGCCGCGGTGCGCGCGTCCGGTATCGGGACGCTCGAGGCGCTGGATGTGGGAGGCGGGCTGGGGGTGCGGTATCACGACGAGCCGGCACCCACCCCCAGGGCCTTCGCGGACGCCGTCGTCCCGCCGATCCGGGCCGCGGGCTTGCGGCTCCTGTGCGAGCCGGGCCGCTACCTTGTGGCCAACGCGGGCGTGTTGTTGACGCGTGTATTGTATGGTAAGCACGCGGGGGGAAAGGAATTCGTCATCGTGGACGCGGGTATGACGGACTTCGTGCGGCCGAGCCATTACCATGCCCACCACGACATTGTGCCGCTGCACGACGGATCCCGCCCCGAACGCACCGTCAATGTGGTGGGACCGATCTGCGAGTCGGGGGACTTCCTGGCGCTCGACCGGCGCCTGCCGGTGGTCGAGCCCGGGGAGCTGCTCGCGGTGCTCGGCACGGGAGCGTACGGCTTCGTCATGAGCTCGACCTACAACCAGCGGCCGCGGCCACCCGAAGTCATGGTCGAGGGGGACCGGTTCTTCATCGCCCGCCCGCGTGAGTCGCTCGATGACCTGGTCCGCGGTGAGGTCGCGGAAGCGAGGAGCTGGATCTCCGCATGAATCGGATTCTGATCCTCGATTACGGATCGCAGTTCACCCAGCTGATCGCGCGGCGTGTGCGGGAAGCCCACGTCTACTGTGAAATCCATCCCGCGCGCCGGGGCACCGATCTCGCCTTCATCCGCGAGTTCGCGCCCTCGGGCATCATCCTGTCCGGCGGTCCGAGCTCGGTCTTCGACCCCGGAGCGCCGACCGCCGACCCGGCGATCCTGACCCTCGGGGTTCCGGTGCTGGGCATCTGCTACGGCATGATGCTCATCGCTCATCTCTCCGGGGGGAAGGTCATTCCGGCGGAGGAGCGGGAGTACGGGCGGGCCGACATCACCGTGCTCGAGGGAGCGGGACTGTTCGCGGGATTCGAGCCGCGGACGACGACGACCGTGTGGGCCAGTCACGGCGACCGCATCGGCACAGCGCCGCCGGAGTTTCGCACCATCGCCTCGAGTCCCAACGCACCGGTGGCGGCGTTCCAGCACGCCGCCGCGCCGATCAGTGGGCTCCTGTTCCATCCCGAGGTCGCGCACTCGGTGCGGGGCGGGGAGATCCTCGCCAACTTCGTCTTCGGCATCTGCCATTGCACGCCGGACTGGACGCCGGGGCACTTCATCGAGCAGACGGTGCACCGGATCCGGGAACAGGTCGGCTCCGCGGCACGGGCGATCTGCGGACTCTCCGGCGGAGTGGACTCCGCGGTCGCCGCCGCGTTGGTCCACCGTGCTATCGGCGACCGGCTCACCTGCATTTTCGTCGATCACGGACTGCTGCGCCTGCACGAGCGGGAGCAGGTGGAGCGGACCTTCCGCAAGCACATGGGGATCGATCTGCGCGTGGTGGATGCCAGCGCGCGGTTCCTGGGTGAGCTCGCAGGGATCGAGGATCCGGAGGAAAAGCGGCGCAGGATCGGTCACGGCTTCATCGATGTGTTTGAGGACGCGGCGCGGCACGTCGAAGGCGACGTTCGATTTCTGGTGCAGGGGACGCTCTACCCCGATGTGATCGAATCGAGCTCGCCACTTGGCGGTCCCTCGGTCACGATCAAGACGCACCACAACGTCGGCGGCTTGCGGCCCAATCTTCCCTGGACCCTGGTCGAGCCACTGCGAGAGCTGTTCAAGGACGAGGTACGGCAGGTGGGCCGGGAGTTGGGGCTCCCGGAGGAGATCGTCGGCCGGCATCCGTTTCCTGGTCCGGGGCTCGCGATCCGCGTGATCGGACCGGTGAGCGGCCAGCGGCTGGACCTGCTGCGCCGCGTGGACGCCATCTACATCGAGGAGATCCAGGAGGCGGGCCTGTACGATCAGATCTGGCAGGCGTTCGCCGTCCTGCTGCCGATCCGCTCGGTCGGCGTGATGGGGGATGGACGGACCTACGAGCACGTCGTGGCGCTGCGCGCCGTCACGAGCCGGGACGGGATGACCGCGGACTGGTTCCCGTTCCCTCCCGATGTGCTGGCGCGCATTTCGAACCGCGTGATCAATGAAGTGCGCGGTGTGAATCGCGTCACCTACGACATCAGCTCCAAGCCGCCCGCGACGATCGAGTGGGAATGAAGCCGTGGCTGGACCGCGACGGCTTCACGCTGCTCGAGCTGATCATCGTGGCAGTCATTCTCGGTCTCCTCGCCTCGTTCGCGATCGAACGCTTCGCCGATACCAAAGAGCGGGCGTATCTGGCGGCGATGAAGGCCGACCTGCGCAATCTCGTGACGGCCGAAATCGTGTACTCCACCGATTCGCTGCGCTACACGGCGGTCATCGGCTCGGGGGGACTGGTCTATCAGGTGACCACGGGGAACACAACGCCGTCCATCGCGCTCACGGCAGACGGCTTCACGGCGCAGATCGCGAACAACAACACTGCCCGCACCTGTGTCATTTACATGGGATCCACCCCGCTGGCCCCCGCGAGCAACGAGGGCGAGCCCGCCTGTCGCTAGATATTCTTTTCTTCGAGCAGCTTCAGAAATTCGCCGGGTTGCGTAAGCTGGCGCAGGTGCTCGGGAACATCCGGCTCCTTGGCGAACTGGGCGATCTTTCCCAGGACCGGCAGGTATTGGTTCGAGACCTCGAGCGGGGGGGCCACGATCAAAAAGAAGTAGTGGACCGGCTTGTCGTCGATCGCCTTGAAATCGATCCCGTCGAGCTTCCGCCCGAAGGCCACCCGCAGGCGGTTCACCACGAGGGACCGGCAGTGCGGGATCGCGATGTTCTGGCCGATGCCGGTGGAGCCCAGGGTCTCGCGCCGCTTCAGCATCTTGTAGAGCATCCCGTCGGCCTTCTCGTCGAGCCGCAACAGTCCCACCAGCTCTTTGAGCACGGCGTCCTTGGAGTCACTCTTCAGATTCAGGTCGATCGCGTCTTCGGAGAAGAACTCGCGCAGGTGCAAGTGGCCATCCGTAAGCGAAGGTGCGGCGCTTAACGTAATGACGAGTTGCTCAAGGCGCAACGCGCTATTACGTTGGTGCGCATGAAGTTCCCGTTTCCCGTCGCGCACGACGTGCCCCTCTTTCTCGCCCCCATGGCGGGCGTAAGCGAGCCTCCGTTCCGGCAGATCGCGAGGAGCTTCGGCGCGGACGTCGTGGTGTCGGAGTTCATCTCGTCGGTGGGCGTGTCACTCGGCATCCAGCGCGTGCTCGGCGAAATGCGGTTCGAGGCGTGCGAACGCCCGATCGGCATCCAGCTGTACGGTGCCGATCCGCAGACCATGGCCCGGGCGGCGGGGCTCGTCACCGAGCTGTTCGAACCCGATTACCTCGACATCAACTTCGGCTGCCCCGTCAAGAAGGTGGTCCGCAACAACGGCGGGTCGGGATGCCTCAAGGACATGTCGCTCGTGGGAGCGATCATCGAGGCGGTGCGGGGCGCCACGCATCTTCCGGTCACTGTGAAGATTCGCAGCGGCTGGGACGAAGCGCAGCGCGACCCGGTGACGATCGCCCGTCTTTGCGAGGACGCGGGCGCGGAGGCGCTCGCGCTGCATCCCCGAACGCGGACCCAGATGTACACCGGGGCTGCCGACTGGGACGAGATCGCCCGGGTCGTTGAGGCGTTGACGATCCCGGTGATCGGCAACGGCGACATCCGCACCCCTGAGGACGTGCTGGCGATGCATCGCGAGACGGGCTGCGCCGGAGTGATGATCGCGCGCGGCTCCTTCGGCAACCCGTGGATCTTTCAACAGGCGCGGGATCTGCTCGACGGCCGCCCGCTGCGTCCCGGGCCGACGGCGGAGGAGCGCTTTGCCGTGGCCCTGGAGCACGCCCGGCTGGCGCTGCGGCTCCAGGGGGACACCCGCAAAACGGCACTCGAGTTCCGCAAGCACTTTGGCTGGTACACCCGTGGCCTGCCGGGATCCGCCGAATTGCGGCAGCGGTTGTTCGCCATCGAGTCGATGCGGGAGGCCGAAACGATCTTCACCGCCTACCTCTTCGAGCACGCAGCAGCGGCTCCACCGCTCGCGTCAGCGGCCGCATGACCAGCGGCGATCTCGGGCCTCCTCCCGAGGAGCTTTCCTTCGCCACGATCGATCACCTCCGGCCGCTCACTCAGGGCCATCAGGAGGTGATTTTTGCGCAGGGGAAGACGCCGGAGCAGGTGGTCGCCATCGCCGAGCACCTGGCCGCCGCGAGCGGCATGTTTCTGGTCACGCGAACGGAAGCGGGGCATCGGCGCGCGCTCTCCGAGCGGTTTCCCCGCGCTCTGGTGAACGAGCTCGGCCGGACGGTCTACCTGCCGCAGGAGCCCGAACCGCCGCCCAGCGGGAGGGGAACGGTGCTCGTCGTGACGGCGGGGACGGCTGACCTCCCGGTGGCCGAGGAAGCGGCGGTCACGGCGCGGGCGTTTGGTAACCGCGTCGACCGCCTGACGGACGTGGGCGTGGCGGGGATTCATCGCGTGCTCAGTCAGACGAGCGTGCTGCGCAGCGCGGCCGTCGTGATCGTCGTCGCCGGGATGGAGGGAGCGCTGCCGAGCGTGGTGGGTGGTCTCGTTCGCGTGCCGGTCGTCGCGGTACCGACGAGCGTGGGATACGGCGCGTCATTCGGGGGACTCGCGGCGCTCCTGGGCATGCTCAATTCGTGCGCCGCCGGCGTGACCGTCGTGAACATCGATAACGGCTTCGGTGCGGCCGCCGCGGCCAGTCGCATCAATCACCTGTGAAGCGCACCGGGGGGGAGTGGCTGGCGCGCGGGCTTCGCGCGGCGGGACTGGTGTGCTGCGTGGTGGCGATCTGGCGCGGCGGCTGGTTGGGGGTGCTCGGAAGCGCCGGCGGCTTCTCGGTCGCGTACGGCATTCGCATTGCACGCGTGCTGCGCACGTGGCTGCACGAGCAGGTGCCGGTCACGCCATCGGACCTCGCGCACACCCTCGATCTGCTGCGACGGGCGCACGATGCTATCGCGGCATGGGCGGTCGGGATCGACGAAGAGGAAGTCGAAGCCTTTGGCGATCCCAAACCGTCAGCTCCGGTGCGGGAGCGCGGCGGCGCCATCGTGCAACTGGCGTGCAGGGATGGCCGTACGCACGTGGCGCGGGAGGACGAAGGGACCTATGTCGCCGTGGGTGATTTCCCGTACGGAGCGGGGTTGCTCCTCTCCGAGCGCGATGCCGATCCGGAGATCGCCCAGGCGGTGACGGAGGAGCTGCGGCGCATCGTGGCGGCGATGCGCCTGGCCGAGCTCGAAGTTCCCGAAGGACAGTTCCAGCTCGTCGCCCGGCAGCTGGCGATGATCGCGGCCGGGGCCCAGACGCTCGAGGGAGTCGCCAAGGCGGGCGCCGAGCTCGCCCAGCAGCTGGCGCAGCGGGGTACGGCCGTCGTCATTCTCGACCCCACGACGCAGGCCGCTCATGTCCTCGCCGTCTCCACTGCCGCCGATCGTCGGCTCGCCGGGCTGACCCTGTCTCCCGAAGCCCCGGCGATCCGGGCGATGCAGACCGGTTTGCCCGTCGTCACGCAGGCGAACGAGGACATCTTCGGCCCCGGCGTTCCCGAGCGCCGGCGCCAGGAGCGGGCCGGTCAGGCGTACCCGTTGATGGACGGGCACTTCGCGATCGGGGCGCTGGTCCTGCTCGGCCCCGCCATTCTCCCCGAATCGCCTCTCGCCGACCAGGTCGGCCAGCTCGTGGCGGAGCTGGGCCCGCGGCTTGCCGCGGCGCGCGCCGTTCACGAAGCCGAACAGCGGGCCGTGGTCGATCCGCTGACGGGACTCCGCAATCGGCGCGAATTCGAGCGGCAGATCGAGGCGTTCCGGGGGAAGCAGCAGGAGCGCGGTGACCGGGGGCCCACGGAGTCGGTCACCCTCGTCTACGCCGATCTCGATCGCTTCAAGGCGCTGAACGACGGCCTCGGCCATGCCGCGGGGGATGCCGCGCTCCGCCATTTCGCCAGTGTACTGTCGAAACAAATCCGCGATCGCGACCTGGTCGCCCGGATCGGCGGGGAGGAATTCGCCGTCTGGCTTCCGGGGACGCCGCTTTCGGAAGGGATGGAGGTCGCCGAGCGTATCCGGCGCGCCGTCGAGACCGAATCCTGGCATTGGAACGGCTCACGCTATCCTCTCACGGTTTCCTGCGGCGTCGCCGCCTACCCTGAGAGTGTGGGCGACGTCAACAACCTGCGGGGCACCGCCGACGCCGCGCTGTACCGGGCGAAGCAGGAGGGGCGTAACCGGGTCGCTCAGGCGATCCCCTACGCCCCCTGACCAAGCCGATGAAGCACACGGACGTCGCCAAGGCCTTCTGCGTGAAGGACGGTGCGAAATTCCGTCTCTCCCGCTTCGATCCCGCTGAAACGCTCGGGCACAAGTCCAAGGACGAGGTCGTCGACACGGTCGCTCGCGGCGTCCAGCGACTGTCCGCGCTACAGGAAAAGCTCTACGCGCAGGACCGCTGGGCGGTGTTGCTCGTCTTTCAGGCGCTCGATGCCGCGGGGAAGGACAGCACGATCAAGCACGTCATGTCCGGGGTGAACCCGCAGGGGTGCCAGGTCTACTCCTTCAAGGCGCCGTCGAACGAAGATCTCGACCATGACTTCATGTGGCGCGCGGCCCGGTGCCTGCCGGAGCGGGGCCGCATCGGCATCTTCAACCGGTCTTACTATGAAGAGGTGCTCGTTGTCCGGGTCCACCCCGAGTTCCTGGCACGGGAGAAGCTGCCAGACAACCTGGTCACCAAGGACATCTGGAAGGAGCGGTTCGAGGACATCGTCGCCCTCGAGCGTCACCTGGCGCGCAACGGCACACTCATCCTGAAGTTCTTTCTGAACGTCTCGCGCGCGGAGCAGCGGCGCCGCTTTCTCGAGCGGCTCGACAGGCAGGTCAAGAACTGGAAGTTCTCCGCCACCGACGTGGGCGAGCGCCAGCACTGGGACGCCTATATGGCGGCGTACGAGAAAATGATCGGCCATACGGCGACGCCCGAGGCGCCATGGTACGTCGTTCCGGCGGACCACAAGTGGTTCACGCGGCTCGTCGTGGTGGAGGCGATTATCGCGGCGCTCGAGAAGCTCGACTTGGCGTTCCCCACGGTTCCGCCGCAGGAGCGCAAAGCGCTCAACGCCGCCCGGCAGGAGCTCGAGCGCGAGGGGGACGCTTGAAATCGCCACGCCGGTCCGCTACGTTCGCGGCTACGGGGGCGACAGGTTTCGACGGGTTTGGTGAGGAGGTCGCTGCGTGCCCAGGTCGTCAGTCACCTGGTAAAACAACTGGCAACTGCACAACTGCCAATTCAAACCTGGCACTGGCTGCGTAAGCTTCGGCTTCACGCACCTGCGTGAGTGGCAGCCCGCCTGAGGCGGCGCTCACGTATCGCAAATTCGGGCTGGTGTGATTCGGTGCCTGAACGAATCGCATGAGAGCTGAAGAAGGGCTCGTTGCCATCTGGGCCGGCGGAGCGCTCGGGTGGCGAGACCAATAAGCCCCGCCTACGCACGTAGTAGCGGTCTCGGAGCCTAGCTCGGACCGGGGTTCGATTCCCCGCGCCTCCATTCGCACACGATCCTTCACCAACCTCCACAACCTTCACAGCCTCGAGTTCAATGTCCTCGCGCTCGCACTACCGCGGCGTGGGACGGCACCAGGGCGCGCGACGGCGCCGCAGCGGCCACGGTGCCCGGTACCCGCGCGACCGCAACGGGAGCTGGGATCATGGGCGTGGGCCTCCCGGCGCTGGCAGTCCACCCGCCAGGTGGAGGTGTGGCGGTAAGGCGCCCACTCATGTCGGCGGGCCGGGCAACGGCAAAGCGCCTGCCTGGCGGTGCTTCGGTCCTGGCCGGGGCCGCATTGTCGGGAACGACCGACGGCCCGGACACGATCGGCGGATGGCTCGGTGCCGTCGGCTGCGTCACCACGATCCGCGGTATGCGGCGGGGTGGCGGTGGAGCGACCGAGCGCGGTGCCGCCCGGAGATTCAAGGCGATTGCGGGTGGCGGGAGAGGGGGAGGCCGCTCCCGCCGATGATGCGGGAAGAAAAAGAAGGGAAAGTAACCATCCGAACTGTAGGGATAGACATACGTCGGCGCGGCCTCGGGGGCCGCGGCGACGGTCGTCGACTCCTGATAGGTCGTCACGCTGTTGTCGACACCGCAGAACGAGCTCGTCAGCGTCGTGTAGGAGCAGTCGACAACGGAGCCGTTGCCGGATGCTGCCATACTGTGATCGATGGCGATCGCCGCCGCGCCCTGGTCGGACGCGGCGGGATCGGCGTGCTGGTGATGTACGGTGAAACAATTGCCACAGACCGAGTCGGTGGTCGTCCGCCGTGCCGCCAGCGCCCCGGGCGTGCGGTATCCCGTCAGGTCGTAGGTGTAGGCCTCACCGTTCGCCATCCGGTCGGCGATGTCCAGCAACGCCGCGAACGGATTGCCGGCGGTGGGTTGCAGCAGCAAGGCGTTCGCGTAGTCCCACCTGTTGCCCTCGGCCAGCCCCTCGAAGTGCAGCGGCGTCCAGGACCGCATCGCGAGAATCGTCCCGGTCCCCGGGCCCGTCACGCGGAACGTCGTGCTGTCGCTGATCCCCTCGACGACGAAGGTCGCGCGGCCAGGGACGTAGTCGGGATCGCCCGGATGCGCGGGGTAGAGCACGCGGATGCGACCGGATGGCTCGACATGGAGCAGCGCGATGTATCCGCTGTCGTCCAGTTGCACGTAGACGCGGGCCGGTGCGCCGACCGGTAGCACGGTGTCGCGGAGCCAGGCGCGCACGCCGAGCCTCGCGGGAGGCGTGGCCGGCTGTACCGGGGTGGGCGCCTGAACGACGAGGGCGAGCGCGAGAAGGCCGATCATGCAACCGCCAAGTCTGGGGGCTTATCGCTACACTACCCCAGCCCCGTGCGAAGGGTCAAGTGTGGCGTCGAAACCTCATGTGCGCGCTGGACGTAGACGTGACACGCCGGGTCGGATGCGGGAGGTATATTGGGCCCCGGTTGGCGTGCCCTTTCCCCTATTCGGAGGCGCGATGGGTGCGGTACTGGATCTGTTCCGGGTGCTGTTCTCGCCGGCCGAGGTATTCGGGCGAATTCGGGAGAAGCCGGCCTGGTTCATTCCGGCTCTCGCTCTCGGGATCGTCGCCACGGTGCTGGGCTACTTTCTTCTTCCCTTCCGGCTCGCATCGATGGCGGGTCAGATGGCCAAGGCCGCCGCGCAAAATCCGTCCGCTCCGGCTCAAATCGAGAGCTTCACCCGTGTGTCCGTCTTCGCCACGCCGCTGTTCGTCCTGTTGTTGCTCGTGATCGTGGCGGGGATTCTCTGGCTGCTGGTCACGCTGCTGGCCGGAGGGGACGCCAAGTTCCGCACGCTGCTCAGCGTCGCCACGTACACCGCGCTCCCGTCTATCCTGCTCCAGGCGGCCACGTTGGTGGTTCTGAAGATGAAGGGGGTGGAATCGGTGGCGACGCCGATGGATCTGCAGCCACCGCTCGGGCTCAACCTGCTCGCGCCGAACGTGAGTGGGTTTTTGGGGGGCCTGCTGGCGGCTCTCAATCCATTTACGATCTGGGGCATGATCCTGACGGCGATCGGGATTCAGGTCACGCAGCGGACGTCCAAGGGCTCCGCCTACGCCGTCGCGATCATCGCCATGCTCATCGGCCTGATGTTCGCCGGTCTGGGTTCGGCGATGGCGAGCCGGTCGGGGTGAGCGGCTAGACGGTCGCCTTCGTTCGATTGATTACGCCCGCCTCCTCGAGGGCTGCCTGGGCCGCGGCGAGGCGGGCGATCGGTACGCGGAACGGCGAGCACGAGACGTAGTTGAGTCCCGCGTGGTGACAGAATTTTACCGATGACGGCTCGCCGCCGTGCTCGCCGCAGATCCCGACCTTCAGTTCCGGTCGGGTCCCCCGCCCGAGCTTCACCCCCACCTCGACGAGCCGCCCGACCCCGTCCTGATCGAGGACCTGGAATGGGTCGTCTTTCAGGATCCCGGACTCGACGTAGAAGGGCAGGAACCGTCCGGCGTCGTCGCGCGACAACCCGAACGTCGTCTGCGTGAGATCGTTGGTGCCGAACGAGAAGAACTCGGCTTCCTTGGCGATCTCGTCGGCGGTCAATGCGGCCCGCGGCAGCTCGATCATCGTGCCCACCAGGTAGGGCACGGCATGGCCGACCTCGTGGAACACCTCCTGTGCCACGCGGCGCACGATCGCCGTCTGGCGGCGCAGCTCCTCGGCGACGGCGACGAGTGGAATCATGACCTCAACGACGACCTTCTTGCCGCGGGCCACGACGCGAGCCGCGGCCTCGAAGATGGCGCGGGCCTGCATCTCCGTGATCTCGGGGTAGGTGATCCCGAGCCGGCAGCCGCGATGCCCGAGCATCGGGTTCGCCTCCACGAGACTCTCGACGAGCGCTTTGAGACGGGGGAGGGGGAGATGCATCGCCTTGGCGAGCGCCGCCAGCTCGTCCTTCGTGTGCGGCAGAAACTCGTGCAACGGCGGATCGAGCAGCCGGATTGTAACGGGGTAGCCGGTCATCGCCTCGAAGATTCCCTCGAAGTCCCCACGCTGCATCGGCAGGAGCTTCGCGAGGGCGCGGCGTCGGCCGGCCTCGTCGGGGGCGACAATCATCTCGCGCATCGCCGTGATGCGGTCACCCTCGAAGAACATGTGTTCCGTGCGGCACAGACCGATCCCCTCGGCGCCGAACTCACGCGCTCGTTTGGCGTCCTGGGGAGTGTCGGCATTGGTCCGGACCCGGAGCCGGCGGCGCTCATCGGCCCACTTCATCAGCGTGTCGTAGTGCTCGCCCACCTCGGGCTGCACCAGCTTCGCGGCGCCGAGCAGCACCCGGCCCGTCGTCCCGTCCACGGTGAGCAGCTGTCCCTGCTTGATGACCCGGCCGTTCGCCCGGAACCGGCCGGCCGCGGGCTCGACGTCGATATCCTTGGCGCCGACGACGCACGTCTTGCCCATGCCGCGCGCCACGATCGCGGCGTGGCTGGTCATGCCGCCTCGCGAAGTGAGGACGGCCTGCGCCGCGACGATGCCGTGAAAGTCCTCGGGGCTCGTTTCCGGCCGGATGAGGATCACCTTGTGCCCCTTCTTGGCCAGCGCTTCTGCCTGGTCGGCGTCGAACACCGCTTCGCCGATCGCCGCCCCGGGTGAGGCGGGGAGTCCCTTGGCGACGACCGCCTCCTTCGCGCCGGGATCGACCATCGGGTGGAATACCTGGTCGAGGTCCTGCGGCGGGACGCGCTGGACGGCCTCCTCCTTCGTGATCATCCCCTCTCGCACCATCTCGACGGCGACGCGCACCGCAGCGAGCCCGGTGCGTTGCGCCCGGCGGGTCTGCAGCATGTAGAGCCGGCCGTGCTCGAACGTGAATTCGATGTCCTGCACGTCCTTGAAGTGGCTTTCCAGCTTGTCGGCGACTGTTTCGAGCTCTTTGTAGATCTTCGCCGTCCTTCCACGGTTGAGCTTGCCGAGCGGGAGCGGCGTGCGGGCGCCGGACACGACGTCCTCGCCCTGCGCATTGGTCAGGAAGTCGCCGTTGAGAACCGCCTCGCCGGTGCGGCAATCGCGGGTGAAGGCGACGCCCGTGCCGCAATCCTCGCCCATGTTGCCATAGACCATGGCGACGATGTTGACGGCGGTGCCGAGCTCATCGGGAATCCCATGAACGCGGCGATAATCGATGGCGCGACGCGTGCGCCAGCTCTTGAACACGGCCTCGATCGCGCCCCAGAGCTGGGCCTTGGGGTCATCGGGGAACGGGACGCCGCGGCGCGACTGCACGATCGCCTTGTATTCGCGGACCAGCGCCTGCAGATCGTCCGCCGGGAGATCGATATCTCGCGTCACCTTGCGGCGCCGCTTCATCTCCTCCAACACCTCGTCGAACGGCTCCTTGCCGAGGTCGAAGACGACGTCGCCATACATCATGACAAAGCGGCGATAGGAATCGTAGGCGAAGCGCGGGTTCCCCGAGCCGGCGATCAATCCTTGCACCGTCACGTCGTTGAGCCCGAGGTTGAGGATCGTTTCCATCATCCCGGGCATCGAGACAGCGGCGCCGGAGCGGACCGACACGAGGAGCGGGCGGGCCGGATCGCCGAATTTCTTCTCGGTCGCCTGCTCGAGTCGCTTGAGGTGGCGGCTGACCTCTTCGCGCAGCGCGTCGGGGAAGGTGCCGTCGGCGAGGTAGCGGAGACAGAGTTTGGCGGAGATGGTGAACCCGGGCGGCACCGGCAGGCCGAGGTTCGCCATCTCCGCGAGGCCCGCACCCTTGCCGCCGAGAATGTCCCGCATCGCGGCGGTGCCGTCGGCACGGCCCTGCTCGAAGAAGTAGACGAACCGCTCGACGGACGGCATGGCGCTAGCGCAGCGAGCCTGAGGTCAGGCGGTGACGGGCACGAGCGGAGCGGCGTGGCGCTGCGTCGCCGTCTCCTCGGGTACCGGCGTCGGATACTGGCCGGAGAAGCAGGCGTGGCAGAATTCCGACGCGTCCCCGCCGGCGGCGCGCAACATCCCGGCGAGCGACAGGTATCCCAGCGTCTCGACGCCCAGATGCCGGCGAATCTCCTCGATGGAATGGCTCGACGCGATCAGCTCGGACTTGGTCGGCGTATCGATGCCGTAATAGCATGGGCCCGTGATGGGAGGGGACGCGACGCGGAAATGCACTTCCCGTGCCCCGGCCGCGCGGATCATCTGCACCAGGCCCTTGCTGGTGGTGCCTCGCACGAGCGAGTCGTCCACCACGACAACCCGTTTTCCCTCCAGTACTTCGCGCACCGGGTTGAACTTGATCTTGACCTTGGCGTTGCGGCCATCCTGGGTCGGATTGATGAACGTGCGGCCGACGTAGTGATTGCGGATCAACCCGTACTCGAGCTTGAGGCCGGTCTCCTCGGCGAAGCCGAGCGCCATGGCGTTGGAGGAGTCGGGGACCGAGAAGACGCAGTCCGCTCCGGGAGCGGGGTGCTCCCGCGCCAGCTCGTGGCCCAGGGCGCGGCGCACCCGGTCGACCGAGCGGCCGAAGATCGTGCTGTCGGGGCGCGAGAAGTAGACCAGCTCGAAGATGCAGCGACGGTGCGGCTTGGCGGGGAGCGAGGGGAGGCGGTCGACCTCGCCGTTGTGAATCCGCAGGAACTCGCCCGGCTCGAGCTCCCGCACCGGCGTCGCGCCGATGAGGTCGAAGGCGCACGTCTCCGAGGCGACGACGTGTCCCGACCCAAGCCGACCGAGCCAGAGCGGCCGGAAGCCGCGGGCGTCGACGATGGCGTACAGCGTTCGCCCGATCATCACCACGAGCGAGTAGGCCCCGTCCACCCGCTCCAGTGCGTCGAGGAGCTGGTCCTCGGGCTCCCGCGCTTCGGAGCGGGCGATCAAGTGCACCAGCACTTCGCTGTCGGACGACGTCTGGAAGATCGAGCCCTTGTCGACCAGGTCGGTCCGCAGCTGCTGAGCGTTGATGAGGTTGCCGTTGTGGCCGAGGGCGAGCGGGCCCTCGCGATAGCGGGCGAGGATCGGCTGGGCGTTGGCGAGCACCGAGCTGCCGGCGGTGGAGTAGCGGGTATGCCCGATCGCGGTGTCCCCCGGGAGGCCCGCGAGCACCGACTCGGTGAAGACGTCGGACACGAGTCCCATCCCGCGGTGCGAGCGAGCCACTCCCTCTCCATCCACCGCCACCACCCCGGACGACTCCTGTCCGCGGTGCTGCAGGCTATAGAGGCCGAGGTAGGCGAGACGGGCCGCGTCGGGAACGCCGGAAACGCCGATGATACCGCACATGGACTGGTCTAGTCACCCATTCGTTTGGGAATCGCCGTGAAATATACCTCGCGCAGCCGGGCGACGGCTTGCGAGATCGCACCGTCGCGCAATCGCAGCTCGACCGTTCCATTCAGCGCCTGCACGACACCGGCGTTGAGCACGGGCACGCCGTTTCTGCCGGCGAGCCGCTCCACCTCCGCCGCCTGATCCGGAGCGCATGTCACCACCGCTCGGCCGTGTGATTCGCTGAACAGAAGATCGTATCCGTCGAGACCCGTGGCATATGCGGTGAGATCGACCTCGAGTCCGAAGCCGGCCTCCTGATACGGGCCGCCCATCGCGATTTCCGCGAGGGCAACGCCCAGTCCACCGTCGGAACAATCGTGTGCCGAACGGAACAGCCCCTGGCGGGCACCATCCACCAACAGATCGATGAGGCGTCGCTCGGCGGCGAGGTCGACCGCCGGAGGCTCGCCGCCCGAACAGCCGAGCACCGCCTCCCAGTAGACGGAGCCGCCCAGCTCCGCGCCGGTGCCCCCCAAGATGATGATGCGGTCGCCCGGGACACGCGCGTGACTGGGCACGGCGTGGTCGACGCGGTCCAGCAGGCCCACCATTCCGACGACCGGGGTCGGATCGACGGCTCCTGTGGGACTCTCGTTATAGAACGAGACATTGCCCCCCGTCACCGGCGTCTCGAAGGCCCGACAGGCGTCGGCGATTCCCCGGCAGGCTTCCCGAAACTGAAAGTACACGGCGGGCCGCTCAGGGCTGCCGAAATTGAGGCAGTCGGTGATGCCGAGGGGCCGTGCTCCCGTGCAAGCCACGTTGCGCGCGGCTTCCGCGACGGCGGCCTTTCCCCCTTCGTACGGCCGCAGCCGCACGTAGCGGGCGTTGCACGCGGTGGTGACGGCGATGCCGAAGTTCGTATGGCGCACGCGCACTACTCCGGCGTCGCCTCCGGGGGGAAGGACCGTCGAGGCTTGTACCGTCGAATCGTACTGCTCGAACACCCAGCGTTTGGAGGCAATCGGAGGGTGGTCGAGCAGGCGCAGCAGAACGTCGCCAGGTGAAAGGCGAGGGGTGATGGATGCGGGGTGTTGGGCCCGCAGCTGGACGATCGCGGCATCCTCTGCGGCCTCCGGCGTGTAGACCGGGCAGTCCTCCACCAGCCGTTGTCCGGGGATCTCCACGACTACCTGATTGCCCCAGGTGCAGCGGTATATCCCGTCGTCCGTCACGCGGCCGATCGGCGTGGCGGAGAGCTCCCATTTCGCCGCGATGTCCTGGACCTGGGCGACGCGGTCGTGTTTCGCAACGACGAGCATTCGCTCCTGCGATTCCGAGAGCAGGATCTCGTAGGGGGTCATTCCCGGCTCGCGAACTGGAACGCGCGCGAGGTCGATCTCCACTCCGACGCCGCCCCGCGCCGCCATCTCGGCCGAGGACGATGTCAGGCCGGCGGCGCCCATGTCCTGGATCGCCACGATGTGCCCCGACGCGATCAGCTCGAGGCTCGCTTCGAGCAGCAGTTTCTCCGTGAAGGGGTCGCCGACCTGGACCTGCGGGCGGCGCTTCTCGCTCTCGTGCGACAGCTCCTCCGAGGCGAACGACGCGCCGTGGATGCCGTCCCGTCCTGTGCTCGACCCGACGGCGAGCAGCACGTTCCCGACGCCGTGCGCCGCGGCGGTGATCAGCTCCGACTCGCGGAGGATCCCGACGCACATGGCGTTGACGAGCGGGTTACCTGAGTAGCCGGGGAGAAAGTCGACCTCGCCGCCGAGGGTAGGCACTCCGACGCAATTGCCGTAATCGCCGATGCCGCGCACGACGCCGGCAAAGAGGTAGCGATTGCGGGCATCGCTCAGGGGCCCGAAGCGGAGGCTGTTGAGCAGCGCCACCGGCCGGGCGCCCATGGTAAAGACGTCCCGCAGGATGCCGCCGGCACCCGTGGCGGCGCCCTGGTAGGGCTCGACCGCGGACGGATGGTTGTGCGACTCGATCTTGAACGCGACCGCCCAGCCTTCGGGCAGGCGGAGCACACCGGCGTTCTCACCGGGTCCCTGGACGACCTGGGGTCCGGTGATGGGGAACGTCTTCAGGACCGTCCTGGAGTGCTTGTAGGAGCAGTGCTCGCTCCACAGTGCGGAGAAGATGCCCAGCTCCGCGAAGGTCGGCGCGCGACCCAACATCTCCTCGATGCGCGCGTATTCGGCTTCGGTGAGGTTGTGGTCGCGGACCAGCTCCCGGGTGATCGGCGGATCGCCGGGCAGGGGCGCCGACGTCCGCCTCACGTGCCGGATGCCCGGGCGCCGGACACTCCTTTCATCACCGCCCGGAAGACGCGCGCGATCACGTTGGGAAATGGGTGCTTGAGAACGGCTTCGGCCTCGCCCGCGTCGAACCAGATGCCGTGGCAGTGCGTGCACTGGTCGATCTGCACACCCTCCCAGTCACCGGTGATCAGATCGTAGCCGCATTTCGGGCACTTCATGAAATGTGACTTGCGCTCGGCCTCGGCGGCTTCGCGCTGCAGTGCCGCGCGCTGCTGTCGTAACAATTCGGCGTCGCGTCGCGCGAAGTATTCGTCCTCGTTCCGAGTCTTTTCGCTCACGGCGTCACCTGGCTGCGGCCGGGAGGGAGCGCTCGCGGGGAAGACGACTGCCCGCTGTAGCCGTGTCCCTTCCACCGTAGCACGGCGTCCGTCACTTTGTCGTTCTGGAGAATGACCAGGTCCGCGGTCCCACAGGTGTGCTCGCAGCCGTTGGGATAGAGGAGATAGGTGAACTCCCCGGCGCGCCGCACCGCGGCCGCCGGCCCCCACAGCGCCTCGACGTCCTTCGCGCTCATCCCCGGCGCGATCGTGCCGGTGTCGGGCGAGTTGTAAGGCTCATCCGCGACAATGGGGCGCGATGGGACCGGTTCGGGGGCGGGGCGCGTCGGCGGCGGTGGCGTCGGCCTCGCGGCCGTGGCGGGAGCGGGCGTGGGCGCCGTCGCCTTGGCCCCGGTCGCAGGCGCCGGCTTACCGGCGCCCGGAGTCGTTTTCGCCGCAGGCCCCGCTGCAGCAGGAGCGGCGGGCGCGGCCCGCTTCGTCGTATCCTGCGCGGCTGTAGCCGGCGGCTTGTTGCGGTTCTTTATCTTGTCGATCGCCAGCTTGATCCTGTCACAGCCCAGCGTGGTGCCCGCCAGCAGCGCGCACACCACCAGTATGCTGCGTCGCATGACCAGCCTCCAGGGAAAGGAAGACTCGAGCACCGTCCGACCCGCCAAGGGCGGCCGAGTTCCGGCGCTCGGGATGCGGCATCAGACCCACTACCGTACGACTGGCGCTGCACACACCCGCAATGTCGCGCGCCGATCCGTTGGGATTCTCCCCGACATAGCGCCAGACGACGCGGCCCTCGGCTTCCAGCTCACGGAGGGTGCGGTCGTCGGCGACATAGCGGCCGTCGCCGTGCGCCACCGGCACGATGATCTCTTCACCGACCTCGTACAGCGTGGTGCAGGGGGTATCCGTCGTCTCGATTCGGACGCGTACCGGACGCGAGAGGAAGCGCTGCCCGGCGTTGCGCATCAGCGCGCCCGGAAGCAGGCCCGCTTCGCAGAGAATCTGGAAACCGTTGCAGATGCCGACCACGGTACCGCCGTCGCGCGCGTGCGCGGCCACCGCCTGCATGATCGGCGAAAAACGGGCGATCGCTCCGGAGCGGAGATAGTCGCCATAGCTGAAGCCGCCGGGGAGGATCACCACATCGGCGCCGCGCAGGCTGGTCTCGCGATGCCAGAGGTAATAGGCGTCGGAGCCCGCGGCGATCGCGGCGTCGAGAGTGTCGGCGTCACAGTTCGATCCGGGAAAGACGACCACGGCGACGCGACGCATCAGGCGGCCTCCACCAGCACGTGGTAATCCTCGGTCACGGGGTTGGCGAGCAGACGGTCGCACATCGCACGAACGCGCGCGGCGGCGGCGTCGCCGCTCGGGGCTTCGAGCTGGAGCACGAGGTGTTTGCCCGCGCGGACCGCGCCCACCTCGCCGAACCCGAGGGCGTGCAGCGCGTGCTGGACCGCCTGGCCCTGCGGATCGAGCAGCGTGGCCCGCGGCATCACCCGAACCTCGACACGGAACGCCGGCATCAGGTACGCCCTCGCGGCGACATGCCGCGCGAGCGAGGACCGAGCTCCTCGCCCTCCTCGGTATCGCCTCGGGAATCCGAGATCACGATCGGTCCGGCGATGTCGGTCTCGCCGGCATCGTCGTCGCCGGCGAAGAACCCCAGCAGGGCGGCACGGGCTACGCCGTAGGTCATGTACGCGATCCCCAGCGGGAAGAAGAACACATCGTGCTGCGTGATCCCGAAGAAGAGGATAAGCAAAACGATCAGGAGGCCCAAGAGCCCGCGCGGCGTGCGCACGCTGGCGCGGGGCAGCGTGGCGTAGCGCACGTTGCTGACCATCAGGATGGTGCAGCTGATCATCAGGAAGTTGAGCAGCAGCGGCCAGGGGAGGCTGCGCAGCTGGGCATAGAGATCCGTCTGGGTGAACGGGTAATACGTCGCGAGCGTCATGCCGGCGGCCGGTGAGGGCAACCCGACGAAGTATTTCTTGGCACGTCCGGCCTGGGTGATGTTGAAGCGCGCCAGGCGGATCGCGGCCCCCATGACATAGAAGTAGCAGAAGATCCAGGCAGCGGCGCCCGCGGTCGCGAAATGCAGCTCGTACATCAGATAGGCCGGCGCGACGCCGAAGCTCACGATATCCACGAGGCTGTCGAGCTCGGCGCCGAAGCGCGTGCCGGTGTTGGAGAGGCGGGCGATGCGGCCGTCCAGGGTGTCGAGAATCCCGGCGAAGACGAGAAACCAGCTCGCGCGGTACAGCTCCCCGCGCGAGGCCAGGGTCATCGACCACATACCGAAGAACAGATTGAAGAGCGTGAAGAGGCTGGGCACGATGATGACCACTCGCTTTACGCCGCGCCGTCCGCTCCCGGTCCCCACGCCCGGCGTCGTCATTGGGGATACTCCGCCAAAACGGTCGCGCCCGCCGCTACGCGGTCGCCGACTCTCACCCGCGGGGTGGCGTGGGCGGCGAGGGGCAGATAGACGTCGACGCGCGACCCGAAGCGGATCATGCCGAGGCGGGCTCCCTGCGTCGCGCGATCGCCGACCTTCGCGTCGGTCACGATGCGCCGGGCGATCAATCCCGCGATCTGCCGTACCAGTACCGCGCCATGCGGCCCTTCGAGCCCGATGGACGATTGCTCGTTGTCGAGGCTCGCCTTGTCGGCGGCAGCGTGCAGGAACTGCCCGGCGTTGTAATGCCGGTAGGCGACCGTGCCCGATATCGGGTAGCGGTTCACGTGCACGTCGAACACGCTCATGAAGGTCGACACCCGGAGCGCGCGGCCGTGGAGGAACGCCGGCTCATCGGTCTCCACCACGCTCACGATGCGTCCGTCCGCCGGCGCGAGGACCACGCGGTCGCCGCGGGGGCCCGTGCGTTCGGGATTGCGGAAGAATACGAGTAGCCAGACGGCGAGCGGCACGAGGAGTACCTCAAGTCCCCACCACCAGGCGCTCGACCGTAGGGCCGCCACCGCGACGAGGGCCACGAGCCCCCACCCGGCGGCGATGAACGGCCAGCCCTCGGGGGCCATCCTCACGCCACGACCTCCAGGGCCTGTCCCGTGATCAGCCGGTACGCCTCGCGGTAGCGGGCACTGGTCGCGGCGATGACTACCGGGGGCAGCGGCGGTGGGGGTTCGTTGCCATCCCACTTGCCCTGGTCCTTCAGACCCGCGAGGTAGTCGCGTAGCGGTTGTTTGTCGAAGCTCGGCTGGCTCGTTCCGGGGGTGTAGCGATCGGCGGGCCAGAAGCGTGACGAATCGGGGGTGAGCACCTCGTCGATCACGAGGAGCGTTCCGTCCGGCGCGGTGCCGAATTCGAATTTGGTGTCGGCGATGATGATGCCCCGGCTGGCGGCGAAGTCGCGACCGCCTTCGTACAGCGCGAGGCTGGCCTGCCTGAGGCCGTTGGCGAGACCGGAGCCGAGGGCTTCGGTCACGCGCTGGAAGGTGACGTTCTCGTCGTGCCCCGACTCGGCCTTGGTGGCCGGCGAAAAGACCGGTGGCTCGAGCTTCGCGCTCTCGACCAGCCCCTTCGCCAGTGGCTCGCCCGCCAGCGTTCCCGACCTTTTGTACTCGGCCCATGCCGAGCCCGAGAGGTATCCCCGGACCACGCATTCGAACGGGATCGGCGTCGTGCGCCGCACGAGCATGGCGCGGCCGGCGATCGTGCCGCGGTGCGCGCCCAGCGCAGGGACGCGGCGCACGATGTCAGCCGCATCGGCCGTGATCAGGTGATGCGGGATCACGTGCCCGAGCTTTTGGAACCAGAACGCCGAGAGCTGCGTGAGGACCGCTCCCTTGTAGGCGACCGGCTCCTTCATCACGACGTCGAAGGCGCTGACGCGATCGCTCGCGACCATGAGCAGGGTGTCGGCGTCTACCTCGTACATCTCACGCACCTTGCCGCGCCGCAGGAGCGGCAGCGGCAGGTTGCTGGCGACGAGCGGGGTGACGGCGGTCATACCTGCACCTCCGCGGCGCCGGCGGTCGGCGCGACTGCTTCGATACGACGGAGCACGGCGGGAAGCACCTCGTCGAGAAAGTGATCGACCTGCTGGGGCGCGCGGCCGATATACTGAACCGGGTCGAGCTCTTCGGCGCGCGCCGTCACCGCGAGCGCGCGAAAGGCGGGATCGGCGGCGAGCCGGGCGAGCAGGTCATTGTCCGCGCCGCGCTCGGCGACGGCTTGCGAGACGGCGAGGCTGTGGCCGCGAATCACCTCGTGGAGGCGTTGCCGATCGCCCCCGGCCTTCACCCCCCGCATCAGCAACCGCTCGGTAACGAGGAAGGGCAGTGTGTCGTCGACGTGACGGCGGATGACCGCGTCACGCGCTTCGAGCCCCGCCGCGACATTGGTGGCGAGGACGAGAATCGCATCGGTCGCCAGAAACGTCTCGGGGATCACCAATCGGCGGTTCGCGCTGTCGTCCAGCGTTCGCTCGAGCCACTGCTCGGCCGCTGTATGCCAGCCGTTCCCGGCGAGCTCGATGACGAATCGGGCGAGGCTCGTCATGCGCTCGGCGCGCATCGGATTGCGTTTGTAGGGCATGGCGGAGGAGCCGACCTGCTCGCTTTCGAACGGCTCGAGCAACTCACCCTCGTGCTGCAGCAGCCGCAGGTCGGTGGCGAACTTCGCCGCCGACGCCGCGAGACCGGCGAGCGCCGCCAGCACCTGCGCGTCCTGCTTGCGACTGTACGTTTGACCGGTGACGGAGAAGATCTTTGTGAACCCCATCTTCGCGGACACCCGGCTGTCGAGCTCGCGAACCTTGTCGTGGTCGCCGTCGAACAGGTCGAGGAAACTCGCCTGCGTGCCGGTCGTTCCTTTCACACCGCGGAACTGCAACGCGTCGATCCGGTGCAGCAGCTCCTCGGCATCGAGCACGAACTCCTGCATCCAAAGCGTCGCCCGCTTCCCCACGGTGGTGAGTTGCGCGGGCTGGAAGTGGGTGTAGGCAAGGCAAGGGAGCGCACGGTAGCGACGCGCGACGTGTCCCAGCGCCACGAGCACCGCAGCCACCCGGCCGAGCAGCAGCATCAGACCTTCGCGCATCAGCACGAGGTCGGCGTTGTCGGTCACGAAGGCGCTGGTGGCCCCGAGGTGCAGGAACGGGCGTGCGGTCGGGGCCTGCTCGCCGAGCGCGTGGATGTGCGCCATCACGTCGTGTCGCAACCGCTTCTCCAGCTCGGCGACGCGCGCCAGGTCCACGTCGTCGAGATGCGCCCGCACCTCGTTGATCGCCGCGGCGGGGACCGCGAGACCCAGCTCCCGCTCGCTCTCCATCAGGGCGAGCCACAGGCGACGCCACAGGCCGATGCGGCGGCGCTCGCTCCAGAGCGCCTGCATCGGCGGCGACGCGTAGCGGCCCGAGAGCGGTGATTCCCAGGTCACACGGAGGCCCTGGCCGCGGGCTTGAGCTTGTTCCAGTCGGCGAGAAACTGTTGGAGCCCGCGATCGGTGAGCGGGTGCTGCAGCAGCTTCTTCAGCACCTCGGGCGGAAGGGTCGCGACGTCGGCGCCGATCATCGCGGCCTCGGCGACGTGACGCGGATGCCGGATCGACGCGGCGAGAATCTGGGTCGCGATCGAGTAGTTGTCGAACATCTGCCGCGTCTCGCGGATCACGTCCATCCCTTCCTGGCCCACATCGTCGATGCGGCCGATGAACGGGGAGACGTAGGTGGCGCCAGCCTTCGCGGCGACGAGGCACTGCACGCTCGAGAAACAGAGCGTAACGTTGGTGTGAATGCCATCCGCGGCAAGCCGGCGGACCGCGACCATTCCCGCTTCGAGCATCGGGATCTTCACGACGATGTTGTCGGCGATCTTGGCGAGCGACCGGCCCTCGGTGAGCATGCCGTCGGTGTCGGTCGACACGACTTCGGCTGATACAGGCCCCTCGACGATCGAGCAGATCTCTTTCAGGACGTCGCGGGGATCGAGATCCCCGGCCTGCTTGGAGAGCAGTGAGGGGTTGGTGGTGATGCCGTCGATGAGGCCGGCCTGGACCGCCCAGCTGATGTCCTTCAGGGAGGCGGTATCGAGAAAGAACTTCATGCGAGAGCCTCGGCGTAGAGTTCGGGAGGGTAGGTGACGGCATCGAGATACAGCCCCTGCGGTGGCGCCGGCGGGCTCGCCGCCTGATTGTCCGTCGCGGCGAGCAGCCGCTGCAGATCCGACAGGGGACGGCGGGCGAGCGCGATATCGACCATCGTGCCCACCAGGAAGCGCACCATGCGGTGGAGAAAGCGGTTGGCTTCGATCGTGAACGTCACTCCAGTCCCATTCGAGCGCAGCGACCATGTCGCCCGCCCCACGTGGCAGCGGTAATCGAGTTTCGCCGCGCCGTGCGCGGCGAGACCCCGGAAGTCATGCTCTCCCGGCAGCGTCGCGGCCGCTGCGGCGAGCAACACCGGCTCGAGGGCGTGCCCCAGCGCCCATTCGTAGCGGCGGCGGAAGGGTGAACGGCTCGCGTCGTCGGTGCCGATCTCATAACGGTAGCGCCGTGCGGTGGCGGCCCGGCGCGCGTCAAACCGTGGGGTCATGGGGTGAACGTGCGCCACCCAGATGTCGGAGGGCAGGAGCGCATTCAACGCCCGCCGCAACCCCGGCGCATCGGCGCTCCAGCGCTCGTCGGCGATGAATCCCACCCCCTGACCGGCGGCGTGCACACCTGTGTCGGTGCGTCCGGCGCCGGTGGCCACGGTGTGGCGGCCGGTGAGCCGCTCCAGCACCGCCTCGAACTCCGCCTGCACGGTGCGTCCCACTGGTTGGCGTTGCCAGCCGACGAACTGCCCTCCGTCGTATTGCACCACGGCGAGGAAGGGCCGGCTGGTCACCAGCCAAAGATAACCCGTTGTCCTATTTGACAAAAGGCGATTTGCGGGCGTACCTTCCCATCCTTCCGTCCACGCATGGCCCACCCATCCTCCGGGCCCCTCGAGCGGGCCATCCACGCCCTGGCGAGTGGCGCATCCCTCTCCGAGACACATGCCGCCGAGGTGTTCGGCGTCGTCATGCGAGGCGAGGCGACGCCGGCGCAGGTGGGCGGTTTGCTGATGGCCTTGCGCGTCAAGGGTGAGAACGCGGACGAGGTTGCGGGAGCGGCGCGAGCGCTGCGCGCGGCGATGATTAGGGTGGACGTCGAGGCCCCCTTCCTCGTGGACACTGCGGGGACGGGCGGGGGCGCCGTCACGACGTTCAATATCAGCACGGGCGCCGCCCTCGTGGCCGCGGGGGCCGGGGCTACGGTCGCCAAGCATGGCAATCGGTCCTACACCTCACGCTGTGGCTCGGCCGATGTGCTGGAAGCGCTCGGAGTGTCGGTGAAGCTCGATGCCGACGGCGCCCGGCGGGCACTGCATGAGGACCGGGTCGCGTTTCTCTTCGCCCCCAATTTTCATCCGGCGATGCGCCACGTCGCGCCGGTGCGCAAGGAGCTGGGGGTGACGACGTTGATGAACCTCCTCGGACCGCTCGCCAATCCGGCCGGCGTGCGGCGGCAGGTGATCGGGGTCGCGGACGCGAGCCGCGGCTCGCTCGTGGCGCACGCGCTCGCCCGGCTCGGCGCGGAGCATGCGCTCGTCGTCCACGGGACGGTCGGCATGGATGAGGTCTCACCGGCTGGGACCACGCACGTGTGGGAAGTGCGCGCCGGCGCCGTGCGGGAATGGACCATCGACCCGGTGCAGCACGGGCTGGGCATCGAGGATGTGACGCTGCTGGCGGGCGACGAGCCGCGTGCCAACGCGGAACGATTGGAGCGAATTCTGACGGACGGGAAGGACGAGGCCGGGCGCGCGGCCGTGATGCTCAATGCTGCAGCGGCGATTTACGTGGCGGGGCTCGCCCCGAGCTACGAGGCGGGGGTGGGGGCGGCGCGAGCGGCGCTTGACTCCGGCGCGGCGCGAGCGGCGCTGGAGCGCCTGCGCCGCGTCGGGGTCAATAACGGCGAATGACGCCCAGAACGACGCCCTGCACGACGACGTCGCGCTCGTTCACGCGCAACGGGGCCATCTCGGCGTTGGCGGGCTGCAACCGGATCCAGCCACCCGGCTCGCGATAATACTTCTTGACCGTGGCGCTCTCTCCGCCCACCAGGGCGACGACCGTTTCCCCGTTCTCGGCTTGGGAGCGCTCGTGCACTACGATGTAGTCGCCGTCCTTGATCTGCTCGTCGATCATCGAGCGACCCCGCACCTTGAGCACGTAGCTCTTGCCGCGTCGCGGCAGGAGTACGTCTGGAACAGCGAGCGTGTCGGTCGCCTCGGAAAGGGCCTCGATCGGCTGCCCGGCGGCGACGAGACCGAGCAGCGGCAGCTCGGTTGCCCCGCTCTGGCCACGGGGTGGCACGATCTCGATGGCGCGACTTTCGTTCGGGGTGCGACGGATGTACCCCTTGCGCTCGAGGTTGGTGAGGTGCTCGTGCACCGTGGCGAGCGAATGGAACTGGAAGCGCTGCGCGATTTCTTCAAAGCTGGGAGCGTAGCCGCGGTCCTCGATGTATTCGGTGAGGTAGTCGAGGATCTCACGTTGGCGACGAGTGACAGGCATGACATCTCCCCGAAAATTTGCCGAAGAATAATGTACCCGAATACGGCCCGAACGCAAGGATGAGCCCGGGACGCTTGGAGCCACTGCTGACCGTGGCGCGCCAGCGCGTCGCGGCGCTGCGCTCCACGCGGCGTGAGCTCGAGCGCCGGGCCCGGGCGGCGGCACCGCCGCCGCCCTTCGGTGCGCGGTGTCACGATGGCTCGATCGGCGTGATCGCGGAGGTGAAGCGGCGTTCCCCTTCCGCCGGCGCGATTCACGAGGCGCTCGATCCGGTCGCCCACGCCCGCGCCTATGCCGCCGGGGGCGCGGTTGGGATCTCGGTCCTCACCGAGCCGGTCCATTTCGGCGGGTCACTGGAGGATCTGCGACGCGTGACGGCAGCGGTCCCGCTGCCGGTATTGCGCAAGGACTTTCTGCTGGAAGCGGTGCAGCTCGTCGAGGCACGCGCGGCGGGCGCGGCGGCGGTGCTGATCATCGTGCGGATCCTCGAGCCGCACCGCGTGCGGGAGCTCGTGGGGGTGGCCGCGGATCTCGGCTTCGCTGCGCTCGTCGAAGTTCACTCGCCGGAGGAGCTGGAGGTCGCTCTGGCGGCGGGCGCGACTCTCGTCGGCGTCAACAGCCGGGACCTCGACAGCTTCACGATCGACCGTGATGCGGCGGAGCAACTGCTGACGCAGGTGCCGCCGGACGTCGTTGCCGTCGCGGAGAGCGCCATCGCCGACCGACGCGACGTGGAGCGGGTCGCGCGCGCCGGGGCGGATCACGTGCTCGTCGGCACGGCGGTTGCGCGACTCGCCGATCCACGTGAAGCGGTGCAGGGACTCTCCGGCGTGCCGCGCCAGGGACGCGGCGGGAGCGGTCGATGACGGCTGCCCAGTTCGGGCCCTATGGCGGCCGCTATGTGCCCGAGACCCTGATGGCGGCGCTGGACGAGCTGGCGCGCGTATACGACGCGGCGCGTGCCGATCCGGCATTCTGGCAGGAGCTCGACCGGTTGCTGCGCGACTACGTGGGGCGGCCGACACCACTGAGTGATGCTCCGCGGCTCGCCGCGGAGCTCGGGGACGGCGTGATCGCCGTGTTGAAGCGCGAAGATCTGAACCACACCGGCGCGCACAAGATCAACAACACCCTGGGTCAGGTGTTGCTCGCCCGGCGCATGGGCAAGCGGCGCATCATCGCCGAGACGGGAGCGGGGCAGCACGGTGTGGCGACCGCCACCGTGTGCGCCCGCTTCGGGCTCGAGTGCGTCGTGTACATGGGCGAGGAGGACATCCGTCGCCAGCGGCTCAACGTCTACCGCATGGAGCTGATGGGCGCGACGGTCGTCCCCGTGACGGCGGGGACGCGCACGCTGAAGGACGCAACCAACGAAGCGCTGCGGGATTGGGTCAGCAGTGTCACGCACACGCATTACATCATCGGCTCGGTGGTCGGGCCCGACCCGTTCCCCAGGCTCGTGCGCGATTTTCAATCGGTCATTGGGCGCGAGGCGCGGGCACAGGTGCTCGAGCGGTACGGCCGGCTGCCCCGGACGGTGATCGCGTGCGTTGGGGGTGGCTCCAATGCCATCGGCATCTTCAGCGCGTTCCTCGACGATCGAGCGGTAGAGCTGATCGGTGTGGAGGCCGCCGGTCTCGGTCTCGAGTCGGGCCATCATGCGGCGACGCTCTCGCGCGGACGGGCGGGGGTGTTTCACGGGAGCCGGAGCTACCTGCTCCAGGACGCCGACGGTCAGGTCCAGCCGGCGCATTCGATATCCGCGGGACTCGACTACCCCGGGGTAGGGCCGGAACACGCTTTCTTGAAGGACGCCGGTCGGGTATTGTATGAGACGGTGACCGACAGTCAGGCCCTGGAGGCGTTCGCCGCCCTGGCCCGCCTCGAAGGCATCATCCCCGCCCTCGAGAGCGCGCACGCGCTGGCATGGGCCAGGCACGCGAAGCAGCGCTGGCGGCCTGGGGATCTCGTCCTGTTCAATCTCAGCGGCCGCGGCGACAAGGACGTCGCCCTGGTGGCAGAGCAGGGGGAGGCGCACCGTGACTGACGCCACCCAGCTCGCCCTGCCCGCGAGCCAAATCGAGGAGCTGCTCTCTTTCATCAGTAAGGCGCTGCGCGCCGTCCAGCTCTACCTCCCCAACAATCCGGTATATCAGCGGGCCCTCGAGAACGTCCGCGGGGCGTGCCGCAAGATCTGGCAGTCCACCGATGAACTTGTTCTCGAGGTGCAGGAGACGGAGTTGCGGTGGGAGAGCAATCTCGTCTACAGCCAGGATCAGAAGAACGAGAGCATCGCCTGGACCCTGTTCAAGGACGGGGTGCGATCGGTCACTCTGCGACCCGGCGTGGAGGACGCGGAGCTGGTCCGCTTCCTTCAGGTGCTGCATCAGGCGCGCACACTGCAGGCCGAGGCCGCTGACGATCTCCTGACGCTCCTGTGGCAGGAAGACTTCCAGTACCTGACGTACACATTCCGCGAGATCTCGATCGATGTCGGCACGCCGATCGAGGCGGAAGGGCCGAGCGAGGTCGCCCCGCCCGCCCAGGTGCGCGACGCCGTCGAAAAGGACGCGCCGCAGCGCGAGGTCGTGTCGGTCGACGAGTTCGACACGACCCTCTACTTCCTCGAGGATCAGGAGATCGGGTATCTCCAGGATGAAGTCGAGCGGGAGTACTCCCAGGACCTGCGCCACAACGTACTCTCGGTGCTGTTCGACCTGCTCGAGTCGCAGACCTACGCGACGGTTCGCAGCGAGCTGATCTCGATCGTCGAGAACTTCATTCCGTATCTGCTCGGCTCGGGAGACTTCCACTCGGTCGCCTTCGTGTTGCGGGAGTTGGCCGCCGTGCTGCAACGCGGCAAGGAGCTGATTCCGGAGCACAAACTCGCGCTCGCAGCGATTCCCTCCCGGCTCTCGCAGCCCGACGCGCTGTCGCAGCTGTTGCAGGCGCTCGACGAAGCGACGATTCATCCCACCGAGGCGGAGCTCGGTGAGCTGTTCAAGGAGCTGCAGGCCGAGGCGCTGGTGACGCTCGCCGGCTGGGTGCCGCGGCTCAGTAACGATCAGGTCAAGACGCTGGTCAAGCGGTCCGCCGAGCGCCTCGCCGCGCAGAACCCCGGCGAGGTCCTCAAGGCACTGGCGAGCAACGACCATGGGACCGCACTCGAGATGGTGCGCCTCGCCGGGCGGCTTCGCTTGAGTGGGGCGCCGGAGGGCATGGAGCGGCTGCTCGCCGATGGCAATCGCGAGATGAAACTCGCAGTCGTCGACGCGCTCGTCGCCGTCGCGTCGCCGACGGCGCTGCGGTTGCTGGAGCGCGTGGTGGAGGACTCGGAGCGTGACGTGCGGATCGCCGCCGTGCGCTTCCTGTCGAGCCGGGGGCATCGCGGGGCGTTCCAGCGCGTCGAGAGCGCGATCGGTAGCAACAAGCTGCGCCAGGCCGATCTCACCGAGAAGATGGCCTTCTTCGAGGCCTATGGCACGCAGGCGGGGGCGACGGGGATCCCCCTTCTGGAGCGGATCCTCGTTCCGCGGGGGTTGTTGGGGCGGCGCGAGGACGCGGAGACGCGCGCGTGCGCGGCGATGGCGCTCGGCAAGATCCGCGGCCCGGAGGCGCGGGCGGTGCTGGAGCGGGCGGCGCAGGACAAGGAAGCCCTGGTCCGCAACGCCGTGAGCCGGGCCCTGCGGGAAACGGTGCGATGACGGATACACCACCGATCGCCGGACCGGTCACGCCGCCCCGTCGCTCCACGATCGCCGAAACGGTCGCGCCGTCGGACAGCTTCTTGCGCCACGCCGGCCGGGAATTCCTGGTGGTGTTCTACGCCGCGCTGCGGTCGCTCAAGCTCTATCCGATCGAGAACGCGCAGGTACAGAAGGCGCTCGACGATCTCGCCGCCGTCGCGAAGCAGGTTCTGGACGTCGAGCAGGAGCTTGAGCTGCGCCTGCAGGGGGAGTTCATCTTCGTCAACGCCACCCGGCTGCGCCTCGCGCTCGAGAATTACGCGTCGTTCTCCCACGTTCTCCAGGTCATGCGGACGTGCGGCGTCGGGGCGATCCGGCTCGACGCCAATGTCGATCGGCGCCAGCTCCAGATCCTCGTGTCGCTGCTGCTCGCCCATTCGACCGGGGAGACGAGCCCCGACACGATCCACGAGATCGCCGGGAAGCTGAGCGAGGCGAGCGCGTCGCACATCACCGTCGAGCCGCCCTTCGAGACCGACGAGTCGGTCGCCGATACCGAGCGGGCGAAAGAAGCCGCCAAGCGGACCTACGCCCGCTCCGTCGCCGTGACGAAGGAAGTGATCAACAGCCTCCGCATGGGCCGCACCGCGAACGTCAAGCGCGTGAAGCGGGCCGTCCAGGCGATCGTGGACCAGGTGCTCAACAACGAATCGTCGCTGCTCGGGCTCACCACACTGCGGGATTACGACGAGTACACGTTCGTGCACTCCGTGAACGTGTGCATTTTTTCCGTCGCCCTCGGCCGCAAACTCGGGCTGACGAAACTGCAGCTGTACGACCTCGGCATCACGGCCCTGTTTCACGACGTCGGCAAGTCGCGCGTGCCGCTCGAGGTGCTCAACAAGGAAGGCGGGCTCACCGAAGAGGAATGGCGCATCCTCCAGGCGCATCCCTGGCTGGGCGTGCTCACCTTGTTCGGGCTGCGCGGCTACGGAGAGATCCCGTACCGCGGCATGGTGGTGTGCTACGAGCACCACATGAAAACCGATCTCACCGGCTACCCCAAGGCGATCCGGCCGCGCTCGCTTTCGATCTTTTCCAAGATCGTGGCCGTGGCGGACGGCTTCGACGCCGCGACGAGCCGGCGCGTGTACCAGACCGTCCCGATTCAGCCCGACCAGGTCCTCAAGGAGATGTGGGAGAATCCGCGCCGCGGCTACGACCGGGTCGTGGTGAAGGCGTTCATCAACCTCATCGGCGTCTATCCGGTGGGCACGTGCGTGATCCTCGACACGTACGAGGTGGCGTTGGTGCACGCCGCCAATCCCGATACGACGTTCGTGCACCGGCCGGTCGTCCGCATCGTCGCGTCGGCCGACGGGGCCATCGCCTATCCGGGGGTCCTGGCCGATCTCGCCGAGCGCGACGCCCAGGGCAATTTCCCGCGTACCATCGTCAAGGTCACCGACCCGGCGCGTTTCGGCATCAACGTCAGCGACTACTTTGTCTGATCGACCGATCGCCCGGGCCTTCCGCGCCGCGCGGGGCGAGGGACGGGTGGCGTTGATTCCTTACTATACGGCCGGGTATCCCACGCGTGCGGCGTGCCGCGACGCCTTGCGCGGCGCGGCGGCCGCGGGCGCCGACATCGTCGAGATCGGCATCCCGTTCAGCGATCCGCTCGCCGATGGTCCCACGATTCAGCGGTCCACGCAGGCCGCGCTGGAGCAGGGGATGACCGTGGCGGGCGTGCTCCAGCTCGTGCGCGACGCGCAGCTCGCGATCCCGGTCGTGTTGATGACCTACGTCAATCCGGTGCTGGCCTATGGCGTCGAGCGATTCGCCGAGGATGCCCGTTCGGCGGGGGCGGCGGGTGCGCTGTTCACTGATCTCCCGGCCGGGACCGCCCCGGAGCTGGAGCGGGCGGTGGCGGGCGCCGGCCTCGACCTGATTCGCCTCGTTGCGCCGACGACCACCGACGAGCGCCTCGCGGCCGCGATCACCGGCGCCGGCGGTTTCATCTATCTGATCTCGCGCCTCGGGGTAACCGGTGCCCGACCGGATGCCCCCGCCGATCTGGATCGCCACATCCACCGCCTCCGCGCCGTCACGCCGCTCCCGATCGCCGTCGGTTTCGGGATCAGCACCCCGGCGCAGGCGGCGGCCGCGGCGCGCTGGGCCGACGGCGTGGTGGTGGGCAGCGCGCTCGTCGACGCCCTCGGCGGCGGTGGTCTCCCGGCGGCCCGGCGTCTGCTCGTGGACCTCTCCGGCGCACTCGCGGTGCGGGGTGCCGCGTGAATTTCCAGCGCTTCGTGTCGATCTACGGCCGCTCCCTCGCGATCGGCGGTCTCGGCGTCTGCATCGCGGTGGTCCTCGTCGATCGTCGCTGGACGCATCAGTGGCTCGAGATCGTGGTGATGCTGGGGGTGGTGACGGCGGTGCGTGGGCAGTCGGTGCGTCTCTCCAAGTACTCGTACCTGAACCAGACGGGTCTCGTCAGCCTCTGCGGCAGCTTGCTGGCCGGACTGCCGGCGACGTTGCTGGCGCTCGCGGCCGGTACTCTCGTCGCCGACTGGGTGTGGCTGCGCAAGACGATCTGGGCGGCGGTGATCAATTTCGGGCGCGAAACGATCGCGCTCGTCGCGGCCTATGGCGTGTACGCGGGGACGCTGTCGATTTCCGGCGTGACGGCCCCGGGATTGCACGTCGCCACCATCCCCGCGCTGTTCTTTTTCGCCCTGTCGTATTTCCTCTTTGGGCGCCTGCTCTTTTACCTGAGCCTCATCATCCGCAGCAAGCTCGAGCAGGACGAGGAGCTGCTGATCATCCGCTACGAGGTCATCGCCTACTTCGGCACGATCGGGGCCGCGACAACGGTCGTGAGCGCGGTGATCGCCTGGCCGCCGCTGACCTGGGTGTTCGTCGCTGCGGCGCTCGCGTTTCTCGGCCAGCTGTTGAAGCAGATGCTGGAGGAGGCGATCTCCGCCGAGGAGCTGAACAAGATTCATGCGATCGAGTCGGTGATCACCAGCAATATCAGCCTCCACGACTCTTTCCGGCGCATCGAGCGTCTGGCGCACCGGCTGGTGGATTGGGGTGATCTGCGCATCTATCGCCGGGTCGAGGACGGGCTGCGGCTGGCGTATCGCAGCGCGATCGGTCGGTCCGGCCGGGGGGATCCGACCTCCGATGTCGCCGCGCTGCGGGCCCAGGTCGTAGCGAACGGTGAGACGCTCGTGATCGAGGACGTGATACGGGACAAGCGCGTCGCCGACGTCCCCGAGGAAGTGCAGAGCCTCGTGCTCGTGCCGCTGCGGTTCGGCGAGTCGGTCATCGGGACGCTCGAGCTGGAGCACCACAAGCGCCGCGCCTACCGGCGCAAGGACATCGTGACGATCGCGACGTTCGCGAACCAGCTGGCAACGGCGATCCACATCAATGACCTGCGCCGGCCGATCGTGGAAACCCTGGATCGCATGACCCGGCAGCTCGGCACGATCGGCCAGGCGGCGGCGTCGCTGCGGGATGTGTCGCGCGCGGTCGCCTCCTCGACCGCGGCGATCCGCGGCGCGGCCACGACCGAAGAGGCCGAGGTCACCGGAGGTCTCGAAGCGACCGACACTTTGGCGCAGGTGTCGCGCCGCGTCGTTGTGGACGGTGCCGAAGCGGCCCAGGCCTCGACCTCGGCGAGCGACGTCGCCGACCGGAATCGCGAGCGGATCAAGGACGCGCTCGCTCGCCTCGTCGCCCTCAAGGCCTTCGTCGGCGAGAGCTCGGGGAAGGTACAGCAGCTGGGCGTGATGAGCCGGCGCATCACGGGGTTTATCGCATCGATCCGCGAGTTCTCGGACATGACGAACCTGCTGGCGCTCAACGCCGCGATCGAAGCGGCGCGTGCCGGGAAACACGGCAAGGGCTTCGCCGTCGTCGCGGAAGAGGTGCGGCGCCTCGCGGAGCAGAGCGCCGGCGCCGCCGCCGAGGCGGGAGAGCTCGTCGCCGACATCCACCGGCAGGTGGGAGAGGTGGTGGAGCAGATGCGCCGCGGCCAGGTGAACGTCGCCGGTGTCGAGGAGCTCTCGTCCGACGCCCTCGAGGCGCTCGAGGCGATCGTCCGGGCAACCGCCGAGGCGACGGCCCACGCGCAACGCATCGCGGCGACCGCGGGGGAGCAGGATGAAGCGTTCGGGCGCCTGCGCCAGCGCATCAGTGCGGTCGCGGCGATCTCCTTGCAGAACCGCGCCGAAGCGGAGGGGGTGTCGGCGCGGGCCGGCGAAGCGGCAACGGGACTCGGGGATCTCGAGCGGGCCACTCGGGACCTGGAGGAGGTGGCCGGCCGGCTGCGCGAGCTGACGCGCGGCTTCGCGAGCGTGGAGTGATGCATCGTCTCGAGCGCGCCTACGTCGCCCTCGGGTCGAACCTCGGGGACCGCAACGCACACCTCGCCCACGGCCGGGTGCGCTTATCGGCGCTGCGGCGCACACATCTCGTCGCTGCCTCGAGCGTCGAGGAGACGGCGCCGATCGGTCCCGTGACGCAGGGGCCCTACCTCAATCAGATGGTGCTGCTCGTGACGGCGCTCGAACCGCTCGAGCTGCTGACGCAGTGTCAGGCCATCGAGGCCGAGGCGGGGCGCGAGCGCAAAGAGCGCTGGGGTCCCCGCACGCTCGATCTGGATATCGTTCGCTTCGGCGACCGCGTGATCGCCTCGCCCGAGCTCACCGTCCCACACCCCGAGCTGCCCAACCGCGACTTCTGGCAACGCGAGATCGTGGAGCTCGACGCCCTGGCGCCCGCCCATGCCTGACGCTCTCAAGCCGGTGACGACACTCGATCTGATAAAGATGAAGGCGGCAGGGACGCGGATCGTGATGCTGACGTGCTACGATGCCCTGTTCGCGCGGCTGCTCGACGCTGCGGGGATCGACGTGCTGCTGGTCGGCGATTCCGTGAACCAGGTGCTGGGCGGCGCCGAGTCGACGCTCTCGGCGACACTCGAACAGATGATGTACCACACCCGGATCGTGCGACGCGGCGCGCGGCGGGCCCTCGTCGTCTGTGACATGCCGTTCCTGACCTACCAGGTCAGCCGCGAGGACGCGATTCGCAACGCCGGCCGCGTCATGGCCGAGACCGGGTGCCACGCGGTGAAGGTGGAAGGCGGAGTCCATATCGCGCCGACGGTGCGGGCCCTGGTGGAGGTCGGCATCCCCGTGATGGGGCACATCGGACTCACGCCACAATCGCTGCACACGCTCGGCGGCCCGCGCGTGCAGGGCCGTGATGACGCGGCGGCCGAGCGGCTGAGGAGTGACGCGAGCGCACTGCAGGATGCCGGGGCCTTCGCGGTGGTCCTCGAGCTCGTCCCGGCGCCGCTCGCCGGCGCGATCACGAAATCCCTCACGATCCCGACGATCGGGATCGGCGCCGGGCCGGCCTGCGACGGTCAGGTGCTGGTGCTTCACGACATGCTCGGGCTGAACGACGAGTTCAACGCGAAGTTCGTGAAACAGTACGCGCGCCTGGCGGACGACGTGCGGCGAGCCGCGACACTGTTCGCCACCGAGGTCCGCGCCGGCACGTACCCCGGGCCGGAGCACTCCTTCCAGAAATAGGGACCTACCGACTTCACAGGTCCCCGGTTTGCTTTCTCCCGTGCTCACGATCACCGCCCGGTCGGAGATGCGCGCCTGGTCGCGCGCCGAGCGCGCGCAGGGCAGGCGCGTGGGCTTCGTCCCGACGATGGGGGCATTGCACGAAGGGCACCTGCAGCTCATCGACGCGGCCCGCGACCGCTCGGACGTCGTCGCCCTGAGCGTTTTTGTGAACCCCCTGCAGTTCGGTCCGGGCGAGGACTTCTCTCGTTATCCGCGCGATCTCGACCGGGATCGCACGCTCGCCGAAGCGCGCGGGGTGGATGGATTCTTCGTCCCGACCCCGCAGGAGATGTATCCGGTCGAGCCGCTGGTGCGCGTCGCGCCCGGGCCGATGGCCGAGACGCTCGAAGGCGCTGCCCGGCCGGGCCATTTCGCCGGCGTGCTGACGGTCGTCGCCAAGCTGTTGCACGCCGTGGAGCCGGACGTCGCCGTCTTCGGTCGCAAGGACTTTCAGCAGGCGATGCTGGTGCGCCAGATGGTGAGCGACTTGGACTTCGCGGTGCGGGTCGACGTCGCGCCCACGGTGCGCGAGCTGGAGGGGCTCGCCCTCTCATCGCGCAACACGTATCTGAGTGCCGACCAGCGGCGTGCCGCGCTGACGTTGTCCCGCTGCCTGCGCGACGTGGAGCGCGCCTGGCGCGGCGGCATCGCCGATCCGGCGGCGGTCCAGCGCCGCGGTCTGGAGACGCTCGCCGTCCCGGGCGTCACCCCCGAGTACCTGGCGCTCGCGGATGACCAGCTGCGCCCGGTCGAACGGGTGACGCAATCGACGGTTGCGCTCGTCGCGGCCCGGGTCGGAACGACGCGTTTGATCGACAACGTCGTGCTGGGCGAGGGGGTGGGCGCCGATCCCACCGTCGGCGGCTGAGCCGGTGCTCCCGGACTGGGCCGTGGTGACGCCGGTGCGTCGCGCGCATATCGAACGGGTCGCGACGCTCGTGACGGAGTGGGGAACGGCGATGCGCATCGCACCGGGCGAGCTGCGGCGCTGGCAGCGCGCCGCCTGGTGGCACGATGCGTTGCGCGACGCGCCGCTCGCCAGCGAGATGGATCATGGGCCGCTGGCGGCCGACCGGCTGCAACGGGAGGGCGAGCGGGATCGCGGCGTGCTCGACGCGGTCCGTTATCACTCCATCGGCTACGCCGGGTGGGACGACGCCGGCAAGATGCTCTACCTCGCCGACTACCTGGAGCCGGGGCGCGTTCACGACGTGGATGCCCGGACCGCGCTGCGGCAACGGGTCGTGGGGGAGCGCGATACCGTGCTGCGAGAGGTCGCACGGCGTCGCGTCGAGCGGGTCGTCCATTCGGGGTGGCCGCTCGCGCCCGAAACGGTGGCGTTCTGGAACGTACTCGCCTCGCGCTGATCCTCACTCTGGCTCTGGCGTGCGCCTGCCGGCATCGCGCGCAGCCGCAGGCCTTCGCCATTCCGGGTGACACCGGTCCCGCGTTGACGGTCGAGGTGGTCAATACGACCGGCAAGACGGGCTTGGCGAAGAGCGGCACCCGGTTGCTGCGGAGCGCCGGGATCGATGTGGTAAATTACTTCACGTCTAACGACACACCGCTGGACTCGACGCGGATACTGGTGCGGCGAGGCAGCCTGACGAGTGGAGAGCGGGTGCGGGCTGTGTTGAAGGTCGGGCGCGTGACGCTGCAGCCCGATTCGACTCGCCTAGTCGATGTGAGCGTGCTGCTCGGTGCCGATTTTGCGGTGCGGGCGCCCGTCGAGTTCCACCCGTAACTGACCGCAGGCCGCGCTGATGTCGAGGCCGCGGCTCTTGCGCAGCACCGCTTCTACACCGTGACTCTTGAGCCGCCGCTCGAACGCGAGCATGCGGGCGTGCGAGCTCGGCGAGAGATCGGGAGCTCCACCGGGGTGGAGGGGGAGCAGGTTGACGTGGGCGGCGAGTGGCTTCGCCAGCTTCGCCAGGGCATCGGCCTCCTCGAGCGAGTCATTGCGACCGCCGATGAGTACGTACTCGAGGGTGACGCGTCGCTTCCACGCGGCGAGGGCCCGCAACACCTCGGGGAGCGCGTATTTCTTTTCGATCGGCATCAGCTCGCGGCGCAGGTGCGGCGTAGGGGCGTGGAGCGAGAGGGCAAGGCGAAACTGCTCCGGCCGCCGGGCGAATACCTCCAGGCTCGGGAGGATCCCGACGGTCGACACGGTGATGTGCCGCGCGCCGATCGCCAGTCCCTCGGGGTGATTGAGCACGGTGAGGGCACGGTCGACCGCATCCCAGTTCAACAGCGGCTCCCCCATCCCCATGAACACCACGTTGGTCGGTTGCTCCGCGAGGCCCTGCACCTCCACTTCCCGAACCTGACAGGCGATCTCGGCGGTCGTGAGGTTTCGCCGCCACCCCATCCGTCCGGTTGCGCAGAAGACACAGCCGAGGGCGCAGCCCACCTGCGACGAGATGCACAGCGTCCGCCGTTTCCCCTCCGGAATCAGTACCGACTCGATCGCTTCGCCATCGGCCAGCCGCCAGAGGAATTTCTCCGTGCCGTCGGAGGAGACCTGACGCGCGGCCAGGATCAGGCGGGGAAGGGGAAACTCGGCCTCGAGCGCAGCGCGGAGCGGAGCCGGAAGATCGCTCGCATCGCTCCAGGCGGCCACGGGGCGCTGCCACAAGCGCGGTGTGATCTGCCGCAGGCGGTAGGCCGGCTCCCCCCGGGCGGCGAGCCATTGAGCCAGCAGCACCCGCGCTTCGGGTGGGGTGAGCGACAGGAGATCGGTCACCGTAGACTCACTTCGAGTCCGACGCGGAACGTCGAGCCGAGATCGGAGACGCCCCCGTCACGGGCGAACGAGACACGGTAGCGACCGACGGTCACCCGCAGCCCCGCGGCTCCGCGCCAGGCCACGTTGCCGTAGCTCGCCTCGCGCGACAACACCACGTCGAGCGACACCGGCGTGCCGATGTCGAACCCGGCGCCGAATTCGTGATCGACGCCTCCCGGATGTCCGAATTCCAGCCCGTACCGTGCCACGAGCCGCCCCCGGGTCGTGCCCCACAGGATGCCGCGCCACACGCGGTACTCGGCTCCGAGATCGACGTCCTGTCCGGGGTCGTTGGCGAGCCGGGTGAGACCCCGAGTCGACAGTGCGACGCGCGCTCGGTCGCCGATCAGCTGGATCACGCCGAAATCGATCGACCATCGCTCGGCGCGGTTTCGATCGAAGCGCGTGTCGTGATACGCCACGGTCGCGCCTACGCCGGTGTGACCGTAGTCATCACTCCAGGTGAGTCCGCCAATTTGCGTGTAGAACGGGATCGGCTGACCGTCGGGGTCGGGGCTGTCCGTCGTGCGCACGAGGTCGCCCAATCCCATACGTGCGTAGATCAGCCCGACCGTCCCGAGATGCCAGGCAGGAACGCGCACCGAGCCGATCAGCCCGGTCGCTCCCACGACCGCCGGCGTCTGCACCAGGTCCAACCCGATCTGCACATGGGAATCTTCCTGTGCAGGGTTCCAGAAGGCCGCAGCGGCCCCGGTAGCGAGTGAGGGAGGGAGGGGGAGCGTTACGGCGGCGAGGCGCCATAGCTCGCTACCGGCGCTCTGCTGGGACACGAGCGAGGGTGCCAGGCCAGTGGTAAGGCCGACTAGAATGAGGCCGAAAACGCGCATAGAAGAGGCTCAAGTGGAACGTGGCGCCGTCGGGCCAACTTAACTAGATTCAACCGTTTACACCACTTGTGGGTGGCCGTGCGATTGACCGATTTGCTCACCCCGGACCGCATTCGAGTCCCGCTTCAGGCGCGAGACAAGAAGGGGGTTCTGCGGGAACTGGTGGACTTGCTCCTGCCCGGGGACGGCAGCCAGAGCGAGGAGGTGTTGGCGGCCATTTTGGAGCGGGAGCGACAATTCCCGACGGGCATTGGGCACGGCGTGGCGGTGCCCCACGGGCGGACGCCGGCGATGTCGGCTCTGGGGATCGTGGCGGGAACGAGTCCCGACCCCGTGCGCTACGAAACCATAGACGGGCAGCCCGTACGGTTGTTTTTCCTGCTGGCCGGTCCCGAGGCGCTCGCCGGCGCCAGCGTCAAGGCGCTGAGCCGCATTTCCCGGCTGGTGCGACAGGAGCCGCTGCGAATGCGGCTCCTCGCGGCGCGGACGCCGCAGGAGTTCTACCGGACGATTCAGGAGGCGGAGGGCGCGTGACGGAGGGGAGCACAAGCTGGCGGACGCACCGTTGCGGGGCATTGCGCCCCGAGCACGTGGGGCAGTCGGTACGACTCGGCGGATGGGTGCATCGGCGCCGCGACCTCGGTGGAATCGTATTCATCGATCTGCGCGACCGCGAGGGAATCGTCCAGGTGGCGCTCGGCCCGGGTTGGGCGCCTGCCGAGGCGATCGCCCGCGCGCAGGCGGTGGGCGCGGAGTCGGTCGTGGTGGTGAGCGGCGCGGTGGTCGCGCGTCCGGCCGAGATGAAGAATGCCGAGCTCGCGACGGGCGATGTCGAGGTTCACGCGACCGGGCTCGAGGTCGTGGGGCCCGCCGGGACGCCCGCGATTCCGGTGGCTCGGGGCAAGGGCGAAGAGCTGCCGACCGAGGAGCTGCGCCTGAAGTACCGGCACCTCGATCTCCGCCGTCCGGAGCTGCAGGCGAATCTGGTGCTGCGCCACCGCCTGCTGCAGCGGGCGCGGCGCGCCCTGTCGGACCTCGGGTTTCTGGAGATCGAAACGCCGATTCTCACCAAGCCCACGCCTGAGGGGGCGCGCGACTACCTCGTGCCCTCGCGCGTGCATCCTGGCGAGTTCTACGCGCTGCCGCAGTCACCGCAGATCTACAAACAGCTGCTCATGGTGGCGGGGTACGACCGCTACTTCCAGCTGGCGCGCTGCTTTCGCGACGAGGACTTGCGCTTCGATCGACAACCGGAATTCACCCAGATCGACATCGAAGCGTCGTTCGTGCGGCAGGACGACGTCATCGGATTCGTGGAGGCGGTACTCGTGGCGCTGTGGGAGGAGGCCGGGCACACGATTCCGCGGCCGTTTCCGCGCATGTCCTGGCGCGACGCCATGGAGCGCTACGGGACCGACAAGCCCGATCTGCGCTACGACCTTCCCATCGCCGACTGGACGGCCGCGGTCGGCCCGCTCGGGGTGCCGTTCTTCGCGTCGGCCGGCCAGAACGGAACCCGGGTGCGCGGCATCGCGGTGCAGGGCGGTGGCGCCCTGTCGCGCAAGGACGTCGATCAGCTCGCTGAGGCCGCGAAGCAACTCGGCGGCTCGGGGCTCGCCTGGGTGAAGCGACAGGGCGAGCAGCTGTCGGGGTCGGTCGCCAAGCAGTTTACCGCGGAGGTGCTGGGGCGGCTCGGCGTCGGCGACGGTGACGCGGCGCTGTTTGCCGTCGGCCCGGACCACGTGACCTCCCCGGTCCTCGACCGGGTGCGGCACGAGGTGATCCGCCGGCTCGCGCCGGCGCCGCGCATGGCGCATGCGTTCTGCTGGGTCGTCGATTTCCCGCTGTTCGAGCCCGATCCGGAAACGGGCAGGCCGGTGTTCGCGCACCATCCGTTCACCTCGCCGCACCCGGATGACATTGCCAAGCTCGACCACGAGCCGTTCGCGTGCCGGGCGCTGCACTACGACGCCGTCTACAACGGCAACGAGCTCGGCTCCGGTTCGATCCGTATCACCGATCCGGCGGTCCAGCGCAAGGTGTTCGAGCACCTGGGACTCAGCCCCGAGGACATCGAGGCCCGCTTCGGATTTCTGCTCGGCGCGCTGGCCGCCGGAGCGCCGCCCCACGGCGGCTTCGCCGTCGGGTTCGACCGCACGACCATGCTGCTCGCGGGCGCGGGGAGCCTGCGCGACGTCATCGCGTTTCCCAAGACGACCGCTGCCCGCGCGCTGTTCGAAGGCGCTCCCTCGCCCGCGCGGAGCGCGGATATCGAGGCCCTGCACATCCGGGTGGTCCCATGAGCGACGAGGCGACGCGCAAGCTCTCGGTGGAAGGGGTCGATCTTCTGTCGCTCGCCGGTGTGAATGACAGCAACCTCGTCGAGCTGACGCGGCGCCTCGGCGTGCGCGTGGCGCTCCGGGGTGATGCCCTCACGCTACAGGGACCGGCCGCCGCGGTGGAACGTGCGGTCCCGGTGGCGCAAGCGATGGTCGACCTGGCGCGGATGGGCGAGACACTCGACATCCACGACGTGGAGCGTCTCACGCTCGAGGGAGAAGCGGGTACGCTTGCCGAAGGATCGACGGCGGCGGGCGAGGTGAAGATCATCCTCCCGGGGTTGCGCCGGGTGATCCAGCCCAAGACGGGGGGCCAGCGGGACTACCTCCAGCTCATCATGCAGAACGACATCGTGGTGGGCATCGGGCCTGCCGGAACGGGCAAGACCTACCTCGCCGTCGCGGCCGCGGTCGACGCCCTCTCGCGCAAGCGGGTGCGGCGCATCATCCTCGCGCGCCCCGCCGTGGAAGCGGGAGAGAACCTCGGCTTTCTCCCCGGCGATCTGCAGGAGAAAGTCGATCCTTACCTGCGGCCGCTGTACGACGCGCTCGAGGACATGATGCCGCGCGACCGCGTGCAGAAGGCGCTTGAGACACGCACCATCGAGATCGCACCGCTTGCCTACATGCGGGGCAGGACGTTGTCCGATGCGTTCGTGATTCTCGACGAAGCGCAAAACGCCACGGGCATTCAGATGAAGATGTTTCTGACGCGGCTCGGCGTGAACTCCCGTGCCGTGATCACCGGAGACAAGACGCAGATCGATTTGCCGGTTCGCGAGGATTCGGGGTTGCTGCAGATCGAGCGCATCCTGCCCGGGATCGAGGGGATCGGGTTCTGCTACCTCGGGGATACCGACGTCGTACGCCATCGGTTGGTGCGCGACATCATCCGTGCATACGCTGAAGACGCTCAGGGCTGACATGCCCCCGACCCCGGCCGCCATCGCGCGGTACCACGTCGCACGCTGGGTCTGGGTGCTGGGGCTCGCCACGCTCGCTCAGGTGGTGTTCCCGTCAGGGGTGACCGATCTCGCCCCGCTCCTGCATATCGGGGTGCGGGCCGACCGGCAGGTGATTGCCCCCTTCGACTTCGTCGTCGCCAAGAGCCAGGACGAGCTGCAACGCGAGGCGGACGCGGTGGCCGCGACCGTGCGGCCGATCTACGAGTATCGCAGTGCCGCGTTCGACAGTGCGCGAGCGGCGTCGCGCAGCTACTTCGTCGCGACCGATAGCGCCGCCGGCCAGGGACGCGACGCGCTCGGCCGGGCATCGCAACAGGCGGGCGTGCCGCTCAGCGCCGCCGAGACGGACTACCTCTCGAACCCCCCGAAGCGGCACGCCCTCGAGCGGGCGCTCGGCGATCTGTTCCAGCGCACGCTGGCGCAGGGCGTCGCGTCATCGCTGGCCGCCGACTCGGGTACGGAAGTCATCATCCGTCGCGGGGAGACGGAGACCCCGGTGGCACGGGCCCAGGTGCTGACGTTCGAGGCGTACCTCCAGAGCGCCCAGACCGTGCATCCCGATCCCGGGTCGAGCACTGGGGACATCGTCTACTTGAAGCTGGTGCGCCACCTCTACCGGCCGACCTTGGTGCGGAACGATCTCGAGACGTTGCGCCGGAGAAGCGAGCTGGCGGCCGGGGTGGATCGCGCCAAGTACGCCGTGCGACAGAGCGACGTCATCGTCGAGGCCGGCCAGGTGGTCACGGGGCCGATCGAAGAGAAGCTCGCCGCGCTGCACGCGGAGCTGGTGCGACGCGGCGCGGCGACGAGCGGGTCCGTCGGCGGGGTCATCGGCCCGCTGCTGCGCAACGTCCTGATCCTGTCGGTATTCTGGGTGCTGCTCTTCTTCTACCGGCGCGAGACGTACATCCAGCTGCGCCAGATCGGGACGGCCGCGGTCCTCTTTGCCTGCGCCATCGTCGCGGCCGCAGCGGTGGCGCGGACCGCACCCCAGCACGCGGAGCTGATCCTGCTGCCGTTCACGGCGATGATGATGACGGTGTTGTTCAACGGGCGCGTATCGATGATCGCCGCGATGATTCTCTCGGTACTGGTCGCGGTGCAGCCCGTGTTTCACGATACCCCGGTGCTGTTTCTCACCTTCACGGGCGGCGTCACGGCCGCTCTGTCGGTGAAGACGCTGCGCCGCCGCACCCATCTCTACCTCGCCGTGCTGCTCGTGGGCGTGGGGTATCTCATGGGCGCGCTCGCGCTGGGTCTCGCCGGGGACTGGTCCACGCGTGATCTCGTCACGCGTGCATTGCTCGGAACGGCGAATGGTCTCGTATCCGCGGCGCTCACGTTTCTGTTGTTGCCCGTGGCGGAGCGCGTGGCCCAGATCACCACCGATCTCACGCTGCTCGAGCTGTCCGATCCGAGTCGCCCGCTGTTGCGGCGCCTGTCGCTCGAGGCTCGCGGCACCTACGCGCACAGCCTCGCGATGGCGAACCTGGTCGAGGCCGCCTGCAACCGGATCGGCGCCAACGGTCTTCTGGGTCGGGTCGGGTGCTATTACCACGACATCGGGAAACTCGCGAGCCCGCAGTACTTCGTGGAGAATCAGACACCGTCGAACAATCCGCACGACCGTCTGTCCCCTTCGCAGTCGGCGGAGATCATCAAGCTGCACGTAACGGAAGGGCTGCGTCTCGCGCGGGAAGCGGGGTTGCCGGAGGTCGTTGCCGCGTTCATCCCGGAGCACCACGGCACCACCGAAATCTCCTACTTCTACGAACGGGCCAAGAAGCAGGGTGGTCCCGGGGTGCGGCGCGAAGATTTCCGTTACCCGGGGCCCCGCCCGCGCTCGGTGGAGACGGCGATCGCGATGCTGGCGGACTCGGTCGAGGCATCGCTCAGGGTGCTCGAGCCGATCACCCCCACAAAGCTCGAGGCGGCGATCGAGCAGATCGTCAAGAACCGCCTCGCGTCGGGAGAGCTCGATCAGGCTCCGCTCACCCTGCAGCAGCTCGACCAGGTGCGCGATGAATTCGTCCGGGCGCTCACCGGGATGTATCACAACCGGATCGATTACCCGGAGTCCAGTGGCGGCATCACGAAAGCCTGGCAGCCGGCACGGCCCGCTGTTTGAGCTGGCGCGGGTGGCGGCGCGCGTGTTGCGGTGGGAGGGGGCGCGCCGCGCGCGCGTCGAGCTGGCGCTCCTCGCACCCGCGGCCATGCGGCGGCTCAACCGGCGTGCGACGGGACGGCGCGGGCTGACCGACGTCATCGCGTTCACCCTGCCGCAGCCTGATGGCGCCCTGCTCGGCGACATCTACATCTGTCCCGCCGCGGCCCGGGGATTCGTCGCGCGGCGTGGTGCCGCGAGCGCCCGGGCGCTCGAAGAGGAGCTGGTGCGACTTGCGGTACACGGCACGTTGCACGTCCTCGGTTACGACCATCCAGAGGGCCCCGGTCGCACGCGCTCGGCGATGTGGCGCCGCCAGGAACGGTACGTGCGCCGGCTGACGGGACAGCGTCGCGCGTGATCGTGCTCGCCTGGGGTGGCGCGTTGATCGCCCTGACTGCGGCCGCCTGGGCCGGTCTCCTCGCCCTCGGTGAGGAGGCGGCGGTAGGGGAAACGATGCACACCCTGGGGGACGCGCCGCCGATCGCGATCTGGGGGAGGGTCCCATTGAATCGCGCGCTGCATGTCGCCCGGCTGGCGCTCCTCGTGCTGGCGGCCGTCGCGGCGGCCCACGCGATTCACTGGTGGGAGCGGCCCTGGCTCGAAGCGCTCGGCGCCGTGCTGCTCACCGTGTTGCTGCTCTTCGTGATCGGCGATGCGCTGCCGCGCAGCATCGCGCGGCTCGCGCCCGAGCTCGCCTCACTCAGCCTTCCCCTAGGGCGTCGTACGCTCCCCCCGTTCCAACCGCTGCTCCGGATCCTGGCCGCGGTCGATCGCGGGCTGCATTCGATGATCTCGGCACGCGGGCCGTCCGGCCCCGCGCTCGGTGACACCGAGCGGGACGTGCTGCTCGGGATCTTTTCGATCGCCGATACGACCGTCGACGAGGTCATGACGCCGCGGCTCGACATGGTGGGGATCGATCTCGCGGCGTCGCGGGACGAGGTGCTCGAGGCGTTTCGTTCGAGCGAGCACACCCGTCTGCCGGTGTATGACGGAACCGCCGACAATATCGTCGGAATTCTCTATGCGAAGGATCTCGTCCCCCTCGCCATGGAGCTGCCGGCGACGGGTCGGCCCGCACGGTGGCAGGAGCTGGTTCGGCCGGCGACGTTCGTTCCGGAAACCAAGACTCTGGACGCTCAGCTGCGCGACTTCCAGCGCGGCCCGGCCCACCTTGCGATCGTCGTGGACGAGTTCGGCGGCACGGCGGGACTCATCACGCGCGAGGACGTGCTCGAAGAGATCGTGGGGGAAATCCGGGACGAGCACGATACCGAGTCGCGGCCCGAGATTCGTCGCGACGGCCAGCGTGTCTGGGTCGATGGCGGTACGGGATTGGACGAGCTGTCGGTGGCGCTGGGACGGCCCTTCACGCACCCCGAGGTCTCGACCGTCGGGGGGCTGATCTACTCGATTCTGGGACGCGTGCCGCGATCCGGCGAGGAGCTGACCCTCGATGGCTATCGGGTCGTGGTGGAGCGCGTCGAGCGGCGCCGGGTGCGCAGCGTCGTGTTCGAGCCGCAATGATCTGGCCGCTCCTGCTGCTCGTGCTCGGCCTCGGGGTCGCGGGTGCTGCCGCCGCCATCGGCGTGTCCGCCGCCGCGGTGAGCCAGGCGGACCTGACGCGCTGGGTGTCCTTCAAGCTGCGTGGCGCTCCGGCGACCGCCCAGGCATTGGGCAACCCCGGACGCGTGCTCTCGACCGCCAATGTGCTCACGACCCTCGGCGTGCTGCTTGCGGCGGCGGCCATTCCGGCGTTGCTGGCGCGGACGACGCCGACGTTTCTGGGCGTGGTGAGCGTGGTGCTGATCGTTCCGTTGTTCGTCATCGCTGCCTACCTCCTGCCACGGGTCGTCGGTCGTCGCTGGCCGGAGCGCATCGTGACGCCGGCGGTGCCCTGGATGGAGCGCGCCGCGGTCGTAGTCGCGCCGTTCATTCCGACGCGGGATCCGACGACGCGCGGCGCACTCGCCGCGGTGCTCACCGGCGATACGAGCGTCATCGCCGCCACCGACGAGATCGAAGTGGTCTCCGGCGTACTGGCGTTTTCGGATCGTCCAGTCGCCGAGCTGATGACGCCGCGCACCGCGGTGGTCGCGGTGCCGGAAGGAATGCCGGCCGCCGAGGCGGCCCACGTGTTCGTCCAGTCGGGATACAGCCGCTATCCCGTTTATCGCGGCTCGCTCGATGAAATTGTCGGGGCCGCCCACGCCCTGGATTTGCTCGGGCTGGCCCCCGATGCCCCGGTGCGGGTGCGTCCCGTCCTGACGGTGCCGGGAACGCGGCGCGCCGCCGATCTGATGCTGGAAATGCAGCGCGGCGGCACTCATCTGGCGATCGTCCTCGACGAGTTCGGCGGGACCGCCGGGCTTGTGACCTTCGAGGACCTGCTGCGCGATCTCGTGAGCGAGGTGCTGGAGGGCCCGCCGCATCCCGAATCGCCGGAGGCAGGGCTGCCCGCACTCGTCGAAGCGGACGGTGCCACGCCAATCAGCACTCTCGTCGAGCGACTCGGCGCCGGCCC
>JAWOLH010000017.1:0-64128 GCA_033853695.1 Gemmatimonadales bacterium | reverse complement strand
CGGCGGGGGTGGAGATGGTGATGCCGGGGGACAACACGAAGATGGCGATCGAGCTGATCACGCCGATCGCGATGGAAGAGGGGCTGCGGTTCGCGATCCGCGAGGGTGGGCGGACGGTCGGCGCCGGCGTGGTGACGAAAATCAAGAAGTGAATCCTGACGTCTGACGTCAGCAAGAGGGTCTTATGGCGAGCAAGATTCGCATCCGTCTCAAGGCATTCGACCACGCCCTGATCGATCAGGCGGCGGCGGACATCGTGCGGACGGCGGAAAAGACGGGGGCGCAGGTGTCGGGGCCGATTCCGCTCCCGACCAAGCGGCAGATGTGGACGGTGCTGCGATCCCCGCACATCGACAAGAAGAGCCGCGAGCAGTTCGAGCTGAAGACGCACAAGCGCCTGATCGACATCATGGACTCGCGCGCCCAGACGGTGGATGCGCTGACGAAGCTCGATCTGCCGGCGGGCGTGGATGTGGAGATCAAGGTTGGGTGAGGAGCGAATGAACGCACTAATCGGCCGTAAGCTCGGGATGACCCGCGTCTTCGCGGAGGACGGCGCGCACGTGCCGGTCACCGTGATCGAGGCGGGGCCGTGCCCCGTCGTCCAGGTCGCGGGCGACCGGGTGCAGCTTGGCTTCGAGACGAAGAAAGCGAAGCGCACCGTGAAGGCGATGGCGGGCCACGTCAAGGCGGCGGCCCTGCCGGGCGTGCCGCGCCGGCTCGAGAGCTTCCCGCTCACGGGTGAGGCCCCCAAGCCGGGTGATCAGGTGACGGTCGCGATCTTCGCCGCCGGCGAGCGGGTGAAGGTGTCGGGGGTGACGAAGGGCAAAGGGTTCCAGGGAGTCGTGCACCGCTACCACTTCGGCGGCGGGCCGAACACGCACGGCAACACGCGGCATCGCAAGCCGGGCTCGATCGCGCCGGGCACCGATCCGTCCCGCATCATCAAGGGCAAGCGGATGCCGGGGCATATGGGCGCCCGCAACTTCACCGAGCTGGGGCTGAAGGTCGTGCGGGTGGATGCGGAGCGCAATCTGCTCTACATCCACGGCGCCGTTCCCGGACCGACCAACGGCTATGTGACGATCCGCAAGCAGGGTGGGAGGAGCCGCCATGATTGAGGCACCGCACTTTTCGGCGGCGGGGGCGAAGAAGAAAGCCGTCGCCCTCCCCGAGGCGATCTTCGACGGCCGGGTGAACGAGGACGCGCTGCACCGCGCCGTCGTCACCTTTCTGGCGAACCAGCGCCAGGGGACCGCGTCGACCAAGACGCGTAGCCACGTCTCGGGCGGCAACCAGAAGCCGTGGCGCCAGAAGGGCACCGGGCGCGCGCGCCAGGGCTCGACCCGGGCGCCGCACTGGCGGCATGGCGGCATCGTGTTCGGACCGCATCCGCGCGACTATCGCCTGTCGATCCCGAAGAAGGTGCGCCAGCTCGCCAGGAAGTCCGCGCTCAACGCGCGGGCCCGCGAGGAGGCGCTGCTCGTCGTCGACGCCCTGGCCTACGAGAAGCCGAAGACCAAGCCGCTCGCCGAGCTGTTCGCGAAGCTGGGGCTCAAAGACAAGAAGGTACTGCTCCTCGTGGCCGACACGCCGGCGGCGCACAACGTCTATCTGTCGGGCCGCAACATCGCCGACGTTCGCGTACAGCGCTTCGCCGACACGACCGCCTACGATGTGCTGTGGTCGGACACGGTCGTGGTCGAGGCGCCGGCGCTGGCCGGCGTCGAGGCGGAGGCCGCAGTGAGCGGGGAGGCGGCCGATGCCTGACCTGCACGAGCTGATCGTCGGCCCGGTGGTGACCGAGAAGTCGTCGGCCGCCTATCAGGCGCGCAAGGAATACGCCTTCCGGGTGCACGCCGAGGCGACGAAGCCCCAGATCCGGACGGCGATCGAGAAGCTGTTCAATGTGACGGTGACGGACGTGCGCACGCTCGTAGTGCGCGCCAAGCGGCGCAGCTACTCGGGCCGCCAGGGACTCCGCCCGTCGTGGAAGAAGGCGATCGTGCGGCTCAAAGAGGGCGACACGATCCAGGTGTTCGAGGGCTGATATGGGCATCCGACAGTTCAAACCGGTCACCGCGGCGACGCGGTTTCGCTCGGTGGCGGACTTCGCCGAGGTGACGAAGACGACGCCGGAGCGCTCGCTCGTCGAGCCGTTGCGCCGCACCGGCGGGCGCCACAACAATGGGCCCGTCTCGACGCGCCACCAGGGCGGCGGCCACAAGCGGCAGTACCGGAAGATCGATTTCCGCCGCAACAAGTTCGGCGTGCCGGCGAAGGTCACGGCGATCGAATACGATCCCAACCGGACGTGCCGGATCGCCCTCGTCACCTACGTCGACGGCGAGAAGCGCTACATCCTGCACCCGCGCGGCCTCGCGGTCGGGGACACGATCGTCTCGGGGCCCGGGTCGGACATCCGCACCGGCAACGCCCTGCCGCTCTTCGAGATCCCGCTCGGCACGGCGGTGCACAACGTCGAGCTGAAGATCGGCCGCGGCGGGCAGATCTGCCGCGCCGCCGGGACCGGCGCCCAGGTCGTGGCGAAGGAAGGCAACCACGTCACGCTGCGGCTGCGCTCCAGCGAGATGCGCATGGTTCGGGGCGAGTGCCTCGCGACGATCGGCGAGGTCGGCAACGCCGAGCACGAGCTGCAGTCGGTGGGCAAGGCGGGGAAAACGCGCTGGCTGGGGCGTCGCCCGCGGGTGCGCGGCGTGGCGATGAACCCGGTCGACCATCCGCTGGGCGGCGGCGAGGGCAAGACCTCGGGCGGCCGTCCGCCGGTGAGCCCATGGGGCAAGCCGGAGGGCAGGAAGACGCGTCACAAGAAGAAGGCGTCGACGAAACTCATCGTGCGCGGACGCAAGCGCGGGAAGGCGACGCAGTAAATGGCACGCTCGGTCAAGAAGGGCCCGTACGTGGAGCCGTCGCTCCTGAAGAAGATCCAGGGGCTGAACGACAAGAACGAGAAGAAGGTGTTCAAGACGTGGTCACGCCGCTCGACGATCACGCCCGATTTCGTCGGCCACACCCTGGCGGTGCACAACGGGAACAAGTTCATCCCGGTGTACGTGACCGAGAACATGGTGGGGCACAAGCTGGGCGAGTTCGCGGCCACGCGCCTCTTCCGCGGCCATACGACGAAGACCGCGGCCGAGCGCGAGGCCGAGGCGAAGGCCGCCGAGAAGGCCGCGGAGTAGCGTATGGAAGCCCGGGCGATTCAGCGGACGGTGCGCCAGTCGGCGCGCAAGATGCGCCTCGTGATCGATCAGATCCGGGGCCGCGCGGTGCCGGAGGCCTACGCGATCCTGCGGTTTTCGAAGAAGCATGCGGCGCAGCAGATCCACAAGGTGCTCAAGTCGGCCGTGGCGAACGCGGAGCAGCGGGCGCAGCGGCAGAACGTGCCGCTCGATGTCGACGCGCTGCGCGTGCGCTACGCGGTCGTCAACGAGGGGCCGACGCTGAAGCGGTTCACGTCGGCCGCGATGGGTCGCGCCACGCCGATCAAGAAGCGGACGAGCCACGTGGAAATCCACGTATTCGCGGCCGATCAGCCGAAGGCGAAGCCCGCGGCGCCCCCGGCGGCGACGGCCGCGAAGGCGAAGACGAAGGAGAAGGTCGCGGCGGCAGGCGGCAAGGCCGTGAAGGCCAAGACCACGAAGGGAAAGAAGGCGTAAGTGGGCCAGAAAACGCATCCCTATGGCTTCCGGCTCGGGGTCATCAAGCAGTGGCGCTCGCGCTATTTCGCGCGCCGCAACTTCCCGGAGCTCCTGAAGGAAGACGACCTGATCCGGAAGTACCTGAAGACGCGGCTGTCGCACGCCGCGATCGCGGACGTGCACATCGAGCGGCGCCCCGGCAAGGTGACGGTGACGGTGCACACCGGGCGGCCCGGGGTGGTGATCGGCAAGCGGGGCGCCGAAGTCGACAAGCTGCGTGACGAGCTGGCGCAGCTGACGGGGAAGGAAGTCGGGATCAACGTCGAAGAGATCAAGCGGCCCGAGCTCGACGCCCAGCTGGTGGCCGACAGCGTGGTGCATCAGCTGCAGCAGCGTATCTCGTTCCGCCGTGCCATGAAGCGGGCGGTGCAGAGCGCCATGCGGATGGGCGCGCAGGGGATCAAGATCAAGTGCGGCGGCCGGCTCGGCGGAGCGGAAATCGCCAGGGTCGAGGGCTATCACGAAGGCCGCGTGCCGCTGCACACGCTGCGCGCCGACGTCGATTACGCCACCTCGACGGCGAAGACCACCTACGGGACCATCGGCGTGAAGGTGTGGATCTTCAAGGGCGAGCGGACCGAGGAGCTGGCGGGCCGCACTTACTCGACGGGCGTCTGACATGCTGGCACCAAAGCGGGTCAAGTTCCGCAAGCGGTTCAAGGGCAACACCAACGGGCTGGCTACGCGCGGCAACACGGTGGCGTTCGGGCACTACGGCCTGATGTCCCTCGACCCGGGCTGGATCACGAACCGGCAGATCGAAGCCGCGCGCGTCGCGCTGACCCGCGAGATGAAGCGCGGCGGCAAGGTGTGGATCCGGCTGTTTCCCGACAAGCCGATCACCAAGAAGCCGGCGGAGACCCGGATGGGGAAGGGCAAGGGCAACCCGGAGGGGTGGGTGGCGGTGGTGAAGCCGGGTCGCGTGATGTTCGAAGTCGAGGGGATCGAGGAGGCGCTCGCGCGGCACGCGCTGGCGCTGGCGGCGGCGAAGCTGCCGCTGCGGTCTCGCTTCGTGAAGCGGGAGGAGCGCTGAGATGGCCCGGCAACGACCCGAGGACCTGCGGCAGCTGAAGACGGAGGAGCTGGAGCAGAAGCTCGCGGTGCTCCGCGAGGAGCGGTTCCGCCTGCGGTTCCGCTCGGGGACCGAAGCGATCACGAATCCGCTTCAGTTCCGCACGATCCGGCGCGATATCGCGCGGATCGCGACCATTTTGCGTGAGCGGAGGCAGGCATGAGGGGCCGTCGCAAGACGCGCACCGGCGTCGTGGTGAGCGACAAGATGCAGAAGACCGTGACGGTGGCGCTGGTGCGCCGCTATGCGCATGGTTTCTACGGCAAGCAGGTGGTCCGGACCAAGACGGTCGCGGCCCACGACGACCAGGGCGCCAAGTCGGGCGACACCGTCCGCCTGGTGGAGACGCGGCCGCTGTCGAAGCGCAAGCGCTGGCGGGTGGTCGAGATACTCGAGCGGGCGAAGTAGAGGCCGGGGGGAACCGTGGTACAGCAGGAGTCGATACTCAAGATCGCGGACAACTCGGGCGCGCGGAACGCGCTCGTCATCCGCGTGCTCGGCGGGTCGAAACGGCGCTACGCCGGACTCGGCGACATCGTGGTGGTCACGATCAAGGACGCCATCCCGACCGGCCAGATCAAGAAGGGCGAGGTCGCCAAGGCCGTGATCGTGCGGACCGCCAAGGAGACGAAGCGGCGCGACGGCTCCTACATCCGGTTCGATGAAAACGCCGCCGTGCTGATCAACGACCAGGGGGAGCCGCGCGCGACGCGCATCTTCGGGCCCGTGGGGCGCGAGCTGCGCGAGAAGCGGTTCATGAAGATCGTGTCGCTGGCGCCGGAGGTCATCTGACATGAAGCCGCTCGTGTACAAAAAGTCGCGGCGCGTCCGCGGCACGAAGCCCCTGCGGCACAAGATTCACCTCGCCAAGGGCGACACGGTGCGGGTGATCTCGGGCGATGACCGCGGCAAGGAGGGGCGCATCCTCCAGGTGGACGCGAAGACGTTCCGCGTCATCGTGGAGGGCGTGAACCTGGTGAAGAAGCACCAGCGGGCCCGGACGGCCGAGCAGGAGAGTGCGATCATCGAGAAGGCGGCGCCCATCGCCGCGTCCAAGGTGATGCTGCTCGACCCGAAATCGGGGAAGCCGACGCGGGTGCGGCGGCGGCGCGACAAGGACGGCACGATCGAGCGCGTCGCGGCGCGATCGGGGCAACCGATTCCGCGGACGAGGTAAGCATGGCTGAGACGAAAGAGAAGCAACCGAAAGAGCAGAAGCAGGAGAAGAAGCCGAAGGGGCAGAAGCCGCCCAAAGGGCAGCCCGAGGTCGTGGTGGAGCCCGAGGCTCCGCCGGAGCCCGCGCCGCCGGCGCGGCTCAGGCTCTACTACGAGCAGCAGGTGCGCGGCAAGCTGCAACAGCAGTTCGGCTTCCGGAATCCTCACGAGATCCCCCGGCTCGTGAAGATCGTGCTCAACGTGGGCATGGGGGACGCGCAGAAGAATCCCAAGGCGCTCGATGCCGCAGTCGCGGAGCTGGCGGCCGTCACGGGCCAGCGGCCCGTGGTGACGCGCGCCAAGAAGGCGATCGCGAACTTCAACCTCCGCGCCGGCGTGCCGATCGGCTGCGCCGTGACGCTGCGGGGAGCGCGGATGTACGAGTTCCTCGACCGGTTCATCTCGGTGGCGGTGCCGCGGATGCGCGACTTCCGCGGGCTGCCGACGAAGAGTTTCGACGGGCGCGGCAACTACACGCTCGGCATCAAGGAGCAGATGGTGTTTCCCGAGATCGACTACGACAAGGTCGAGCAGATCCACGGGATGGACATCACGTTCGTCACCACCGCCGGTCGCGACGACACCGCGATGGCGCTGCTGCGCGAGCTGGGAATGCCGTTCCGCGGCGAATCCCCGGTCGCCGTCGGCTGAGAGAGAGGACAGGCATGGCCAAGAAGTGCTGGACTGAGAGGGTCAAGCGCACTCCGAAATTCAAGGTTCGCGCGTATCAGCGCTGCCAGCGGTGCGGCCGCAGCCGGGCCACACTGCGCAAGTTCGGGTTGTGCCGCATCTGTTTCCGAGACCTGGCGCTGCGGGGCGAGATCCCCGGCGTCCGCAAAGCCAGCTGGTAAGGGGCGGGAGGCGAGATGAGCGTGACTGATCCCGTCGCCGACATGCTCACCCGGGTGCGCAACGCCTGTACGGCGGGGCACCGCCGGGTGGATATGCCGGTGTCGAAACTGAAGGTGGAAATCGCCCGGATCCTGCGCGACAACCATTACATTCAGGACTTCAAGGTCCTGGACGATGGGCGCTTCGGTCTGCTGCGGCTCTACCTCAAATACCACAACGACTCGCCCGTGATTCGCGAGCTGCAGCGCGTCTCCGCGCCGGGGTTGCGGCGCTACGTAAAGGCGCGCGAGATCCCGCGCGTCAAGAACGGCCTGGGGATGGCGATCCTCAGCACGCCGCGTGGGGTGATGTCGGACCGCGACGCCCGTACCGCCCGTGTCGGCGGCGAGCTGCTCGCGGTGGTCTGGTAAGGAGGGCCCATGTCGCGCATCGGCAAACGTCCCGTGCCGCTCCCGAAGGGAGTCACGGCGTCGATCGACGGCCGGACCGTCACCGTGAAGGGTCCCAAGGGCGAAATCAGCCGCACGGTGCACCCCGACCTGAGCGTCGCGCTCGAGGAGCAGTCGGTCGCCGTGCGGCGCCCCTCCGACGAGCCGCGCCACAAGGCGCTGCACGGGCTCACGCGCACCCTCGTGGCCAACATGGTGGAGGGCGTCACGAAGGGATTTTCCAAGTCGCTCGAGATCCAGGGCGTCGGCTACAAGGCCGAGGTCAAGCCGTTCGGCGTCCAGCTGGTGGTGGGCTATTCGCACCCAGTGCCGTACCATGCGCCGCAAGGGATCAAGATCACGGTGGACAACAACACGCAGGTGAAGGTGGAAGGCGTCGACAAGGAGCTCGTCGGGCAGGTGGCGGCCGAGCTGCGCAGTGTCCGGCCCCCCGAGCCCTATAAGGGAAAGGGGATTCGCTACGTGGGCGAACAGGTCCGGCGCAAGGCCGGCAAGACCGCCCAGGCGGCCAAGTAACCGATGCGCGCGATTCGCAAGATCAAGACGCAGGCCGACCGGCGTGCCCGGCGCCATCTGCGCGTGCGCAAGCGCGTGCGCGGCACCGCAGCGCGGCCGCGGCTGGTCGTGTTCCGCTCTTCGAAGCACATCTACGCGCAGGTGGTCGATGACGACCGCGGCGTGACCCTGGTGGGTGCCTCCGATGCGAGCGAAGGGATTCAGGTGGAGGGCGCCGGCAAGACGGCCAAGAGCCATGCGCTGGGCCGGCTCATCGCGGCCAAGGCCAAGGAGAAGGGCATCGCCCGGGTGGTGTTCGACCGGGGCGGGTACCAGTACCACGGGCGCGTCAAGGCGGTCGCCGACGGCGCGCGTAAAGGCGGATTGGAGCTCTAGATGCTGAACGAAACCGAGCCGGGCGCGCAGGCGCCCCATACCCAGGCGACAGGTGCGCCGGCGGAGACGCCGGTCGCCGAAGCACCGCCGTCGGCCCCCGAACACCATCGCCGCGGCGAGGGCGGTGGTCGTGGCGGTCGTGGGGGCCGCGGCGGACGGGGAGGCCGGGGCGGGCGCGGCGGGCGTGATGGGGGCGACCGCCAGCGCGAGAGCGACGGTATCGTCGAGAACGTCATCGCCATCAACCGCGTCGCGAAAGTCGTGAAGGGCGGTCGACGGTTCAGCTTCAATGCTCTCGTCGCCGTCGGCGACGGGCACGGCAAGGTCGGTGTGGCTACCGGCAAGGCGAACGAGGTGAGTGAAGCGGTGCGCAAGGCGGTGGAGGCCGCGCGGCGTCGCATGGCGGAGGTGCCACTCACGGGTGGCACGATTCCACACGAGATCATCGGGGATCACGGCGCCGGTCGCGTGCTCCTGAAACCGGCGGCGAGCGGGACGGGCGTGATCGCGGGCGGCCCGGTACGGGCGGTGCTCGAGTGCGCGGGCGTACGGGACATCCTCACGAAGAGCCTCGGCTCGACGAATCCGCACAACATGGTGCGGGCGACGATGAACGGCCTCACCCGGCTCACCACCGCGCGGCGCGTCGCGAGCGAGCGCGGCATCGCGGTCGAGGCGATCCCGTACAAGGCCCGGCAGGAGGCGACCCATGGGTAGGCTTCCTCCGACCCGGAAATACCGCAAGCGCGTGCGCGGCACCGACCCGGTGCTGCCGCCGGCGGGCAAGGGCAAGCTCGAGGTGCGCCAGACGCGCTCGGGTTCGGGGAAGCCGGCCCGGGTGCGGCGCACCCTGGAAGCGCTCGGCTTGAAGCACCACCAGGATGTGGTGGTGCACAACGATCACCCCGCCTTGCGCGGGATGCTGTACCAGGTGCGCCACCTCGTACGGGTGACGCCGGTGAAGGGGTAGGCGATGGCCAAGGCGAAAGCGAAGGCGAAGACGAAAGCCAAGCCGAAGGCAAAGTCGCAGGGGAAGCCGCGGGCGCAGGCACGGCCGAAGGCGAAGCCCGAGGCCCAGGCGGAGGCGCCGGTCCAGCTGACGCTCGGCCTGCTGCGGCCTCCCGAGGGGTCGACGCGGCCGCGGCTGCGCGTCGGGCGCGGTCCAGGGTCGGGCATCGGGAAGACGTCGGGACGCGGCCAGAAGGGTGAAAAGGCCCGCTCGGGCGGCGGCCGGCGACCCGGCTTCGAGGGCGGGCAGATGCCGCTGATCCGCCGCATCCCGAAACGCGGCTTCACCAACCCGTTCAAGCAGGACGCCCAGGTCGTGAACGTGCGTCATCTCGGGCTGCTCGCCGAGGGCGCCGAAGTGACGCCAGAAACGCTGTTCGGCGCAGGGCTGGTCCGACGCCCCGATACGCCGATCAAGCTGCTCGGCATGGGTGACGTGCAACGCCGCTTCGTGGTCAAGGGTGTCGGCGTGTCGGGATCGGCGCGCCAGAAGATCGAGGCGGCGGGGGGCGTCATCGAGGGAGCCGGCGCGTGACGGCCCCGAAGATTCCCAATCTGTTCAAGGTCCCGGAGCTGAAGGAGAAGATTCTCTTCACGCTCCTTTGTCTCCTGGTGTACCGCATCGGGGCGCATATCGCGACGCCCGGCGTGAACCTGCAGGCGCTGGCGGATTACGCCAATCAGTCCCGCGGGACCCTGTTCGGCCTGTACGATCTCTTTTCCGGTGGCGCGCTGGGACGGGCGAGCGTGTTCGCGCTCGGGATCATGCCCTACATCTCCGCGAGCATCGTGTTCCAGCTCGCGGGTCCGGTGTTTCCGATCATCGAAAAGATGCAGCGCGACGAGGAAGGCCGGAAAACACTGACGCAGTGGACCCGCTACCTCACCGTCGTACTCTGTCTGTTCCAGGCGTACGGCTACGCGCTCTTCGTCGAGACCCAGATCCCCGGCTCGGTCGCCCAACCGGGGTTCGGCTTCCGGTTGACGACGGTGCTGACCCTCACCACGGGCGGCGTCTTCGTCATGTGGCTGGCGGAGCAGATTACCGAGCGCGGCTTGGGGAACGGGCAGAGCCTCATGATCTTCTTCTCGATCGTGGAGCGGATCTGGCCCGAAACGATTCGCACCTTCGAGGCGATCTCCGCCGGCTCGCTGCGTATCGGCGTGCTGGGGTTCATCCTGCTGATGATGGTGTTCGTGGTCGCGGGAACGGTTGCGGTGACGGTAGCGACGCGCCGCATCCCGATTCAAATTCCGCGCAAGGTGATGGGGCGCGGCCGAATCGCCGAAGGGCGCAAGACGTACATCCCACTCAAGATCAATGCGTCCGGCGTGATGCCGATCATCTTCGCGCAGTCGCTCATCATCGTGCCCGGGACACTGGCGCAGTTCAGCAATATCCCCTGGCTCAAGCAGTTCGCCGGATACTTCTCCGTCACGTCCCCGGTATATCTCGGGGCGCTCTTTCTGTTGATCATCTTCTTCGCGTACTTCTATACGTCGATCATCTTCAATCCGGTCGACGTGGCGGAGACGCTCAAGAAGCAGGGCGGATTCATCCCGGGGGTGAAACCCGGGGCGGCCACCGCGGACTACATCGACGAGGTCCTGTCCCGCATCACCCTCCCCGGGGCGATCTTCCTGACGGTCGTGGCGCTGCTGCCCATCGTCGTCGGCAACGTGTTGAACATGCCGTTCGGCTTCGGCGGCACCGCGTTGCTCATCGTCGTCGGTGTCGCGCTCGACACCGTGCAGCAGGTCCAGCAGCACCTGCTGCTGCGCCACTACGACGGCTTCATGAAGGAAGGCCGAATCAAGTTCCGCGGCCGGCCACGCTAGGCCAGTTCTCCGGTGTTCATTCTGCTTCTCGGCGCGCCAGGCTCGGGCAAAGGCACCCAGGGCCTGGTCGTCGCACGCCGCATCGGAATCCCGAAAATCGCCACCGGGGACATCATTCGCGCGGCGATGAAGGACGACACGCCGCTCGGCAAGGAAGCGAAGCGCTACTACGACGCCGGCAAGCTCGTCCCCGACAACGTCATCCTCGACCTCATCCGCGCCGAGCTGGCCAAGCCCGAGGCGCAGGAGGGGGCGATCTTCGACGGCTTCCCCCGCACGGCGGCCCAGGCGGAACTGGTCGACAAGACGCTGGCCCAGCGCAGCCAGCGCCTGACGCACGTGCTGCTGCTCGACGTACCGGAAGAGGAGCTGGTGCGGCGGCTCCACGGCCGCGCCCTGCAGGAAGGCAGGACCGACGACACCCCTGAGGCGATTCGCACGCGGCTAGTGGTCTACCAGAAGGACACGGCGCCGCTGGTGGCGCACTACGCGCAACGCGGCATCGTGCACCGCATCCCGGGCGTCGGCGAAGTGGACGCGATCTCCGAAGAGATCAAGCGGGTGTTAGGCCGATGATCACGCTGAAGTCCCCTCGCGAGATCGACACGATGGCGGCGGCCGGGCACATCGTGGCCGAAACGCTGGCGCTGATGGAGCGCGCGGCGCGTCGCGGCGTGTCCACCAAGGAGCTCGACCGGCAGGCGGAAGAGTTCATCCGCAGCCATCCCGGGGCGCGCCCCTCGTTCAAGGGGCTGTACGACTTTCCGGCGACGCTGTGCACGTCCATCAACTCGGAAGTGGTACACGGGATCCCGTCCGCCAGGCGGGTGCTGAAAGAGGGCGATCTGATCAGCGTGGACGTCGGCGTGCAGCTGGAAGGGTTGCACGCCGACGCGGCGGCGACCTTCCCCGTGGGCACCGTGACGCCGGAAGCGGAGCGGCTGCTCCAGGTGACGAAGGACGCGCTGGCCGCCGGGATCGCTCAGGCGAAAGCAGGCAATCACGTCGGCGACATCGGGCACGCGGTTCAGCAGGTGGCGGAGGCGGCGGGGTACTCGGTGGTGCGGGAAATGGTGGGCCACGGTATCGGTTCGAGCTTCCATGAAGAGCCGCAGGTTCCGAACTTCGGCAAGCCGAAGCGCGGGGCGCGGCTCGTTCCCGGCATGACGATTGCGATCGAGCCGATGGTGAACGTCGGTGGCGCCGAGATCCGGACCCTGTCCGACAAGTGGACGGTCGTGACGGTGGATGGATCGCTGTCGGCGCACTTCGAGCACACAGTGGCAATTGGAGAGAATGGAGAACAGGCACGGATACTGACAAAGTAGAGACACTAGTATTGCAGGTTCTCCGCCTCTCGCAGTACGCGTTCTCCTGTCTTCGGTTCTGAAAGCGACGCCACGTTGATGCGCACGTTCTCCACTGCGCCGACCACCGCAGATCGCGCCAGCTCCTCAGCGACCCTCGCATCCGACCGGGCATTCTTGTTGCCGATCTGTCCGATCTCCCGGGCGAGCACCCGCAGCCTGGCCGACCGGCGCGCCACGTCGAGCGGCGTCACGGCCGCGCCGAGCAGTGCGGCGTCGATGCCCGCGGCACGGCCGGGATCGTCCTTGGGGATCCGGTAGGCGGCGCTGACGCGCGCGTATGCCGCGGCGTCGTCGTCCACGAGTCGCCGCAGCTCGGCGCGGAGCGCGTCGGCCTCTTCGCCGATGGCGCGCGCGCGCTCCTCGACGGCCGCGTAGGCCTTCCTCCCGATCGTCAGCCGCGCCACCATTGCCACGAGCGCCCCGGCGAGGGCGCCCGCCAGCGCGGCGGCGCTGCCGCCGCCCGGCACGGGGCTGGGACCGGCGAGCTCTTCCAGCCACGCGTCGAGTGTCGGACCCTCCGCGGCGCGGATCTTGGCTTCAAGCAGATGGTCAGCGGCGTCCGGGAGCTGCAGGAATGCCGTGCCAGCGCTGAGGATCCCGCGCTCGGGGATGAGGCCGACGATCTCGCTGCGCTCGATGCGCACGTCGCGGGCGCCGGCGAGGTCTTTGACCGCGGTGAAGACGGTGGCGGGCGAGGTGACGTCGATGTCGAGCAGGTTCATCGACACTTGCGCCCGGCCCCCGACGTCGAAGCCGCTCGCCTGCACGGCGGGGAGCCCTCCGCTCGAGGTGCGGATCTGCTTGGCGATCTCTTTGGCGGCGGCGACGTCGGATGTAGCGAGGTAAATGTTGAAGGCGACGAGGAACGGTCGCGCGCCGATCGCGGTGGCGCCCGCCGTGGGATGGATGCGGCGGGGCCCGAAGTCGGGATCGGCTGCCGGATCGGTGCCGATGCGCTCGCGCAGGCCTTCGAACTCTCCCTTCCGGACGTCGGGGAGGCGCTCCCGCTCAGGGCGGGCGGCCGCGCGCGCGTAGAGATACACGGGGATCTCGAGCTCCCGCCCGACTCGCTCGCCGAGCCGGCGCGCGAGGGCGACGCAATCGTCCATCGTGACGTCGCGCACCGGAATGAACGGCACGACGTCAGTCGCTCCCATGCGGGGATGCTCACCCGAGTGCCGGGTCAGGTCGATGCGCTCGCGCGCGACCGCGATGGCGCGGAATGCCGCTTCCACAGCGGCCGCGGGCGGGGCCACCAGGGTGAACACCGACCGATGGTGTGCGGGATCGGCCTGGACGTCGAGCAGCCGCACGCCGGGAACGCCGGTGAGAGCGGCGCGCAGGCCGTCGATGACCGACGGGTCTCGGCCCTCTGAAAAATTCGGGACGCATTCGACCAACGGAGATGGCACTCGAAACTCCTCTCAGGCAATCACGCGTTCTTCAACAGGTCGATCAACCATCGGTGGAGGGCCGGGTTCGCCGCCACCACCGAGCCCTCGCGCAGCATGTCGTCGCCGCCGCCGGTGGTCGTGACGACGCCGCCCGCTTCGCGCACCAGTACGATCCCCGCCGCGATGTCCCACGGCAGGAGGGTGAGCTCCCAGAACGCGTCGAACCGCCCCGCCGCGACGTCGGCCAGGTCGAGCGCCGCGGCGCCCGCCCGCCGAATGCCGCTCGTGGCGCGACACACCGCGTCGAACTGCCGCAGGTACACGCTCAGCCGCTCCGGCTCCTTGAAGGGGAACCCGGTTCCCACGAGCGCGCGTTTCGGGTCGGTGAGCCCCGAGATGGTGAGCCGGGCTCCGCCCGACCACGCGCCGAGGCCCCGCGCCGCGCGGTAGGAGACATCGCGCGTCACGTCGTGCACGACGCCGACGCTCAACACCCCATCGACCAACGCTCCGATCGAGATGGCGTATTGCGGGTAGCCGTGCAGGAAGTTCGTGGTGCCGTCGAGCGGGTCGACGAGCCAGACGATCTCGCCGCGGTACTCGGCGTTGGGCGACAGCTCCTCCCCGACCACGATTGAGCCAGGGAGCATGCCGGTGAGCGTCTCGGCGATCAGCTCCTCGGACTCGCGGTCGACCTGCGTCGCGAAGTCGTGCCGCGTCTTCTCCGTCCAGTGGTCGGCGAGGGGGGGCCGCGCGGCGCGGACCAGGTTCGCCGCCCGCTCCGCGGCCCGCTCGGCGATGTCGACTAAGTCCTTGAGCGCCCGCACCTTGCGACCATTCCCCCCGGCCTCTTAGGTTGTGACTCCATGGCGCGCGTGTTCAGTGGCATCCAGCCCTCCGGTGAGCTGCATATCGGCAACTACCTCGGCGCCGTCAAGAACTGGGTTCGCATGCAGCATGAGCACGAATGCCTGATCTGCATCGTCGATCTGCATGCGATTACGCAGCCCTACGAGCCCGCCGAGCTGGCGCAGCGCACCCACGACATGGCGGTCGGGCTCCTGGCCGCCGGCATCGATCCCGCGAAGACCATTCTCTTCGTCCAGTCGCACGTGGCGGAGCATCCCGAGCTGGGCTGGATCCTCACCACAGTGACGCCGCTCGGCGAGCTGGAGCGGCAGACCCAATACAAGGATAAGGCACAGCGACACGAAAGCGTGCCCGCCGGGCTGCTCAACTATCCGGTCCTGCAGTCCGCCGACGTGCTGCTGTATCTCGCCACGCTGGTGCCCGTGGGAGAAGACCAGCTGCAACACCTCGAGCTGATGCGCGAGATCGCGCGTCGCTGGAATCATCGTTTCGGCGAGTTCTTCCCGGAGCCCGAAGCCCAGCTCACGGCGACGAAGCGCGTCCTCGGGCTGGACGGCCGGGCGAAGATGTCCAAAAGCCTCGGCAACACGATCGGCCTGCTCGAATCACCCGATGCGATCTGGGAGAAGCTGCGCCCGGCCGCGACCGACCCGGCCCGCAAGACGCGCAAGGATCCGGGGAACCCGGACATCTGCAACATCTTCACGATTCACCAGGGATTCTCGCCACCCGAGGTGCAGGCGGAAGTGGCGCGAAAATGCCGCACCGCCGCTTGGGGGTGTCTCGACTGCAAGCGCGTGCTCGCGGACCATATCATAGCGGAGCTCACGCCGATCCGCGAGCGCGCCGCGGCATTGCAGGCCGATCCCGCGGGCGTGCGCGCGACGCTGCGCGCGGGCGCCGAGCGCGCCCGGGCCATCGCGCAGCGCACGATGCGCGAGGTGCGCCGCCGCATGGGCTTCCTCGGTTCGGGGGAGGACTGATGCCGACCTTCGCCGACATGGTGGAAACGCTGCACCTCGAGCTGTTTGTGCAGGTCCTGCTCGCCACGCTGCTGGGCGGGGCGGTCGGGCTGGAGCGGGAGCTGTCGGGAAAACCCGCGGGCCTCCGCACCAACATCCTCATCTGCGTCGGTGCCACCCTGTTCACGGTGCTCTCGGTCAAAATGTCGGCGAGCCGCGGCGATCCGGCGCGCGTGGCGGCGCAGATCCTGCCCGGCGTCGGCTTCATCGGGGCGGGGACGATCCTGCACGCGCGGGGCTCGATCTCGGGGCTGACGAGCGCCGCGACGATCTGGGTGGTGGCCGCGATCGGCATGGCGCTCGGCGCCGGTGCCTACACGGAGGCGGTCGGCACGACGCTCCTGGTGATGCTCATCCTGGCGGGCCTCGGGTACCTCGAGAAACTGGTCGCCCGTCATTCCACCCACAGCCATCTCCTGATTCACGCCAAGCCCGAGGTGAGCACGCTCGAGGATCTGGAATCGCTGGTCCGTCGCTCGGGGCTGCAGGTCTCCCGAGTCGAGTCGCGGCGTGAGAATGTCGACCTGGTGATCGAGTTCGACCTCCAAGGACCCAAACGGCTGCACGATCAGGCGAAGCTTTCGATCCTGCACCATCCGCTGGTCCGCACCGTCTCCACGGGAGAGTGACCCGCCGCCTGGTGCTCGATCTGCGGGCGCAGCGTCCCGTCTGGCGGGTGACGCCGGAGGTGGTCGCGGCGCTGCGGAGCGCCGTGGGCCCCGGATGGGACGTGGTGGAGATTGCGGCGCCGATCTCGTCCGACGGGGACGGGGGAGGCGGGTCACCCGAGGCCATCGCGGCGGCGCGCGGTGCGGAGATCTATCTCGGGTTCGGCATGCCGCCGGGCGTGATCGATGCGGGCCGCGGCTCGCTGCGCTGGGCACACACCTGTACCGCCGGAGTCGGCGCGATCCTCGACACGCTGCGCGGCTCCGGCATCATCCTCACCAACTCCGCCGGTGTTCACGCGGAGCCGATCGCCGACTGGGTGCTCGCCGCGATCGCGCACTTCGCCCGGTCCTTCGATGTCTTGGTCCGGGCGCAGGCGGAACGGCGCTGGGCCCAGGGTATGTTCGGCGACCGCAGCGTCCGTGTTCGCGAGCTCGCCCGTCTGCGCGTGGGCATCTTCGGGCTCGGGGGGATCGGCCGCGCCGTTGCGCGCCGGTCGCTGGCACTCGGCATGCGGGTGGCCGGCGTGCGACGCCGTCCCGAAGCGGGTGGTCCGCCGGGGATGGCCTGGGTCGGCGGGCCACAGGACCTGGAACGGCTCGCCGCGGAGAGCGACGTGCTGATCATTGCCGCGCCACGGACTACCACCACCGACCGCGCGGTCAGTCGTGCCGTGCTGGAGCGACTGCCGTCCGGTGCGATCGTGATCAACGTCTCCCGTGGCGCCCTGCTCGACACCGGCGCGCTGCTCGAGCTGCTCGACCGTGGCGCGTTGCGCGGCGCGGCCCTCGACGTCTTCGCCGTCGAGCCGTTGCCCCCGGACGACCCGTTGTGGACGCATCCGGGGGTGTTCGTCTCCCCGCACGTGAGTCCCGTCACCGATCATTTCTGGGAGCGCGAAGCATCCCTCATTCTGGAGAACCTGGGACGCTATCTTTCAGGGTCGCCGCTCGTCAACGTTGTGGACCTGGACGCCGGGTACTGAATGGAAAGAATCATCAAGGCCGCCGTCGACCGCGGGGCGTCCGACCTCCACATCAAGGCGGGTGATGTCTTCCGCGCCCGCATCAACGGGCGGCTCGTGCCGCTGACGAAGCAGCGGCTTACCCCCGAGCAAACGAAGGTGATCGCGAAGCAGCTCATTCCCTCCGAAGAAGACCGCGCCCGCATCGACAAGATCCGCGACTACGACTGCTCCTGGGGCATGCCGGGGATCGGGCGGTTCCGGGTGAGCATCCTGCGGCAGCGCTCCTCGTTCATGATCGTCATGCGGGTGATTCCCTTCGACGTCCCGAGCTTCGAGTCGCTCAAGCTTCCGCCGGTGCTGGCCCAGGTCGCCAGCGCCGAGCGGGGCATGATTCTGGTCACCGGCGTCACGGGATCGGGCAAGACGTCCACCATGGCCGCGATGGTCAACCACATCAATCAGACGCAGCACAAGCACGTGCTCACCCTCGAGAACCCGATCGAATTCCTGCACCGCGACGTCAACTGCTCGATCACGCAACGGGAGATCGGCACCGACACCGATGATTTCCGCATGGGGCTGCGCTCGGCGCTGCGCCAGGATCCGGACGTCGTCATGATCGGCGAGATGCGCGACAGCGAGACGATCGACACGGCCCTGAAGGCCGCCGAAACGGGCCACCTGCTGATCTCGACGCTGCACACGCCGGATGCCGTCAGCACCGTGAATCGCATCGTGGCGATGTTCCCCGCCGAGGAGCAAGGCGTCGCGCGGTTGCGGCTCTCGGAGGCGTTGCAGGCCGTGGTCTCGCAGCGCCTCCTGCCGCGGGCCGACGGGAAGGGCCGCGCCGCGGCGCTCGAAATCCTGATCTGCACCGGGCGGGCGCGCGACATGATCCGCGATGCCGAACATACCGGCGAACTGCACGATTACATCAGGGAATCGCGCGAGCAGTACGGCATGCAGACGTTCGACCAGCACCTGATGGATCTCGTCGCCGACGGGACGGTCACCTACGAGACCGCCCTCGCCGCCGCGTCGAATCCCACGGATTTCGAGCTGCAAATGCGCACGCTGCGGCGGCTCACGCAGAGCCAGCTGCGATCCATCGATGTTGAGCCGGCCCGGGAGCCCGCGGAGGCGGAGGGGGAGGCTGACCGGCCGCCCGGTTTCACGGACGATCTCTCCGACATGCTCCCCTCGCCGTGACCAGGAAGATCGGGGGGGTCCTGGCACCGATCGCGACCCCGTTCCAGCCGTCGAGCGGTGATCTCGATCTGGAGCACGCGGCCGCGAACGCCAGGCGCCTCCTGGCCGATGGTCTCGACGGCATCCTCACCGCGGGCTCGACGGGCGAGGCGCCGTTGCTGGACGCCGACGAGCAGCGCCGCCTCATCGCCACATTGCGGGCCGTGGTGCCGCGGGATCGGTGGCTCCTCGCGGGGACCGGCGCGGAGTCCACCCGGGGTGCGATCGCGCTGTCGCGCGCGGCGGCGGCGGAAGGAGCCGATGCCGTGCTCGTCCGGCCGCCGTCCTATTTCAGCGCCGCCCACTCCGCGGACAGTCTCGCGGGCTACTTCCGGGCGGTCGCCGATGCCTGTCCCGTACCCGTGCTGGTCTACAACATTCCCAAGTACACCCAGCTCCCTCTCGCCCCGGGCCTGCTGGTCGAGCTCGCGGCACACGGCAACATCGTCGGCGCGAAGGACTCCTCCGGTAACCCCGACAACCTCGCCGCCTACCGCGAAGCGGTGCCGCAGTGGTCGCTGCTCGTCGGATCGGGCTCTCTCTTGCTCCGCGCGATGGAGCTGCACTGCCAGGGGGGCATCATGGCGGTCGCCTGCTTCGCCGCGCGGCTCTCCATCGATCTGTTCACGGCGGCGCAAGCCGGGGACTGGGCACGCGCCCGGGAGCTGCAGGCCCGCCTCGGCACCCTCGACAAGGAGATCGTCGGGAAGCTGGGGCCGGCGGGAATCAAAGCGGCGATGGACTGCGTCGGCCTGTACGGCGGACCGGTGCGCCCCCCACTCGCTCCGCTCGCTTCCCCCGACCGCGATCGCATCGGCCAGTTGCTGGCAGCATGATCGGGTACCGGGCGCTGCTCGATGCGCTCGCTCACCCTCGACTCGTCGGTACACCACACCACCGCGTTGCGCGGGACCTGCTGAAGCGCGAGCTCGAGGCACGCGGCTGCGTCGTCATGGAGCACCGCTTCACCGCCGTCTCACGCTTCCCCCTGCGCCCTCCGGTGACGGCCGAAGGCGTCAACCTGATCGCGGTACGTCCGCGTGTCCGCGTGACGACGTGGCTCACGGCGCATTACGACTCGAAGGGGCAGCCGCTCTCGATGGCCGGCCGCCTGCTGCTCGTCGCCGCGGCGTGCGCGGTGGTTCCCGCCGTCCTCGGGGCGACGCTCGCCGGGGCGAATCCCTGGTGGGGGCTCGCGATCGGTGTGCTCCCCGCGATGTTCCTCCTCCTCAACGTGGTGACCGAGCGGTCACCGGGCGCTGTCGACAACGCCAGCGGTGTCCTCACCGTGCTCGCGGTGCTCGATCAGCTGCCGCCCGAAGCTCCGGTGGGCGCCATCTTCCTGGATGCCGAGGAGCTGGGCCTCGTGGGGGCGCGGGCCCTGGTGCGCGAGCGCGCCAATCTGTTGGTGGACACGGCGGTGATCAATTTCGACGGCATCGACGATCGCGGCCGCGTGATCGCGTTCGCTCATCGGCCGGGTCCGGTGACCGAGAGCGTGGCGGACGCCTTGAGCGCCCGGCTGCGCCACCGGCTGCCTGTCGTCGTGGATGGGCTCGTTCTCTCGCGGGCCTGCAGCGAATGTCTCACGATCATGAAGGGCGACTGGGGGACGGCGCAGATCGTCCATACATCACGGGATGCACCCAACCGGCTTACATTGACGGGGGTCGACGAGGTGGCGCGAGGCGTCGCGGCGTCCCTCGCTGCGTACTCCTGATCCCCACCCGGCGGCTCAGCGGCCCGGCGTCTAGGAGGTGTCGTGTTTGGACCCAAAGTCCATTGCGTCGTCGTGGTCGGCGCGCAATGGGGTGACGAGGGCAAAGGGAAGATCGTCGACGTGCTCTCGGAGCGCGCCGACCTCGTCGTCCGCTACCAGGGTGGCGCCAACGCCGGCCACACGGTCCACACCGGGGCGGGGGACGCGTTCGTGCTGCACCAGATCCCCTCGGGGATCCTGCAGGGCGCCGTGTGCGTCGTAGGGAACGGAGTCGTGCTCGACCCCGAGACCTTCTTCACCGAGGTCGACGCCCTCACCGCGCGCGGCGTGAAGCTCGAGCACAAGCTGCTCATCTCCGACCGCGCCCATCTCACGTTTCCCTATCACAAACTGCTGGACCGGGCGCGCGAAAAGCAGGAGCAGATCGGGACGACGGGCCGGGGTATCGGACCGACGTACGAGGACAAGTACGGGCGCCGCGGCGTTCGCGTCGGAGACCTGCGCAGCCTGGGACGTGCCTGCGAGCTGGTGTCGGCGCGCGTGGCCAGCGCCAACGAGATGCTCGCGATGCTGGGCAGTCCCGACCGGGCCGATGCGGCGGAGCACGCCCAGCTGCTCGAGCGCCTGGCCCCGCGCCTCCTGCCGCTGGCCGTCGACGCCGGCTACGTCGTGCACGAGGCGCTGCGACGTGGGGATGCCGTGCTGCTCGAAGGCGCGCAAGGTGCGCTGCTCGACGTCGATCACGGCACCTACCCGTACGTCACGTCGTCGAACACCACGGCGGGCGGCGCGGCGGTGGGGGCGGGAATCGGGCCGACGGCGATCGACGCCGTGCTGGGCGTCGTGAAGGCGTACACGACGCGAGTCGGCAACGGCCCGCTGCCGACCGAGGCGGAACCGGCGGTGGCCGAGCGGATCCGGAAGCTGGGCGCTGAATTCGGCGCGACGACCGGGCGTCCGCGCCGCTGTGGCTGGTTCGACGCGAAGGTGGTGCGTTATGCCGTGCGCGTCAACGGCCTCACCGGCCTGGCGGTCACGAAGCTCGACGTGCTCGACAGCTTCGACGAGATCCCGGTCGCCGTGGAATACCGTCTCGACGGCGAGGCGATCGAGGGGATGCCGGCCGATCTCGAGCGTATGGGCCGCGTCGAGCCCGTCTACGAGACGCTCCCGGGATGGCGCCAGCCGACGAGCGGCGCGCGCCGCCTCGCCGATCTCCCCGCCGCCGCCCGCAGTTACCTCGACCGGCTCCAGGACCTCTCGCACGCGCCGATTCGCTACGTGAGCGTCGGGACGCGGCGCGACCAGATCATCGAAGTGCTGTGAGACGGATCGTCACCCGCGCGGCGGCCGTGCTGGCCGTGCTCTGCCTCAGCGCGGCGGGTGGATTCCGGTTCTGGGTGGGGAGGGCGGCGCCGCCGCTCTCGGGGCGCGAGTCGCTGCCCGGCCTGGGTGACTCGGTCGTCGTCCTGTGGGATTCCCTCGCCGTTCCCAGCATCATCGCCACGAGCGACTCCGACGCGTTCGCCGCGCTGGGATACCTGCACGCGCGCGACCGGCTGTGGGAAATGGATCTGTTGCGTCACGCGGCCGAGGGGCGGTTGAGCGAGCTGTTTGGGCGCCGTATGCTGGCGGCCGACCGCGCCTTCCGCGCCCGGGAAATCTCGGCCATCGCCCGTGCGCGCCTCGCGCGGTCCTCCGCGTTGACGAAGCGGGTGGCGGCGGCTTATACAAAGGGTGTCAACGCCTGGATCGCGACAGGATGGAGGCCCCCCGAGCTCCGCCTGCTCGGGCACGTCCCCGAGCCGTGGCACCCGGAGCAGTCGATCGAGATCGCGCTGCTCGAGGCGTGGGACCTGCATTCCGACAACGGTGAAATCGCCCACGCCCGAGCCGTGGCGACGCTCGGCGCCGCCAAGGCGGCCGACCTCTTCCTGCCCTATCCCGACTCCGCTCCCATCATCGTCGAGGCGACGACCGGGCCTCGAGTCGCGGCGCGCGAAACACCCCAGGGAGAACCGACCGCCACGGCGTCCAACTCGTGGGCGATCGGACCGGCCCACACGCGCTCCGGGAAGCCGATCCTCGAGAACGATCCGCACCTCACGCTCTCCGCGCCGTCGATCTGGTATCTCGCGGGCATCCACGCTCCGGGATACGAGATCGTGGGGGTCACGATCCCCGGATTGCCGCCGGTCGTGCTGGGCCATACCGCCGACCATGGGTGGGGATTCACGAACGGGATGATCGATGACGTCGACTACGTCCAGGAGCGCATCACGCCCGACACCAGCCGCTACCTCACCATCGGCGGATGGGTCCCGGTCGAAACGGTAGCCGAGACGATCCGGATCAAGGGGGCCGACCCCGACGTGTACCTGCGGCGGCGCACCGCGGACGGTCCCCTGGTCGACGTCGGTTGGCGGGCCGATTCCCAAACTGCGTATGCGATGCGGTGGACGGCCCAGACGCCGTCCGACGAGCTGGCCGCGCTCGTGGGCATGGCGCGGGCGACGAACCTCGCCGAGTTCGAATCCGCCATCGGGACGTTCCGCGTGCCGGAGCAGAACATCGTCTACGCCGACCGGAGCGGCACCATCGCCTACGATCTCGCCGGGTACGTGCCGGTGCGACGGTCCGGTGACGGGTCGATGCCGGAGCAGGGATGGACCGGGACGGGCGGGTGGACACGGTTCTTGCGCGTGGCGGAGCTGCCGCGCGAAGTCGATCCCGCTTCGGGGTTCATCGTCACCGCCAACAACCGGATCGTGGGTGATGCGTTTCCCATTCCGGTCCGCGCCGATTACGACCTCCCGTATCGTGCGCAGCGCATCTGGGAAATGGTCCGGCGTGACTCGGGAGCGACCGCCGCGACGGTGGCGGACGAAGAACTGGACGTCGAGAACGTCTTCCTGCGGCGCATCAAGCCGATCGTGGAGCAGGCGGCGCGGGACGACGGGCACCCTGATGTCGCGGACCGGATCGCTCATTGGGACGGCGAGATGAGTCTCCAGCGCACTGAGCCGACGCTGGTGTGGAGCTGGTATCGCGAGCTGCAGGCCCTGACCTATGACGACGAGTCGCCGAACTACCGGCCACAGGCGCCATTGCACCAGTGGCTGTTCCGCGGGCAGAGCCCGTGGTTCGACGACGTCCGCACGCCGCAGCACGAGGACCTGGCCGTGATCGCCCGGTGGGCGATGGACAGCGTGCTGACCCGCGGCACGCCGCGGGTCTGGGGGACGGTCCACACACACACCGAGCAGCACCCACTTGGCTCGATCCCGCTGGTCGGCGCGCTCGCCGGGTTCGACATCGGTCCGCTCGACTTGGGTGGTGGCAATCAGACGGTGAACGTCTGTCCGTCCAACGAATTCGTTCCGCCGTTTCACTGCACCGAAGGCCCGTCGATGCGGCACGTGGTGGACTTCGGGGACGTCGATGGGGCGGGCGGCTTCATTCTCCCCGCAGGGGAGTCGGGGAATCCCCGCTCACGCCACTATCGCGATCAGACGGATCGCTGGATCGAGGGCCGGCTGTGGATTGTGCCGGTGGACGTGCGACGGGTGCAGGCGACAGATACGCTCCGGCTGGTGCCCTAAAAAAAGCACCCCCCGGAGTTTCCCCCGGGGGGCCGCCGCCGCCCGATCGGGCGCCCGTGTCCGATACGTGCGAACCGGCTTGCACGGGAAATCCGCAAGCTCGATGCCGATCGAAATCGTAGTCTAAGTTATTACCCGTCAAGACATTGTAGCCTTGTGATGCCGCGCACGACTGCCGCTTTTTTCCCGCAATGCCGCAGGTTGCGGCGTGTGGCGCGGTCGCGACCCGGCCCGTACCCTATCTGCCCACGTCATGGCTGAGACGATTCTCGTCGCTCCCACAGCCTTCAAGGGCACGTACGGCTCTCGTCAGGTCGCCGAGGCCCTCGCCGAAGGCGCGCGATCGGTGCTGCCGCACGCTGCGGTGCTCACCTGTCCCGTCGCCGACGGCGGGAACGGGCTGCTCGACGCCGTCCTCGGTCCGTCGGCGTTACGCGAGCATCTTCCGGCCACGGGCCCGCTCGGCGTTCCCGTTCAGGCGGAGCTCGGCTGGATCGACCCCGAGACGGCGATCTTCGAGAGCGCGAGTGCCTGCGGTCTCGCCCTCCTGTCACCGGACCGGCGCAATCCCCTCGAGGCGACGAGCCGCGGTGTGGGGGAGCTGCTCGTCGAGGCGGCCGATCGCGGCGCCCGCACGATCATCGTCGGCCTGGGAGGCTCGGCTTCAGTCGATGGCGGTGTGGGGGCGGCGCGGGGCCTGGGGTGGACCTTTCGGGATCTGAACGGGGTGCCCCTCCGGGAGGGAGGTGCGGCGCTCACGGAGCTGGCCGACTGGAGCGCCGGGTGGGAGTTCGGCGCCCGCATCCTGGCATTGACTGATGTCCGCACCCCGCTCGTCGGACCGCAGGGAGCCGCGCCGGTCTTCGCCCCTCAGAAGGGGGCGTCGCCCGCGGCAGTCAAGCGGCTGGCCGCCGGACTCGACCGATTGGCCGGCGCGATGGCCGCGAGCGGCCGCGGTGATCTCGCCGCGCTCGAGGGAGGCGGCGCCGCGGGAGGGCTCGGGGCCGGACTCGTCTTTTTTGCGCGAGCCGAACTGGTTCCCGGGGCGGCGTGGGTGCTCGATCGCATCGGATTCGATGCGGCCCTCGCCAAGGCGGACCTCGTGATCACCGGGGAAGGGGCATTCGATGAGACATCCCTGCTCGGCAAGGTCACGGGGGAAGTCATCAAGCGGGCCCAGCGGGCCAGGAAGAGGGTCGCGCTCGTCGCCGGGCGCGCGACGCCCTGCGCCGGCGTCTCCATCGTCGCGGGCGACGGCGGGACGCTCGACACGGCGGGGCTCGCGGCGCTCGCCGCGCGGGCGACACGTGTCGTGTTCGGGTTGCCCGGCTCCTGAGCCGTTTCTATCTTCCCGGCTCCTATGCCTTCTGCCGACAATGTGATGGACAAGCTCGTGTCGCTCGCGAAGCGGCGCGGTTTCGTATTTCAGTCTTCGGAGATCTACGGTGGTCTCGGCTCGGTCTGGGATTACGGACCGCTCGGTGTCGAGCTCAAGAAGAACATCAAGGAGCGCTGGTGGCGCTCCATGGTGCACGAGCGGGAGGATATCGAGGGGCTCGACGCCGCCATCCTCATGCATCCCAAGGTGTGGGAAGCGTCGGGCCACGTCGCCGGGTTCACCGATCCCCTCGTAGACTGCAAGCAGTGCAAGAACCGGTTTCGGGCCGACGATCCCCGCATCAAGGGGACGCCGGGGACGCCGGAGGCGCAGTGCCCCGTCTGCGGCAGCCGCGGCACGCTCACCGCGCCCCGGCTCTTCAACCTCATGTTCAAGACGTTCATGGGGCCGGTGGAGGAGGCCGCCGCGATCGTGTATCTCCGGCCGGAGACGGCGCAGGGGATCTACGTCAACTATCTGAACGTGCTGCAGGCGTCCCGCCAGAAGGTGCCCTTCGGGATCGCGCAGGTCGGCAAGGCGTTCCGCAACGAAATCACGCCGGGCAATTTCACCTTCCGGACGCGTGAGTTCGAGCAGATGGAGATGCAGTTCTTCGTGAAGCCGGGGACCGACCAGGAGTGGTTCGAGTTCTGGAAGGCGCAGCGCATGCAATGGGTGCAGGCGCTCGGCATACGAGCGGAGAAGCTGCGCTTCCACCAGCACGGCAAGGACGAGTTGGCGCACTACGCCAAGGACGCCTACGATATCCAGTACGAATTTCCCTTCGGCTGGCAGGAGTTCGAGGGGATCCACAACCGGACCGATTTCGATCTCTCGCGCCACCAGCAGTACTCAGGGAAGAAGCTTGAGTACGTGGACACGGCGACGAACGAGCGCTTCGTCCCCTACGTCATCGAGACGTCTGCGGGCGCGGACCGGGCGACGCTCGTCGCGATGGTCGACGCGTATGCCGAGGAGGAAGTGGCGGGAGAGAAGCGCGTGGTGATGCGCTTCATTCCGGCTCTTGCGCCCCTGAAGGCCGCCGTGTTCCCGCTGGTGAACAAGGACGGGATGCCCGAGCTGGCGCGGCGTATCTACGACGATCTGCGCCGGCACTTCAACGTCTTCCACGACGACGGCGGCTCGATCGGGCGGCGCTATCGGCGCCAGGACGAGGCGGGGACGCCGTTCGGCATCACGGTCGACGGGCAGTCGACGCAGGACCAGACGGTGACCGTTCGTGACCGGGACACGCTCCTGCAAGACAGGGTGAGCGCGGACACCCTCGTCGATTATCTCAAGAAGAAGATAGGCAAATGACGAATGTCGAATATCCAATGTCCAATGTCGAGACTCTGGTATTCGACATTGGGTATCGGCCATTGGACATTCGATTTTGAGCCGGGTTTTTCTCTCCACCCGAGATTTGATGTTTCGCGGCAAACTACGGGGCGTGGTGCGCGCCGCCGGCGCAGAGGTAACCCGCGATGCATCAACCGCCGACGTGCTCGTGGTCGAGCTGGAGTCGGAGGAGTGGGAAGCGCGCATCCGCGAAGGCGTGGGGCGAGGCATTCCCGTGATCGCATTCGGCTCCCATGTCGATGCGGAGCGGCTGCGCGCGGCGCGGGGGCTGGGCGCCGAGGCCGTGCCGAACTCTCAGATCGAAGCCCGGCTCGGCGCCCAGGTACGGGGGGTGGGCTAGCTCAGCTCTTCTTGCCGACTTCGACCGCGATCTGCCGCGGCTTCGCCTGCTCGGCCTTGGGCAGCGCGATCGTGAGCACGCCGTTGTCGTACGCGGCCTTGATCTTCGCCGTATCCACCGTCGCAGGCAGCGTAAACGTGCGTGCGAACGAGCCGTAGGTCCGCTCATACCGGTGCACGCGCTCGGTCTGCTCCTCGGCCACCTGCTGCTTCGTGCCCTCGACGGTGAGGACGTTCGCCTCGACCGAGATCTTCACGTCCTCCGGCTTCACACCGGGGAGCTCGGCCGAGATTCGGATCGCGTCGGCCTGCTCCAGCACGTCCACCGCTGGCACCCAGGACGCGTGCGTGCCATCCCGGAGCGGCCAGTCGACGTCATTGAAGAGATCGCTCAGCATCCGGTTGATGCGATTCGTGGTGAGATACATATGCCCAACTCCTTCTTCGGGGTTGATGGGTTTGCGGCTCCACCGGCTGGTCGCAAGGCATCCTCCGTGCCGTTCCAGGAAGCCTTCTAGATGCCGACTTGGCAACGTGTTATGATCAATTTGGCAATCAGGCTGTCAAAAACGCCCATATCGCACTTCAGGACCCATGACGCACCAAACCACGGTCGCACTCGCCCCTGGCGAGGTGTTGCAGCGCGCTAAAGCGTTCTTCGCCGAGCGGCTACCGAACTCCGCCGCCTTTGTAGAAAAGGAAGGACCGCAGTACGTGGTGCTGCGGGGACAGGGTGGTGAAGAGGTGGTGTTCAACGCCGTCCCTGCCGAGGGCGGGAGCCATGTGCGCGCCTCGACGCTGTTCTTCGACCAGGCGGTAGACCGGTTCCTGTCGACCCTCCCGCTCGCGTCCGCGGTGGAGGTGGCATGACGGCGGTGCTCGATCGGTTCGCGGTCCGCGTCATGGTCACCGACGCCTGGGACCAGGTGTTTCTCGCCGTAGGACCCGAGACGACGATCGCGGACCTGAAGCGCCAGGCGCTGACGCGCGCGTTGCGGCGCGCGCCCCTGCCGCCCGACCAGTACGTGGTGAAATTCCGCGGCGCCTTGGTGGAGGACGAAGCGGTGACGCTTACGACCCTCGGCGCGGGCGCAAACGCCCCGTTCATCGTGCTGCCCGGCCGCCGCCGCCCGGTGCGATGACCCGACCTCCTCCCGGTCGCTTTCTCGCGGTCTTCGCCGTCGGGTTTCTGCTGCTCGACGCGATGCTCCTGATCTGGCTCGGTGTCGAGCTGTCACGCGGGCGGCTCGTGGTGGGCGGCATCAGCTGCCTGTTGGCCGCAGGCGTCGTGGTGCTGGTGTGGCGCCGTTATCGCCGCATGCTCACCGATCTCAGCGTCCAGCGTGGCGAAATGAAAGCGGAGGTCGAGGCGATCCGGGACCTCCTGCGAGAGCGTCACATCCAGAACTGATCTGCCGACCACCGTCACGTATCATCCGGCCACCCGCCTGCACCAGGCCGGGGCGGGGCACCCCGAGCGTCCGGAGCGAATCACCGCCGTGCTCGAGGCTCTGCGGGCGCCGGCCCTCGCGCCGTCCATCACCTGGGTCGAGGCCGCCCCCGCCGAGCGCCGGGAGTTGGAGCGCGTGCACCCCGCCGCATACCTCGACGGTCTGGCGTCGCTCGCCGCCTCGGGTGGCGGAGCGATCGACCCCGACACCTCCCTGGGGGCCCGCAGCTGGGAGTCGGCGCTGGCGTCGGCCGGCGTGGCGCTGCGCGCCGTGGCAGACGGCCTGCGGAAGGGTACCGCCTTCGCGGCCACTCGTCCTCCGGGCCATCACGCCCTGGCGGCGCGGGCGATGGGCTTCTGCTTCGTCAACAACGTCGTGGTGGGGGCACGCCACGCCCAGGCGCTGGGCGCGTCCCGGGTGCTCATCGTCGACTGGGACGTGCACCACGGCAACGGCACGCAGGCGCTCGTGGAGCGGGATCCCACGATCCGCTTCGTCTCCATGCATCAGTATCCCTGGTATCCCGGCACCGGCGCCGCGGACGAGCGCGGCGTAGGAAATGTGTTCAATGTGCCGCGTCCCCCGGGGTTGCCGCGCGCGCGGTACGTGCGTGACCTGCTCGACGCGGTGGACTCGGCGCTCGCCGATTGGACTCCCGACGCGCTGCTCATCTCCGCCGGATTCGATTCGCTGGACGGCGATCCCCTCGGCGGATTCACGCTCGACGCCGAAGACATCACGACCTGGACCGAGGCGCTGCGGACGCGCATGGCGGGCCGTCCGGTGATCGCGCTGCTGGAAGGCGGGTATCGCCTCGATCTGCTGGCCGGCGGGTGCGTGGCGCTGGTGCGCGCGCTTGCCTGAGCCCGCTCGCGCCTCGTAACCTTCGGCATGGCCCTGACCCTCTCCTCCGAGATCGTGACGCTGCACACGCGGCACCCGTTCATCATCGCGCGCGGCGGCCGCAGCGAATACCAGGTCCTGCTCGTACGGCTGTGCGATGCCGACGGCACCGAGGGCTGGGGGGAGGCGTATCCCTCGTCGTACTACGGGGAGAGCATCGCGGGGGTGCAGGAGGCGTTTCAGGCGGCGTCGCGGGTGCTGCCGGCCGACGTCTTCGACCTCGAGGGCGCAGAAGCCCGCTTCAGCGAGGTGGCGCCGAAGAGCGCTGCGGCGCGGGCCGCCCTGTCGATGGCGCTGCACGACATCGTGGGCAAGAGGCTGGGCCAGCCGCTGTGGCGGCTCTGGGGCCTCGACGCCCGGCGCGCCCCGAAGTCGTCGTTCACCATCGGCATCGACACCCCGGAGAAGATGAAGGCCAAGGTCCTCGAGGCCGCCGAGTACGCGATCTACAAGATCAAGCTCGGCACCGATCAGGACGAGACGCTGCTGCGCACGATCCGCGACGTGACTGACAAACCCATCCGGGTCGATGCCAACGCCGGCTGGACGCGCGAGCGCGCCATCGCCATGCTGCCCGTCCTCAGGGAGTACGGTGTGGAGCTGGTCGAGCAGCCGCTCCCGCCCGACGATCTGGACGGCATCGCGGCCGTGCGGCGCGCGTCTCCCGGAATCCCGATCATCGTCGATGAGAGCTGCCTCGTGGCGACTGATATCCCCAGGGTCGCGGGGGCGGTGGACGGGATCAACATCAAACTCGCCAAGTGCGGCTCGCTGCGCGAAGCGCTGCGCATGATCGCCACCGCCCGCGCCCACGGTTTGCTCGTGATGGTGGGGTGCATGATCGAGACGTCCGTCGCGATCACTGCTGCCGCGCATTTCACGCCCCTCGTCGACATCGCCGATCTCGACGGGGCCGCCCTCACGGTGGACGACCCGTTCACCGGCGCGTCGATCGCGCGCGGACAGATCACCCTACCGACGGGACCGGGGTTGGGCGTCGCGCGGCGATGAGGCGATGACGCTGTTCGCGGACGTTCTCCTCCCCGTCTCGGTTTCCACCCCGTACCGCTACGCCGTACCCGACGCGCTCACGCCGCGCGTCGTGACCGGCACGCGCGTGCTCGTGCCGGTGCGGCGCCGCCAAGCCGTCGGCGTCGTGGCGGGGCTCGGCTCCGAGCCGCCGGTGGCCGGGATGCCGCGCGATATCCTCGCCGCGCCGGATGCCGAGCCGGCGTTGAGCCCGGAGCTGCTCCACCTCGGTGAATGGCTGTCGAACTACTACGGCTGCCCCAGGGGGTTGAGCCTGCGCGCGCTTCTGCCCGGAGCGCTGTGGGGGGGCGGCGCCGCCCGGGTCGAAGGACCGGCGGAGCACACTGAGCGCACGATTACGCTGATCCGGGCGCTCCCCTCGCTGCTCGAGCGGGAGCGGGCGTTTGCCCGCTCGCCGAAACGCCGTGCCGCCTACGAAGCGCTGGAAGCGCTCGGCGGGACCGCGCCGCTCCGCCATCTCCTGGAACAGCTGAAGCTCGGGAGTTCAGTGCTCGACGGGCTGGTGCGCCAGGGGCTGGCGCGGGTCGACCGGGTGGCCGCGCCGCGCGATCCCTTCGCGGCTCTCGCCGTGGCGCCGCCCCCCAGTCTCACCGACGATCAACGGCGCGCGATGCGGGAGATCCTCGCGACGCCCCCCGAGACGCCGGTGCTCATCGAGGGGGTCACGGGCTCCGGAAAGACGCTCGTTTACCTCGAAGTGCTGCGCACCATGGTGGCCTTGGGCAAGGGTGCGATTCTCCTCGTTCCCGAGATCGCGCTCACCCCGCAGACAGTGGCGCGCGTGCGCGGTGTGTTCGGGGATACTGTGGCGGTGCTGCACTCGGCGCTGTCCGACGCCGAGCGCGCCGACGCCTGGCGCGCGCTGCGGCGAGGGAAACGTTGCGTCGCCGTTGGGGCCCGCTCGGCGATCTTCGCGCCGGTGCAGCGGCTGGCGGTGATCGTCGTCGACGAGGAGCACGAGCCGAGCTACAAGCAGGGTACGGCGCCGCGCTATCACGCTCGTGATGTGGCGCTGGTGCGGGGGCGGATCGAGGGGGCGCAGGTGTTGTTCGGGAGCGCCACGCCGTCGCTCGAATTGCTGGAGCAGGTCGCGGCAGGCACCGTCCGGCGGGTGGAGCTGCCGCGGCGCGTCGGCGACCGACCCCTCCCGCCGGTCGAGGTGGTGGACCTCCGGTCCGCGAGTCGTGTTCCCGAGGCCGGCCCGGTGCCGTGGAGCGAGCCGCTCGATCGCGCCGTGCATGGCGCGTTGGAGCGCAAGGAGCAGGTGATCCTGCTGCTCAACCGGCGCGGCTTCGCGTCGTTCCTGCAATGCTCGACCTGCGGCGCCGTTGCCGGGTGCCCGCGCTGCGCCATCTCCCTTACGGTGCATACCACTCCCAGTGCGCTGCGCTGTCACTACTGCGGGCACGAGGAGCCGCTCGGTACGACCTGCACGAGCTGCGGTGCGTCCACGCGGCGCATGCGCGGGCTGGGCACGCAGCAGCTCGAGCACTTTCTCGCGTTGCGCTTTCCCGCGGCGCGGATCGCGCGCATGGACCTCGACACCACGAGCACCAAGTGGAGCCACCACCGCATACTCGACCGGGTGGCACGCGGCGAGGTCGATGTGCTGCTCGGCACGCAGATGATCGCCAAGGGACTCGATTTTCCCGGTGTGACGGTCGTCGGGGTGGTGGACGCGGATACGGGACTGCATCTGCCCGACTTCCGCGCCGCGGAGCGCACGTTTCAGCTCGTGGCACAGGTGGCGGGTCGGGCCGGCCGCGGACCGGCGGGCGGTCGCGTGGTGGTGCAGACGCGGTCCCCGGATCACCATGCTCTCCGGGCGGCCGCCGCGCATTCCGTGGCGGCCTTCGCCGCCGCCGAGTTGCCGCTCCGGGCCGCGCCGCATCCGCCCTACCCGCCGCACGTGGGTCTCGTGCGGTTCGTCGCCCTCGGCAGGACCGAGGCGGCGGCCGCCGCCCGGGCCGTCCGCGTGGCGGAGTGGCTCAGGCGCGCGAACGCCGAGCGGCTGGGGCGCGCGCTGACGGTCCTCGGGCCGGCCGAGTGCCCGATCGCCCGCCTGCATGGGCGCTGGCGCTGGCACGTCCTGGTGAAGTCGGGTGAGCCGCGCGTGCTGGGACGGGTGATGCGGGCCTGGCGGGCGCAGGGGCGCGCGGCGGCGATGATCGTGGCGGACCGAGACCCGGTGGCGCTGCTCTAAGGCGTTGCGAGACGGCTTTTCATCCACGTAACTTTGCCCGCTCCAAGAATCTTTGAGGAGTCTCGAGGAGTGAGGCGCCCGCAGTTCCACTATCAGCTGCCGAAGTTCACCGAGCCGCCGCTCGCGCAGGCGCCCGAAGCCCGGTTCGCCCCAGCCCCGGCCGACGGAGTCCTTCCCGACGGGTTCTTCTCGACGACCAACCTGCCGACCTACGTGCGCGTCGCGGATGGGTGGCGGCGGCCGCGGCTGCCGCGCATGGACTGCGTGATTCTGCGCGAGGCGAACGGTGAGCTCGTCACGACGGAGCCGCGCAAGGTCCCGCGCGGCGCGGCGGTCGCGATGGGCGGCTCGGAGGACGGGAGCGAGGGCATCTTCGTGCACGCCGAGGGCTTCCTCGGCGGCGCGCACAGCCCCAACGAGTTCCGCTTCATGCAGACCGAGGTCTCGCGCGAGCGGCCCGTGGACTACGGCGTGCTCGCCGGGCTGCTCGGCGAGGAGCGCGCCGCCGGAGGCACGATCGTGTGGGTGGTAGGGCCCGCGCTGGTGCACGCGCGGGCGCGGGAGGACCTGATCTGGTTCGTCGAGCACGGCTACGTCGGCGGACTCCTCGGGGGGAACGCCGTCGCGGTGCACGATCTCGAGGCGGCGATCTTCGGGACGACGCTGGGCATGTCGAGTTCGGGAGAGGGCGTGTCGGGCGGCCACGCACTGCACATGCGGGCGATCAATGCCATCCGGCGCGCCGGCTCGATCGAGGCGGCCGTAGAGCAGGGGATCGTGCAGGGCGGGATCATGCATGCGCTGGTGCGGCACAAGATCCCCTATGTCCTCGCCGGCTCGATTCGCGACGACGGGCCGCTCCCCGGCGTGGTGAGCGACACCATGGCCGCGCAGGACGCGATGCGGGCGCTCACGGTGAAGGCCACCTTCGCCGTCTTCGTCGCGACGGCGCTGCACGCCATCGCCGTCGGCAACATGTTGCCGGCGTTCGTCGATGCCCCGAACCCCGACGACATCCGGCCGCTCACGACCATCTGCGTCGATCAGACGGAGTTCGTCGTCAACAAGCTGCGGGACCGCGGCACGCACCAGGCCTTCGGCGTCGTGACCAACGCCCAGGATTTCATGCACGTACTGCGGTTTTACGTGGAGCGATGGGAACAGGGGCGCTAGGGGCCGCGGCCGCGCAGCCGGGCAAGGGGCCCGGATGGGCGAAGCTGTCGGCCGCCGTGGCGCTGCGCGTCCCAGCGGCGGAGATCGACACGATCTACCTCTTCCGGCCGATCAAGCGTGAGGGCCGGGAGTGGGGCACGGCGGTGGTGACGCGCCGCCATCCCGAGGGACGTCTGGTGGTCTATACGGCGCGCTATATGCTGGTGGTGCGCGGCAAGGAGAAGGGCACGTCGCGGGTCGAAGTGGAGGAGGTCGCGCTTTCCCCGGCGGAGGTGGTCGCGCAGGTCATGCAGCACACCGCCGATCGGACGGGAGAGGCCGAGCCTCCCCAGGCGTGCAGTGCGGCGGTCTGGTATGCGGGTTGACGGCGCCCGGGCGCTCGCGGCGTTCCGCCGCTTCCTCACGGACCGCAATCTCCCGGCGACGCAGCAGCGCCTCGCCGTAGCGACGGTGGTGCTCGACGCCGCGGACCACGTTTCGGCGGACGAAGTATTGCGGCGCGTCGCCAAGCGCGGCGTGGACGTCGGGCTGGCGACGGTGTACCGCACTCTCGACCTCCTGGTGTCGAGCGGGCTCGTGGCGGAGCGCGATTTCGGCGAGGGCTTCCGGCGCTACGAGCCGGTGGCACCGGGACAGGCGCACGAGCACTGTATCTGCTCGTCGTGCGGGCGCGTGATGGAGTTATCCAACGACCGGCTGGAGCGCGTGATCGCGCTGGTCGCGGAGGAGGTGGAGTTCCGGCCACACCACCACCATCTCGAAGTATTCGGATTGTGCCGGGACTGTCAGCAGTCGAACCCTTTAGCGCGGACCACGATGACGTGATCGATCCCTCGCAGTTCATGCCGAGCCGGGCGTTTCTCACGAAGGGGGTAGGACGTCACCGCGAGAAGCTGACCAGCTTCGAGATGGCGTTGCGGGACGCGCATCTGGCGGTGTTCAACCTGGTCCGCGTCAGCTCAATCTTCCCGCCGCACTGCGAGCTGGTGGATCGCGAGGAGGGGCTGAGCGACCTGCGCCCCGGCCAGGTGCTGTTCACCGTGCTCGCCGAGTCCGCCACCAACGAGCCGAGCCGGCGCGTCGCCGCATCGATCGGGCTCGCCGTGCCGTCCGATCCCTCGCATCACGGATATATCTCGGAGCACCACAGCTACGGGCAGAACGAGAGCATCTCGGGCGACTACGCCGAGGATCTGGCCGCCTCGATGCTCGCCACGGTGCTGGGCGTGCCGTTCGATCCCGACCAGGCGTGGGACCAGCGGCGCGAGCAGTGGATGCTGTCGGGGGACATCGTCCGTACCCTGAACGTCACCTCCACGGCGGAGTGCGGCGACGACGGGCGGTGGACGACGGTGGTGGCCGCCGTGGCGTTCTGTGGGTAGCGAGGCCGGCAACGGCGTTCCGCTGTTCGTGGCATTCGCGGCGGGCCTGCTGAGTTTCCTCTCGCCGTGTGTCTTGCCGCTGATCCCGAGCTACGTCGGGTTCCTCACCGGTCTTTCGGCGGAAGAGCTGCAGGTGCGCCGCGGTACGGCGCTGGTGCACGCCCTCTGGTTCGTGGCCGGGTTCGGCTTGATCTTCATCCTGCTCGGCGCGTCGGCGTCCGCGCTGGGCGCCCTGTTCCTGCGCTTCCAGGTATGGATCGCGCGCGTCGGCGGAATCCTCATCATCGTGTTCGGGCTGTATCTGCTGGACATCATGCGACCGGCGTTCCTGGTGCGGGAGCGTCGCATCCACCTCGTGCGCAAGCCGCTCGGCTTCGTGGGGTCGTCGCTGGCGGGCGTCGCCTTCGGCGCTGCCTGGACGCCGTGTATCGGCCCGATCCTCGGGGCCATCCTCACCCTTGCGGCCACGCGCTCCAGCATCGCCCAGGGCACCGCGCTGCTCGGGGTCTACACTCTGGGTCTGGCGTTGCCGTTTCTCTTGACCGCGTTCGCCCTGGATCGGTTCCTCGTGTGGTTCCAGCGGTTCCGTCCGTTTCTCGTGTGGGTGGAGCGGATCTCGGGGGTGCTGCTGATCCTGCTCGGGATCCTGCTGGTGACCGATCGGTTCACGTTGCTGGCGAACTATCTGCAGGGGCTGACCCCCGAGTTTTTGCGAAGCAGGCTGTAAGGCACTCCTTCGGGGCGCGGATTCACACGCACCGAATTCATCCTGATTCCATTCTTGCGGTGCCATCATCCTCGCACCATGCTTGTCTGGTCCACCCAGTTCCGTTCTTCAACCGGGAGCCGACATGAAACGTACGACGCACCGCTCCAGCTCCGGCAAGAAGCTTTATGCCGTGCGGGACGCGAAGGGCCGCTTCAAGGACATCCAGACCTATGAGCGTGCCCACCGGGCCGACATCAAGCGCAAGAGCAAAGCCGAGAAACGGAAATAGGGAGGACGCATGCTCGAGCAGTTCAAGAAGTTTCTCATGGAGACGAACGCTCTCGCCCTGGCGATCGGCGTCGTCGTCGGCGGTGCCGTCCAGAAGCTCGTGACTGCTCTGGTTCAGGACATCATCATGCCGCTCTTGTCCCTCGTGCTGCCCGGCGGCGCCTGGCGCGAGTTCAGCATTTCTCTCGGCACCGGACACGATCCCCTCAAGATCGGCGATGTGCTCGGCACGGCCGTGGATTTTCTCATCATCGCGTACGTCGTGTACGTGTTCGTCGCCAAGGTCATGAAGGTTAGCCCGGCCAAGTAGCGACCCGCTGGCAGGCACCTTCGGCTCGGAGGTGCCTGCTCTGTTGCACCGCTGCTGTGTGACGAGCCGCACACCCGCTTCGGTATCCCGCTCGACAGCACCGGCGTGAAGTCCGGTCCCGCGATTCGAACCGCGAAAATGTCTTTCGAAGGGATCTTCTTCCGCGGAGATCGGTAGCACGCCTGTACGCCGTCTCGCGACCGGTTGCGGTCCGCTACCCGTCGCCCGCCGTCTCGTAACTCCCTCACGTCCGTCGACGTGCCGCGGAGCTCGTGAAAACCCACTCGACCGAGGTTCGTGCATATGTGGCACGAGGGCCCTCCTATTTCCTTTCACCCGGGCGGTGCGTGACGACGGTTGAATGGGAGGCCGTGCGGGCTCTCCCCAGCCTGCGCCGCTGGACGTGGCCCATCGGGCCGGCACGGTCGGCATCGGCGTTCGTGTACCGTGCGCTCAAGGTGGGCGACCAACTGGCTGCGGGAATCGCGTTGTGCGGGGCCCTGGTCGTCGTCAACCTCGGCGACCTCCCGCACGGCCTGGGCGAGTTCCTGGCCCTGCGGATAACGGTCGAGAAGATCCTGCTGCTGCTGGTTTTCGCCGTCTGCTGGAATCGCGCGTTCACCTGGCTGGGACTGTACCGTCGCTGGCGCGTCGCCGCGTCCCGCGAGGAGCTGACCCGCATCGCCGCGGCGTCCTCGCTCGGCGCGCTGCCCACCCTGTTGTTTCGCCTCTTCAGCGTGTCGGGGTCGTTCACGTGCGAAACGGTGTCGTTGTTCTGGGCGCTGTCGGTTCCCGTCATTCTGGTCGCGCGCCGGGTGGTCCGCGCGCTGGGAACGTCGCTCTCGGGGCGGCGCCCGCGGGAGGTCCTGGTCGTCGGCAGTGGTCCCCGGGCCCAGGCGCTGTGTCGCGTGCTCCGCAGCGCGAAGGGTGCGGACGGCCCGGGCGCGTCGCTGATCGGGTTCATGGACGTCCACGAGACGCCGACGCCCTCCCGGCACCTTCCACGCTGGCTCGGCGTCCTGACGGACCTCGAATCGGTGCTCATCCACCGGGTGGTGGACGAGGTCCTCATCGCGCTGCCCATCAAGTCCTGCTACGAGCGGATCCAGGAAGTCATTCATACCTGCGAGCGGCTGGGCGTTCAATCCACCTACCTCGCGGACATCTTCGAGCCGTCGCTGGGGCACGTCGGGTACGAGCAGCCGGCGTTCCGCACCGTCAAGGTCGTGCAGGACGATTTCCGGCTCGTGATCAAACGCATCATCGACGTCGTGGGCGCGGCGCTCGGTCTCATCCTGCTGCTGCCCGTCCTCCTCGTCATCGCGGCGGTCATCACACTCACGAGTCCCGGCCCGGCGTTGTTCGAGCAGCAGCGCTTCGGGCTCAACAAGCGCCTGTTCCGCATGTACAAGTTCCGCACGATGGTGACCGATGCCGAGGCCCAACAGGCGGCGCTCGAGCAGCAGAACGAAGCGCAGGGCCCGGTCTTCAAGATCGCCAACGATCCACGAATCACCCGGGTTGGCCGCTTCCTGCGCAGGACCTCCCTCGACGAGCTGCCTCAGCTCTGGAACGTGATCCGGGGTGAGATGTCGCTGGTCGGTCCGCGTCCGCTCCCGATTCGCGATGTGGGCCGCTTCAGCGAGGGGTGGTTGATGCGGCGCTTCAGCATGCCGCCCGGCCTCACCTGCCTGTGGCAGATCAGCGGGCGCAGCGAGGTGAGCTTCGAGCGGTGGGTCCAGCTCGATCTCGAGTACATCGACCAGTGGTCACTACGCCTCGACGGCCTGATTCTGCTGAAGACGATTCCGGCCGTCCTCCATGGCAGGGGAGCACAATGAGCACACACTTGCCCACAGTCCGGGGTCAGGGCCCACTGCCTGCGCCACGCTCCGGTTCCCGCACGGGCCGGTCGCTGCAGGTCACCCGGCCGCCCGAGATGCAGCGCATCGGGCCCATGCTCCGCCGGCGCCGCTGGTCCATCGTGTGGAGCACGGTCCTGGTGCTCCTCACGACGGCCGTGCTGACGTGGCTCTGGCCGCAGACCTATAAGTCCTCCACGACGTTTCTCGTCGAGAAGCAGGGCGGCCAGGATTCACCCGCGCTGGACGTGCTCGAGCGGCTCGGAGCGGTGGGACAGATCGAGACCGAGATCAACCTGCTGAACAGTCGCAGCGTGGTGGAGCCGGTGGTCGACGATCTCGCCCTGCAGGTCACCGTGGAGGCCGACGGGGTGGAGCGCCGGCCCAGTGAGGTGTTTCCCTTCTTCACGGCCGGCCGCGACGCCCGGGCCGGCGAATACCGCTTCGTGGCCACAGGGCCCGGAGCGTGGCAGGTGCGCGCGGAGCCGGGCGACACTCTGCTCGGCGTGGCCTCCTCCGATTCGATCATGCATTTCGCGGGGATCGGGCTCCAGGCGCCGCCGTCGATCGACGCGTCCGACCTGAGCATCCGCGTCGACCCGTTCCCACTCGCCGTGGAGCATACGCAGCGACGCATCGCCGCCACGCTCGTGAATCGGGAGGCAGACCTCATCGAGCTCACCTGCAAGGGCGGCACCCCGATCACCGCGCAGCAGCTGTGCGACGGCATTTCGCGCAGCTACATGCGGTTGCGGACGGACTTGCAGCGCGCCGACGCCACCGCAACGGCCTCGTTTCTGCGCGACCAGGTGGGCCGGTTGGGCACCCAGCTCCGGTCGGTCGAGGACAGCATCGCCGCGTACTCGCGCCGGCATCAGGCGGTCGCCCTCGACGAACGGGCCTCGGGGGAAACCCAGCAGGCCATTCAGGTCGAGGCGCAGCGCGACCAGCTGGTGGCGGAACACGATGCCCTGCAGCACCTGATTCTCGGGATCGACTCGGCGCCGGGGACGAGCCGGCGGTTCCGCGACCTCGCGGGATTTCCCGCGCTCCTGAAAAACGACGCCGTGACGGGGCTGCTCTCGAGCCTCAACGACCTGGAAAACCGCCGCGTGGATCTCGCGCTGCGGCGCACGGAGCAAAACGCCGACCTGGCGGCGGTCGATACGCGCATCGCGGACATCGAGCGGCAGCTGCACGACATCGCGTCGAGCTACGAGGAGGGACTCGCCGCCCAGATCCGGTCGCTCGACGGAACGCAGAGCGAGCTGAGCCGCCGATTGGCGGCCATTCCGGAAGAGCAAGTCCAGTCCGCGCGGCTCGAGCGGGAGCGAAGCGGGATCGAGGACGTCTGGCAGATGTTGCAGACGCGCCTGCAGGAAGCGGAAGTGGCCGAGGCGGTCAAGCTCCCCAGCGTGCGCATCGTCGATGCCGCCTCGCTCCCCTACAAGCCCGCCGCACCGCGGGTCCCACTCAACCTCGCGCTCGGATTGCTGATGGGGCTGGGATCCGGGGTCGCCCTGGCCATCCTGCGGGGCTTGCGGGATTCGCGACTGCACGAACGGATCGAAGTCGAGCGCACGGTCGGCCTCCCGGTCCTGGCGGTGATCCCGCGGCTGCGCCGCCCGGGGCCGGTGGTGCAGGCGTTCACCCAGGACCAGCTGCCCCCGCGTCGAGAGCATCGCTCCGGGCGCGCGCTCCGGGACGCCAACGTCACATTGGAGGCGCTCCGTGCCCTGGCCGTCGATCTGAAATTCTCCGGCCGCCATCCGGCCAACGGCGGTCCGATCGCGATCGCCGTGACGAGCTCCTCGCGCGGAGAGGGCAAGACCATGACCGCCTGCAACCTGGCGCTGACGCGGGCCAGTCACGGCATCCAGACCCTGCTGATCGACGCCGATATGCGGGGGAGCGGCGTGGCGGCTTTCTTCCGATCGCCCGCGCCCAACTGCGGCCTGAGCGATCTGCTGGCGGGCTCGGCGGAATTCTCGACGGTGTGCACCAGGCTGCACGTACAAGGTCGGGACACGCTGTCGGTCGTCCCCGCCGGCTCGCCCACTCCCCACTCCGCGGAGCTGCTCGAGTCCCCCGAATTGTGGCGGCTGCTCGAGCAGGCGAAGGCGCAGTACGACTTGATCGTGATCGACACGCCGCCGCTCACCGGCGTCACCGACGCCGCGGCGATCGCGGCCGTCGTCGACGGGGTCATCCTCGTGGTTCGCGAAGCAGTGACCGACCGGGAGGCGCTCGAGCTGACCCTGAAGCGTCTCGCCCGGGTAAACGGCCGGGTCCTGGGCGTCGTGTTCAACGACGTGCGCGGACCCGAAGGAGACGTCAGTCGCCATCAATACGCGGAAGCGGCGCGTGTGGGAGGGGTCCGATGAACACCATGCTCTGGCGGATTGCCATCACCGTCCAGCTACTCGTCCCCGTGTCCAGGGGGATGGGCCAGACACCCGTCGTCGCCGATACCGAACAGGGGGGAGGAGCGCTGGCGGAGCCGTTGGCCCCGGGCGACGCGATCCAGCTGGCCTTCTCGCGGGAGCCGGAGCTCGGCGGTGACTTTCCGGTCGAGGAGGACGGAACCGTGGTCCTGCCGCTGCTCGGCACTCGCACCGTCCGCCAGCAGTCCCTCATGGACCTGAAGCGGTCCCTCCTGGCCGACTACGGGCAGCAGATCCGCAACCAGGACGTCCGCATCACGATGCTGCGCCGGGTCCGCATCCTCGGGGCGGTGAAGAATCCCGGGCTGTACCGGGTGGATCCGACCATGACCGTCGTCGATGCCGTGGCCCTGGCCGGCGGCGCGTCGGATCAGGGCAAGCTGAAACGCGTTCAGCTGTTCCGCGACGGACATCAGGTCGGCTCTCATCTCGATCTCAACGCCCGGCTGTTGCCGCAGCTGCGCTCGGGCGATCAGATCGTCGTGCCGGAGCGGAGCTGGTTCTCCCGCAACGGCGGATACGTCGTGGCGGCCGGGATCTCGGCTGTCGGCATCATCATCGCAAGGGCCGGACCCTGATGCTTCGGCAGCTCGCGATCGAGGGGAGTGCCCGGGTCGGCGCGTTCCGCGTGCTGCGCGTCTCGCGGCGTCGCTCGATTGCGGTCCTCTCCTACCATGGGTTCGTGGACGACGAGCGCCGCATGCACGGACGCTTCGCCTACCTCTACCGCAACTCCCTGTCGGTACAACGTCTCGAGCAGCAGCTGGCGTTTCTCCGCCGTGCCTGTCATCTGCTCCACCCGGATGAGTTTCTCGCCCTGCTGGAGGGGCAGGCGACGCCCGCCGGACGTCCCCCTGGCGTCTTGATCACCATCGACGACGCCTGTCGCAGTGTTTTCGACCTGGCACTCCCGGTGCTCGCCGCCAAGGGCGTGCGGGCGATCCTGCTGGCGCCCACGGACGGCGTGACGCGATCGTCGGCGGGATTGCCCTGGTTCCAGTGGCACGAGCGGCTGGCGGCTCTGCTGCTCTGCGACCCGACGCTGCACCGGCGAACGTGGCGCGCCCTGCGCGAATTCCTGCCATGGCTCCCGGCCGAGCCCGGTCCATACAGCGACGAGATGCTCGCGAACGTGGAGTCTGCCGCGTGGGACCTTCCGGTCGCGGCACGCCAGGAGCTGCTGGACCGGATGCACGCCGTCGTCGGTCGAGACCCCGACCCCGAGGCGCTGCGCTACATGGACGGGCCCGGAACGGTGCTCGACGTCATGTGCTGGGACCAGCTCCGGGCCACGCGGGACATTGGCATGGAGATCGGCTCGCACACCGTCTCACACGCCAAACTCGCCCTGCTCTCGGAGCCGGACCTCCGATACGAGATCATGGAAAGCGCGCGCGTGATCCGTGCGCAGCTCGGCGCGCCGTGTCGCTTCTTCAGCATGCCGTACGATCGGACGACGGACTGCCATCCCCGTCAGGAGCAGGTGCTGGAGGCGGCGGGCTACCGCGCGGCGTTTCTCCAGGAACAACGGCCGCTGGCGGCCGGGCGGTTTCGCGTTCCTCGCATCGGCATTCCACCGGAGTGCTCGGTCGCTCGACTCGACTTCTATCTGAGCGGTATGCGCGATGTCGCGCGCCGGACGACGCGCCTGGCGCGGTCCGTCACCCGGTTGCCGGAAGGTGGCCTGGCTGCCGGAGCGGCCTGGATGCTCGGCGCACAAGGGATCCGTCTCCTCGCCCAGCTCGTGTACTTCCTCCTGCTCGCCCGCCGCCTGGGACCCGATGGCTACGGGGCGTACGCGGCGGCGCTCGGAGCCGTCTCCCTGGCGGTGCCGTTCGCCGCACTGGGCGCGGGCAGCTTCCTGATTCGTGGCGTGACGCGCGGTCTCGAGACGCCCGACTACTGGTGGGGTCGAGCGGTGCTGACGGTCGTGCGGGGCGGCGCAACGCTCGCGCTGGTCGTGGTGGGGATCGGGTGGCTGATGTTGCACGGCCGGATTCCCTTCTGGCTGCTCATCGGTGTCACCGTGTCCGATGTCGTGTTGCTCCCCCTCATCGAGGTGAGCGGTCAGGCGTTTCAGGCGCTCGACCGGCTCGATCGCACCGCCTTGACGTGGGTCGTCTGGAGCGTCCTGAAGGTCGCCGCCGCGCTGACCCTGACGATCGTCCCGGGCGGGGGGCTCCGGCTCTGGGCGATGCTGTATCCGCTGTCGACGGGGGGCGCCGCGTTCGCCGCGGTGGTGGCGGTCACTCGACGCGTCGGGTGGCCGCCGCGCCCCGCCAGCTTCGGCAAGGCCGAGCTGCGAGAGGGACTGATGTTCTCCCTCAGCGGGAGCGCCCGGTCGATCTACGACGACATCGACAAGGCGATGCTGGCGCGGTTCGATACCCTTGGTGTGACCGGGATCTACGGTGCCGCCTACCGGATCATCGACGTGGCGTTTCTCCCGATCCGGTCGCTGGTGTTCGCCGCCTATCCGCGGTTCTTCGCCCGCGGTGCGACGGGTGTCGGGGCGGCGGCGGGGTTCGCGCGGGCCCTCGTCCCGGCGGCCGCCGCCTACGGCCTGTTGGCCGGGGTGGCCCTGTTCGCACTCGCCCCGCTGGTGCCGGTCGTGCTGGGTGACTCCTTCACCGGCGTCGTGGGGGCGATACGCTGGCTCGCCATCCTGCCGCTGTTCCGCGCGATGCACTATTTCGCGGCCGATGCCCTGACCGGTGCCGGGCATCAGGAGCTGCGCACGGCGGGGCAGATTGGCGTGGCGGTGCTGAACATCGCGCTCAACCTGGTGCTGATTCCGGCGTACTCGTGGCTCGGGGCGGCGTGGGCGAGCATCGCCTCCGATGGGGCGCTCGCCGTGAGCCTGTGGGCGATCCTGATCGTCCTGTCTCGCCGCACACTGCGCCTGGCGCACGCACCGGGCATCGTGCTCGCGCCGGAGCGACCACCCCGATGACTGCCCTCGCCGTCGCCGAGCCGGGCATCGGTCGGTCCTACCGGCTGCTGGGTGTGCGCGTACACGCTCTCTCCCTCGACGCGCTGACCGACACGGTGGCGGCGGGCGTACGCTCGGGGGAGCGACGCATCATCGCCAATCACAACCTCCACAGCATCTATCTGCATCAGCGCGACGAGAAGCTGCGCGCATTCTATCGGCGGGCGCATGTCGTGCACGTCGACGGCATGTCGATCATCGTCGCCGCCCGACTCCTGGGACTCCCGCTGCGGCGTGAGCACCGGGTCACCTACGTCGACTGGCTCGATCCGTTGCTTGCCGCTGCCGCCCGCCGGGGATGGCGCGTGATGTACATCGGACAACAGCCGGGCGTGGCCCAGCGCGGCGCGGCCGCCCTGCGCTGCCGTCATCCGGGCCTGGTGTTCGAGGCGCTGCAGGGATTCTTCGACCCATCCCGGGGCGGGGACGAGAATCGGGCGGTGCTGCGGCGCATCCATGATTTCGAGCCCCACGTCCTGATGGTAGGCATGGGGATGCCGCGCCAGGAGCACTGGATTCACGACAATCTCTCTGGGCTTCCTCCCTGCGTGCTGCTCACCGCCGGGGCTGCGATCGGGTACGCCGCCGGGAGCGTACCCACGCCGCCGCGCTGGGCGGGGGCGATGTGCATGGAATGGGCGTTCCGGCTCGTCGCTGCGCCGCGGCGATTGTGGAGACGGTATCTGCTGGAACCCTGGTTCGTGCTGGCGATCCTGGCGCGCGAGCTGATGGCCGGCGCCGTGCGTCGGCGCGGATGGCTGAGGTGGGACGAATGAGCCGGCGTGACTCGGTGGTCGTCATCGACACGCTTCCACCGTTGGCGGCGCCGTGGCCGGTCGCGAACCAGCGGCTCGAGGAGCCCGTCCCGCGGGAGCGCACCTTCTTCTCCTATCTATCCAGAAAGACATGGTTCGCGGTCCTCCTGCTGTATGGCATACTCGCGGTCCTGGAACCCTACGACCTGCTCTCGCCGATCTCGGGGTACGGATTGCAGGAGCACAAAGCGGAGATCGGTGCGGCGCTCGACACGATCGAGGGCGGGAGTCCACTGCGCCGCCTCGGGGTGGTGGCCCTCTTCCTGTGCGGAGCCATTGCCCTCCAGATGTCCCGGCGCCAGCGGCGCACGTACCAGCCGGCCATCGCGGTGCCCGCCATCGCGTTGTTCCTGCTCGCCCTGGCGAGCCCCATCTGGAGCCAGGATCCCGCCATCACGGCGCGCAAAGCCTTCGTGTTTTCCGCACTCGTGCTGACCGCGTACGCCCTGTCCCGCTGCTGGGATCTCGAGACGATCGTCCGCGTGACGCTGTTGTTCAGCGGCCTGACGATTCTGCTGGGCGCGGGGACGGAGGTCGTCCTGGGGACGATGCAGCCGTTGCACGCGGACTTTCGTTTCCGCGGCTCGATCCACCCCAACTCCATGGCCCTCTATTGCACGCTCTTCGTCATCTCGTCGATCCTGCTCGCCCGGCGGTTCACGGGCTATCGCTCCACGCTGATGGCGCTCCTCAGCGTGATCGGACTCGTGATGCTGCTCCTGACGAAGTCGCGCGGCGCGATCATCGGCCTGAGTGCGGCGCTCGCCGTGGTGTTCGTGGCCAGCGTACGGCGGCACACGGCGTTGCTGGCCGCTTCCGGACTCGTCATAGCGGTATGCGGCGCCCTGATGCTGTTTCCCGACCTGGGTGTGCTCGCGCAATCGTGGGCCACGCTCGGGCGTTCGACCACGTTCGACCTGGCCGACATGACCGGACGGACCGAGCTCTTTCAGAGCCTCCTCCCGTACTGGGCCGATCGCCCCATCCTCGGCTACGGCTACGACAGCTTCTGGGAACCGGTTCACATTCTCGAGGTCGCCAGGTCCCAGGGGTGGATCGTCGGCAGCTCCCATAACCAGCTGATCGGGATGCTCCTGGATCTAGGGGTCGTCGGCTGTACGCTCCTCGTGGCGGTGCTCCTCTCGAGCCTGTGGATCGCCATAGCGAATGCGCGGCGCGACCACGCCGTGGTGGCGCTCTTTCCCGTCGCCGTGCTCGTGTGGTCCTATATCAACATGATCACGTTCGGCTTCTGGTTCGAGACGACGATCCCGTCGCTCATCGCGCTCATCGTGGTCGGCCGTCTCGCCATCCGGCAGACCTCCGCGGCATGATGTCCACGCGCACGCTGCGCCCGGCCGCCCGCCCCCGCGTCCTGATCTTCCGCTCGACGCTGCTCGGCTCCTCGGAGGCGTTCATCAGGGAGCAGGGTGAGGCGCTCGAGCGGTTCGAACCCTGGTATGCCGGCTGCCGGCGCGGCGCGGCTGGCGTGCCGGCCGAGCGCAGCGTGCTGGTGAGCGCGGGTGGGACCACGGGTCGTCTGCGCGAGCTGATGTTCAAGCTCACGGGTATCGCGTCGGGCCTGCGGCGCAGGGTGGGTGCAATCGCTCCCGCGCTCGTCCACGCGCACTTCGGTCCTGACGCCGTCCTCATCCTGCCGCTGGCGCGCGCCCTGGGCGTGCCGCTGGTCACGACGTTCCACGGGTACGATGCCACGATGGTCGATGCCCACGTCCGGCGATCGTTCTTCCTGCACCGGCGGTACCTGGCCCGCCGCGCGGAGTTGCAGCGCGAGGGCAGGTTCTTCATCGCGGTCTCGGAGTTCGTCAGAGACCGGCTCCTGGCGCAGGGCTATGCGCCGGAGCGCACGGTGGTCCGCTATGTGGGCGTCCCGCTGGATCGTTTCCGGCCGACGCCGGGTGAGACCCGGGAACCGATCGTGCTGTTCGTCGGTCGCCTCGCTCCGGAGAAGGGGTGCGCGTCCCTGATCGCCGTGATGCGCCGTGTCGAGCAGGAGTGTCCGGACGCCGAGCTGGTCATCATCGGCGATGGTCCGTTGCGCGGCTCCCTGGACCGCCTGGCGCGGACCGTGCCGCGCTGCCGGTTCATCGGGTCGGCCTCACAGCGGGAGGTGGCTGCCTGGATGGGCCGGGCGCAAGTCTTGTGCGTGCCGAGTGTTACGCTGCCGTCCGGGGAGGCGGAAGGGTTTGGGCTCGTCTTCGCCGAGGCGCAGGCGATGGCATTGCCGGTCGTGTCGTGTGCCGTCGGCGGCATTCCGGAAGCCGTGGCCCATGGAGAGACCGGGCTCCTCGCGCCGGAAGGCGACGAGGCGATGCTGTTCGCCCATCTCGTGCGGCTGCTCCGGGACGCCGCACTCCGGGCTCGCATAGGCGAGGCGGGACGCCGCCGGGCCGAGCAACTCTTCGATCAGCGTACCCAGACGCGGGCCCTCGAGCGGCTCTACGCCGGAGCGGTGGCCGATTCCGGGGTCGAATACGCCCCAGGGCGCCATCTCGTTACCCGTCACGCTCGCCTGGCCGGCTGACGATGTGCGGCATCGTGGGGATCGCTTCGCGCGCGCCGGTCGAACGGCCGGAGGTGCTCCGCGCCATGCGGGACACGATGAGCCATCGGGGCCCGGACGACGCCGGACTCTGGTGGTCACCCGATGGCCGGGTGGGCCTGGCCCACCGCCGTCTCGCCGTCCTCGACCTTTCTGCCGCCGGGCACCAGCCGATGGCCGACCCGGGCGCGCAGGTGTGGATCACGTTCAATGGCGAGATCTACAACCATCGCGAGCTGCGCCGCGAGCTCGCGGATGAAGGGACCAGCACCTGCTTCCGGGGCGCGAGCGACACCGAGACGATCCTGCACGCCTACCGGCGCTGGGGCGACGCGTGCCTGTCGCGGTTGCGCGGAATGTTCGCCTTCGCGCTGTGGGACGCCGCGCGCCAACAACTGCTCCTGGCGCGGGATCGCTGTGGAGAAAAGCCGCTCTTCTATCGGCTCGATCCGCGCGGCACGATCCAGTTCGCCTCCGAGCTGAAAGCGTTGCTCGCGGACGCGCGTGTTCCGCGCGAGCTCGATCACGACGCGCTCGAGCACTACCTGGCGTACGCTTTCGTGCCTGGTTCGCGGTGCATCCTGCGCGGGATCCGAAAGCTCCCGCCCGCGCACGCGCTGACGTGGTCGCTCGAGACGGGGCAGGTCTCGTGCTGGCGCTACTGGGAGCCGGCGATTGCCTCCCCCCCGGGCGGGACGGCCGCCGCGATGGACGATCTGGCCGATGAGCTGTACGGCCTGCTGTCGGACGCGGTCCGTGGTCAGCTCGCCGCCGACGTCCCGGTCGGGGTCCTGCTCAGTGGCGGGCTCGATTCGAGTCTGGTCACGGCGGCGGCCGCCGCCCAGACGAGCGGAACGCTGCGCACGTTCACGGTCACGTTCCCGGGGTACGGGCGGTACGACGAGACTCCACACGCCCGGCTGGTGGCGACGCATTTCGGCACCGAGCATCACGAGCTCGCGGCGGGGGAGACCGGTCCGGATCTGCTACCGCGCCTCGCGCGACAGTTCGACGAGCCGATGGGTGACTCGTCCATGTTGCCGACGTTTCTCCTGGCCACCCTCGTGCGGGAGCACGCTACCGTGGCGCTCGGCGGCGACGGCGGCGACGAGCTGTTCGGCGGATACCGGTACTACTCGTGGATCCCCCGCATCGAGCGAGCGCGTGCGCTCGCCCCCGGGCCGCTGCGACGGGCGGTGGCCGCGGTGGGTCGCGCCTTGCCAATCGGCGCGCGGGGACGACAGCAGCTCGCGGCGTTTGCGGGAGACGGAGTTCCCGCCATCGCGCACATCGATCTCTACTTCGACCGGGCAACACGCGCCAAGCTGCTGCGGCCGTTGTTGCGCGGGCGGGAAGGGGCTACGCCGGCACCGGAGGTCGTCAAGGCGGCGGCCTGCCCGCGCGACGTCTCCCCCCTGCGTGGCGCGATGGCCACCGACTTTCGTCGTTACCTGCCGGACGACGTCCTCGTGAAGGTGGACCGCGCCAGCATGCTCGCCTCACTCGAAGTCCGCTCTCCGTTTCTGGACCATCGGGTGGTCGCCTTCGCCCTGAGCGCGGTGCCGGACGCACTGCTGGCGCGGGCGTCGCGCCGCAAGATCCTGCTCGGGCGGCTGGCGCGCCGGCTCCTGCCGCGGCGGCTCGACGTCACGCGGAAACAGGGCTTTTCGGTACCCCTGACCCGGTGGCTGCGCGGCGCCTGGGGCTCGTATGTCAACGGCGTCCTCGCCGAGGCCGACCCCCAGCTGTTCGATCGGGGAGTCGTGCGCGCGCTGCTCGACGGGCAACAGCGGGGATGGAACAACGCGAAGCGGCTGTTTGCGCTCACGCTGTTCGAGCTGTGGCGGCGCGAGTACGGCGTCCGGGTGAGCGCCTGAGATGCGCCACCTCGTCATCGTTCCGGCACGCAACGAGGCGCGCTACATCGGAGACATGGTGGGCTCGCTGCTCCGGCAGACCGAGCCGCCCGACCGCATCGTGGTCGTCGACGATGGGTCCTCGGACGCCACGGTTTCGATCGTCGCAGCGCTTGCCGAGCGGTACCCGAGCGTGCACCTGGTGCGGTGCGCGGCACGTGACGGCGAAGTGATGGGACCGGCGGTGGTGCGAGCCTTCACCTTCGCGTACAGCCAGGTCGACGGCGCAGCGTATCGCTACGTGTCGAAGTTCGACGCCGACCTGGTGTTCCCCGATGGCTATTGCGAGGCCGTGCTCGCCTACCTGGACACCCATCCCGACGTCGGCGTCGCGGGCGGGGTGGTACAGCGAGAGGCGCACGGCGCGCCGGCGCCGTACCGGGTGGCGCCCAACCACGTGGTCGGCGCTCTGCAGTCGTTTCGGCAAACCGCCCTCGAGTCGATCGGCGGACTTGCGGCAGTCCCGGGATGGGACATCGTCGATCAGGTCAAGCTGCGCGTGCACGGATGGCGCACCGTGGCGCTGCGGCATCTTGCGGTGCTGCACCGGCGGGCCCACGGCGCTCGTAACGGCCGGTTGCTGGGGAAAGCGGACTGGGGACGGGGCGCGTGGGTCATCCGCTCCCATCCCCTCTTCGTCCTCGCCCGGGGGGTGTATCGGATGCTCGAGCCCCCCTACATCATCGGCGGCATCGCGTTTTGGGGTGGCTATCTCCTGGCGGCGGCCCGCCGGGTGCCGCAGCTCGATGATCTCACCGTTGTCGCGCGGCTGCGCCAGGAACAGATGTACCGGCTGCGCGCGTGGAACCGGTCCCTGGAGCCGGCCGAGAAGGGCGAAGCTGCGCAGGCCCCCCCGGGCCCGCCGCCGAACGGAAAGCGGCGCATCGCAATCTTCTGGAACTACCTGTTCCATTATCGGGTCCCTTTCTACGACCGGCTGGCCCGGACCCCGGGCATCGACCTGACGGTGTTCCACGGCGGTGACGACCCCAATTCGCGCCGCCGCGAGACGGTGTCCTCCGCGGACCACGCGTTTCACAGCGTGCCGATCCGCACGTACGAGAAGTTCCTGTGGGGCGCGGGGATCTACGTCCAGATGGGCATGTGGAAGTGTCTGCTGCGCCACCGCTACGACGTCATCGTCTGCGAAGGGAACTTCGGCATTCTGTCCAATGTCCTGATCGCGCTCTATGCCAGGCTGTTCGGCGCCCGATTCTTCTACTGGGCCGGCGGCTGGGAGCGCAATCGCATCGCGGGGATTCCGGCGCGGCTGCGCCGGCTGTTCATCCGGGTGACGGCCAGGCTGGCCGACGGCTACCTGTGTTACGGTACCAACGCGCAGGCATTCCTGGCGCGCTACGGTGTGAACCCCAACCGCTGCACGATCGTCCAGAACACCATCGATACCGAAGCGGTGGAGCGGCAGTACCCCCACTGCCGGGCGCGCGCGGCCGAGACCCGGGCGGCGCTCAGGCTGGACGGCAAGCTCGTGATCCTGTCCGTCGGCGTACTGATCCCCCGCAAGCGGCACGAGCTGCTGATCGAGGCGTTTCAGACGGTGCGGGCGGTCCGGTCCGACGTGGGGCTCGTGATCGTGGGCGACGGCCCCGAGATGAGACACCTGATCGGTCTCGTGACCGAGCACGGGATCCCCGACGTCCATCTGGTCGGCGAAGTCATCACGGATGTGGGGCGTTACTTCGCGCTGGCGGATCTGTTCGTGCTGCCCGCCCTGGGCGGATTGGCCGTCAACGAAGCCATGGCCTACGGCCTGCCGGTGATCTGCTCCGAGGGGGATGGGACTGAGCAGGACCTCGTGATTCCCGGGCGCACCGGGTTGTTCTTCAGAAGGAGCGACCGCCAGGATCTGGCGGACAAGCTGCTCCAGCTCCTCGACTCGGCGCCCTGCCGCGCGGACATGGGCGCGAGGGCCCGCGAGCATGTCTACCGTGTGGCGTCGATGTCCTCCATGGTGTCACGGTTCCTGGCTGCGGTCGGAGCGCCGAATTGAGCATGCGGGGACGCGCGGTACACGTCGTCCAGTCGACGGACCCAATCGGCGATGTGGTATCGCGTGGTCACCCAGTGCCGGCCGGCCCGCCCCATCGCGGCGCGCCGGGACGGAGCCTCGAGGAGCTCCAGAGTGTGCCGGGCGAGCTGCCCTGGATCACGGTCCCCGCTGCTCACAATGCCGGGGCTGCTGCGCACGACGTCGATGGCACCGCCCGCCACGGGGATCGCCGCCACGACCGGGGTTTCACACGCCTGCGATTCGAGCAGCGTCCGTCCGAACGACTCGACGCGCGACGTAAAGAGGTGCACATCGAACGCACGCCACACGGAAGGCATGTCGGCCCGGACACCCGGGAAACGGACGATGTCCGCCAGCCCGAAATCGGCGGCGGCGCACCGCAACGACTCGCCTTCCGGGCCGGCGCCGACCAGGACGAAGACGACGTCCGGGCGCACGCTGTGGATGATGTGGGCGACCGCGAGAAACAGACCGAGGTCCTTTTCCGGGACGAGCCGGCAGGCCGTTCCGACCGTCGGCGCCGTGTGCGCGATACCGAGGTCCCGCTTCGCATCCGCGCGCGGGCGCTCCGCCGAGAAGCGGGCGGGATCGACGGAGTTCGTGATCGTGACGATGCGGTCCGGCGCCACGCCGGCGTGCGTCATGTCCGTGGCGATCGTGTCGGATACGGCGATGAACCGGTCGTAACGGCGGCCGAACACCCGGTAAAACGATCGCTTCCGGTCCCGCAACCGCGGGATGTTGATCGCCCCATGCTCCTGATGGATCGTCCGCGCGCCGGCCGCCCCGAGGCGGATCGCCAGGGCAGCGAGGTAGGTCCCCGTGTGGTCGTGTACGACGTCGAACCGTTCCCGGCGCAGGAACCGGGCGAGGCGTACCAGCGCGGCCAGGTCGCGCCCCGACCGTGCCCCGATCTCCGTCACGCGGACGTGCTGGTTGGTGAGCGCGTCGATCAGCGGGCTCGACCGCGTCAGCACGCACACCGTCATCGCGTGGCCGGCCGCGTGGGCGTGACGGGCGAGATCCACCAGGTTCAAGGCGATCCCCCCCACCTCGCCCCACCAGATCACGTGCAGCACGCGCAGCGGGCGGCCGGGTCCCGTGGCCAGCTGACCGGTCACCGGCGGGGCCCCCTGCCATGAAGACCATCGCGCTCGTCGCCGGGGCACGGCCGAACTTCATGAAAATCGCCCCGCTCGTCCGGGCGCTGCGCGAGCACGATGGAGCGCTCCAGTTCCAGATCGTGCACACCGGGCAGCACTACGACCCCGGGATGAACGACGTCTTCTTCGAGGAGCTGGGAATTCCCCTGCCCGATGTCTGCCTCGGAGCCGGCAGCGGCACGCATGCCCAGCAGCTGGCGCGGATCATGGTGGCGTTCGAGACGTTCTGCCGCACCCGGCGCCCGGATCTCGTGCTCGTGGTCGGGGACGTCAATTCTACGATGGCCTGTGCCGTCGTCGCCAAGCAGCAGTGCATCCCGGTGGCGCACGTCGAGGCCGGTTTGCGCAGCCGCGACATGACGATGCCCGAGGAGCTCAATCGCGTCCTCACCGATGCGATCGCCGACCTGCTGTTCGTCACCGAGCCGAGCGGTGTCGAGAATCTGCTGCGCGAGGGGAAGCGGGCGGAGGTCGTGCATCACGTAGGGCACGTCATGGTGGACAACCTGTTATACCAGCTCGACCAGCTGGCGGGTTCCGATACCTCCCGGTTCGTCTCGACGAGCATCCGTGCCCGGTACGGGCGCTACGGCGCCGTGACGCTGCATCGGCCGTCCAACGTGGACGAGCCGCTGGTGTTCGCGCGTGTCTCGTCCGCGCTGCGGCAGGTCTCGCGGCAGCTTCCCCTCGTGTTTCCGCTGCATCCACGGACGCGGGTCAATCTCGAGAAATACGGGATCGATCTCGGTGCCGGGGTGACGCTTACACCGCCCCTCTCGTTCATGGATTTTCTCGGTCTCTGGAAAGACGCCGCGGTCGTGTTGACCGACAGCGGCGGGCTGCAGGAGGAGACGACCGCCCTTGGCGTGCCCTGTCTCACGCTCCGCGAGACGACCGAACGGCCGATCACGGTGGATCAGGGCACCAACGAGGTGGTCGGGACCGACCCAGCGCGCATCACCGACGCGGTGGACCGCGTGTTGCGCGGTGACGGGAAGCGCGGGCGGCGTCCGGCGCTGTGGGATGGCCACGCGGCGTTGCGGATCGCCGCCGTGCTGCGGCACGCGCTCGGCGTCTAGCCGGTCACGGTTGCTGCAGCCGACCCGCCAGGGCATCGTCGGCGGGTTTGGGCTGATAGCTGGCGTCGAACGGCAGGGCCCGGCCGTATCCGGGATAGAACTTGGGGATCCAGCTGTATTTGTCCGTGAATCCCCAGGTGGTGAATCCGGTGCAGCGGGAACCCACGCGCAGGCAGGCGTCCAGCACGTCGCGGTAGATCGAGGCTTCCTGATCGAGGGCGATGGTGGAGGCGCTGTCGGGTACCCGCACGTCCATTTCGCTCACGCGCACGTCGAAGCCCGCCGTGGCGAACCGGGCGAAATTCGCCTGTAGGTCGCTGGCGGTGGGCGGCGGCGGGGTGAGCGCAAAATGTGCCTGGAACCCGACCCCGTCGATGGGAATGCCGCGGGCCCGCAGCCCCTGTACCAGGGTCAGCACCATGGTCGACTTGGTGTTGACCCCTTCGGCATGGTTCTCGTTGAGGTACAGTTTCGCCGCGGGATCGGCGCGATGCGCCCAGACGAAGGCGGAATCGATGTACTCCGGGCCGATCACCTGGAGCCACAAGGTGTTGCGCAGCGGCACGGAATCATCGACGACCTCATTGACGACATCCCACGACGCGACCTTGCCGCGGTACCGGCCCACCACGGTCGTGATGTGGTCCTTCATCACCTGGAGCAGTTGGGCTTTGGTGAACGTGCCCTGCGTAATCCAGGCGGGGAGTCCCTCCCCCCACACGAGGGTGTGACCGTGGATCGTCATGTTGTTGGTCTGGGCGAAACTCACCAGCCGGTCGGCTTCGGTGAAGTTGTAGATCGTCGGCTGGGGATGGATGGGTCCGAACTTCATCGCCCATTCAGACGTCACGCCGTTGTACTGGGCCGCGAGCTGCTGGCGAAACTGCGCGTCGAGTCGCAGCGCGTTGACGTCCACCGAGGTACCCATGACGAAGCCCCGCGCCGCCGCCAAAGAGCGCAGGGTGGGCGGATGCACGACTGCCGCCACGGTGTCGGCGCTGGAATCCAACGCCGCGACGATCAACACCGCACCCACCGCTACGCCGTGTATGGTTCCAAGAGCATTCACGATTGCCACTCCGCTGTCGAGACTGGTCCAGGTGATCGCGCCGGGTGAGTCGACCCCGTGGCCCCCGATGGTTGCCGTCAGGTGGAGCGAGTCCCCTTGCGTCAGAACAGGACGTTGGGGCGACACGACCAGGCCCGCCGGCGGGGGCGGCGCGGTGGAACCGGTGGCACAGCCGACGACGCAGGCGCCACTGATAGAGGAAAGCGCCAGGAGGGGGATGCGAGCGGAGGCAATGCGGACGATGCGTGGGAGGGGACGGCGGACCGACCACACGGGCGACTCCATCGTTTGACGGCTGAACTACAGGCTCGCGACCTCAGCCACCCTCCGATGGGCTGACCGTGCGGCGCCCACCGCCCCTGACCGTGCTCAGTTACAGCGAGGAGCCGGTCCCACCCGTCCATCTAACAGGGTTCGGGTCCCAAAGGCAACCCACGGACCGGCTCGCCGGAGTTTCTGTTCGAAACGACCGCTACTTCGACGCTGGCGCTGGCGGCAGCTGCCCGTTGGGCGTCAGGTGATTCACGATCTGCGGCAGAATCGTCGACAGCTTCTGGCTCACGACGTTGGGGTCGAGCCCGATGCGGGCGGCGATCTGCTTCACCTTGTCACTGCCCAGCGCCTGCTGGATCTGTTGCGCCGAGATCGGCTGGTTCGGGCCCGTGCTCACCCATGACTGCACGATCGAACCGAGCCCGTTCGCCTGGAACTGCTGCACGAGGGCAGAGAGCCCCCCGGGTCCGGAGTGCACCATGTTCGCGATCTCAGTGCCCAGTTGAGGATGGTCGCCCGCGAACTTGTTGACGGCGGCCGTGGCTTCCTGTTTCAGCGAGTCCAGCAATCCCATATGTCCTCAACCCGTGAGAGTTATTGATACCACTCGGCGACACCGCCGTGATGGGAGCATGCCCCCGAATGCTGCTGGCTCGCCGAGTAGGTGCCGTCGCGGCACTTCGCCGTCGCGTTGGCGGGAGCGTCGGCGGGCCGGGCCACGGTCGGCGCCTTGCCAGACGCGGCGGCCGCTCCAGCGGCGGCGGCGGGTGCGGCAGCGGCCGCGGGCGCCGGTGCGGCGGCGGGCGCCGCGGTCAACGCGTGATCGACGCCGCCGTGGCGCGAGCACGCGCCGCTCGCGGTCTTCGCGGTGGAGTAGGTGCCGTCCTTACACTGGAACGTCGCGCCGGCCGGAGCGGCGCCGCCGCCCGTGGTGGCGCTCGGGGTGGGTGCGGCGGGGGCTGCCGCGCCGGTCAGCGCCTGCGCGACGCCGCCATGGCGCGAGCACGCGCCCGTCGTGGTCTTTGCCGTGGAGTACGTGCCGTCCTTGCACTTGAACGTCGCACCCGCCGGGGCAGCACCGCCCCCGGTCGTTTTCGTGGCTGGGGTCAGGGCCTTGGCGACGCCGCCATGACGTGAGCATGCGCCGCTCGCGGTCTTCGCCGTCGAGTAGGTGCCGTCCTTACACTGGAACGTCGCGCCGGCGGGTGCCTGCGCATGACTGGCGGCCGGCACCAAACACGCGAGCGCCAGCAGCACCGGAATGGCCAAAGGCTTACGGTTCACGGGGGCTCCTTTTGAGAACTCGTTGAACGGCATGAGAATGTATCGCCATTTAATGAAGTTGGCGTGAACGCCCTTGATGCCACGTTGACCAATTGACGAGATTTCGGCCGCTCTCACAAGTGAGGACCAATGACTTCCCGGATTTCCGACCTCTGTCGCTGGCGGCCCCTCGGCGCCGTGATCGGCCTGGCCGCCCTGGCAGCCTGCGCCAAGAGCGACAAGTCTGCTCAGCAGCCCGCGGACTCGACCGCGCGCAATCTCACCCTCGCGCCGACGGAGTCGACGGCGGCGATGCACGACGTTCCGGCGACGCCGGCACCTGCCACTCCACGGACCTCGGCGGCGCCGCCGAAGTCACGGCCGCCCGCCGCGAAGCCGTCCCAGCCGACGCGCGCCCCGGCGCAGCCGTCGGCGCCGGCGACACGCACCGCCGGGGTGGGGACGTTCGTCGACGTGGCGATCACTGACACCATCTCCACCCGCAACACCAGGGCAGGTGCGTCGTTCACCGGCTCGGTAGTGGCGGACGTCAAGAACGCCCAGGGTCAGGTGGTGATTCCCGCCGGGTCGGTGGTGCACGGCAGGGTCGTCGCATCGGATCCCGCACCGAATCCGCGGACTCCCGGCACGCTCACCGTAGCATTCACCAGCGTGACCGTGGGGGGCACCGATTACCCGATCGAGGCGCGGATCGATTCGCTGGAGACGGTCAAACAGGGCCGCGGCGTGACGGGCGCAGACGTCGCGAAGGTGGGCGCCGGCGCGGCGGCCGGTGCGATCCTGGGCCGCGTGCTCGGCAAGAACGCCAAAGGCGCCATTATCGGCGGTGTGGTGGGCGCCGGGGCGGGCGCAGCCGTCGCGAACCAGTCACGCGACATCGATGTGGTGCTTCCCAAGGGCGCGCATATCAATGCGACGCTGAGTGCGCCGTTGGTGGTAAAAGCGAGCTGAGGAGGTTGCGGAGGATGGTGGAGGTACCCCACCATCCTCCTCTTTCAGTATCCCGCCGCATTCCCCCCGCTTCTCGGATCCGCCACTCCAATCCACCCGGCGGGGCCGCGCTCGATCGCCATCACGAGCGCGTGATAACCCGTTTCATGCACCGCGTGGCCCATGGCGCGCAGCGAGTCCAGGACCGCCGCGGTCCATCCGCCGTGCTCCAGCGAGATCGTGTCGGGGAGCGCCTGATGGTGGGACCGCGGGGCTTCGACCGCCATCGCCAGCGTCATGTGGTGATCGATGACGTTGCTGATGACGTGAAATACCGCCGTAATGATCCGCGGGCCCCCCGGGGCGCCGAGCACCAAGAAGAGCTTCCCCTGGGGATCGAGCACGATGCTCGGCGTCATCGCCGAGAGCATGCGCTTGCCTGGCGCGATGGCGTTCGCCTCACCCTGCACCAGGCCGTACATGTTGGGCTTGCCGGGCGCCGCCGCGAAATCGTCCATCTCGTCGTTGAGCAGGAACCCCGCACCGGTGACCGTGACGGCGCTGCCATAACTGTCGTTCAACGTGGTCGTGACCGAAACCGCGTTGCCCGCCGCATCCACGATCGAGTAGTGAGTCGTGTTGCGGCCCCCCGGCGCCCCGGTCTCGAACGGCGGCGTCGGCGTGGCGCGACGCCGATCGATCTGCGCTCGCAGCGTCGCGGCGTAGGATTTCGAGAGCAGCCGCTCGATCGGCATCTGGACGAAATCGGGGTCGCCCAGCCAGCGGTTGCGGTCCACGAAGGCGCGCCGCATCGCCTCCGCCTCGAGGTGGACCAGCGCCGCGCTGCCGAACGGCGGCAGGGTGTCGTATCCCTCGAGGATATTGAACATCTCCCCCATCGTGACGCCGCCCGAGCTGGCGGGGGGCATCGAGTACACGGTGTAGCCGCGATAGGTGATGCGCACCGGCGTACGCCACAGCGGCCGATAGGCGGCGAGATCGGCCAACGTGATGAGTCCGTGCCCGCGACGCATCTCGGCCACGATCAGATCGGCGATCTGGCCGCGGTAGAACACCCCCGGTCCCGAATCGGCGATGAGCGTGAGTGTGCGCGCCAGATCCGGCTGGCGGAACGTCGCTCCCGCCGCCGGCGCCTTGCCGTCGATCAGGAACTGCGCCCGCGAGGCGGCGAAGCGCCCCAGCCGGTCGGCGTCTGTGGCGATGTCCTGGCTGCGGGAGGCATCGAGGACATGTCCCGCGGCGAGCGCGATCGCGGGAGCAACGAGCGTAGCCCAGGGCAGGTGGCCGTGCCGCTGCCACGCTTCGTACATCCCCGCGACGCTGCCCGGCACTCCGGACGAGAGGTGGCCCGTGACGCTGGCGTCGGTCAGGTTCCCCGACGCATCGAGATACATGTTGCGCGACGCGCCGGCGGGCGCCGTCTCGCGATAGTCGAGCGCGCTGACGCTCCCCGCCGAATCGCGGTAGAGGAGAAATCCGCCGCCGCCGATGTTCCCCGCCGACGGCAGCACCGCCTCGAGCGCGAAGCCCACCGCCACGGCGGCATCGATCGCGTTGCCGCCCTGCTCGAGGATGCGACGGCCGACCTCGGTGGCGAGCGGATGCCCGGTGGTGACCATTGCGTGGGCCGACGTCACGGCGACGGCCCGGCCCGCGAGACCCCACGTCGCGGGCCAGGGCCCGGACTGCGGGGCGGTCGCGGACGGCGGCACACTGGCGACAGTCGGCGACGCGGGCGCTGGGGCGGAGGAAAGCCGGGCGCCGGTGGAGTGTCCACATGCCGACACCAGGAGGAACGGAAGGAGAGGGAGGATGCGCATGATCAATTGTGTATGACTGGCGGCGCCCGGGTCAACCACTAGCTTGTTTGCGTCCATGACCGATCGCCCCGGCTTCCTGGATCCCCGCCTCACCGAACAGCGCAGCCGCCGAACCGAGCGCATCGACGTCGCTTCGAGTCTCGACATCGTCGACCTGCTGAACGCCGAGGACCAGACCGTGGCGCAGGCGGTGCACGCCGAGCGCGAGCGCATGGCCCAGGCGATCGACCTCGTCGTCGCGGCGTTCGCGGCGGGGGGCCGGCTCGTCTACGTCGGCGCCGGGACCTCCGGTCGCCTCGGTGTGCTCGATGCCGCCGAATGTCCGCCGACGTTCGGGACGCCGCCCGAGCGCGTGGTGGGGGTGATCGCGGGCGGATATCCCGCCCTGGTCAAAAGCGCCGAAGGCGCCGAGGACGACGTCAACGCGGGGATGGCGGCGATGGACACCGCCCGGGTCACCCCCGCCGACGTCGTGGTCGGGATCGCGGCGAGCGGGACCACGCCGTACGTCCGCGCCGCCCTGTCCCGGGCGCAAACGCTCGGGGCGAAGACCGTCATCGTGTCCTGCTCGCCGCCTCCCAAGCTGCTGCTCGACACCTGCGACGTCGCGATCGTCGCAGTCGTCGGCCCCGAAGCCCTCACCGGCTCCACTCGTATGAAGGCCGGTACCGCCACGAAGCTCGTGCTCAACACCATCAGCACCGGCGCCATGATTCGCAGCGGCCGGGCGTACGGCAATCTGATGGTGGACCTGATGGCGTGGAGCGACAAGCTCAAGGACCGTGGAGAGCGCATCGTGATGGAGGCCTGCGGTGTGGACCGCGAGCGCGCCCGCGCCGCGATCGCCGACGCGGGAGGATCGGTGAAGCTGGCGATCGTCATGGTAAAGGCACGGGTGGGAAAGGAAGAAGCGGCCGCGCGGCTCGCGCGGGCGGGCGGATTCGTGCGCGCCGTCGTCGGCGATCCTCCGCCCGTCGCGCCGGCTCAGTGACCTACCTCGCCGTCGGGCTCATGTCGGGGACGTCGCTCGACGGGGTGTCGGCGGCGCTGGTCCGGCTCGAGAACGATCCTCCGGCGGTCGCGCTCGCCGCCTTTCATCAGGAAGCGTACAGCGCGGCGGAGCGTGGCCAGATCATCGAGGCGATCGCCCGCGGTGGGGCGCGGGAGCTTTCGATCCTGCACGTGGCGCTGGGAGAGCGGTTCGCCGGCGCCGTGCTGCAGCTCCTCGCCGGGGCGAAGATCTCCCCGCGCGACCTGGCCTTCGTCGCTTCACACGGGCAGACCGTCTGGCACGAGCCCGGCCGGGCCACGCTGCAGCTCGGCGATCCCGCGGTGCTCGCCGAACGGCTGGGGGTGCGGGTGGTCAGCGACTTTCGCGCGCGCGACGTCGCGGCGGGTGGCCAGGGCGCGCCGCTCGTTCCGCTCGCCGATGTGATGCTGTTCGGGCACCCCGAGCGAGGGCGGCTGCTCTTGAACATCGGGGGAATGGCGAACGTCACCTGGGTGCCGCGGCGCGGTGAGACGAAAGGCGCGCTGGCGTTCGACACCGGCCCCGGCGTCGCGGTGATCGACGCCGTGACCCGGACGCTCGACCCCGAAGCACCGTACGACGTCGACGGGGAGCGCGCCCGGCGCGGGCGCGTCCCGGTCAAAGCGCTCGCCACCCTGCTCGCCGATCCGTTCTTCGACCTGGCGCCGCCCAAGAGCACGGGGCGCGAGCACTTCGGGGCTGCGTTCGCCGATCGCGTGATCGCCCTGGCCGGCGCGGGGAACGACGCCGTGGCGACCGCGACGGCCCTGACCGTCGAGTCGATCGGGCGGGCCCTCGAGCGCTGGACGCCGGCCGCGCCGGAGGACGAGCTCGTCATCTCCGGGGGCGGCGCCCGGAACCCGGCGCTCGTCGAGCAGCTCGTGGCGCGTGTGCGCTCGCGCCCGGTGCGACGGTTCGACGAGCTGTTCTTCGACGGGGAGGCGAAGGAGGCGGTGGCGTTCGCGTTTCTGGGGCTACAGACGATCCTCGGGAGACCCGGCAATCTTCCCGCGGCGACGGGGGCCCGCGGCCCCCGCGTGCTCGGGCACGTCACCGCTCCGTAGCAGTCAGTGTATCGTGGACAGGTAACTCGCCACAAAGCTCACCGGAATCGCGAGGATTATTCTGCCGTTGGACTCCTGCACCCCGCCGTACAGCACCGCCACCACCCGGCCGTCGCGATCGAAGATCGGGCTCCCCGAGGAGCCGGGCGCCCCGTAGCCGTCGACCTGCACGACGGTGGGCAGCACCTTGCTCGCCGTGCCGACGGTGAGGGTGGGGGAGGCGACGACGTCGGTGCCCTGGCCTTCCATCGGCAAGTCGAGTCCCAAGGGATAGCCGATGATCGCCACCGGGTCGCCGCGCTGCAGGCTGCGCGGGTCGCGGTTCAGGGCCTGCACGCGCGGCGTGCCGCCCTTGATATCGACCTTCAGGACGCCCAGGTCGGCGGCATCGGAGACGCCGACGTAGCGTCCCGGAAACCACTGCTTGCTGCCGGAGAACTTCACCGCGATGCGGCGCGGCGTCTTGTCGCCGTTCTCGCCGACGAGGACGTGTTTGTTGGTGACCAGCGTTCCCTGTGAATCGACGGCGAAGGCGGTGCCCGAGAAGCGCTCGGTCTCCGAGAACTCGACGAGCACGAGCGCCACCGCGTCCTGGTTGCGTGACGAGATGGCGCGGTAGTCGACGGCACCGGCGCCGGCGATGAGCTGCTGGCGCTGTTGCGCCTGCTCGAGCTGCCCGCGCAGCGCGCGGACCGTTCCCGCGTCCGATCCCGCATCGGCGAGCTGGCGGCGCAGCCGCTCGATCTCCGCCACCGACTGCTGGTTGGCGTCGTGCAGCCCCTGGATCTCGGTCTGGAACTGCTGCGCGGTGTGCTGCGCCTGATCGGCCACGCTGTCGGCCCAGGCGCGGATATGCGCCAGTTCGGCTTTGCGGTCCTGGGCTCCTTTCCACACCACGAACAGCGCGAGCCCCACGACGAGCAGGACCATCGCGACGAGGATCGTCGCGGTGCGGCGCCACGGCGCCGTGGCCATTTCGATGATCGCGGTGGTGGACCGGGACCGGTGGGGAGCCGCGCCGGGCCGCCGCGACGGCGGTGGAACGGTCGCCGGCACGACCTGCTTCGGGTTCGACAGGCGGCCCGCCGCGGCCTCGGCCGCCGCGGCGGTCTCGGTGAGCCGCTCGTCCTCCGCACCGGTCAGGATGCGAAACTCGAGCGCCGGGCCCTTGGCGCCGAAGCCGATCACGTCGCCGTCGACCAGCCGGCGCTCGGCCGTCAGGCGTTCGCCGTTCACGTACGTGCCGTTCTTCGAGCCCAGGTCCTGCAGCACGAATCCCTCGGGCTTCGCCATGATCGCGGCGTGGCGCGACGAGACATCGAGGTCGCGCTCGGCGTCGAAGCGGATGTCGGAAAGGGGGTGGCGGCCGAGCCCGAGGTAGGCTTTCTGGAACGTTTCGACGTGTCCGGTGCGCGCGCCGGACAGGAATTTGAACTGCGCCTTCACGGTTTGCCGCGCGCCCAGACCATGGCGCCGACCGCGAGCGCGACGGCGGTGATCAGGAGCGCGAAGAGCTTCCAGCGGCTTTCGGCCGCCCGCTTGGTCGAGACGGGAGGCTTGCTGCCTTTGTAGACCGGGACCGGCTCGGTGCTGATCTCCGTATCGACGAGGGGAAAGGGCTGGTGGCCGACGTCCTCGGACCGCCGCGGCTGCGCCAGGCCGTCGCCATCCACACGGGCGAGGACGACGGTGATGTTGTCCGGCCCGCCACGCTCGTTCGCCAGTCCCACGAGGCGCGATGCCGCGGTATCCAGGTCGTTCGAGCCGAGCACCGTCTTGGCGATCTCTTCTTTCTTGACCTGTCCCGACAGGCCGTCGGAGCAGAGCACGAGGATGTCGCCGCGCCGCAGGTCCTGATGCGTCAGGTCCACCTTCACCTTGGCGTCGGGGCCCAGCGCCTGGAGGATGATGTTGCGCCGATCGCTCTGCGCCGCTTCCTCTTCGGTCAGCTCTCCCGCTTCCACCAGGCGCTGCATCAGCGACTGGTCCTTGGTGAGCTGATGCGCTTCCTTGCCGCGGATCAGATACGCGCGGCTGTCGCCCACCTGCGTGAGATACAGATGATCGTCGAGGATCCCGACGGCGGTGGCGGTGGTGCCCATGCCGCGGTTTTCCGGGTGCGCCTTGGCGTAATCGTGGATCGCGTGGTTCGCGGACTCGACCGCTTCCTTCAGCCGGTAGGCGAAGCGCTGTCCCGTGGCCTCCGCTTCGGTGAGCCACTCGTCGACGAGCTTCCTGTAGATCGTGTCGGTGGCCATCTCGCTCGCCAGCTCCCCGGCGGCCGCGCCCCCCATCCCGTCGGCGACCATGAGCAGCAGGCCGCGCTCGCCCAGGTCGTAGGCGCGCTCGGAGGTGGGGGGCGACGGATCCTTCCTGGTCAGGTCCGCGACGAGGTAGTTGTCCTCGTTGTGGTCGCGGGCCTTGCCGACGTCCGTCTTGCCGAAGACGCGGATCGTGATCGGTTTCGAGCGGCCGAACATGCGCGCTAGCCCGGACACTGGCTGAGGAAGCCGCTGTACACGGAACTCGCCGGGTCGATCTGGTTGGCGGTATGGACCCATTGGCACCCCTGGGTCCGATCGTTCAGGCTGAAGTAGGCATTGCCCACGACGAACGCCGCGTACGCCTTGTCCTTGCTCGCGATCCCCGGCGCATTGAAGAACTTCATCGCCGAGTCCCGAATCCACGTTGCCGTCGCGGCCTTCAATTGGTTCAGCATCATGTCGTCGAGCAGTTCCTGCGCTCGACTGACATCGATCCCCGATCCCGCAGGATGCGACAACGGCGCCGGCTTCACCGAATCCCGTACCAGCCCACCACCTGTCGTCCCGGTGTTGCCGGTGTGCTGTTGCGTCGCCTTCGTCGTCCCGGTGGGATTACTGAGCAGGGCGGTTTTCCCCGAGTCGACCGGGGCACTCGCGATCGGACGGTGCGTCGTGTCCGGCGCCGCTGCGGCGGCACCGCCGCGTCCTACCAGCAACACGTACCCTCCACCGCCGAGTCCCAGCACCACCACGGCGCCGATGAGGATCGGCACGAGCGAGGAGCGCCGCTTCGCCACGAACTGTTGCCGCGTCGGTCCGCGGGCTTTCGCCGCCGTCGCCTTCATTTCGTGCGAATCGAGGAGCTGCGTCTTCCCCTCGATGTCGACCCGCGTCGCCGGGGCCACGCCGCGCGTGCCCCGCGCGAGCCCCGCCACCGCGACGACGTCGTCGGCGAACTTGGCCACCGTCTGGTAGCGCTCGGCGGGGGTGCGGGCCAGCGCCGTGTCGAACACCTGCTGCAGCCCGTCGGGGAAGGCGAGATCGGGGCG
>JAWOLH010000016.1:0-4337 GCA_033853695.1 Gemmatimonadales bacterium | reverse complement strand
CTCGCGGCGGGCAGCGGAGTCCAGGTGTGCGAGGGTGACGAGCGCCCGGGCCCGCACCTCATAGCTCGGGTCGTCGGCCCAGGCGCGCCGCGCCAGCGTCGCTGCCCGCGGGTCGGCGATCCTGGCGAGGGCGGTCGCGGCGCCGCCGCGGACCTGGGCGGAGGTGTCCGCCATGGCCCGCTCCAGCGCCGGTAGCGCCAGCTCTGCCGGCGCCCCCGCCAGCGCGAGGGTGGCGGCCTGTCGCGTCAGGAAGTAATCGGCCGACGTGGCGGCGCGCGCCAGCGCCGCGACCGCCGTCGTATCGCCCGGTCGCTCGGCCAGACGATCGATCACCCACTGCCGATCCCAGAGATCGGGATCGCGCAGCAGCTGGGTCGCGAGCCACGGCGTGGGCTGATCGAACGACAGTTGCTTCAAGATCGCATTGCCGTCGTCAAAGACCACCATCGTCGGCGGGCCCGGGAGGGCGGTGAAGACGATCGTCTGCTCACGCCGATCGACGTCGGTGCGCTGCACCACATCTCCGTTGGCTGTGCCGATGCGGATGGTGACCGGCATCCGGAACACCCGCGGTGTGGTGAAATGCGGCGTCGCGGTGTCGGTAGGGGGAGGTGCGCTGTCAGTCTGGGTCTGGGCGATGGTGAGCGTGAGCGACCGGGCACTCGTGTCGTACTTCGCGGTCACCAGGAAGTTGGGCAGGCCCGCCTGGTACACCCACTCGTCCCAGAACCAGTCGAGATTTTCGCCGGTCGCCGAGAGGACCGCCTGGCGCAGGTCCTCCGAGTTGGCGTTGCCGAACGCGTGATCGGTGAGGTAGCGGCGGATCGAGGCCCAGAACCGCTGGGGCCCGAGGTAGCGCTCCAGCATCCGCAGGACGAGCGCGCCCTTGGGGTAGATGTTGTTGGACCCCTTGGCCGCGAGCGGCATGCGTCGCCGCTGGTCGATCTGCAGAAACTGCTGGTACTCATCGAGGTAGTAGTCGTCCTCGGCGGGGCGACCGAGCCGGATACTCCAGTATTGCCCCGGCATGAACTCGGCGAACCCCTCGTTGAGCCACATGTTCGCCCAGTTCTGCGTCGTGACGTAGTCGCCGAACCACTGGTGAGCCAGCTCGTGCGGAATGAGGGTCCAGGCGTACCACGGGCGGTCCAGGTACGCACGGGCGTCCGGCAGCCAGTCGACGAGCGTCGTGGCGCTGACGTTCTCCATCCCGCCGAAGAAATCCGCCACCGTCGTCTGCGCGTACTTCGCCCACGGGTAGGGAACGCCCGTGAGCCGCGAGTACACGTCGATCATGTTCGGGGTATCGCGGAACAGGGGGCGCGCGAGGGCGCTGTCTTCGCGGTAGACATAGTAGTCGACGGGCGTCTGCTGCCAGGTGTCGTGGATTTTCACGAGTGGGGCGACGACCAGCGACACGAGATAGGTGGCACTGGGCCTGTCCTGGCGCCACGTCATGGTGCGGGTGCCGTCGGCGTTGCGGTGGTCAACGGTGAGACGGCCGTTCGAAACCGCCGTGTAGCCGGCGGGCACGGTGGCCTCGACCGTCCAGGTCATCTTGTCGTTCGGAAAGTCGTAGGTCGGAAACCAGTAGTGGTTGTCGTGATCCTCGCCCTGGCTCCAGATCTGGCGGGGCCGGTGGGGCCGGCCCTCCGGCTCGATGAACGTGAGGCCGTGTCCGCTCTCGATTCGGGCGTGATAGGTGATGGTGAACCGCGTCGTGTCGTGAAATGGGATCGGCACGGCGGGGAACACGACGAGGGTGTCACCGTGCCGCGCGTAGCGGAGCGTCCGGCCGGCGCGATCGGTGACGCCGCCGATCTCCAGCTTTGCGCCCGCGTCGAGGATGATCGAATCGAGTCCCGGGCGTGATGCGACCAGCGTCGTCACGACAACGCCGTCGAACGACGTCGAATCCCAGTCGAACGCCCGCACTGCGATGTCCTGGTTCACGAGGTCGTAATCGTGCGAGCGGCTGTAGTGGTCGCTCGCCATCAGCTCGGCGTTGCTCTGTGCGGCGAGCGAGCCGGCGAGCACGACGGCGGGGAGCAGCGCCGCAGGCGCCAATCGCATCGCAGGTCGACCTAGGGTTCGGTGTTTGGATCCGATGACTGCATCGGCTCCGGCTTGTCATCGGCGTGCTCCTGCCGGCGCTGCTCGTCCTTCCACTTCTTGTACGCTTTGACCTGGGGCGACTTGAGAAACGTCTTGAGCCGGTTGTCGAACCGATCGTCGGCCTTGGCGAGGGAGTCGCCCAGCGTCGCAAGCAGCGGAATGTAGCCGCGCGCGCCGAGCCGGTCGCCCGTCTGACGCGCGCCGTCGATCGCGCTGCGCGCCGCCTTGGCGCTGTCCCGGATCGCGGATGTCGCATCCATGAATGAGTCGTACAGGAAGCGGTACTGCTCTGCCTGCACGGTATCCAGCTCGAAGCGATCGACGAAAAAATCCGGGATCGGCGGGCCCTCGAGCTGATTCGCGGTAGGCAGCTTCCGGGTCGGATCGACCGCGCGCCGATAGCCCTCCCGCACTCCTCCCGCCCCCGGTCCCCCCATTCCGCCACCGTACGGGACCTGGGCCGAGAGCCCGGTGGTGATCAGCACAACGGCGGCCACGCCAAGGGGCCACATTCGATGGATTCTCATCGCGCCATTCTCCCTCTACGTACAGGACATGCTGGGGGTCACATCGGGTTGTCCCATAACCCGCCCATCGTTCCTTCAATATGTACCGCCATCGCGCCTGGCTCGCCGCCCCTGGAACACCCGATCGACCAGGGACCCGGTGGATCCCAACTCGGACGCCCGCATCGCCAGTTTCGGCCACACCACGGGGCGTCCGGATCCTCCAGCCGGACCGCCGGCTCGGGAGTCGGTCTGCGATCTCGGCTCCGACGCGCTGCAGCCGGCGAGCCGGACCTCGGCCGATGCCGCCGCGCTGCCGATCTTTCCCGATCAGGTGCGCTACGATGAAGTCGTGGAACAGGGGGCCGTCCTGCACGCGCTACGGTTCATCGTCAACCACCCGCGCCACGGATACGTCTACCCCGCCCGGCACTACGCGAGTTCCGACACGAGCGCCGAACGTACCGCCGATGGGAATGCGCGTGTGAAGGCGGGGTTAGACATCCCGGGTTACCCGCCGGGCGTATGGGTGATTCCGCAGGCGCTGAAGACGTACGGCATGTTCGTGGCTGACAACGGAAGTGATTCGAACCTCCGCTGGGATCGACACCGAGCTCGACGCGTTAAGACGGGTTCGAGGAGCAGCTTCGAGGTGGTGCGGATGGCGACCCGGTAGGAGACGAAGCGCCCGCCCGGTCCTTGGAATCGGGATCGGACGGGCGCGAGGCCGCCGCTAGCTAATACGGCGGAGGTAGTACGTCGGGGCGGCCGGGCCGACTTCCGGGCGCCGCACCGGCGCCGCGATGGTCCCCAGCAAGCGTCCCGTGAGATCGTGCAGACAATAGTCTCGAGAGAGCGCCGCGGCGGACGGGCCGATGGCGCGTGGCCCGAAGCAGGTCTGTTCGATTGCGTTCGTCGCGAAAGTTGACATCGGGCGCTCCGTGTAGCGGTCACTCCCTTTGATGCCTGTCGGCGAAAAAGGGTTGCGACCGGCGCCCGCGGCGATCAGCTGTCTTCTGTCTCCAGGCGATCGAGCGCGTACCGCAGGCGCACCATGGCGCTCTCGAGCGATCGCCGCTCTTCATCCGGCGCCGAGCTGTGGTCGATGACCTCGGTCAGGAGGCGGAGGGCCTCGCGGATCTGTCCTTCAGCGGAAAGGATCGCGAGCCGCCGCTCCAGCCCGGTGCGCCGGTCGCCGTTGGCACGCCGCTCGGTGCCCGCGCGATCGCTGCGAGTCGACACACGCCGACTGACGACCCGGCGGTCGGTGCTGCCGCGGCGGTCTTGGGGAACGGTCATGGCCCCAATCTGCCACCAAATCAGGTGTTCGGCCAATTGCCTGATTCCCCGGGCGAGTCCAGCTTGGTGCATCGGGCGATGCTCGAGGAGGGGGAACGGTGATCGACTGGCTCTATGAACTCCCCATCTTCTGGATGGCTGTCGTCGTGTTCAGCGCGAGCTACCTCATAGCGGCCGCTATCTACAAGGTCGTGTTGGCACTTGCCTCCGGCGAGCGGGCGCGGGCGTTCAAGGCGGTGTCGCCCGGGATGCTCCCTCACTGGGTATCATCTTCGGTCTGTTGGTGGCCTTCATCGCCGCGCAGGTGTGGGGCGATCTCGATCGGGCAACGGTCGCGGTGAATCGCGAGGCGAGCGCGCTGCGGTCAGTGGTGTTGCTCGCGCCGCGATTCCCGCAGGAGACCCAGACGCGCTTGCG
>JAWOLH010000015.1:0-2820 GCA_033853695.1 Gemmatimonadales bacterium | reverse complement strand
AGGTCCGAGCAGGGCGAGCGCGAGCGACCGAGCGCGCAGGATGCGCGCGAGGGAGCGTTCGCCGAGCGGCAGCAAAGCGCCGCGGGGCGATGGGAGGCGGTGTTCCGATTCCGGTTCCGGCCCGGCTCCCGCCGAGCCCCGTGGTTCAATCCGGCAACCCGAGCCGCATGTGGCGCAGCAGCACGAACTCTGCGAGCGCCAGATGCGAAGCGAAGCTCAGCCTCCACGGCTCGAATCCGCAGTAGGCGCGCGAGTAGTACGGGCTCACGGTCGATGCCCGCGCCAGCAAGAAGGCCGGCTGCTCGTCCGCCGTCGCCGGCCAGAGCGTGCCGGTCGCCGGATCCGCCGCGGTCGGGCTCGTGAAGTAGTAGAGCGGCACCACGCGCGCTTCGGGCGGCGACAGGGGCGGGGTTTGCAGCACCAGGAAGGAAGGCATGTTGTAGATCTCGACGTTCACTCGGCCTCCGAGCGGGTTCACGGCCAGCGGCGGCGAGGGCCACGAAGCGTCGGGCACGAGCACGGGCGGCGCACCCCAGCGCCCGCGCTGGTCGCTGAGGACGAAATCGTGGGTGTGAGGCGACGGGATATCGGCGCTGCTGGTGGTGACCGTCACCCGGCCGCCGCTGGCCAGCGTGCGCGCCTGCGCGGGCGTGAGCAGCACCGTATGCACGTGCTCGAGCTCGGAGCTGGTGGTGAACACCAGCCCCGAATCGGCTCCGGCCTCGATCTCCGAACCGGGCAGCGTGAGCAGGTGCCGGTGATCGAGTACGGTCGTCGAGCTGAAGGTTTCCGCATCCCCGTTGCTCGCGCTGGCGCGACGGAAGCCGATGCAGCCGTGCTCCAGGTACTCGGCGCGCGGCCGCCGGGTGTAGCCGCCGCTTCCCATGTCCACCGCCTCGACGCCCATGCGATAGAGAAGACTGCCCACCCCCACCGAATCCTCGCTCGGGTGCAGGTCCAAGTTCCAGTTGGTGATGTTGGCGGGGACGATGTTGTACTGGCTTCGGTTCTCGGTGAGCGGGAAGAGGACGAAGGAGGGGCTCTGGCCGCTCAGCCACAGCTCCCCGCCGTTGTCCAGATAGAGGTTCAGGTAATTGAAGCTGCGCACGTCGTTCTGCCCCTCCACGAAGGGGTCGACGAACAACGCCACGTCGCGCAACGCGCATCCCGCCGAGGACGAAACCACGTTCCACACCACCGTCTTGTAGTCGAAGACCATCGACAGCGGCGGCGGCTGCCGGCGGTTCTGGCGCACGTCGTAGATGTCGCGCACGACGTCGAACACGAAGGGACGCCGCGCCTGCAGCGAATCGATCACCGCCATCCAGCGGGAGTCCTCGCGGGCCTCGGCCGGATCGGTGTCCCCTTGCGGCTGGTTCGAGTCGTCCACCAGGAGCAGATCCCGCCGGCGAGTGACTTGCCGCACCGTCATCTCGATGCGCGCCCGAGTGATCGACTCGGCATTGTCGCGCGTCTCCAGGAAGAAGATATGCGTGCCCGAATTGAAGACGCGCTTCGGCGCGCAGGTCACCGTGGAGGTCCAGTTCTGTTCCCACTCCTCCTCGACGTCCGGATCCCGGATGTCCCAGCCGTAGCGGTAGGCGATGATCTCGCCGCCGTAGCTGCTGGCGTCGGCGCTCCAGCAGAAGCGCACCGACTGTCCGGCGGCGATGTCGAGCGGCAGCGGCCGCGATCCGCCGGTGAAATAGAACGAGCCCAGGAACGGCTCGCGGAGGGTCAGCGAGGGCCCGACGTCGCCGGCCACGAACACCGCGGTCGTGTTGTTCTTGCCCACCGAGCGCCAGTCGAACACCGGGGTGACCGCACCCGCCTCGTCCATGGCTTGCACCGCGAAGATGTAGAAGCCGACACCGCGCTCGGAGCCGGCGGGGCGCAGGTTGCGGACGATGGCGCGCCTGCCCGAGCCGTCCGAGGCGTCCCAGGCCCGCCAGGGACTCCAGGCCGACGGCGGCAGTTGGTACAAGGTATCGGGCAGGCCCCGGTAATGGCCGACGACGTCCTTGTCCGACGGCACGATCACCCAGCGGGAAGCGATCGGCACTGCATCGGTCCCGTCACCGACCGGATCCACTCCGTCCCAGTTGAAGATGATGGTCGGCGGCCCGGTGAACTCGTCACGCTGCACGCTCACCGGCGGTTGCAGGAAGACGATGGGTGCGATGTTGTTCGAATTGAACGACCGATAGTCGGGAGTCGGATCCACCGCCCCTTCGTTGTCCACCGCGCGCACGAAGAACGTGTGCCAGCGCTCGAAGGACTGGCGGCGGACGAAGTCGTTGTGGGTCAGGATGCCGCTGCCGGTCGATCCGATCGGTGGGGCGGGGTCGTGTCGCAGCGTGTCGGCGCGGGTGACCAGCAGCGTGTCGCGCGCGCTGGTGCCTCGCCAGCGCGGGTCATCGGGTTCCGGAACGCTCACCACGACGCGATTGCCGGCCGCCACGTTGGCCGTGGCGATGGAATCGTCCACCGCCGGGTGGTCCACCAGGATGTAATCGTAGTGGTCGATGGTCCCGTCGCCGTCGCTCCCCGACCAGTAGAGGTGCACCCGGTAACTGGTCTGGTACGTGGAGTCCGGGGGGCCGCTGGCCAGGACGGTTTCGGGGGGACGATTCGGTCGCCGCCTCTGCACTCCGAAGTCGTTGTCGTTGCAGCAAGGTAGGAGCAGCGCCCCGATCGGGAGCAGCACAGCGGCACCACACAGGCGACGTCGGAGATGCATGACCCACCCTCGCGGCGCGCCGGATGGGATGCGCGGCCGGAACGGAAATCTATCCTCCGCCCGGCGGCCCCGCAAGCGGC
>JAWOLH010000014.1:0-135622 GCA_033853695.1 Gemmatimonadales bacterium | reverse complement strand
CTTTTTAGCGGGTTGTTTAACGTGGCCGCAATACGCCGCAAATCGCCACGGGAGCGGTTGTGCGTCGAATTGTACTGTCGCGGCGGCGGCGGCGCCAGCGAGGCGCTAGCGGGGGAGCAGGCCCCTGGCCGCGGGCTCGCTCACGCCGCGGATCGCCACCGTCTTGCGGCGGCCGGACGCCCCGCCGGTCACCTCGACCGCGCTCCGGGGCACGCCGAGGGCCTTGGCGAGGAAGCGGACCAGCTCCTCGTTGGCCTCGCCCTCGACCGGCGGCGCGGCGACCCGGATCCTGAGCCGCCCCTCGGCGACGCCGGCCACCTCGGTGCGCGAGGCGCGAGGCGAGGCCGTGACCAGGATGCTGACCCCGCCGGGCACGGGCTTGAGCCACTCGGCGGCGGTCGGGGCGCTCACAGGGCGCTCAGCACGTAGCCGCGCGCGAGCGAGAGCAGGATCCAGGCGACCAGCGGCGTGAGGTCGAAGATGCCGAACGGCGGCACGATGCGCCTCAAGGGCGCGAGCATCCACTCCGTGAGGAAGACGAACGGGCGCATCCAGCGCGCGTACCGCGAAGCGCCGATCCAGGAGCCGATGATGCGGACGACGAGGGCGATCATCACGATGTTGAAGGCCCAGTCCACCGCCAGGCGGAACAGGGACCCGGTGCCGAGGCTCGCGGCCGCCTCCACGGTGAGCGCCTGCGTCACCAGCCACTCGACCGCGGTGACGACCACGATCCCGCCGACCACGGCGATCCCGGCGAGCCACCAGGGCGCCGACTGCGGGTTCCCTCCGGCGCGCAGCACCCGCCGCTCGATGGGAGCCAGCAGCGGGTCCGTGAGCCCGCGGACGGCGCGGGCCGTTCGGCCGAACGGGTTGATGGCGCGGGCCTGCACCGCCATCGCCGCGACCGCCGCCAGCACCGCCAGAGCGGCGGCCGCGAACACCACGTAGCGGAACAGGCCGAAGGCGGTCACGCCTCAGCTCACCCGCATCGTCTTCCGCTTCATGAAGTCCATCAGGATGAACTGGCCGAGCGTCATCGTGTTGGTGAAGTACGCCTTCCCCCGGCAGATCTCCGACACCTTCTTGACGAAGTCCACCAGCATCCGGTCGCGCGCCAGCATGAACGTGTTGATCATGATGTTGCTGCGCTTGCAGAGCGCGACCTCGCGGTAGGTGGCCTGCAGGATCTTGGGGTCCAGCCCCATCGAGTTCACGTACACGCGGCCGTCGGGCATCGTCAGCGCCGACGGCTTCCCGTCGGTGATCATGATGATCTGCCGCATGTCCTTGCGCTGCCCCAGCAGTAGGCGGCGGGCGAGCTTCAGCCCCTCGGCGGTGTTGGTGTGGTACGGGCCGACCTGGGCCTGGGCCAGCTGGGCCAGCGGGATCTCCTCCGCCGAGTCGTGGAACAGCACCACTTTCAGCGTGTCGCCCGGGAACTGGGTGCGGATCAGGTGGGTGAGGGCCAGCGCCACCTTCTTGGCCGGGGTGAAGCGGTCCTCGCCGTACAGGATCATCGAGTGCGAGCAGTCGAGCATCAGCACCGTCGCCGAGGATGACCGGTACTCCGCCTGGTGAACCCGCAAATCCTCGTATTCCAGATTGATCGGCACGCCGAGCCCCTCGCGCTCGATGGCGGACGTAAGGGTGGCGTTCACGTCGAGATTGAGCGTATCCCCGAACTCGTAGGGCTTGCTTGCCGCCTCCGCTTCGATGCCGGTGGCGAGATGCTCCGTCTCGTGGGCCCCGAAGCTCGATTTCCCGATGCTTCCCAGCAGGTGCTTCAGGGTCTTGTAGCCGAGAAAGTCGATGCCTTTTTCGGTGAGAGAGAACTGCACCTGTTGCGCCGCCTCGCGCGCCATGCCGCCCGGCCCGAAGAGCGGCTGCTGACCCGCCGGCAGCTTCGGCGCCTCAGCGACGTTCAGGTACCCTTCCTCGATCAGGCGCTGCACGATCTTGTCGAGCAGCTCGCCGAGCTGCCGCTCCAGCTCGGCATCCTGGGCCGGATCGCCGGTGGACTCGCCCCGCAACAGCTTCAGCATCTCGGGGGTGAGCTGTCCCGAATCCATCAGCGCCTGGAGAATCGCCTGGCGCAACGCATCGAGCGAACGGTCGCCGTCGTCGCCGCCGAATTCGCCCCAGAAGGGGTGCGAATAGGGCCCGCCCGCGAACCCCGACTGCAACAGGAAGTCGGCGAGCTGGTCGAGCAGGCCCTGGAGGTTGATCGTGTCGGCCAGCTCGGGGAGGTACTTGGTGTAGGTCGTCGCGCGCATCTCCCCGCAATCTCGCGGCATTGCTCCGTCGCCGCAACGTCGAGTCAGCAGTGCTGCTACCTTGTGGGACGTGACGGAAGCCGCGCGGGATATCGGCCTGGGGGCCCTCGCCCATCGCAACTTCCGCCTTTTCTTTTTCGGTCAGGGCGTCTCCCTCATCGGCACGTGGATGCAGTCGGTGGCGCAGGGGTGGCTCGTCCTGACGCTCACCAACTCCCCCTTCTACGTCGGGCTCGTTTCGGCGCTGGGGTCGCTCGGCGTGCTGGCCTTCACGCTGTACGCGGGAATAATCGCCGACCGGGTCGACAAACGGCGCACCGTCGTCGTCACACAGACGCTGTCGATGCTGCTCGCGTTCGCGCTGGCGACGCTCGTGCTCATCCACAAGGTGACGGTGTGGCACGTGATGGCGCTGGCCACGCTGCTGGGTGTCGTCAACGCGTTCGATATTCCGACGCGGCAGTCGTTCATCGTGGAAATCGTTGGCAAGGAGGACCTGATGAACGCGATCGCCCTGAATTCGTCGATGTTCAACGCGGCGCGGGTGGTGGGTCCGGCCATCGCGGGGGCGCTGATCGGGATCGTGGGAGTCGGCGTGTGCTTTCTCCTGAACGGGTTGAGCTACATCGCGGTCATCGGGGGGCTGCTCGCGATGCGGTTGCCGCCGTTCGCGCCCCGACCCTCGGGCGGCTCGGCGTGGGGTGGCTTTCGCGAGATCCTCGGTTTCCTGAAGAACGAACGGCGCGTGAGTACGCTGGTGCTGCTCACCTCGGTGCTGAGCATCTTCGGGTTTCCGTTCCTCGTGATGATGCCGGTAATCGCCCGTGACGTGCTGCACGTCCAGGCGGCTGGCTACGGCGCCCTGACGGCCGGAGTCGGTGTCGGGGCGATGCTGGGCGCGCTCGCGATCGCGGTCAACAGCCGGCGGTTGACCAGCCGGGGCGGACTGATGGTGACGGGTGGGACCGCTTTCGGGGTCTTGATCGGGCTGTTCGCGCTGTCGCGATCATTCGCCCTGTCCCTGGGGATCCTGGCCCTCGCTGGGTGCGCCATGATCGTGAACAATGCGCTGACCAATACCATGATCCAGACGAGCGTCCCCGATCATTTGCGGGGACGCGTCATGGGGTTCTATTCATTCGTGTTCGTGGGGCTGTCACCGCTCGGCGCGTTTCAGGCGGGCGCGTTCGCGGAACGCTTCGGGGCGCCATGGGCGGTCGGGGTCGGTGGACTCGTGTGCGCGGCGGCCGTCGCGTTCGCGGCGTGGCGTGTCCCCGAGTTGCGCGCATCCTAACCTTCATCGGAGCTCACACCATGTGGCGTTACCCGGCAGTGCTGCTCGCGCTCGCACTCACCGCTTCGTCCTCCGGCGGCCGCGCCGCTGCGCCGTCGCCCAAGCTGCAGGGGCGGTGGGACATCACGATTCAGACCCCGGGCGGCGAGCGCCCATCGTGGCTCGAGATCTGGTCGTCGGGGAACGCGGCCCTCGTCGGGCGAATGACGGGCGTCACGGGTAGCGCGCGCCCGATCGGGCGCGTTGACGCGGATGGGGACTCGTTGCGCTTTTCCATTCCCGCGCAGTGGGAGCCCGGGACGGGGGAGCTCGCCGTTCAGGGTCACCTCGATGGCGAGCGGTTGGTGGGGAGCATGACCTTCCCCGACGGGAAGAGTTATGACTGGAGCGCCGTCCGTGCGCCCTCGCTGCACCGCGACAAGCCGCCGGTCTGGGGAGCGCCGATCCGGTTGCTGCACCTCAACGACTTCGGCGGGTGGAAGGCCGTCGGGGGCGGGGCGAACGACACCAACCACTGGTTGGTGAAGAACGGCATCCTGCAGAACCAGCGCCGCGGCATGGACGTGATGACGGAGCGCACGTTCGGGGACTTCAAGCTGCATATCGAATTCCGCTACCCGAAGGGGAGCAACAGCGGCGTCTACCTGCGGGGGCGCTACGAGGTGCAGATCCAGGACGACTATGGCCTCGATCCGGCGGACGATCGCTTCAGCGGCGTCTACGGATTGCTGGCGCCGACGGAGATCACGGCGCGCCCGCCCGATACCTGGCAGGCCTACGACATCACGTTCGTGGGGCGGATGGTGACCGTCGTGGCGAACGGGAAGACGGTGATCTGCAATCGGGAAATTGCGGGTCCTACCGGTGGAGCGCTCGACAGCAAAGAAGGGACGCCGGGGCCGCTGATGCTGCAGGGCTCGGAAGGCCCGGTGGAGTTCCGGAACATCGTGCTGACGCCGGCGAAATAGCCCCTACGGAGCCGGATCGCGGGCGACCAGCGCCAGCCGGTCGCCCGCGGGGCTCACCGCTAGCCGCGTTACGCCTCTCAGTCCGAGGGCGGCCAGGTCGGCGACGGGAACCCACGGTCCCGCTCCGCGCGCATCCCACTGATACAACGTCGTTCCATCACTGACCAGCACCAGGTCGCCAACGGTCCACGCATGGAACTCGGCGCCGCGCGGCAGCCGCACCAGGCGGCGCACCGTGCCGCTGTCGGCGTTCAACTCCATGAGCCACGACTCGGTTGAGTCGACGACCTGTACGAAGCTCACGGCACGGCGGCCGGGGACGGTTTGCAGCGATCGTCCGATGTTTCGTGCCAGCGTGTCGGCGCGGCTGGCGCCGAGCCGCGCGAGCACGAGCGCGTTGGGGTTGCCGAGAACGTACAGGGCGAGCGCGCTGTCTCCAGCCCAGGCGTGATAGCCGACCGGTTTGATGTTCTCGAACAGCAGGCTCGGGTGCGTCCCGTCGGCGCCCAATCGCCACAGCCGCTGCGTCGAATCCAGCTCGACCCGCACGACCGAAATCCCACCCGATCCGGGTGCGAGCGTCGGCGAGTATTCGCTCTCCGGCGTCGTGGTGACGGCGTGAGCGGCTCGCGTGGCGAGGTCGTAGCGCCACACATCGGCCTGCCCATCCGCGCCGATCCGCGTGTACAGGAATCCCGAGCCGTCAGGAAGAAACGCCGGTTGATTGTCGTAGCCCGGGCGGGACGTGACGTTCATCGGTGCACCGAGTGTGACACGTCCGCCACGGATCTTGAGGTCCGCGATCCAGATATCGGTGCCCGGCGGTCCCTGCGTCTGACCGGCAGCCTGGATTGCCGCCAGGAGCAGCGTCGTGATCATGAGCTCCACCCCCGCCGTTTCGCTTCCGCCACGATCGCCGCCGCCGCACCCTCGATTCCCAACCGCTCGGCATTGACCACGAGATCGTAATTCTCCACGTCGCGGCGTACTCGCCCGGAATATGTCTTCACATATTGATCGCGACGTCGGTCGGTCTCGTCGACCACCTTCTCGACGGTCGCAGGATCGACGCCGAGCTTCTCGACCGCGAGTTGCATACGCCACGACTTCGAGGCGACGACGTAGACGTGGAGGGCGTCGGGGCGCTTGGCGAGCAGCGCCTGCGCTCCGCGTCCCACCACGACCGCCCGGCCTTCGCTCGCCGCCTCGAGAATGATGCGCTCGGTCATCTTGTGGATTGCGGCCTCGTCGCGCTCGGCGTCTGACACCGCCGCCTCCGTGATGGACAGCTCGGGCGAGGCTGCGGCGAGGGTCCGCGCCAGCCGCTCGAGCAGCCCCGGCGCCCGCTCCTCCCGCTGCGCCACCGCCGCCCGCGGCAGCCCCGCGCGCCGCGCCACTTCGTCCACGAACTCGTTGTCGATCACCGTCCAGCCCAGCCGTGCGGCGACGAGCTGGGCGATGTCGGAGCCGCCGGAGGCGTATTGGCGGGTGATGGTGATGAGGGGGGGAGCCATGACCCAAATAGAACGGCGCTTTCGGCCTTCAGCCATCGGCTGTCGGCCGGGCCGAATGCCGACTGCCGAAAGCCCATTGGCGCCGCTCGCAATTACGTGAACAGATTCGGCCCCGGCCCCGATCCGCCAGCTCCCGGCTTCCCGTATCCCGGATTCTTCGGCTCGGGGCGAACCCGTGTGTATCCCAGCTCCTCGGAGCGTGAAATGCGGCGCGCCGAGACCAGCCCCTCGAGCACCAGCTCGCAGGCGGCCACCATGTGCGCCGGGTCCTTCTTGCCCGCCAGCCCCACGCGGTCGACCAGGTCGAGCAATCCGGGCACGACGCTGAATCCCTTGAGCAGCGTTTCGGACCGCTCGTCGGCCGAGATCTTCAGGGCGCCGCCCTCGTCGAACCAGTGGACGATGTCGTCCACGTTGGCGCCGCCGACCCGCGCCTCGAACGTCTCGCCTGCCGCGCGCTTGATGAGATCCTTGGCGACGGTGTCGGCGCCCTGCAGCTCGCCTTCGTACTCGAGCTCGAGCTTGCCGGTGATCGCGGGCAGCGCGGCGTAGACGTCGGACACGCGGGGCACGACGGTCTTTTCCTTCGTGAGGATCACGCGCCGCTCCGCGCTCGACACGACGTTCTCGAGGGTGCTGATCGGCAGGCGCTGCGACACACCGCTCTTCTTGTCGACGCGCTTGTCGGTCCGCGCCTCGAACGCGATCCGCTCGACCAGCTCCGCGATGAAATCGGGGACGCGGATCGGGCGCGCGTCGCGCTCGATCCACGCTTCCTGCCGTGTGATCGCGGTCCCGAGCTCGACGCTGTGCGGGTAGTGGGTGGCGATCTCCGAGCCGATGCGATCTTTCAGCGGCGTGATGATCTTGCCGCGTGCCGTGTAGTCTTCGGGGTTCGCGGTGAACACCAGCGCGACGTCCAGGTTGAGCCGAACCGGGTATCCCTTCAGCTGCACGTCGCCTTCCTGCATGATGTTGAACAGCCCCACCTGGATCTTTCCCGCGAGATCGGGGAGCTCGTTGATGGCGAAGATGCCGCGGTTGGCGCGAGGCAGGAGCCCGTAGTGCATGGTCAGTTCGTCGGACAGCAGGTGCCCCCCGCGCGCCGCCTTGATCGGATCGACGTCGCCGATGATGTCGGCGATCGTGACGTCGGGGGTCGCGAGCTTCTCGACGAAGCGGGCCTCACGCGGCAGCCAGGCGACCGGCGCGCGATCGCCCCGCTCGTTCACCAGCTCCCGGCCGTACTTGGAGATCGGCTCGAACGGGTTGTCGTTGACTTCGCTCCCCGCGAGGATCGGGATCTCCTCGTCGAGCAAGCTCACCAGCTGGCGCACGATGCGGCTCTTCGCCTGGCCGCGCAGCCCCAGCAGAATGAAGTTGTGGCGCGACAGGATCGCGTTCACCAGCTGGGGAACGACGGTCTCTTCGTAGCCGACGATCCCCGGGAAGAGCGGGCTGCCGTTCTCGAGGAGGCAGATCAGGTTTTCGCGCAGCTCGTCCTTGACGGTGCGCGCGATGCGGCTGGGCGCGGCCCATTCGGTCTGCTGCAGCTCGCCCAGCGTCGATGGTTTGGCGGTGCTCATGGCCGGACGTTAACCCGCGCTCTCTCGCGGTGTAAAGAGCCGCGCCGCCGCGATGCCCCACGCCTTGAGATCGAGACTCGCCGAGCGATCGCCGCCCACCGGGAGGGCGTCGCCGTTCATCTCCACCAGGTTGGTGCGCCGGGCGCGCTGAAACACGCAGGCGGCCGGCCAGACGCCCACGCTGCGTGCCGTCCCGCTGATGTCGAGCAGCTTGATGATCGCGCCGTCGCCGTCGTCGGCGCGCTTGGCGCCGACCACGAGGACGCCGCGATCGGGGATCGACAGCGCGCCGTCCTTCGCGATCAGCGGTCCCGGTGTTGCATTGGTGTACGGAGGGCTCACGTACAGCGGGTCGCATGCCCCCCATCCGCGCCGCACCGCCTGGGCCGGATCGCCGGGCGGGAGGAGTGACAGCCGGTATCTGAAGACCACCTGGCCCGATTGACGGGCGGCGTAGTTGGTGTGCCAGTAATTGTTCATCACATACGAGAACAACGTCCCGTCGGGGACGAGGCTGCGGCGCCAGGCACCACGGACCAGATCGTTCAACGTGAGGAGTGGGGCGTCGGGGGCACTCCAGAGCACGCCATCCGTTCCCTCGTGCAGCCACACCCAATGCGAGTGGCAGTACCAGTCGCGGCAGCTCCCCGGCTGCTGGTCGCGATCCACCGTCATGCGCCCGAGCGGCACCTCGACCTCCACCGTGGGCTGCGCGAACGCGAACGGAAACGCCGCGTAGACCGCCTCCTTGTCGAGACTCGCGAGCTTCGTGATTCGGTTCTCGATGTCCACCCACGGCAGCTCGTCGTACAGTGTCACCGTCGACATGACGCTCGAGCAGCCGCGCAGCGACCGCGTGATCTCGAGTCGCACTCCGATGCCCGGGAGACGGGTGCGGCGCGAGGCCGATCGCGTGGCGCCGGCGACATCGAGGCTGGGAGCCGCGCGCAACGTGTCGCGATCCGCGCTGGTCCAGAGGGCACTCCGCTCCCCGCCGGTGACGTGCAGCAGCTGGTTGAGTCCGGACCAGCTCGAGGTCTTCGCCCGCTCGCGGGCGTCGGATCCCACGAACGACGCGATCGCCCCGGTCGCGGGATCGAGCCGCACACGGAATCCGCCTGCCGACGCCTCGAGGGCATCGCCCTCGTCGACGGCCGGGACCGGCGGGCGCGGCCTCGCTGCCAGGGCGAGGTAGCCGAGGGCGGGAACGTCCCGAACGAGGACGAGGGCATCTCCCCCTGGAAGATCGACTCCCGGAAGAGTCTGGTCGGCATACGACAGCGCCGCTCCCGCTCCACCGGGAATGCGCACCACCTCGGAGCGGGGCCAGTTGGCACCGTTGAAAACGACACGGCCGGATCCCGTGGCGGTGGCGCGACCGATGCGGATGAGCGCGGCGCTCAATTCGGCTTCCGCCGCAGCGGCGGCGCCCTCGATGAAGCGCCGCTTGTATGCCCACTGCTCGACCGTCTCGCGGGAGTCCGGCTCGGACACGCTCTCGGCCGCTCCCCACGTGTGCTCGCCAAAGAGGAGGAGATCGCGCCACATCTGGCGCCGCGCTTCCGCGCGGGCCGTAATCCGGTCGGCGCGGGCGTCGTCCGCCGGCTCGACCCGGTCGTCCCACAGCGCGGCGATCTCCGCAGCGCGCGCCGTGAGCTGGGCGCCGCGAAACCGCGCGAGCTCGGCGGCGGTCGAGGCCGCGCCATCTTCCCAGTACACGCCCGTATCCCCGCGCCGCACGGGGATCTGCAGGCTGTATTTGCGCTCGAGCTCTCTGAAGAAGTCCTCCGCGCGACCGGTGACGATCCGGGGAAACGCGAAACGCCGGTTGTAGCTCTCGACATTCGTCACCATCGCTTCGTCGACCGGAGCGTTGTCCCATTGGGCGCCATAGAGCAGCGCGATGTCGTACGGCCAGGTGGGTGAGAGAAACGCGGGGTTCGAGAGCAGCCAGTCGGACAAGCGGCGCCCCATTTCGTCGGGCCCGCGGTCGAACCCGAAGCGCAGCCCGTCGCCGTAGTGATAGTTCCGCCAGTGCAGCACTCGGCTCCCGTCGGGTCCCTCCCACCAGTAGAGCTGAGGGTACGCCGTCCAATCCCCCGTCAATCCGTGAGCTGCCGCCTCATCCCCCGGAAGCAGCGGCAACGCCCGTTCCGGGTTCGGGCCGCTCGCCAGATATCGCACGCCGCTCGCCGCGAGGAGCGTGGGGAAGGTGAGCGGTTGTCCCGGGACGTCGGTGATCTGGGCGGTGATATAGGAGGTGCCGTGATCTCGCGAGAACAGCCCGGCGGGCCAGGCGGCGCGGGCCGCAGTCTCGTGATCGAGCAGCCCGGTGAGCAGGTTCGCGAACAACCCCGGGAAGCCGATCTTACCGTCGCGGATCGCCTGTATCAGTGCATCGGCGTCGGCCCGGCCGCGGTTTTCGACGTACGAGATCACCTGGAGGGCGCATTCCGCCGTCCAGCGGAAGTCGGGGTGGGTCGGGAGCCGCGCGAGCGCGGCGTCGAGGTTCTGGCGATGGATTTCGAGGCAGCGTTCCTGGAGGTCGGTATAGCCCACGTCGGTGTGATTGCAGGCCAGCCAGTACAGCGTCCACCGTTTCGGGGGCACCAGCCGGACACGACGGCGGCCGACGCCCTCCTTGCCGACCTCCACATCGATCTGGAAGTCCGCCGGGCTGGAAAGCGGTACCCAGACTTCGCCATGGAGGGTCGTGCCGTCGGGCGCGGGCAGCAGGCCCGCGGTGCCGACGAGCGTACCGTGGCGGTCGGTCACACGGGCTCGCGCCGCCGGGGCGGCGAGCCCCGTAACGCTGACGCGCACCAGATTCTGACGGCCGTCGGGTTGTTGGTAGAGCGCGCTGGGACGTGCCTCGATGACGGGTTTGGGCGCCGCGCCGCCCGCGCGCCACGCGACGCTCCGGTCGAGCGATGCGAAGGCGCCGGCGAGACGGCCCAGAAAGCTGCGGCGATCGGTCATATGGGAACTGCCGTGCGATCCGGGGTAGTGGTGGCTGGTGGCGGGACCGGCGGGAATATACCCCGCAGAGAGCGGTCCTTGACTGTGGGATTGCTCGCGATACTTTTGCCGCCGTTTCAGGGCCCGTCAACCGCTTACCGACCTCCTCGAGGAGAGAGCATGAAGCGTCTCGCTTTCGCGCTGGCGTTGGTTGCCGTCGTTGGCGCGTGCAAGAAGGCCGAGCAGCAGCCCCCTGCGGCGGGGGCGGCCGACACCAGCAAGATGATGATGGCTGATACGTCGAAGCACATGGCGGACACGTCGAAGATGGCGATGCCCGATACCTCGAAGCACATGATGGGCGATACGAGCAAGGCGACGAAAAAGAAGCCCTAAGGGTTGTTCGCCGATCGTTTGCGCGAGGCCCGGGTCACTACCCGGGCTTTTCGTTTCCCATCAACCAGCGCACCGTTCGGCCGATGCCGGTCCGGGTATCGACGCCAGGGCGCCAGCCGAGTTCACGCTCCGCGCGATCCGAGACGTACGGATCCTCACCCGTCAGGAATGCCGTTGCGGCGCGTGCCAGCCGGGGGCCGCTCCAGATCGCCAGCAGCCATCGCGCCAGCGGCAACGGCAGGCGCACGAGCCGGACGCGGACGCCCGCGGCGTCGGCGAAGGCCTGTAGGAACTCGCGCAGGGTGATCGCCGGCGCGGCATCGCGCGTCACGTTGTAGGCCCGAAATCCGCGGTGCGGCCGGTCCAGCGCCGCGACGATCGCCGACGCGACGTTCCCCGCATAGATGCACGGCAGATGATTCGTGCCCGGACCCACGAGCGGAAGGACCCGGGTGCGGAGGGATCGATAGACCTTCGGCGCGAAGAGCCGGTCGCGCTCGCCATAGATGACGTCGGGCCGAATCGCCGTCGCGCCAATCGACCCGCCCTCCGCTGCCTCCCGGACCAGCCGTTCTGCCTCCCGTTTGCTCCGCGCATAGTGATCGCCGGCCCCGAGCGGCTTGAACGGGGTGTCCTCGGTACGGCGCTCCGCTACGGGCCGATAATCTGCCGCGCCGGCGTAGACCGAGACCGATGACACGTGTACCAGGTGCGCGCCGGTCGCGCGGGCGGTCTCGACCGCCAGCCTCGTCCCTCCGACGTTCACGTTGTACGTACGAGGGGCAGCGACGGGGGAGACGATCGCGGCCGCGTGCACGATGGCGGACAGGTCGCTGTGCGCCGCGCGGCGCCACGTCTCCGCGTTGCTCACATCTCCCGTCACCGCGTCCGCGCCGAGCGCCTGGACGACCGAGGCCGCTCCGGGTCGCACGAGGGCCCGCACCGGCCTGCCCACCCGCTGGAGCGCCTCGATTACATGACTGCCGACGAGGCCGCTTCCGCCGGTGACGAGTATCGTCACGCAGGATCCCAGCGCGGCAGCACGAAGGGCAGGGCGACGACGCGAGCGGGGACATCGCCCGCGCGCACCCGCGCGCCGATCTCGACCTCGTGGCGCAGCACGCCGAGTCCGATCCAGCGTCCCGCCGCACTCCCGCTCGGCGCTCCTTCAGGCAACCAGGCGACGCTCGTCACGCGTCCCATCTCCCGGTCGTCGTGGCGTAGCGGAACCGTGACCGCGACACCGACCGGCGGCTCGGCGTCAAATTCCAGTCCCACGAGTCCCCGGTTCGCATGGCCACGGAAGTGCAACCGGCTCACCGTTTCCTGTCCCGTATAGCACCCCTTGGTGTAGGACACGCCGCCGATCTCGTCGAAGCGCACCTCTTGAGGCAGCGTGCGCTCGTCCACTTCCGACGACAGCCCCGGCCACCCGGCCAGAATGCGGGACAGCTCGAGGGCGGGCGGGCCGGCGGCGAGCGCGCCCGCGGCCTCGAGGCGGCCGCCGAGACGCGCCGCTGTTCCCGGTGGTGCGACGATCTGGAGCAGGAACGGCGCGTCCCCGGCCGAGCGGGCGATGTCGCACGCGGCGTCCTCCAGCATGACACTGATGGCTCGTCCGGGGACCGGCGGGATGGGGAGGCGCGCGGCTTCGGCGATCGCCAACGCGTGCGCGCCGCCGATCCGCAGGACGGCGAGGTCCTCCGATCGGTCGGCGCAGCGGGACAGGCGCGGGGGCACCGAGCGCGTGAGGATGGCGAGGGCTCGCTCGCGTCCCGCCGCCGGCACGACGAATCGGACCGTGGTGCCGATGCGTGACGCCCACCCGTCCACCACGATCATCCCTTTGGGTGTCAGGAGCGCGCCGTACACGAACGCGCCCTCACCGGGCTTCTCGAAGTCGCTCGTCAGCAGTCCCTGCATGCACACTACCGCTCCCGTTCCCGAGAGCTCGAGGACGCCGGCGTCGGCGCGTACGACCAACGCCCCGGCGCGCAGTGCCTGCACGATCGGGGTGGCCCACGCTCCCCCCGGTAGCCGAAGCAGGATCGGTGGCGGTGCGGCGGGCGATGGCGGGACGGTCACGCGTAGAACCCCGCGGCATGGTACGACTCGTCGAGCAGCTCGACGGGGTGACACACCGTGATCGTGGCGCCCGCCGCCCGGAGTCCCGCGCCGAGCTGCATCACACATCCGGGATTGGCCGTCGCCAGGACATCGGGGGAATCGGCGAGGATCCCCTCGATCTTGGGCGCCAGCACGACGCGCGACAACTCGGGTTCGAGCATCGAGTACAGTCCCGCACTCCCGCAGCACTGGGCCGAATCTGCCGTCGGCCGCACGGCTACGCCGGTCGCGGCGCGCAGCACCGCGAGGGGCGGCTCGGCGATCCGCTGAGCGTGCAGCAGGTGGCACGGCGCGTCGTATGCAACGCGCAGCTCGAGGGGCGCTCCCGGTGCCGGCCCGCGCTCCGCCAACAGCTCGGTGACGTCGCGGACCCGCGCCGCAAACCGTTCCGCCCGAGGCTCGCCGTCCAGCAGGTGTCCGTACGCTTTCAATTGCGCGCCACATCCCGCGCTGTTCACGACGATAGGATCGGTGCCCGGCTCAAACGCGGCGACGTTCGCTCGCGCGAGCGCCCGCGCCGCGTCACGCAACCCCGCGTGAGCATGCAGCGCGCCACAGCACACCTGGCCGGGCACCTCGCGCACGGAGAATCCATTGACGCGGAGCGTCCGGATCGTCGCGTCATGCACGTGGGAGAAGAGACCTTGCATGATGCAGCCGCGAAAGAGCGAAGCCCCGAATGCATGGGATGTGGGATGGTGGCGGTGTGCCACAGCGGAGTCACTCGCCGCGCGCACACTCCCAACATCCAACACCCCGCGCCGTTCCGTCTCTGTCGCCGCGAGCATCCCCATCCCAAACCCGATCCGGCCCTTGCCCGCGAGTCTCCCGGCAAGCCCGGAGTCCCGCACCAGACGCGCCGCCGCATATGCCGGCCGCGAGATCGCCGGGCTGGTCACGACGCCGAGCACGAGCCGGGCGAGCACGGGCGCCCCGCGCTCCCCGGCCAGCCGGGTGCGCGCTTCCTCCAGCCCCTCTCCGTATCCCACTCCGGAAGGACACACCGGCTCACAGCCGCGGCATCCGAGGCAGCGATCGAGGTGGTACGCCAGTCCCCGATCGGACGCTGACAGGTCGCCTCGTTCGAACGCGCGCATCAACTCGATACGCCCTCGGGGGCCATCCGCCTCGTCGCCCGTCGCCAGAAACGTGGGACATGCCTGCAGGCAGAAGCCGCAGTGTACGCATGCGTCGAGTGCCTCGAATCCGCCCCGGGTGTGCGGGGTGGGCGAGTTGGGCACGTGAGCGGGAGCCGGCAGTGAGAGGGTCACTCGTCGGTGTGAACCGGAACCACCAGCGTCGCCGCGGGATCGAACGTCTGGCGCAGCCCCGTCACCAACGGGCCGACGCCCTCGCGGTACGCCCCGAAGACCCCCACTGCCTGGCGCAGCCCCCAGGGAGCGCGCTCGAGGGTGAGCGGCACCTCGAGCGTGGCCAGGGAGCGGCGCAGGTGGCGCAGCCGCTCCACCGTCGCCTCTCCGCTCCAGCGAATCGCACCGAGAGCGGGACTCGCCGAGATCCATTCGTCGCCAAGCTGGTGTTGCAGCAGATCGAGCAGATCGTCGGTGGCTTCGGCGAGACCGGCCAGCCGCAGCGTGATGGGGCGGAGCGCGAGTGCTTCGGCTGCGCGCTGCCAGAAGGCGTGGCTCTCCTCCGGTCCCAGCGGGGCAAAGCGACCGCCACCGGCGGACCGCAGCAACGCCTCCTCCGCTTCCACCTGGGCCGCGGATCCTGAGCAGCGTGCCGCCAACACCCATCCGGCCCGCCGCGCGAGCGCGGGGGAAAGGAGCTCGAGCGCCGCGGGGAGGAGGCCGGCTTCGCGCAGATCGTCGGCCGCCCGGCTCAGATCTTCGCGCGTGCCTTCGAGCACCAGCGTCTGATCGGCCCGAGGCAACGCACGCAGCCGCACGTGCGCGCGGACGACGACGCCGAAGGCGCCGAACCCGCCGACCTGGAGGCGGGTGAGGTCGTAGCCGGCGACGTTCTTCACCACCTGGCCACCGCTCGCCACCACCCGCCCATCGCCGGTAATCGCGGTGACGCCGAGCAGATGATCGCGCACCGGCCCCCGTCCCGTCCGCAGCGGGCCTGAGGTCGCGGAGGCGATGATGGAGCCCAGCGAGCGCCCGGCGAGCCCGGGAGGATCGGCCGCCACCCATACCCCGCGCTCGGCGAGCTGCTGGCGCAGCCGGTCCCACCCCACGCCGGCTTGAGCCGTGGCGACGAGATCCTGGGGCTCGATCGCCTCGACCTGGTCGAGGCGCCGCGTGGTGAGGGCGACATCGGCGGGGGCGTCGGCAGGCTGCCAGCTGCCGGCGCCCTCGACACGAACCTTCCAGCGTTCCTCGGTGGCGGTGCGCAACAGCAGCGCGACGGCTTCCGGAGTGGGTGGGGCGATGCGCGGGGCTACGCCGGCGGCTCCGGGATCGAGGACGGCATCCGAGCCGAGCAACGCGCGGACCTTTTCGAGCACGCCGTTCATGACGGGAACCTATGGACGCCGGTCCATTCTCGGCAGGCGTGGACCGGGACGACCTTGCCGGGGTTGACGCGCTCGGCGGGGTCGAACACGCGTCGTACCGCCCGCATCGCCGCCAGCGCGTCCCCGTCGAAGATGAGCGGCATGTAGCGCAGCTTGTCGAGCCCCACGCCGTGTTCGCCGGTAATCGTCCCCCCCGCGGCGATGCACGTCGCCATGATCTCCGCCGATGCGGTCTCGACCCGTGTCTTGAGCTCCCCATCGGTCGCGTCGAAAGAGATGTTGGGGTGGAGATTCCCGTCGCCCGCGTGAAACACGTTGCTCACGACCAGGCGGTAGCGGGCGGCGATCGCGCTGATCGACTCGAGCACGTCGGGGAGGGCGGAGCGCGGCACCACGGCGTCCTGGACGACGAGGTCGCGGGAGAGGCGGCCCATGGCGCCGAACGCCTTCTTGCGTCCCTGCCAGAGGCGCTCCCGCTCCGCCGGGTCGGCGGCGCTGCGCACGGTGCGGGCACCGTGGCGGACGAGGATGTCCGCGGTGGCGAAGGCGTCGGCCTCGACCGCCGCCGTCACCATGCCATCCAGCTCCACGAGCAGCACCGCCGCGGCGTCGCGCGGGTAGCCGGCGGCATAAACGGAATCCTCGACCGCATTGATGCAGGACCGGTCCATCATTTCGAGGGCCGCGGGAACGACGCCGCTCGCGATGATGGCGGAGACGGCTTCCCCCGCCGCCCGCAGGCTCGTGAAGTCGGCGAGCAGCGTCCGCACGGCCGATGGCGTCGGGGTGAGCCGCACCGTGACGCGTGTCGCGATGCCGAAGTTGCCCTCCGATCCGACGAACAGCCCGACGAGGTCCGGGCCCCACGGCTCTCCCGCCGGGGAGCCGAGTATCGCCACACGGCCGTCCGCCAGCACGACCTCGAGAGCGAGGATGTGCGCCGTCGTGGCGCCGTACTTGAGGCAATGCGGTCCACCGGCGTTTTCCGCCACGTTCCCGCCTATGGTGCAGGCGGTCTGGCTCGAGGGATCGGGGGCGTAGTGCAGTCCGTAGCGCGCGGCGGCTGCCGAAAGGCGGGCGTTGACGACGCCCGGCTCGACTACCGCGCGGCGATTCCTGGGGTCGATCTCGAGGATGCGGTTGAGCCGTGTGAGCACGACGAGGGCGGCATCGGCGCCGGCGAGGGCCCCGCCCGACAGACCGGTGCCGGCCCCGCGGGGCACGAAGGGGATGTTGCGGGCGGCGAGGACCTTCACGACCGCGATCAGCTCATCGCGCGTGCCGGGGAAGACGACGAGTCCGGGAAGGCGGCGGTGCGTCGGCAAGCCGTCCGACGCGAAGGTGAGGCGGTCGCTTCTCGCCAGGCGAACGGAACCAGGACCGACGATGCGCTCCAGCTCCGCTACCACGGCACGATCGGGCATGGGATATAAGGTAAAGGGGCCGGAATGGTTGTCCCGGCCCCTCGGTCTGCTGTACTCAGCCTGCGGCTATGCGGCGCGCCAGAATCCTTTGAGCGCCCTTCCGTCTGGTGACTCCCGCAGCTTCTCGAACGCCCGCTCCCGGATCTGGCGGATCCGCTCGCGCGTGACGCCCATCAGCGCGCCGATCTTCTCGAGCGTCATCGCTTCACTGCCTTCTTCGAGTCCATAGTAGAGATAGAGGATCTTGCGTTCGCGGGGAGTCAGATATTTCTGGAAGATTCGATCGATGAATTCGCGCATCAACCGGCCGTCGGTGCGGTCCTCGATCTCTCCGCCCTCGATCCCGGCGAACCGCTCGCCCAGCGTGGCGGCGTCCTTGTCGGTGCGGTCGACGGGAGCGTCGAGCGACAATTCGGCGGCCGTCATGCGACGCGCGGTGCGCACGTTCTCGACCGAGTCCTCGAGCGCCAGCGCGATCTCGTCGTCGGTCGGCTCGCGTCCCAGTTCCTGGGAGAGATAGGTCTCGGTGCGGCTCATGCGGATCAGCTGGGAATTCTGGTTCAACGGAATGCGAACGCTGCGGGTCTGCTCGGCGAGTGCCTTGAGGACGGCCTGGCGCACCCACCACACGGCGTACGAGATGAACTTCACGCCTTGATCGGGATCGAACTTCTTGACCGCCTTGAGCAACCCCTCGTTGCCGATCGCGACCAGCTCCGAAAGGTCGAGTCCGTGTCCCTGATATTTCTTGACGTAGGAGATCACGAACCGGAGGTTGGCGGTGACCAGTCGCTCGGCCGCCTTCTCGTCACCGCGCTGCACGCGTCTGGCGAGGCGGCGTTCTTCGGCCGGATCCTTGATCAGAGGAAGCTTCTGGATGTCCTGCAGGTACTGGTCGAATGCACCGGATGGCGTGGCTTTGAAGAAGGACTTCGACTTGCCAGTCGACGACGCACGGGCCATGCGCTGGACTCCCAAGCAAGGCGGTCGCGTTGTGAAAAGGGGACGGCGAAGCGGGCCCAATATAGGAAGCCCCATTCCCACGTGCAAATCCATTTAGTTTTCCACATCACAAATCGTTAGGCTGCTAATTACTGCGCCGTTTGTCCACTATCAACACTGCCTGTGGAAAGAGTGCACCGTGTAAATCGTGTTGGTAAGTTGTTGAAAATCCTTACCAATAGTCTAACCCCTTAGCATCCAATTCATTGGCTCAGGACTGCCCGCACGATGTCCTCGGAAACGGGCGTCGTCCATCCGCTTCGCGCATCGCCGTGCATTTCTCCGACCCGTCGCGGCAACGCAAAGTGGAGATCGCTGCCGCGCCGTTTCTTGTCGTGGTGCATGGCGCCGACGAGATCGTCGGCGCGTGCGTCGTCGGGGAGTGCCGTCGGCAGATCGAAGCGCTCAAGCAACCGCACGATTGTCGCGCTCGTGCCGCGCTCGGCGATGCCGACGCGTTCGGCCAACGCCGCTTCCAGAACCATGCCGATGGCGACCGCCTCACCATGCAGGATCGCGTAGCCGTTCGTCGCCTCGACCGCGTGCCCGATGGTGTGTCCGAAGTTGAGAAGCGCGCGGCGGCCACTCTCCCGCTCGTCCGACGCGACGACGGCCGCCTTGATTTCCACCGAGCGGGTCACCAGGCGCTCGAGGGCTGCTGGATCGCGCCGATTTCCCACGATGGCATCGCGATGGCGCTCCACCGCGGCACAGTAATCCGCATCGGCGATCACGCCGTGCTTGATCGCCTCCGCCATGCCGGCGGCGAGCTGCGGAGCGGCCAGCGTGGTGAGGGTATCCAGGTCCGCGATCACGACCCGGGGCTGGTGAAATGCCCCCAACAGGTTCTTGCCGTGCGGCGTGTCGACCCCCGTCTTGCCACCGATCGACGAATCGATCATCGCGAGCAGGGTCGTCGGGATCTGCGCGAACGGGATCCCCCGGTTGTAAGTCGCCGCGACGAACCCCGCCACGTCTCCGACGACGCCGCCGCCGAGTGCCAGCACCGCCGCATCGCGGCCGAACCGGGCCTCAAGCATCCGGTCCGAGAGCGCTGCCCACGAATCGCGCGTCTTGTTCCATTCGCCCGCCGCGAACGGGTACAGCTCGGCCTCGAGTCCTCCGCCCTTCAGCACCTCCATGACCGACGGACCGTACAGCTCGGCGACGTGCGAATCGGTGATCACCGCGTAGCGCTGGGCGGGACAATGCCGTGTCACGAGCCGCACGAGATCCTGTAGCAGGCCGCGGCCGATCAGGATGTCGTAGGAGGTGTCCCGTTCGGAAATGAGCGGGACGCGCACCGTCACCACGGGATATCGCCCGCGCCTGCCCGCTGGTTCGCGGCCCGGGCGAGTACGAACAGCAAATCGGAGAGCCGGTTCAGGTAGCGCCCGATGACCGGCGACACGGCGGCGCCGCGCCCGAGGCCGACGATGGACCGCTCCGCGCGACGGCACACGGTCCGTGCCACGTGCAGCGCCGCGCCCTTCGGCGCCCCGCCGGGAAGGATGAAGCTCTGGAGGGACGGGAGGGTGGCTTCGAGCCGGTCGATGGCGCCCTCGAGCTGCGCCACGGCGGGATCGGCGATCCCGGGCCCGCCCAGCGCCTTGATCAGACGCGCTGGATCCGGCGTCGCGAGGACCGCGCCGATAGCGAAGAGGTCGCGCTGGATCGCCTGGAGGAGTGCGTCCTCGAAATCACGCGGCTCGAGCGCGCGCGCCATGCCGATTGCCGCGTTCAGCTCGTCCACGTCGCCGTACGCGGCGACGCGGGGGTGATTCTTGGGGACGCGTTCTCCGCCGAACAGGCCCGTTTCCCCGGCGTCCCCCGTCTTGGTGTAGATCTTCATTGCGACCCCACTCGCCACTCCTTCATGGTTCCGTTACGATTGGCGCCATGCAGGACCTCAAAGATATCACCATCATCGGGGCCGGCCCGACCGGACTGTTCGCCGCATTCTACGCCGGCATGCGGGGGACGTCGCACCGTCTGATCGACAACCTCGACCAGCTCGGCGGGCAGTTGACCGCGCTCTATCCCGAGAAATACATCTTCGATGTGGCGGGCTTCCCCAAGATTCTGGCCAAGGATCTCGTCAAAGGGATGGCGGAGCAGGGGTTGCAGTGGAACGCGCCGGTCCACCTCGGCGAAAAGGTGGTGGGATTGCGCGAGGAGCTGAAGGGCGGCACGGCGCGGTTCGTCGTCGTCACCGACCGGGACGAATACCCCTCGCGCGCGGTCCTCATCGCCGGGGGGATCGGCGCCTTCACCCCGCGCAAGCTGGCGCTGAAGGACGCAGACCACTGGCTGGGACGGGGGCTCTACGATCGCGTGCTCGATCCGCAGGTGTTTCGCGGAAAACGAACGCTGATCGTGGGCGGCGGAGATTCGGCGTTCGACTGGGCGGTCAACCTGCAGGGTGTTGCCGCTTCGATCCTGATGATTCACCGGCGCGACGGGTTCCGCGCGCATCAGGCGACGGTCGAGCAGGTGCAACGGCTCGCGGCGGCGGGGAAGATGGAGCTGCGGACGTTCTGGGAGCTGCGGGCGATCCACGGCGGCGACCAGATCGAGCGCGTCACGATCTTCAACAGCAAGACAAAAGAAGAAGAGACGCTGCCGATCGACTGCGTGCTCCCGCAGCTCGGCTTCGTCTCTTCCCTCGGCGCGATCGCGGAGTGGGGGCTGGAGATCGAGAAGGGCGATATCCGCGTGTCGCAGACGATGGAAACCAACCGCCCCGGCATCTACGCGGCGGGCGATATCACGATCTACCCCGGCAAACTGAAGCTGATCGCGACCGCCGTGGCCGAGGCGTGCATTGCCGTGAACCACGCCGTGCACCTCCTCAACCCGACCGCGAAGTTCGAGCCGGGGCACTCCAGCAACATGGCGTTGTTCGGCCAGTCGCCCGACTGACCGCTTCAACCCAGGTCAGCGGGGAGGGACTCGGGGAAGAAAGCCCGCCCGGCCCGCATCAGCTCGGCGAACGCCGCGGGGTTGTCGGCGAGCGCTGCGCCCTCGATCTCGGCGAGACAGCCGCGGACCAGCGCGAACAACTCTCCCGAGTGGCGGTTGAGGCGCTGGATCTCGTAGTACAGTCCCGGACTCTCGCGGGAGACCTCCGCCGCGGTGCGCACCTCCTTCAAATACGTCGTGCTGGCCACCTGCGAGAGGTCCGCGTACGAACGGCCGCTCCTGGCGAGCGTCGTGAAGAAGAGAATGGCCACGAGATGGCTCAAGCCGAGGACGTACTGCATCAGCTCGTCGTGCTGCGCCACCGGCAGGCGGGTGATGGTCAATGCCGTGTCGGCGAAGAGGGCCGCGGCCTCGTCGGCGGCCTGGGGGTTGCCGCAGTCGCACACGGCCATCACGCGGCCGGCGAGCGTCCGGGCGCCCGGACCGAACAGCGGGTGGAGGCTGGCCACCCGTAGTCCGCGTCGCCCGGCTCCCTCGAGCAGGTCGAGGACGTGACTCTTCAAGCTGAACGCATCGGCGACCAGGGCCTCGGGCTCGAGCTCGAGGATCCGGCCCAGGACGTCGCGGCCGACGGCGAGGGGCGTGGTGACGATACACGCGTCGGCGGCCTGGACGGCTCCCGGGAGCTCGGTGGCGGAGGGGAATCCCGGCACCGGGCCGGCAGGGTCGAGCGTCGTGACGCCGTGGCCCTGGCTGGCGAAGAAATCGGCGAGCCAGCGGCCGATCTTGCCGGCTCCGCCGACCAGCAGGATGCGGCGCCCCGGCGCGCCGCCGGTCGCGAGATCCGATTCCTGCGTGCGGACCGCCTCCCCGATCAGCAGCTGGCCGAACCGCTCGACCAGGCGGTCGTCGAGGCCGGCCTGTGCGGCGAGGGCGTGGAAGCGCGCGAGGACCTCCGACTCCGTCGCGTAATTGCGGACGGGAAGGCCCGCGGCCCGTTTGGCGTCACCGACGTCGCGGGCCAGCGCGAGCCGGGTCGCCACGAGCTCGATGAGGGAGGCGTCGACCGCCGCGATGCGCGCTCGCAGCTCGTCCAGACTCGCGGTCACCGGGTTCTGCCGATCTCCGCGACGATCGAGTCGATCTGCGCGAGCATCGCGCGGCTGCTGATGGCGTGGGCATTCGCCTCGATGCTGAACGTCAGCGGATGGCCGTCCGGCCGCTCGACGTACCCCGAGAGGCTGTTCACGCGGTCGATGCTCCCCGTCTTGGCGAGCACGTGCCCTTCGAGCGGCGTCCCGACGAAGCGGTGCAGGAGCGAGCCCGGACTCCCGGAGCGGGGCAGCGCGGCCAGAAACGGCGCGCGCTTCGGGTGCGCGTACATGTAGGTGAGCAGCTGCACGAACGCGTGGGGCGACACGAGATTCCCGGCGGAGAGTCCCGAGCCGTCCTCGAGCGAGAACGCGGTCGAGTCGACGTGCACCGAGTCGACGAGGAAATGACGCTCGACGTCCAGTCCCGCTTCCCAGGAGCCTGCGCCCCCCAGTTCCCGCCCCACGATCTTCAGCAGCATTTCGCCGAACCAGTTCTGGCTGGAATTGAGGATCGGGAACAGAATGTCGGCGAGCGGACGGCCGCGGTACTCCACGAGTGGCAGCCCGCAGCAGCGCGCGGCCCGCTGGTCGAGCGAGTCGACGGTGCTCGCCGTCCCCCCGAGGATGGCGACCCCGCGCGCCTGGAGGGAGTGTGCGAGGGCGCGCGCCGCGTACAGGTTTGGGTCGGGGAGCGCGAAGCTCTCCACCCAGGGGGAGCGGCCCCGCGTCGCCGTCCCCTCGGCCCAGATGTCCATCGTCCCCGGTTTGCGGAAGAAGTTGTCGCCGATCGTCGACTCCGAGTCGGACGGTCCGGTTCGCGCCCGGTTCTCGAAGGTGAAAAGCCCCAGCTCGGGACTCCACGTGATCGTCGGCGGCCGGCCGACCGTATCCGACGGCGTGATGCGGAAATCGACGCTGTTGTCGTGAAACCCGAGCCCCGAGACGGGGGCGGCGTACCACCAGTTGAGGTCGAACACGTTCCACGCGGGATGCACGATCTGCGGCTCGAAGTAACTCCCGTCGCCGATGAGGCGGCCGGTGACGCGCCGCACGCCGCGCGCGACGAGGGAGTCGGCGATGGCGTCCATCGCCGTGAACGTGGAATCGCAGGCGCCCGGCGCCAGCGTGTCGATCCCGAAGCAGCGCTCCGAGAAGGTCGGGTCGCCCCGGCCGTAGAGCACGAGGTCACCGTCGACGACGCCGTCTCGCAATGTGCCGTTGATGTACACGCTCGTGTGTACGCGATAGTCCGGCGGCAAGAGGGCCGCCGCCGTCGCGGCGACGACGAGCTTGGTGTTGCTCGCGGGCACGAACAGGCGGTCCCCGTTCCGCTGGTACAGCACCCGTCCGCGGTCATCCTGTACGAACACCCCCCACGTCACCCGGTCGAAGGGGCGCTGATCGAGCAGCGCGTCGAGCCGGCGCTCGAGCGAGCCGCGCCGTGGCCGTGAGGCCGTCTGGGCGGTGGCGGTCTCGAGCGGGGCAAGGACGGCGCCGCTAATCGTCAGCGATGCGAGGATCAGCTTTCGCATACAGCAGGTCCGCGAAAAAGTTGACGAGGACGAACAGCACCGACATGAGCAGGATGGCGCCCTGGACCGCCGGGAGATCGCGCTTTTCGATCGCCGTCAGGACGTACCGCCCCAACCCCGGCCACGCGAAGATCGACTCGGTCAACAGGCTCCCGGTGAGATAATTCCCGGTGTCGAGCGCCAGCACCGTGATCACCGGGATCAAGGCATTGCGCAGTGCGTGATGCAACACCACCACGCGCTCCGCGGCTCCCTTGGCGCGCGCCGTCCGGATGAAGTCGCTGGACAAGGCCTCTCGCATCGCGCCGCGTGTCATCCGGGCGAGCACGGCGACCGACCGCATGCCGAGCGTCGCCGCGGGGAGAATGAGGTAGGCCAGCCCGCCCGAGCCCGACGGCGGCAGCCAGCGCAACGTGACGGCGAACAGCAGGACGAGCAGCAGCCCGACCCAGTATACCGGAAACGAAACTCCAAGATAGGCGGCGAGCCGGGCGAGGCGATCGGCCCAGCCGCCGGGTCGCACGGCCGCGACGACGCCGAGCGTGATGCCGACGGTGGCCGCGAAGCTCATCGCGGCGAGGGCGAGCTGGGCGGTCTTGGGGAACCGCTCCGCGAGATCCTCCGCGATCGGGCGCCCCGTGATGTAGGAGCGGCCGAAGTCGCCGTGCAGCAGGCCCACGACGTAGCGCCCGAATCGGGCGGGGAGAGGATCGTCGAGGTGGAGCTCCGCGCGTAGCCGGGCGATGGTGGCGGAGTCGGCGCGTTCTCCCACCATCGCCTGGACCGGGTCACCCGGTGCCACGTCGAGGAGGAGAAATGCCGCCACCAGGACGCCGATCAGCGTCGGCACGAGCAACGCGAGCCGGCGCCACAGTGCTCGTCTCACGGTGTCCGTCGCACGCCGGTCCAGCGCTGCCCGTTGAAAATGACGGGCAGCTCCCATCCGGTGATCCGCGGCGACTCGGCCCACAGATCCACCGGGAACCAGAGATAGAGCCACGGCGCCGCGCGGTACACCCGGTCGTCGATCGTGCGGTATAGCCGCTCCCGGGCCGCGTCGTCCTGGGTGCGACGCGCTACGAGGAGCAGCGAGTCGGTCGCGGGATCCGAATAGAAGGAGTAGTTCCCGCCGGCACCGAAGCTCGTGCTGGAGAACAGGGGAAAGAGAAAGTCGTCGCCGTCGGGGTAGTCGGCCCACCAATCGAGGATCGCCATGTCGGCGTTGCCGGCGCGCGCCGCCGCCCGCTGGCTGGAGGCATCGCGGGCGACGATGGTGACCCGAATCCCGACCTGCTCCAGGTCCGACTGGATCGCCTGGGCCACGCGGCCGAGCGTCTCGTTGTCCGCCGCGCGCCACAGCTCGAGCGACACGCCTCCCGGGAAGCCGGCCGCGGCGAGGAGCTGTTTCGCCCGCCCGGGATCGTACGAATAGGCCTCGCGCGTGGTGTCCCCCCCGCCGAGGCTCGGTGGGATCGCACCGCGGGCCAGGATGCCCCGGCCACCGTAGACGGTCGACAGGATCTGGTTGACGTTGACGGCGTAGTTGATCGCTTGCCGGACACGCACATCACGCAGCGGGCCCCGGCGATTGTTGAGCGCGATGTACACGTCGCGTAACGCGGGCTTCTCCTGCAGCCACGCCGCATGGCGGGAGCGCCACGCCGCGGTCTCGCCGAAGGGGACTTCGACGACGTCGAGGCGTCCGGATTCCAGCTCGGCGGCGCGGACCAGCTGGTCCGGGATGATCCGGACGACGAGGGAGTCGGCCAGGGCTGGCCCGTCCCAGTATCCCGGGTTTCTGTCGAATCGCAGCGCGTCGTCGTGCGCCCAGCTCACGAACCGCCAGGGCCCCGTGCCGATCGTCGTCACGTCGCGCTCCCCCCGCTCCCCCGAGCGGGGTGCGACGATCGACGCCACCGGCATCGCGAGGAACTTGGGAAACACGGCGAGGGGCTGCTCAAGGGTCAGGGCGACCGCCGAGTCGCCCAGCGGCTCTATGCCCGGCACGTCCTGCGCCGTCCCGGCGGCGTATGCGCCGGCTCCGCGGATGGGCAGTAAGGGCCAGGCTCTGCCGCCGGTGGATTTGGGGTCGAGCACGCGCAGGAAGCTCGTCCGAACAGCGGCCGGGGTGAGCGGGGTGCCGTCGGCGAAGCGCGCGCCTGCACGGAGGTGAAAGACGTAGCGCAGCCCGCGCGCGTCGGTCGTCCAGCGATCGGCCAACGCCGGTTGCAGGCGGCCGTTCACGTCGAAACGGGTGAGTCCATCGTAGGCGAGCGTCACCATTTCGCCCGTCGGCACATCGGTCGAGAGCGCCGGGTCGAGCGAGCGCGGGTCGTAACTTTCGTAGTAGACGAGCGGCGCATGCGCCGCCTGAGGCTCTCCTCTGCAGGCGACGAGTGCCGGCAGGACTGACAGGAAGTGGCGGAACCGGGGCATCAAGTCCGGTGTCGAAAAGGTTGACAGTCAGGGTGGTGGCCGGCCAACATACGGAGCCCAAAACACAGCGTCAATTGCGTTTCGCCCATGCCCTCGCCCTCGGCGCTCTATGCGCGCTGGCGGCCCGCCCGCTCACCGCGCAGCAAGAGGCAGAGCGAGTGGTCCGCGGGCTGACGTTCGTGGGCAACCGGTCGATCGATGACTATACCCTGAAGACCGTCATCGCGACGTCCAATTCGAGCTATTTCGCCACCGCGTGGTGGTTGCGCTGGCTCGGACTCGGGGCGAAACGCTATTTCGATGAAGTGGAGTTTCAGCGGGACGTGGTGCGCCTCATCCTCTTCTATCGGCAAAGCGGATACATGCATGCCGTCGTGGACACCGCGGTACGGCGCACGGCCCACGATGCCTACGTGGAGTTCCGGATCTACGAAGGGGAGCCGGTCCGCGTGCGCCGGCTCGAGATTACAGGGATGGACGGGATCATCGATCCCGAGCGGCTGCGCCGCGCGCTGCCACTGAAGGTCGGCGACCCGTTCAATCGTCTCCTGTTTCAGGCCTCCGCGGACACGATCGGCGCGTGGCTCCGCAACCGCAGCTATCCCTACGAGCAGGTGTTGCGCAACTTCGACTCCGACGTGGGGGCGGATACGGCGGCGTTGCGGTTCGACGCCGTCCCCGGCCGACGCATGTGGATCGGCCGGATCGAGATCCAGGGGCTCAAGCGGGTCGATACGGCGACGGTCCTGCACACGTTGTCGATCAAGCCGGGCGATCAGTATCACGAAGACCTGCTCTACCGCAGCCAGCGCGATCTCTACAGCAGCGGCGTCTTTCGCTCGGCGATCGTGACGCTCGCCGACAGCGTGCCGCCCGAGGCGGGAGACTCCCTGGCCGATGTCCTCGTGAACGTCGCGGAGGGGCCGCGCCATCGGATCCGGTTCGCCGGCGGGTACGGGACCTTGGACTGCTTCCGCGCGCAGACCGGGTGGTCGGCATTCGGGTTTCTCGGCAACGCCCGGGTGCTCGACCTGAGTCTCCGCGTCTCCAAGCTCGGCGTCGGTGCGCCGCTCGGTTCGGGCTTCGTCCGCGACAACCTGTGCGGCGCGATCAAGGACGACCGCTTCTCCGATACCCTGAACTACAACGTCGCCCTCACCCTCTTCCAGCCGGCCTTCCTGAGCCCCAGCCACACGGCGAGCGTGGCGGTGTTCACCGAGCGGCATTCGGAGGTCGAAACCTTCACCCGCACGCAGATCGGCGCGACATTCGGCGTGACGTTCAACGCGCGCCGCCGGGTGCCGGTCGGCCTCACGTATACCTATTCCGTGGGCCGCACCGATGCCAACCCCGCCGTGTTCTGCAGCGTGTTCAGCGTGTGCGACGACAGCACGCAGCGGTTCCTGAATACGCGCCGACCCTTCGCCTCGCTTGGCGTCGCGGCCGGGGAGCGCACCGAGAACAACCCCCTCGATCCGACATCGGGTGGGCACGTCGCGGTCACCGTGCTGCACTCGTCACGATTGCTCGGCTCGTCTTCCCTCTACGAGTTCAACCGCGGCGAGCTCGAGCTGGCCCGGTTCGTGCCGATCGGGCGGCGCGGGACGTTCGGGTGGCGGGTGCACGTCGGCGGAGTATTTCCCGGGCTCATCACCGTGAAAGGGGTGGACAGCACGCAGCAATTCGTGCCCCCCGACCAGCGATTCTATGCGGGTGGGCCGAACTCGGTGCGCGGCTACCGGGCCAACGAGCTGGGGCCGCGCGTGTACGTCGTGAATATCTCCGATGTCCACGTCTCCGGAGGGGATACCACGTTCACGAAGGTGCAGACCTCTCCCACGGGTGGCAACGCGGTCGTGGTCGGGAATCTGGAGCTCCGGGTGCCGGCGCCGGTCCTCCCCGATCGGCTGCAACTCGCGACCTTCGTCGACTTCGGGGAAGTGTACGTGCGGCAGCGCGATCTCCTGTCTCTCAAGTCGCTGCGCGTGACGCCGGGTGCGGGGTTCCGCATTTTGACGCCGCTTGGCCCGGTGCGAGTGGATGTGGCGTATAACGGCTACGCGCCCGAGAGCGGCGTGCTGTGGGTGAGCGACAGCACCAATCTCACGAAGGTGCGTCCCGCGTTCCAACAGCCGCGTCCCCGCACCTTCCTCAAGCGATTGCTCGTGCAGTTCGCGATCGGGCAGGCCTTCTGATGCGACGCTCCCTCGGCGTCGTGCTCTGGACCCTCGTCGGGATCCTGGCCTGCTTTCTGGGCGGCCTCTCGGCGCTGGTCGGTACTGGCGCGGGGCGCAAGCTGCTCGCCCGTGTCGCCGTCAATGCGCTCAGCGGTGCCGTCTCGGGTCAGGTGGAAATCGGCGCCGTGTCGGGAACATTGCTCACCGGCCTTACGCTCCGCGATGTCCGGTTGTACGACGAGGACACGACGCTCGTGGCGTGGCTGCCGCGGGCCGAGGTCGATTACAACCTGCTCGATTTCGCCGCCGGTCGCGTCGTGATGCAACGAGTGCTCTTGGTGCGGCCGTACGTGAACATCGTGCAGCACAAGAGCGGCCGCCTGAACATCGAGGAGCTGCTGCGCCTCGGTGGCCCCCCCTCGCCGAATCCCGGACCCAAGCCGCTCGTCGTGCTGCGCAACGTCGCTATCACCGACGGCGACCTCGTGTTGCGGCTGCAGTCGCGTCCGGCGCCCGACGATTCACTGCACGAGATCGACGCGTTCGGCACGGACGGGCGGCGCCGGGTGCGGCGCTTGCGGCACCTCACCACGTTCCTCAATTCGTTCCGGATCTCGGCGCCGGGCCAGCGCGGCATGTATCTCGACCTCGCCGGTCTCGCCGTGGAGATCGACGATCCGGCCGTGACGCTCACCGATCTGCGTGGCCAGGTCGGCATCGACGGCGACTCCCTCGACGCCGACGTCCCGGTGCTGCGCCTTCCCGGCTCACGCGTCGGCCTCAAGGGCAAGGTCTCCTGGCCGCATGACACGTTGCGCTACGATCTCGACATCAAGGCCGCCGCCGCAACGCTCGCCGACGTCCGGTTCCTCGATCCCAGGTTCCCCGATGGTGCGGTGCTCCACGGAGGCGTCGCGATCCGCTCGCACGGCGCACGGGTGATCGAGATCAAGCTCGATCCCCTCGACCTCGATTATCGGGGCGGAAAGGCGACGGGCCGGCTGACGGCCTTCATGGCGGCGGATTCGGGATTTGCGGCGCTGCGCAATACCGACGTCCAGGCCGACGATCTCGATCTCTCGCTGTTCCGCGCGTTCATCGACTCGCTTCCGTTCCACGGTCATCTGAGCGGTCATACCACCGCCGACGGGCCGACGACCGAGCTCGTGCTGGGAACGGATTGGGCGTTCCGCGATTCCCTCGTCCCGGGGCAGGCGGTATCGCACGTGAAGGGGCAGGGACGCGTGGACCTGAAAGCCCCCACCGGCATCTCGTTCACGCCGTTCACGGTCGAGGCGGCGGACCTCGACTTCGGGACCGTCGGCCACTTCGTTTCCTCTTCGATGCTCGGCACGCTCGAAGCTCAGGGGACGCTGTCCGGGCCCCTCAAGAACTTCGCCTTCGAGGGGACGCTGCGGCACCACGACGGCGCCCTGCCGGCGAGCGTGTTGCGCGGCCGGTTCAGCGCCGACGCATCAGGCGATGTGCTCGCCCTCAACATCGACGCACAGGTGGACACGCTGTCGTTCGACGGCCTGCAACCGAGCTTTCCTCTGCTGCGTTTGAGCGGCGCGGTGACCGGCACGGCGCGGCTGGCCGGTCGGCTCGATTCGCTGGACACTCATATCGACTTGTCGCGCTTGGGCGGCGGCGGGCGCATCAGGGCGAACGGCGGCCTCGTGCTGCTGCCGGACCGGAACGGCACCCGCAACCTCGAGGTGACAACGAGCGATCTGTCGCTCGACCGCTGGTTGCCGGGAGCCCCGCCTTCGGCGCTGAACCTCACCGGCGCGGCAACCCTGATCGTGGACACGTCCGGGACGACCGGCAGCGGTCAGGTGGAGGGACGGGTGCGTCCCTCGCAGATCGCCGGCACCGATCTCGACAGCGGAGGGGTGCGGCTCCACATCGCCGCCGGTGTGGTGCACGTGGACACGTTGTGGCTGCGCCAGCCGGGGCTCATCGCCGACGGAGCAGGGGCGCTCGGATGGCGGCGGCCCAACGGCGGCGAGACGCTCCTGAAGCTCGACGCCGACAGCTTGAGTTTCCTCGATCCGCTCGTCGCGTGGATCAGCGGCACCGCCCGGGACACGACGCGTGCGGTGCTCGACCGCGGAGAGGCGGTTGTTCAAGTGCGCATCGCCGGTGCCTTGGATTCCCTGGCAGTTGGTGTGCGGGGCGACGCGGACAACGTCGCCTACGGGGAGTGGGAGCTGATGAAGGGGCGGGTCCACGGGCAGTACGAACCGGGTGCGCATCCGCTCGTGATGCTCGAGGCGCAGGCCGATTCGCTGGAGCATGGGGGTACGGCGTTCGGCGCCGCCTCGGCGATGGTGCAGGGCCGTCTCGATTCGCTGCGATGGTCCGGCCGCACGCGCATCGGCGATCTGAGCGCCATCGTGGCCGGCGGGCGGTACCGTCGCGATACGACCGAAGGTCAGGTCGTGGGCTTCGACTCGCTGGCGGTACTGCTGCCGCACGGCGTGTGGTACCTCACCCGGCCCGCAACGGTGCGCTGGCACGACTCGGCACTCGCGGCCGACAGCGTGGTGCTGGAACAGGTCAACGGGCCGGGCCGCTTCGAGGCCGACGGCACCTTACCCGCCTCGGGTGCAGCCGGGGAGGGGCATGTCCACGTTGCGGGGTTCCCGTTCGCCGGCGTGTACGCGCTGCTGCAGCGCGACACACTAGGTGCGGCGGGCAACGTGGCGGCCGACCTCAGGCTGCGCGGCTCGCGCCGCGATCCGGAGTATCAGGGGACATTCGCGGTCGTTCCCGATTCCGCCGGGGCTCCTTCACTCGACGGCACCTTCTCCTACGCGGCCCGACGGCTCGACGCCGCGGCGTCGCTGAAGAGCAACGAGCGTCAGGTCGTCGGGTTCCGTGCGCACCTGCCGCTCGATCTCGCGCTCGTACCCGTGGCGCGGCGCCAGCTCCCCGACACGCTGGCGATCCGCGCCACCGCCGACGGCGCGGATCTCGCCCCGGTCCAGGCGTTCACGTCGAGCCTGCGCAACGTACACGGCCGGCTCACGGCGGATGTCGGCATTCGCGGCAGCTGGGACGCCCCGCACCTCGACGGCCGGGTGCGGATCGACTCGGGCGCATTCGACGTCCCCTCTCTCAATGTGTCATGGGACGGGATCGCCGGCCGGCTGCGGTTGGGCGGCGATACGATCTACGTCGACACGCTGGGCGTGCGGAGCGAGCGGGGGCGTGCGGACCTCGCAGGATATGTGCGGCTCGAGCGGCTGTCGCGCCCGATCCTCTCTCTCGACATCGACGCTGCGGACTTCAAAGCGCTCGAAGTCCGCGGCAACGTGAGCGTCACCGCGACCGCCCAGCTGGCGCTCAAGGGCCCCGTCTTCGGCGCTACGCTCACGGGGCAGGGTACCGTGACCAACGGTGTGTTGTACTTCGCGGATCTCGTGGAGAAGCGGATCATCGATCTCGATTCTCCCGATCCCGAACTGGCCGGGCTGATCGACACCTCGCTCGCGGCGGTGATCCGGCGTCAGGGGCTGGGACCCACCTTCCACAACGTGTTTCTCGACAGTCTCGGGATCCGCGATCTGCAGCTCTCGATGGGAAGCAGCGTGTGGCTGCGCTCGAACGAGGCGAACATCCAGCTGAGCGGCCGCATGACCGTGAACAAGATCAACCGGACGTATCGGTTGACCGGGACGCTGCTCGCCCCGCGCGGCACCTACCGCATGCAGGTCGGCCCGGTGACGCGTGAGTTCCTGGTGACGAGCGGAACGGTCACGTATTTCGGGACGCCCGATCTCGACGCCGGCTTGGACATCCAGGCCGAGCACGTGGTGCACCCGGTGCAGGTGGGGACGCAAGCGACGAACACGGCGACGAGCCGCTGCTCGACGAGTGGCGACGTCACCGTCATTGCGCATATCGGAGGCACGCTGCTCGTGCCGCGCCTCACGCTCAGCACCAAAGACTGCACCATGCCGCAGACCGACATCATCTCGTACCTGATGTTCGGGCAGCCGAGTGCCGACATCGCGGGCGGCGACCAGAGCACCGCCGCGGCGGCGCGCAAGGCGCTGCTCGTCAGCACGGCCGCGAGCGTGGCGGCCGGTGAGATCGAGCGCAGCGTCGTGTCCGATTTCGGCATTCCGCTGGACTACGTCGAGATCCGGCCGGGGGACCCCGGCAATCCCTTCCAGGGGGCGACGTTCGCCGTTGGGAAGCAGATCGGCGCGCGCACGTTCTTCATCGTGCGGGCGCGCCTGTGCCCCGGCACGGTGGCCAATGCGGTGGGGGCGAGTCTCCAGTTCCGGTTCAGCCCCGAATGGCGCACCGAAGCGAGCGTCGAGACGGTCGGTCTGTGCCAGACGATCAACGCGGCACAGCAGCGACAGGTCGGAGCGGATCTCTTCTGGGAGCGGCGTTACTGACGTGACGCGCGCGCTCTTGATCAGCAACCCGGCTGCGGCCCGGACCGACGAGCGGGCCATCACTGCCGTGCGCGACGTGCTGCGCGGCGGTGGTTGGGTCGTCGAGCTCGCCGTCACTGCGGCGGCCGGCGATGCCCGCCGCCTCGCCGAGCGAGGGCGGGACGAGGGGTTCGACGCCGTGCTGTCCTACGGCGGCGATGGAACAGCGATGCAGATCGCGGGAGCGATCGCGGGGACCGGCATCCCGCTTGGTCTCCTGCCGGGCGGGACCGGCAACGTGCTCGCCGGGAACCTGCGCCTGCCGCGGCGGCCGGTGGCCGCCGCGCAGGCGATTCTGCGGCGCACGCCGATCGCGATCGACCTCGGCGCCGTTGCGCGCGCCGACGGCGTGCACCACTTCGCGGTGTGTTGCGGGGCGGGATTCGATGCGACCCTGATGCAGCGCACCGACAGCGCCAGCAAACGGCGCTGGCGCCGGGCGGCCTACGTGCGCGCCGCGCTGACCGCGCTGCCCAGAGTCCGGAGCACGCCAGTCCGCGTGACGATCGACGGGGCCGAGACGCGGCTCGACGCGGCCATGGTGCTGGTGTGCAACTGTGCCGACCTCATGCCGCCGCTGTTGCGGGTGCATGACGACATCCGACCCGACGACGGCGTGCTCGACGTCGTCGTGCTGCAGGCGACGGGCGCGTGGCAAAGCGTCACGGCCTTCGTCGAGATGCTCTTCGGCGGGCGCCGGCGCCAGGTCTGGCGCGGGCGGGGGCGGACGATCCGTGTCGACAGCGACGGCGGCGACATGCCGGTACAGCTGGATGGCGAGCCGATCGGGACGACGCCGCTCGAGGCGCAGGTGCTCCCGGGTGCGCTGCGCGTGCTCGTCGATCCGCGCGACCTGCCGCGCAACATCGCCCGGCCGCTGGCATGAGCGAACGCGTGTTGGTCGTGACCGCCGATGACGCCCTGGCGCGGGCCGTGGCGGGTGTGGCGGCGGGGGCGGAGGTCCTGCGCGAGCGGGATGGACTCGCGGGGCTCGTCACCGGCGAGGGCACGCGACCCGACGTCGTGATCTGGGATGAGGAGGTGGCGGCCCCGGTCGCCGCCGTCGCGCGCCTCGTGGCGCTCGGGGCCGGCGTGGTCGTCGTGGTCGGACGGGGTGGCGTGGCGGCCGGTGTGCGGGCGCTCCGCGACGGCGCCGAGCAGTTCGTCATCCGCCCGCTCGATCCGGAGCACCTGGCCGTGGCGGTCGCCCGGGCAGCGGAGGCCCGGCGCTGGCGACCGCGGACGCTGAACGACGTGGAACGCGACCAGATCGAGCGCACGTTGCGCTATCATGGCGGCAATCGGACGCGCGCCGCCCGGGACCTCGGGATATCGCGCGCGACGCTGATCAATAAGATTAGGGCGTACGCCCTGAACCTGTAGAGGCGACACATGGAGAAACCGGAGCTGAAGGAACATGACGGGATGACCTGCCGCTCCTGCGGCAACGAGGAGCGGGCGTCGGAGGGCTATCCCTGTTCCGACTGCGGCACCTTTATCTGTCTGATTTGCACCTTCCGGGGGGTCACGCGCTGCAAGGCGTGTGAGGAGAAAGCCAAAGCGGCGTCGCGCGCCTAACGGCGGCGCTGGTCGATGTCCCGGGTCAACTCCTCGAGGGGCGTTCCGAGCTCTCGCGCGAGCCGCTCCGTCGCCGAGGCGGCCCCCGGCCAGTTCGGAGCGGCAGCCAACGCCTGCAGGGCGATCTCCGCGATCGCGTTGGTCCGCTCTTCCAGCGCCTGCGTCCGCTCCGCCACCTCCCGTGCCAGCCACCCTTCCAGCTCCCGCCGGTCGATTTCCAGCTGCCGCCGCCGCAGTGCGCTGCGCAGCGACACTTCCAGCTCTTCCAGATCGAGCGGCTTGATCAGGTAATCGTACGCGCCGAGGCGCAGGCACTCGATGGCGGTCTTGGGATCGTCGATCGCAGTCAGCATGATGATCGCGAGATCGGCTTCGGCGGCGAGCGCCTTCGGCACCAGCTCGACACCGGTCATTTGCGGCATGCGAATGTCGCACAGCATCGCCTGAGGCGGGTCCTGCATGATCAGTTGCAGCGCCGCTGCGCCATTCTCCGCCTGCAAAACGCGGTACCCGAGACGCTTCAGGTATCGGTCCAGCGCCTGGCGGATGCCCAATTCGTCGTCCACGACGAGGATCGAAGTCGGCTGCGCGGCGGGAGGGCTTGTCGGCATGTGCTCCGAAGCTATTTGACCTCCACAACCCCAGCAAGCGCGACTATCTTCGCCGCGTGACCTCCGGTGCACCCACTCCGAACCTCGCCACGGTTCCCGGTATTCGCGTCGGACACTGGACCCACCCTGCGGGCGCCACGGGGTGCACGGTGGTGCTCGCGCCGCCGGGCGGCATGCGGGCGGCGGCGACACTGCGCGGTCGTGCCACCGGCACACGGGAGATCGACGCGCTCGATCCCCGTCACATCGTGGGCCACGTCGACGCCATCCTCCTCACGGGCGGCTCTGCGTTCGGATTGGGCGCGGCCGACGGCGTCATGCAGTGGCTCCTCGCGCGCAAGCGCGGCTTCCCCGTGCGCGCCGACTTCGTCGTGCCAATCGTCCCGGCCGCCGTCATCTTCGATCTCGGCAATACGGGAGGCGCGCCGGTATGGCCCGGCCCTGCCGATGCGGCGCAGGCGTGCGACGCGGCGGGCACCACCATCGCCGAGGGTTCGATCGGAGTCGGGGCCGGGGCGACGGTCGGCAAGGCGGCGGGGATCGCGCGCGCCATGAAGGGGGGCGTCGGGACCTGGGCCGCGCGAGCGGGGGAGGCGGTCGTGGGCGCACTCGTGGTGGTGAACGCCGTCGGCGACGTGCGTGACGCGAGCGGGAAGATCCTCGCTGGAGCACGCGATACGCGTGGCGTGTTTCTCGACTGCGAGCGCTACCTCGGCCAGGGCGGCGCCCCGTTCGGTGGCGGGGCCCCGTCACCCAACAACACGACACTGGCCGTCGTCGCGACGAACCTCGCCCTCGATAAGGTGGCGCTCGAGTCCCTGGCGCACGCCGCGAGCGACGCGCTCGCTCGCCGCATCACGCCGTTCGGGACGTTGTTCGACGGTGACGTCGTGTTTGCGGCCAGCACCGCAACGCTGCCCGGCTCCTCACCGCTGCAGGCGGAAGCGTTGGCCGCCACGGTGGTGCCGGAGGCCGTCGAGCGGGCGGTCCGGCTCGCGGTGGGGAACACGGTCACGCCTGGTCTCGGCGGCCTCCCGTGATCGAGCCGCTGGTTCGCGCCCTCGGCGAGCTGCAGCGCAGATGGGTGCCCGACCGTCGCATCGGCGTGTTCGATGTGGCGGTCACGGACGGGCGGATCGAGGGAGCGACCACGAGCCGCGAGGCCCAGGCCGAAGTGCGCCGCATCGGAGGCGCCGCGGGCATGGTCGTGTCGGTCAACCTCCTTCCCAATGCCACCGTCGACAACGGCGCCGTCGGCGTGGTCACCGCGGCACTCGCGCCGCTGCTCGAGCGCCCGACGGTGCGCGCTCCGCGCGTGAACGAGGCCGTGCAAGGCGAGCCGCTCACCCTGCTCGAGCGCAGGGACGACTGGCTGCATGTGCGCGCCGGGGACGGCTATGTGGCGTGGACGCACTCCGGGTACGTGCGCGTGGGATTGACGGACTGGTTTGAGGACTGGCTCGGCCGCGCCACGATTCGCTCGGTGGGATGCGAGCTCGAGCATCAGGGCGAGCGGGTGCGGCTCCCGATCGGGGCGCGGCTCGCGCCCCGTCGCGAAGCGAGCGGCAGCGGCGTTGAAACCGCGGACGGGCGGCTGGCGCGCATCGTCGGTGGCATCGTGCGTTCCGAGACCGAGCTGCACGCGGACGCGCGGCTCGTGGCTATTCCCGATCTCGCCCTGCGCTGGTTCGGGGGCGCCCCGTACCTCTGGGGCGGACGCACCGAGTGGGGGATCGACTGCTCGGGGCTGGTGCAGGCGGTTTACGCCGCGCGCGGCATCGCGCTGCCCCGCGACAGCGATCAGCAGTGCATGGTCGGCGAGACCGTGCCGCTTTCGCCATCGGGCGACGAATACGCTATCGGGGATCTGTTGTTTTTCGTCGAGCGGGAGCGGATCTCCCACGTGGCGCTCTGGGCCGGTGCGGGCCGCATCGTGCACTCGACGCTGCCACGCGGCGGCGTCGTGTGCGAGGACTTGTTCGCAGACGACGCGCGGCTCAAGCGGTTGCGCGAGCAACTCGTCGTCGTGCGACGGGTGGAGCGCTGATGCGCCTGATTCTCTTCGACATCGACGGCACGATTCTCCTGACCGACGGGGCGGGACGGCGGGCCATCGAGCGCGCGCTGCTCGATCTCGTGGGCACGGCGGGGCCGATTACCGACCACCGCTTCGACGGAAAAACCGATCCCCAGATCGTGCGCGAGCTTCTGTCACTCGCCGGTCACCCCGCCGCGGTGAGCGACGCCCACGTGCGCGCGGTGTGCGAGCACTACGTGAGCTACCTGGCGGACGAGCTGGCGAAGCCGACCCAGGCGACCCGCCTGATGGTCGGAGTCCGGGCTCTGCTCGACGCGCTGGAGGAGGTGGAAGCGGAGGGGCGCGCGCTGGTGGGGTTGCTCACGGGGAACGTGGCGCCCGGCGCGGCGCTCAAACTGCAATCGGCGGGGATCGACCCCAACCGGTTCCGCGTGGGCGCGTACGGCTCGGATGCCGCGCATCGGCCCGAGCTCCCCGCCATCGCGCAGCGGCGAGCGGCGGAGTGGATTGGCCGGCCGATCGCCGGGGCGGACGTGGTGATCATCGGCGACACCCCGGAAGACGTCCGCTGTGGCCGGCCGATCGGTGCGCGCACCGTGGCCGTCGCGACCGGAGGATACGACGTGGCCGCGCTCACCGCGGCGGGGGCCACGCACGTGTTCGCCGATCTGTCCGACACCGCCGGCGTGCTCGCGGCGCTGTTGTCGTGACGAGCCCCAAAGACGAGCTGGAGGTCAAGGCACGCGTCACCAGGCCCGCGGAGCTGCGGCGCAGGCTGCGACGCGCCGGAGCCACGGTCGAATTCCGCGGTGGCATGGCGGACCGGCGCTACGATCGGGGCCGAACGCTCGTGAGCCGCGACGAGGTGCTGCGACTGCGGACGTACCGGTCGGAGGGGCGGGGCCGCTCCTGGGCGGTGCTCACCTGGAAGGGCGCGGCGAGCGCCCGGGCCGGGGGCCGTTACCGCCACCGCCTGGAGCTGGAGCTCGATGTCCCCGATCCCGCCGCGCTGCACATGGTACTGGTGCGGCTCGGGTTTCGTGTATCGGAGTCGATCGACCGGCGTGTCGAGGTGTATCGTCTGGGGCACGCCATCCTGCGCCTGGAACGGTACCCACGAATGGACACGCTGCTGGAGGTCGAAGGTTCTCCTTCGGCCATCGAGCGGGCCATCGCGGCCACGGGCCTCGAGCGCGAGCGGTTTCGGTCGGAATCCCTCCCGTATTTCATGCACGCCTATCACCGGCGCACCGGCCGCTCTGCGCGACTGTCCTCCGCCGATGGTTCCCCTCGCCGGAAGCGAGGGGGTCAGAGGTGAGGCGCAGGTGACGCTCGGCGTGCCGGAGCTCGGTCCCTCCCTGGGACGCCTCATCGTCCCGCGGCGCGTCACGGAGCCGTGGGTGCCGCTGGATGACGTGCGCGAGGCGCTCGCGACCGGCGTAATGGAGTGTGCGGGAGTCGCGCGCCGCGATGCGGCGAACGGCGGGGCACGGGCACTCGCTGCACTGGACCGCGATGCCTGGACGCGCGTCTGGGAGGAAGCCGTCCGCAGGGCAGCCGACCGGATCGCCGCCGTGCTCGACCGGGTTATCGAGACGGAGGCAAAGCGGGTGCGCATGCCCCGCCGCCGGTACCGTCAGCTCATCGTTTCTCCCGTCGAACGTCGCGCCATCGCCGCGCGACTGGCCGCGGGCGCCGACACACTCGAGTCCGCGCTCGACGAGGTTGCCCGCGCGACGGAGACGCTGGCGCGAACCTGGCCGGGCGACGCCGCCGCCCGCGCCGAGTGGCGCGCGGCGCAGGAGGCCGCGGCGCGCCGTCTCGAGGCGGCGTGGCTCACGCTCGAAACCCAAGTCGAGCAGGAGCGTACACGCTGGAGGGGCGAGGTGGACGCCGTGACGTCGTGGCGGCCGTCGCTCGTCCCCGTGTTCGTCGTCTGGACGCCGCTCGCCACCGTCGTGATCTGGCTCGGGCTCGTGCTGGGCGGATACCTGCCAGCCCCACAATGGCTCGCCGTCCTGCTGGGCTTCTAGCCGTCGCGCTGCTCGGCGCTGGGCCGCTGGCCGCGCAGCTGCGACCCGTGATGGTCCGCGTGTCGGGTCCGGCGGGACTCGATTCGCTCGCCCGGCTCGGCTTCGAGGTCGCGGGAGTGCGCCGCACGCCCACGGGAATCGAGGCGGTGGTGGTGGCCTCTCCGGATGCGGAGCGCCGACTCGCCGTCGCGGGACTCGCCGCGGCGCCGGTGCCGGGCGTGCCGCTAGGGGCCGCGGGGGACAGCTTCTCGGTCTACCGCTCCTTCGACAAGCCGATTACGGGCATTCGCGCCACCCTCGAGGCATGGGCGGCGGCGGACACCTTGCTGCACGTCGACTCGATCGGCGCGTCGGTCGAGGGGCGTGCGATCCTCGCCGTGAAGATCGGGGCTGCGGCGGACGCGCCGAGCCGGCCCAACGTGTTGTTCATGGGGACCCATCACGCGCGCGAGTGGGTATCGACCGAGATGGCGATGCGCTTGATCCGGTGGCTCGCCGATTCGGCGCCTCCTGGACTGCTGGCCACGCGCGACATCTGGGTGATCCCCGTCGAAAATCCCGACGGCTACCAGTATACCTTTACGAACGATCGCTTCTGGCGGAAGAACCGGCGCGACAACGGCGACGGCACATTCGGCGTCGATCTCAACCGCAACTACCCGGAATTCTGGGGCTACGACGACGCCGGCTCGAGCGGCACTACGGGGAACGAGACGTATCGCGGCCCGGGGCCCGCGTCGGAGCCCGAGACAAAGGCGATCATCGCTTTCCACGCGGCGCATCCGCCGGTCCTCTCGGTCTCCTACCACAGCTACAGCGGGCTCGTGCTGTATCCCTACGGGTTCCGCGAAGGTGCGCTCGCTCCCGATCTACCGATCTATCGCGCGCTCGGCGGCACCGACATCCTCCCGGCGGTGCGGGACAGTGTTCCGGACACCTTTCACCCGTACTACCATCCCGGCCCCGCGTGGAATCTGTATCCCACGAACGGCGAGTACACCGACTGGGCCTACCGGTCACACCAGACCATCGCATTCACCACCGAGCTCACGAGCGGCTGCTGCACCCCGGACTCGAATCTTTATTATGGCTTCGTCTTCCCCGACGACTCCGCCCTGGTCGATCGGGTGTTCCACGACAATCTCCCCTTCGCACTCGCCGTCATCGCGGCCGCGGGGGATCCTTCGCTGGCGACGGGCCCCAGCGGCACCGGGCCCACGCCGCCCCGCGTCGAATCGATTTGGCCCGAGGCGTGGGTGAACCTGCCCGCCGGGGGACCCATTCCCTTCTCGCTCAGCGTGCGCGGCCCGAGCGGCGGGATCCTGCAGCGCTCGCTGCAGACCGATTCGCTGTCCCGGGGCACGGTGCGGACGTGGTGGCGGTCCGACGTGAGTCGTGATCAGGCACGTGCCCTCCGGGTCGAAGGGACGGGGCTCGAGGGCGAGCTGATCTCGGTCGGCGGCGCGGAGGTTGCGGATCTCGGATGGACGGGGTGGACTCGTACCAACGACGCGATCGCCGGCTCGTATGCATGGACGACCTCCGCGAGCGACACCTTGACCTCGCCCGTCGTGAACCTGGCCGGGCGGTCCCGGTTGTGGCTGCAGTTCTGGACCAAACATCGCGGCTCGACGTTTACGCCGGAGCAGCACGGACTGGTGCAGGTCTCGGCCGACAGCGGCGCGAGCTGGTCCACTGTCGACGACATCGTGGGGGACGGACCCGCCTGGTATCCCGTGCGGGTCGACTTGCCGTCGGTCATTGGCACGCGGGGCGCGCGCGTGCGGTTCATCTCGGTCGGCTTCACGTGGTGGCTGGACGCGATAGGGTTCGCGAGCGACTCCACCGCCGCGTTCGCGGCACTCCCGCCCGTGGCGGCGCTCGAAGTGTCGGAGAATCCGGTGCACGGATCCCAGGTGGTCTTCTCCTGGCCCGTGGGGACCGGCGCGCCGCTGATCGGCGTCTATAGCTTCGGCGGCGACCGGCTCGTGTCGGCGGTGTTGACGCCGGGATCGACGGAGTACGCCTGGGATCTGACCGCCGGCGCGCGGCGCGTGCCCAACGGGGCGTATCTCGTCGTCCTGCAGCTCGACGGCCGCGTGTTGCGGCGGCGGCTGTTCGTGACCCGATGAGCACGATCGGCGTGGGGGTCGATCTCGTGGAGGTCGCGCGCGTGCGCCACATGCTCGCCGAGAAAGGGACGCACGTGTTCGAGCGCCTGTTGACTCCCGGCGAGGCGAGCTACTGCCTCTCCAAGCTCGATCCAGCCGAGAGCGTCGCCGTCCGGCTCGCGACGAAGGAGGCGGTTTACAAGGCGCTGCAAAACATCCCCGCGGCGCGAGGCGTGGGCTGGCGGGAGATCGAAGTGGTGCGCGACGAGAACGGGCGACCGGAGGTGGTGTTGACGGGACTCGCCCAGCAGGTGGCCGACAAGATGGGCGTGCGACAGGTCATGGTCTCGCTGTCGCACACGCATGCGGCGGCGATCGCAATCGCGGTGCTCGAGTCGTAGACGCTCGGTTGCGCAGTCTGAAGAGCCCGCCTAGACTTCGGGGCACCCTTACTTGAGAACGATTCTCATCTTCCGTAACGTCTTCCGCGGCTTCATCTTCGTCACCGGCTTCGTCACCCCGCTTCACGGGCAGACGGGGGATTCCATCGCGGTAGCACGGCGTGTGTCCGCCGCCGCTGCCCTCGCCGTCAAGGAATACGCCCTCGGCGTGCCGCCCGCAGGGGGGGTCGTTACCGACAGCGAAGAGGTAAAAGAGGCCCGTCTCTTCATCGCCCAGGCCCGTGAAGCGCTGTCGGGACTCCCGGCCGCGGTCCGCGGCCAAAGTGATAGCGCCCTGCGCGTGCTGCGCACGATGATCGATCGTGCAGCGGCACCGAAGGACCTCGCTCCGATCGCCGAGTCACTCGGGCAACGGCTCGCGCAGCGGTTGGGCGGCACCATCGAGCCGGTGGCACCACTGGGAGACGACTCGTCATTGGCACGCGGGGCCGTGGTGTTCGAAACCGCGTGCGCCAGCTGTCACGGATCGATGGGCCGCGGGGATGGGCCCGCCGCCTCGGGACTCACGCCACCGCCCGCGAACCTCACCGACCCCAAGGTGATGGGTGCCAAGTCGCGCGTCGATCTCTACCGCCAGTTGTTGCTCGGCGTCGCCGGGACGTCGATGCCGGCATTCGAGCACGCCCTGTCGGACGGCGATCGCTGGGCGGTGGCGGCGTATGTCCTGAGCCTCCAATACGGGGGCTCCGGTGACGCCGCGATTTTCGCGGCCGTGCGGCGGCAGCTGGACTCGGCGGTGACGGCCCGCTCACCCCAACTCGCATTCGACGCATACATGACGTTCGAAGGGGTCGAAGGCGCCGTGCGGGCGAGGCAACCAGGACTCGCCAGTCGGCTCGAGGACGAATTTCGCGAGATGCGGGAGCGCGCTGGCGGGAGCGACGTCGAATCGTTGCACCGTCAACTGCTCGGTGATCTGGAAAACGCCGAGCGGGTAGTGACGGACAAGAGCTCGAGCGCCAACCTGCTCGCTCAGTCGTTCCTGCTGCTGGTTCGCGAAGGGTTCGAGGCGATTCTGATCATCGCGGCACTGATGACGTTCCTCACGAAGGCCGGCGCGGCCGAACGGCGCGGGGAAGTGGCGTGGGGTGCCTGGGCCGGCGTGGGAGCGAGCATCCTCACCGCGATCCTGTTCGAGCTCCTGATCGAGACGACTCCGGGACAGCGCGACGCCCTCGAAGGGGTCACGATGCTCGTGGCGGTCGGCGTGCTGTTCTTCGTCAGCTACTGGCTGCTCTCGAAAGTCGAAGCGGACCGGTGGACCGCGTTCCTGAAGCAGCGGGTGGATGCGGCGCTCACATCCGGGTCGGCGCTGGCGCTCGCGTCGGTGGCATTCCTCGCGGTGTACCGCGAGGGGGTCGAGACGATTCTCTTCTATAAGGCGCTGCTCGTCTCGGGCGGAGCCGGCCATGCCGGTCCTGTCGTGCTCGGCGTGGCGCTCGCGGCGGCGGTGCTCGTGGGCCTGTACGTAGGGATTATCCGGCTCGGGATGCGCATCCCGATGAAGCTGTTCTTCGCCGTGACCGGGGCGCTGTTGTACTACATGGCTTTCGTGTTCGCGGGCAAAGGCGTCGCGGAGCTGCAGGAGGGCCAGGTCCTCGGCACCACCGTGATTCAGGCGCTCGACTGGCTGCGCGTCCCGTTCCTCGGCATTTACCCGACGGTGCAGTCGCTGGCCCTGCAAGGGCTGCTGGTGCTGCTGGCGATTGTGGCGTGGGTTGTCATGCGCCTTAAGCCGTCAGCTGTCCGCTCTCAGCCGTCAGCTTGAGGCGCTGCTCTCTTGGCCAAAGCTGACGGCTGAGAGCCGACAGCTGATGGCGCTCTCAGCCTACTCAGCAAGTAGACACCGACGGCCACCAAGCCCACGCTCGTCGCCTGCGCGATGGTGAATCCGTTCAGGAATCGATCGTCCTTGGCGCGCAGGATTTCGATCGCGAATCGCTCCACCCCGGCGATCACGAGGTAGCAGGAGAACAGCCACCCGGTCGCGTGCCGGTGATCGCGGTGCTTCCAGAGCCAGGCGGTGGCGAGCAGCATGAGTGCGGTTTCGTAGATCTGCGTAGGGTGGACGGCGACGAGCTGCGCGGGGTTCGTCCCGGCCGGGAACGCGACATGGAATTGCTGCAGGTTGCCGACGGTGGTCGGCGGCAGCCCGTCGGGGAATTTCACCGCCCAGGGGAGGGAGCTGGGTCCGCCGTAGTCGTCGCCCACCACGAAGCAGCCGACGCGCCCGATGGCGTAGCCGAGCGTGAGCGCCGGAGCCACGAGATCGGCTGTGAAGGAGATCGGCACCTTGCGGCGCCAGCTGTTGAAGATCACCCCCGCGACGCCGCCCAGGAACCCGCCGTACCACACGAACCCGCCGCGGCTGAAGAGCGATCCCCCCGTGAGGATCCAGTACCAGACCTTCGCCCCTACGAGCCCACCGAGGACGGCGGCAATGACGATGTCGGCGGCGTACTCTTCGTCGAGTCCGCGCCGACGCAGCTCGAGCTGGATGGCCCATCCCGCCATGATGAAAGCCAGCATCATCATGAGGCCGAAGCCGGTGATCGAGAGACTGCCGATGTGGAGAACCAGCGGGTAAACGGTCATGGCGTTCGAGGGACGGGGTGTGTGGTTGTGAACGGCTCGAGGCCGGGAAGGGGAAGGTCAGCGCGTGCGTCGAGCATCCAATCGCTGCGCTCGCCGCGGGCGAGGTGCCACCACCCGGCGCGCGCGATCATCGCCGCGTTATCGGCGTTGAGTCGCGGGCTGGCGACGGCGACCCGGGCGTGGGGGGCCAGGGCCCGCGCGGCACGCGCCGACAGGGCACGGCTGCACGCGACGCCTCCCCCCAGCACGGCGGTCCGGTACCCGGTCAAGCGGACGGCGCGCTCGAGCTTCGCCACCAGCACGTCGAGCACCGCGTCCTGGAATCCGCGCGCGAGGTCGGCGCGGTCACGCTCGAGGTCGGGGGTCGCCCGGGCCGCGTGGAGCACCGCGGTCTTGAGTCCCGAAAACGAAAACTCGAGCCCCTGGTCGATCATGGGTCGCGGGAACGTGAAGCGGCCGGGGGTCCCGGTGCCGGCGAGCCGCTCGATGGCCGGGCCGCCGGGGTAGCCGAGGCCCAGGAGGGTTGCGACCTTGTCGAACGCCTCGCCCGCCGCGTCGTCGCGGGTTGCGCCCATCAGGCGGTAGCGTCCCCAGGCCGGCACGTCGAGCAGCATCGTGTGGCCGCCTGAAACCAGCAGCGCCACGAACGGAGGCGCGAGCTCGGGGTCCTCCACCAGCGGGGCGAACAGGTGCCCTTCCATGTGGTGCACCCCGATGAGGGCGCGGTCCCGGGCGTAGGCCAGCGCCTTGGCATAGACCACGCCGACGAGCAGCGCCCCGACGAGTCCCGGCCCCGCCGTGACCGCCACCGCATCGATCGCGCTCCAGGCGAGTCCCGCTTCGGCGCGTGCCCGGTCCACCACCGCGGGCAGCGCGGCGAGGTGGGCGCGGCTCGCCAGTTCGGGCACGACGCCGCCGAAGACCTGATGGATGTCCTGCGACAGGATTACGAGGCTGGCCAAGTCGGGCGAACGGTCGCCGCCGACCAGCACGGCGGCTGACGTTTCGTCACACGAGGTCTCGATGCCCAGGACGACCTCAGCCACGGCCGCGCTTCCGCACCACCAGCACCGATTCGGGCGTCGCCCGGGCGGCAATGCCACGGGGCGCCAGCACCATGAGCCGCACCGTTGCGCTGTCGGATACCGGACCACCGAGGTGGATGATGACCTTGAGGCTGTCCTTGGTGAGCCCGGCCAGGAGTGACTCCGGTCCCCGTACGACGACGCTCGCCCGGGCCGGGCGCAGCTCGTAGCCGGTGAGCGGTCCCGCGCCGCTCTCGACGGGCAGCAGGTTGAACACGCGCTCGAACACCGCGAGGGTGGCCCCCGAGATGCGGACTTCCTTGGGGGCGAGCCGCACGAGCCCTAGCGGCGTCGTGTCGAGCGCCACGGTGCGGCTGAATGCGCCCCGCACTGCATCGAACGCCGTGGGGATCGTGGCGACCGATTCGATCGCGGCGAGCAGCTTGCGGGGACCGACGATATGCACGACGCTCGGCATGATCTGCAGGCCGCCATCCAGGGATTGCCCCGAATCGGGTCGTACGCTCACGCGCGCGACGACCGGGACGTCCTTGCTGGCGACCGAGTCGAGCTGCACGGTGACGGTCCCGGGCTTGATCTCGGAGACCTGGACGTCTGTTCCTTTGGGGATCTCGACACTCGACGGCTGCAGCGTCGTGGTCCAGGTCGCCGTGCTGAGGGTCTCCGGAACCTGGAGCACGAGCACCTGGTGGAACAGCCGCGCCCGCAGGAGCTCGGCGATCTTACCGCGCAGTACGACGGTGAGCGATTCGGGTGCCCCGAGCAGCGTGCGTCCCGGGGGGACGCGCACCTGGAGCTGCATCGGCTGCTCCTGGGTGACCTGCTCCTGAGCGGCGACGGCGACATAGAGGATGAGCGAAAGGACGACGGCAGCGAGCTTCAACGGCCAGTTGCGGAACAGGCCGCGTCGGACCTCAGCGCTCATCGAGCAGCCGGCGGATCAGCACGTCGTTGACCGGGCCATCCCACTCCGCCGCTCCGATGACTTTCTTGACGATGACGCCGTGACGATCGATCACGAAGCTCTCGGGGACGCCGGTCGTCTGGTACTGCTGTTCGATCACGCCCTGGCGGTCGTGCAGCACGTCGAAGGAGAGCCCGAGCTGTTTGACGAAGGCATCGACCTCGGTCGAGTCGACAACGTCGACGCTCACCGCGAGCACGTGGAAGTCGGTTCCCGCCATCCGCCGCGACAGCCGTTCGATCGCCGGCATCTCCACGCGGCACGGCTGGCAATAGGTCGCCCAGATGTTGAGCAGCAGCACCTTGCCGCGGTAGTCGTCAAGGCTCGCGGGCTTGCCCGTGCGCAGGTCGATCGCGTGAAAGACCGGGGCCTTCGACCCGACGCCGACCAGCTCGATCTGGGGAAGAATCCGGATCACGAGGGCGACGATGAGGGCCGCCGCCATCGCGAGGCCCAGGAACAGGGTGAGCCGGCGCGGCTGCATCAGACCGCCACCGCGCAGCGCTGCCGCAGCTCGCCCACCATGGCCCCGGGATCGGGAGCGGTGAACACGGCGTTCCCCGTGACGAACGTGTCCGCCCCGGCGGTATACGCTGCCGCGATCGTGTCGGGGCCGATGCCGCCGTCCACCTCGAGGAACGCGCGCGAGCGCGCCCGATCGAGCACGCTCCGCGCGCGGCGGATTTTCTCCGTCGCGGCGGGGATGTAGTGCTGCCCGCCGAAGCCGGGGTTCACCGTCATGATGAGCACCAGGTCCAAGTCTGCGACGACCTCCTCCATTAGCGCCAGTGGGGAGCCCGGGTTCATGGCCAGCCCGGCGAGCAGGCCCCGCTGGCGGACCATGGCCAGAAGGCGCTGGACATGGACCGTCGCTTCGGGATGGAACGTCAGCACCGAGGCCCCCGCCTCCGCCATCGGCTCGAGGTAGCGCTCCGGCTCGACCACCATGAGATGCACGTCGATCGGCCGGTCGGTGAGGGCCCGCAGCGTCGCCACCATGTTCGCTCCGAACGTGAGATTGGGGACGAAGCGGCCGTCCATCACATCGACGTGCAGCCAGTCGGCCCCGGCATCGAGGACGGCTCTCACCTGCTCCACGAGCCGGGCGAGGTCGGCGGAGAGCACGCTCGGGACGATCCGGACGGCGCCGCTCACTGGGGCGACCGTGCCGTGACGATGTCCACATCGGTTCCCGGCGCCGCCAGCGTCCCGGCGGCGGGGCGTTGCGCGACGATCGACCCCGGTGTCGACTCCGCCGTGCGCTTGCGGGTCACGCCCCCCAGCGCGAGGCCCAGCCCCTCCAGCTTCGTCTTCGCGTCGCCCACCGAGAGTCCCATCAGATCTGGCACCGTGATCGTCGGTGCGCCGCGGCTCACCACGAGCCCGACGCCCGAGCGCGGGGCGAGGGCCGTCGCCGCGGCGGGACGCGTCACCATGGTGAGCCCGGTCGGAAATGCCGCCTGCACCGATTCGACCTTACTCACCGTCAGGCCCGCCGCGGTGATCAGGCGGCTCGCGAGACCCGCCTCGAGCCCGGTCACGTCGGGTACCGGTACCCGGGGTGGCCCGGCGCTCGCGATCAGCGCCACATGCATATCGGACGGCGCCTCCACGCCGGGCGGCGGATCCTGCCAGATCACGGTGCCCACCGGAGCGAAGGGGTGCGGCTCGCTGCCGGCATCGGACGGGACGAAGTGGGCGGCGGAGACGGCGCGGCGCGCATCGCTGATCGAGAGCCCCAGCACCCGGGGTACCTCCTGATGATGCGGGAAGAGCGGCGCCGGAAAGACGAAGACCGCGGCGATGAGGTAGCCTACACCAAGGGCGACGATGAGCCAGAAGCTCCAGCGGATGGCTTGATCGCGTTCGATCCCGCGAATCGTCGGGAACCGGAGCCTGGGCATCCGCCACTGATGCAGCGGCGGCATGTGGCGCCGGAACTTCATCGCGCCTCTCCGCCCCGCACGAGCCGTGCTGCGTAGACACCGTCGATCGCGTGACGCTGCGGCAACGCCCGGAGGTCACCCGCGGGCGTGACGAGATCGGCCGGCACCGAGCCGGCCACCGGTGCGCGACGAAAGTCCGGGTGTCGCCCGAGAAACGCGTCCACCTGATCCGCATTCTCCTCAGGCTCGAGCGAGCAGGTTGCGTAGACGAGCACACCGCCCGGTCGCACCAACGCCGCCGCGGCGTCGAGCAGCGCGGCCTGGCGCCAGGCGAGGCGGCCGATCGTGTCGCCCCGCAGGCGCCAGCGGGCATCGGGGTGCCGCGCCATCGTTCCGGTCGCCGAGCAGGGCGCGTCGAGCAGCACGCCGTCCCAATGCCCCGCGTGGGTCGCGGCGCTCAGAAGATCCGCAGCGATGATGGGGATCGCCACTCCGGTGCGCGTGAGCGTTTCGCGCAAACGCTCGAGCCGCGCCGGTCGTGCATCGCCGGCCGTGACGTGCGCGCCCGCGAGGGCGAGCGCGACCGCCTTTCCCCCGGGAGCCGCGCAGGCGTCATACACACTGCAGCCGGGCGTGATCGCGGCGAAGCGAACGACGAGCGCCTGCGCGGGGTCCTGGACGATGAACGCGCCTTCCGCGTAACCCGGCAACTGCGCGGGGTGTGGGGAGTGGGAGGTGTGCGTCGTGCGGCGTACGGCGAGGCCGCAACCGTATGGTGCGTCCATGGACTCGTAGCCGGCCTCCGTCATCGCCCTCCGCAATCGGTCGGCGTTCCATCGGACGGGCTGCAGAACGAGCGTGGGTTTCCGATCGTTCCAGGCGAGCAGCCGGGCCGTTTCGGCGGCGCCGAACTGTTTCTCCCAGCGCTCCACGAGCCACCGCGGGTGAGACGCTACGGCCGCGTGTTCCCCCGAGCCCTCCGTCGCCAGCCGTCGCAGCGCCTGATTGACGTACCGCGCCGCCGGCTCGCCGGCCGTCTCGCGCGCCAGTTCGACGCTCGTCGAGACCGCCGCATGCGCGGGGACGCGCGTCAGGCGGTGCAGCTGATACGCGCCAAGGCGCAGGATGTCGTGCAGCCGTGGGTCAACGTGGCGCAGGTCGAGGGTGCCGTCGAGGGCGCGGCGGCTGCGCAGCACGCCGGCCGACAGCTCGAACGCCAGCCGGCGGTCGCGCTCCGACAGACCGCCGACCACGCGGTCGCGGGCGTCGGCGAACGGCGCTCCGCCGCTCACGGCGCGCAGGATGTCCAGAGCCGCGCGGCGCGCGGCCGTCGCGCCCCTAATCCAGCATCCCTTCGAGCGGCGAAGAAGGCACCGCGACTTCGCGGCGCGGCATACGCCCGGCGAGAAAGGCGGCGCGTCCCGCGTCGACGGCGAGCCGCATCGCGTGCGCCATCGCCGCAGGGTCGCGCGCGGCGGCGAGCGCGGTATTCATCAGGATGCCGTCGACACCCTGCTCCATGGTGAGGCAGGCGTCGGAGGCGGTACCGACACCGGCATCCACCACGACAGGGACCTTGAGGCGGCGCTTGATGGTCCGCACGCTGAATGGGTTCAACAGGCCGAGCCCGCTCCCGATCGGCGAGGCGAGCGGCATCACCGCCGCGGCTCCCGCTTCCTCGAGGCGCAGTGCGGTCACCAGATCCTCATTGGTATAGGCCAGCACCTTGAAGCCGTCGCGCACCAGGACGCGCGTCGCCTCGAGCAGCCCGGCCACGTCGGGGAGCAGCGTTTCCTGGTCGCCGATCACCTCGAGCTTCACGAAGTCGTTGAAGCCCGCCTCGCGCGCCAGGCGCGCGTAGCGGATGGCATCGTCCGCCGTGTAGCACCCCGCCGTGTTGGCGAGCAGGAAGAACCGCTTCGGATCGAGGTAGTGGAGGATGCCGTCTTCACGGCCGCGATCGAGCGGCACCCGGCGCACCGCAACGGTAACGACGTCGGCGCCGCTCGCTTCGATCGCCCGGCCCATGTCCTCATTGGACCGGTACTTCCCCGTACCCACGAAGAGCCGGGACTGGAAGGTGTGTCCGCCGATCGTGAACGGCACGTCGCGGGCGAGGTCCGCCGTGACGGTCATGCTCATCCGCCCCCGACGAAGTGCACGAGCTCGACGGCGTCGCCGGCCGAGAGGCGGGCCCGCTCCAGCTCCGGACGGCGCACGATCTGCCGGTTGTGCTCGACGACAACCACTCTGGGATCGACGTGCAGCGATCCCAGCAATTCGAGCAACGTGGTGTCCACCGGCACCGCGCGACGCTCCCCGTTTATGACGACTTCGATCATCCCACTGCCTCCAGCAAAGCCCGGGCCGATTCCAGGGGGTCGGCGGCATCCCAGATCGCCCGGATTGCCGCCACGCCGTACGCCCCCGCCCGTGCGACATCCCGCGCCCGCTCCGGCGTTACGCCACCGATCGCGATCACCGGCAGGCCGAGCCGGGCGACGTCACTCAGGGACCCGAGTCCGAGCGGGGTCGCCGTGGGATGCGTGGTCGTATGGTACACCGGTCCCAACAGAAGATAGTCGGCTCCCGAATCCTGCGCGGCGCGTGCTTCGTCCCGTGAATGCACCGAGCGGCCGATCCACCATTCGGGCCCGAGTCGGCGGGCATCGGACGGCTGCAGCCCCGAGCCGGAGAGCTGGACCCCGGCGGCCCGCGTGGCGAGCGCGATGTCGAGGCGGTCGTTGACGAACAGGCGGATGGACGGTCGGGCGGACAGGTGGACGGCCAAATCGTAGTGCTCGCGACCCGTCAGCGTCCGTCCGCGCGCGTGTGCGGCGAGCTCGATGTCCCGGAGCCTGTCGAGGAGATCGTCGAGATCGGCCCGGCGCGCGATGCGCTCGTCCGTGATTGCGTGCAGGCGTGGCAGCGGCGGTTTCACGCGAAGCGCCGGCCGACGGCGGTGCCGCGCCCGCGGATCCAATCCCTCGCGGGCATCCGCTCCTTCCCGGCGGGCTGGACCTCGTTCACTTCTATCAGCCCGTCGCCGGTCGCGACGACGAGTCGCGTCGCCGCCTCGATCACCTCTCCAGGGTGCGCGCGGCCCGGGAAGGCTCGCGCGCCGAACAGCTTTACCTCGTGCCCTTCGTGGGTGGTCCACGCGCCGGGGCGGGGATCGAGGGCCAGGGTCTGTCGCGCGACGACGTCGGCGGGCTGGGACCAGTCGATGTGCGCGATCTCGCGCGTGAGTTTGGGGGCATAGGTCGCGTGCTCGGCGTTTTGCGGGACGGGCTTCAAGACATCTTGCTCCCACAACGCCAGCGCCTCGATCAGCGCCTGGGCGCCCATCTCCGCGAGATGGGCGGTGAGCTCCCCGGCCGTGGTGCCCGGCGTGATCCGGTGCGGCAGCTGGTGCAGGATCGGCCCCGAATCCATCCCCTCATCCATGAGCATGATCGTCACGCCGGTGTGTTCGATTCCGCGGAGTATCGCCCATTCGATCGGGGCGGCGCCGCGCAGCGCCGGGAGCAGGGAGGGGTGCACGTTCACCATGCCACGGCGCGGCAGGCGCAGCAGCTCGGGCCGGAGGATGTGGCCATACCCGACGACGACGCCGACGTCGGGCGCGAGCTGCTGGAGACGCTTGACGAACGCCGGGTCGGTCGGCCGCTCCGGCTGCAGCACCTCGAGGCCTTCAGCGGTCGCTGCGGCTTTGACAGGGGTTTCGACGGTGGTGGAGCGGGAGCGCCCCTGCGGGCGGTCGGGCTGTGTCACGACGGCCTTGACGTTGAAGCCCTCACCGACGAGGGCACGCAACGACGGGACGGCGAAGTCGGGGCTGCCGAAGAAGACGACGTCCACTCTAGAGCTCGCCCGCCGGCTCCGGCGTCACCTCCTTGAGGTAGCCGGTTTCTCCCTTGCGCAGGCGCTTCCATTTGGAGAGCAGCAGGCCGCGCTTCACCGCGGAAAGGTGGTCGAGGAAGAGAATCCCGTCGAGATGGTCGACCTCGTGCTGAATCGCGCGGGCCTGGTAGCCGGACGCCTCGAGCCGGAAGGGCGTGCCCGTACGGTCGGTGGCCTCGACGATGATCGACACCGGGCGCTCGACATCTCCGAAGATCTCCGGGATCGAGAGGCATCCCTCTTCGGCGGTCTCCGCTTCCTTCCCGCGCTGTACGATCGTGGGGTTCACGAGCACGAGCGGGTCGGGGGTGTCGCCACCGGTGTCGACGACCGCGACGCGCTGCGCGATCCCGACCTGATTGGCGGCAAGCCCCACCCCCTTCGCGGCGTACATCGTCTCGAACAGGTCGTCGATCAGCTCGCGCACCGCGTCATTCACGCCGGGCACGGGGTCGGCGCGCTGGCGCAGCACGGGGGAGCCGAGAACGTGAAGTTTGCGCACGCTCACGCGGATTTGGCGGCGGCTTCGCGGTTCGTGATGGTGGCGATGTTGCTGCGCAGCACCACGATCTTCGCTTCACCGCTCCTGATGGTCACTTCGGTGTCTTTCAGGTGCACCACTTCGCCGATGATCCCGCCCGACGTGACGACCTGGTCGCCTTTCTGCAGCGAAGCCAGCAGCTTCTCGTGCTCCTCACGCTGGCGACGCTGCGGTCGGATGATCAGGAAGTAGAAGATCGCGAAGATCGCCCCGACTTGAATCAGGAGGACGGTCATCCCCGAACCGGATTGGCCGGCGGGGGTGAAGAGCATGGCGAGCACGGGCAATGTCATGCGGGTTCCGGTTGGAGGTAGCGGTGGCGCCACCCGTCGGCCCACCCGGTGAAATCGCCCGCTGCGATCGCGCGGCGCATTTCGCCGGCCAGCCGGATCAGATAGCGGACGTTATGGAGCGACAGCAGGCGCAGGCCCAGCAGCTCTTCTGCGGCGAACAGGTGCCGCAGGTAGCCGCGCGAGTACGTGGTGCAGGTCTCGCAGTCGCAGGAAGCGTCGAGCGGCGCGGTGTCGCTGCGGTAGCGCGCGTTCCGGATGTTCACCACGCCGTCCGGGGTGAACGCCGTGCCGTTGCGTCCCATCCGCGTCGGGGCGACGCAATCGAACAGGTCGACGCCGCGCTCGACCGCGGCCACGAGATCTTCAGGAAAGCCCACGCCCATAAGATAACGGGGCAGGGTAGCGGGCAGCCGTGGCTCCAGCTCCTCTAGTGTGCGATACATCAGCTCCTTCGGCTCTCCGACCGAGAGTCCACCGATGGCGAGGCCGGTCCAGGCGCCCAGGTCCAGGATGCGTCGCAGAGCCTCCCGGCGGAGCGCCGGGTAAGTCCCCCCCTGAATGATGGGCCAAAGTGTTTGACGCCCGTCCGCGAGGTCGCGATGCCGGCGGTCACATCGTTCCAACCATCTGACCGTTCGTTCCATGGCATCCCGCGCCGTCCCTTCGTCCGCCCCGCCCGGGATTACGTGGTCGAACGCCATGGCGATATCGGCCCCGAGCGTCCACTGGATCTCCGTCGCCCGCTCCGGGGTGAGCCGGCGCCGGGCGCCGTCGACGTGGCTTTGGAACTCGACGCCGTCTTCGTCGACTCGGCGAAATCCTTCCAACGAAAACACTTGGAACCCGCCCGAGTCGGTGAGCAGGGGCCGGTCCCATCCCATGAAGCGGTGCAGGCCACCGAGCTCCGCGACGACGCCCTCGCCGGGACGGACGTGGAGGTGGTAGGTGTTGGCGAGCACGATCTCAGCCCCGACCGCCCGCAGGTCGTGCGGTGAGAGGGCGCGGACAGTGCCCTGGGTGCCGACGGGCATGAAGCAGGGAGTCTGAACCGGCCCGTGGGGGAGCGCGAGCGAGCCGGCGCGGGCCCAACCGGAGGTCGTTGCGAGCGAGAACTCGAACATGACGGCTACAAGATCGCCATGGCATCGCCGTAGGAGTAGAAGCGGTAGCGCTCCTGAATCGCCTCGCGGTACGCCTGCATCACGCGCTCGTAGCCGCCGAACGCGCACACCAGCATCAGCAGCGTCGAACGCGGCAGGTGGAAGTTCGTCACGAGCGCGTCCACGGTGCGAAACGTGTAGGGCAGACGGATGAACAGCGCCGTTTCGCCGGTTCCGGCCGTGATGTGGCCGTGCTCGTCGGCGACCGTCTCGAGCGCCCGGACCGTGGTCGTGCCCACCGCCCAGCACCGGCCGCCCGCCTCGCGCGCTCCGTTGATCGCGCGCGCCGCCTCGGTGCCGATCGCGTACCGCTCGGCGTGCATCGGGTGGCGCGCGGGGTCTTCCACCCGGACCGGCTTGAAGGTGCCGAGGCCGACATGCAGGTCGAGCGTCACAACGTTCGCTCCGCGCGTGCGGATCCGGTCGAGCAGTGCGGTCGTGAAGTGCAACCCCGCTGTCGGGGCGGCAATCGACCCGTCATGCTCGGCATACACCGTCTGATAGCGCTCGCGATCGAGCGTGCCCGGGGTGTGGTGGATGTAGGGCGGTAACGGGGCCAGGCCGTAGCGAGCCAGTGTGGCCGATCCGTCGAGCGCGCCGACGAACCGGACACGTCGCAACCCCCCGCCGAGGACTCCCACGATCTCGATCTCGCTGTCGGCACCGATCCGCACTGTCCTCCCGACCTTCAGCTTGCCGCCGGGATGGCCGAGAGCCAGCCAGTCGCCGTCGGGGCGTTGCTCGACGATCAGGAGCTCGGCCGGACCGCCGCTCTGGCGCGTTCCCACGAGGCGGGCGGGGATGACGCGGGATGCGTTCAGGACGAGGACGTCGGTGGGAGCGATGAGATCGGGAAGATCGGTGAAGCGACGATGAGCGATCGTGCCGGTCGACCGGTCGAGGACGAGGAGGCGCGACGCGGAGCGCTCGGGGAGGGGCTCCTGGGCGATCAGCTGCTCGGGGAGCTGGTAATCGAAATGGGATGTGCCGTAGGTCGTCAATCGCGGATCGGGGACTTCGGATTGCGGAATATCAGAACATGCGTCGGAGAGCGGGAGCGGACCTGTCCTCTCCCATTCGATCCGCAATCCGCAATCCGGAATTCGCAATCATGCGTCAAACATGCTCCCCTGCTCGCCCGGCTTCGCCGGCGGCGGAAACCCGAAGTGCCGGTACGCGCTCGACGTGGCGCAGCGGCCGCGCGGCGTGCGGGCCAGGAATCCCTGCTGCATGAGGAACGGCTCGTACACCTCCTCGAGCGTGCCCGGGTCCTCCCCGACGGCGGCGGCGATCGTGGTCAGGCCGACTGGTCCACCGTCGAACTGCTCGATGATCGTCTTCAGGATGCGCGCGTCCATATCGTCGAGCCCGAACTCGTCGACGTCGAGCCGCTTCAGCGCCTCCGCAGCCACCGCCGCGGTGATCTTCCCGCCGGCCCTGACTTGCGCGTAGTCGCGCACGCGTTTCAAGAGCCGGTTTGCGACTCGCGGGGTGCCGCGGCTGCGCCGCGCGATCTCGGCGATCCCCGCGGGATCGGTGGCGACGCCGAGGATGCCGGCCGAGCGGCTGACGATCTGGGCGAGATCGTCGGGCGGGTAGTAGTGGAGCCGTTCCACGAGTCCGAAGCGTGCGCGCATCGGTGGGGTGAGCAGCCCGAAGCGGGTCGTGGCCCCGATCAAAGTGAAGTGCTCGAGCGCCATCGGAATCGTCTGCGCGTGCGGACCGTCGGCGATGCGCACGTCGACTCGAAATTCTTCCATCGCGGGATAGAGGAACTCCTCGAGCGCGGGCCGGAGGCGGTGGACCTCGTCGATGAACAGGATATCGCCCCGCTTGAGCCCGGTGAGCAGGCCGACGAGGTCGCCGGGGCGCTCGAGCACGGGGCCGGAGGTGATCCGGATCTGTACCTCCAGCTCGCGCGCCATGAGCAGCGCGAGTGTCGTCTTGCCGAGGCCGGGGGGCCCGAAGAAGAGGGCGTGGTCGAGCGGCTCCTTGCGCTGCTTCGCCGCGTCGATCGCGATCTGGAGCGACTCCTTGACCTTCGCCTGCCCGACGAACTCTTCGAGGCTCGACGGGCGCAACGCGGCATCGGTGACGCGCTCGTCGGGGAGGGCTTCGGGGGTGGTGACTTCGGCGCGGCTCATTTCCCGAGCGGCCGCGCGTGCCACCGCACCGGCCGAGGCTCGATTTCAATTTCGTGTTTGCCGTGACAGGACACGCAGGCGTCCCTCGCCCTGGTGACCCCGCGCGGTAGCAGTTTGCGGTTGGTCACTCCACAACGCGTGCAGATCCATTCAGCGGTGACGAAATCAGTCGCGGTCGTCATGGCTCACTTGGTGGTCAGGATGTGGAGTGCTCGGCGGACGAGCGCTTCGGCGTCTGCGTCGCTGCCGTCACCGGCGAGCGCCTGGCGCAGCGCTCGCTCGGCCTCCGCCCCGCCGTACCCGAGGCGCTCGAGCGCCGCCAGCGCGGCGCGGGCCGGAGCCTCGAGGGGCGCGGGCTGGCCGCCCACAAGCTCGCCGAGCTTGTCGCTGAGTTCAAGCGCCAAGCGCTCGGCGAGCTTTCGCCCCACACCGGAGACGGAAGAGAGAGTCGCGAGGTCCTTCTTCTGAATCGCGCTGGCGCCGCGCTCCGCGCCGAGGGTCGAGAGGAACGCGACGGCGATCTTCGGGCCGACTCCGTTCACCGTGAGCAGGCGCTGGAACAAGCGGCGCTCGCCCTCCTCGAGAAATCCGTACAGCGCCCACCCGTCCTCGCGCACCACCAGCTCGGTGGCCAGCGATACCGTCTCGCCGATGCCGGGCAATCGCTCCATTACGCCGAGCGGAACCGTGACCTCATAAGAGACCCCGCCTGGCGTCTGGACCACCACGCGGTCCGCGGCCTTGGCTGCGAGATGCCCCTCGACCCCGGCGATCACGATCGGATGACGTGCGTGAGCGCGACCGCCACCCCGTCCGCGGCGTCGGAGGGGCGCGGCGCGTGCTTCAGCCTCAGGAGGCGCGCGACCATCGCCGCCACCTGGGCCTTGGGCGCACCGCCCGCCCCCACGACGGATTTCTTCACGGTCGCCGGCGGATACCACGCCATGGCGACGGCATGTTGCTCGGCCGCGAGCAGCACGACCCCGCGCGCCTGACCGAGCACGAGCGTCGTGCGCACGTTTTTATGATAGAAGGTGTCTTCGAGGGCGAGCGTGTTCGGCCGGTGACGCTCGATCAGCTCGACGATTCCGTCGTGCAGCTGCGCCAGACGGCGGGGCAGAGGGCTGCGCTTCGCGAAGCGGATCACGCCGCATTCGATGAGACGTCCGAAGCCCGGGGTGCCGTTGCCGTATTCCACCACCCCGTAGCCGGTGACCGATGTACCCGGGTCGATCCCCAGGACCCTCACGTCACCCGCTGACCTCGGCCATCGCCTCGGCGTCGATGTCGAAGTTGGAGGAGATCTTCGCGACGTCGTCCAGCTCTTCGAGCGCCTCCATGAGGTTGAGCAGCTTCTTGGCGTCGGCTCCCTCGACCTTCACCGTGCTCTTGGGTATCAGCGCCAGCTCGGCGCTTTGAATCGGGAGTCGTCTCTTGGCGAGCGCGTCCTGGACGGCGTGGAACCGGGCGGGCTGCGTCGTGACGACGTACGAATCCGCATCCCGCTGCAAATCGTCGGCGCCGGCGTCGAGCGCCGCCTCCATCGCCGTATCCTCGTCGACCTTGGCCGCGTCGAGCAGGATCTGTCCCTTGCGGTCGAACATCCATCCCACGGAGTTCGCCGCGCCCAGATTGCCGCCGTTGCGGGTGAACTGATGGCGGATCTCCGCCACCGTCCGGTTCGGGTTGTCGGTCGTGGCTTCGATCAGGATCGCCGCCCCACCGGGGCCGTACCCTTCATAGGTGACCTCCTGGTACTGCACTCCCTCCAGCTCACCCGTCCCCTTCTTGATGGCCCGATCGATGTTGTCGAACGGCATGTTCTCTGCCTTCGCGGCGTCGATAGCGGTGCGAAGTCGCGGATTCCCGGCCGGATCGCCCCCGCCGGCTTTGGCGGCGATCGTGATTTCACGAATGAGGCGTGTGAACAGCGCGCCACGCTTGGCATCGGTGACGGCCTTCTTCCGCTTGATTTGCTTCCATTTGCTGTGGCCAGCCATAGACAACCCCGTTGCAGGACGCTACGACGGCACGACGCCGCGTAAAACATAGCGTCCCGGCCTCGTATAACGGTAACTCGACCCTCCGGCCCCGCCACGGCGGGCCCGCGCGTGCTAGCGGACGGCCTCGATCCGGTAGATTCGTCCTGAGGCCATCACGACGTACAGCTCGCCCGCCGCATCCTCGCCGAACGAGACCGGGTTGTCGTTGATCAGTGGAGACGCGAGCGCGGGGTACGGCTCGATCAGCGTCGCGCCGTTGAATCTCAGCGAGCGCACCCAGCCGCCGCAGTAGTCCCCGTAGAAGTAGGTGCCGTCGAGCTCGGGGAATGCCTTGCCACGATAGACGTAGCCTCCCATGACGGCGCAGGCGGGTGAGTGCGGGTACTCCCATACCGGCAGTACCAGCCCCGCGGTCGGGCAGTTGATGTAGGGCTGGTAACAGTGGGTGCCCTCCATGAAGGGCCAGCCGAAATTGTTGCCGCCCACAACCGGAGCGGGCAGAAAGTCGATCTCCTCCCAGCTCGCCTCGCCGACATCCCCGAACCAAAAGTCACCCGTTTTGCGATCGAAGCTCCAGCGCCAGGGGTTGCGCACCCCGAGCTGCCAGATCTCGGGTCGCCATCCCGCTCGTCCCACGTAGGGGTTGTCGGTGGGGATCGCATACGGCGTCCCGGCATCGACGTCCACGCGCAGGATCTTGCCGATCAGGGAGGTGCTGTCCTGCGCGTGACTCAACGGATCGCCGCCCGCCGGGCCGTCGCCCAGCGCGATGTAGAACTTGCCGTCGGGACCGAAGCCGACCTGGCCGCCATACAGCACGGCATTCGAGTCCTGGGCCTGTGCGAGGATGACGCGCACTGGAGAGGGATCGGCATGATCGAACGAGGCGTCGGCGTGATACTCCACGACCCGCGTGTCGGCGTTGTTGTCGACATAGTAGACGAACACCCGGCCGTTGCTCGCGTACTGGGGATGGAACGCCATGCTGTACACGCCGTATTCGTGCCCCAGACCCGTCACCGAGGTGAGATTCAGATAGGCCGAGTCCTGGAGGACGCCGTGCTTGCGGAGCCGGATCCGTCCGCCTCGCTCCACGACGAAGAGGCGCGTCGTGTCGCCCGGCGGGGCGGCGAGGAAGAGGGAAAAGTCGTAGCCAGAGTCGAACGGCGCGAGGCGGACGGAGGACGCCACCGGGGGCTGGGGCGCGGTCGTGCGATCGCTGCACGCCGCGGCGAGGCCGAGGAGCAGGGCGATCCCCCCGCGGCGCACTCCGCTCACCGGTCCGGATCCACCATGTCTTCGAACCGCATCCACCGCCGGTAGAAGTAGAGGTCCACGAATCCGGTAGGGCCGTTGCGATTCTTCGCGACGATCAGCTCCGTCGCGCCGTCCACGCCGTACCCCGGGTGATACATCTCCTCGCGGAACAGGCCGAGCACGACATCGGCGTGCTGCTTCACGGCGCCGAGGTGACCGAAGTCGTCGAGCTGGGGGCGCAGATTCGAGCGGCCGGGGGCGAAGCGCGGCAGCTGGGCGACGACGAGCACCGTTACGTCGCGCTCGAGCGCGAACGCCTTGAGGCGGCGCAGCACCGTCGCCATCTCCTCGTCCTGCACGCCCGACGCGGCATCCGCGGGCGGTGGGACGAGCTGCAGGTAATCGACGACGACGAGGGCCAGGGGACCGAGGCGGTCGAGCAGGCCGAGCGCGCCCTCGAGATCCGGCGACGTGAGCGGCAGCAGAGACAGGGGGAGCCCGCGCAGCCGCACGGCGGCCGCGCCCACGCCGGCGCGCATCTGATCGCTCAGCCCGGCCGAGCGCAGCTCATCCACCGCGACACGACCCTCGATCGCGAGCGCGCGCTCCATCAGGCGCTCCTCATCCATCTCGCCCGAGAGGAAGGCGACGCCGAGCGGCTGCTGGGCGACGCGCAGGGCGAGCCCGAGGGCCAGCGCCGACTTGCCGGAGCCGACGTCGCCGCCGAGTACGACGAGGTCGCGGCGCCGCAGACCCCCGCCCAGCAGGCGATCAACGGAAGGGAATCCGGTGGGGACGGTATCGCCCGGCACCGCACCGGGCGGGTGCGCGTCCACCCGCTCCACCAGGGACTCGAGCGACGGACGGCGTGGGAGGCGGCGCGTGCTCATCTCAGGGACTAATGTAAGCGGGCGTCCCGTGCCGCGGCGGCGACCGCCTCGGCCGCTTCGGGTCCGAGCACCTCACGGCAGGGCGCGACGAGCTGGGCGAGCACCAGCGCGGCGGCGGCCGGGGTCCCGGGCTCGAGCTGGGACCGGGCCGCGGCGAGGGCGCGCTTCAGGGGAGCGGGGAGCGCCAGACCACCGAGGCGGTGCTCGAGTGCCACGAGGCGGCGGCGGTGATTCTTGAGGCTGACGGGATCCGGGGGCAGGAGCGACTCGGCGACGCGCAAGGTGAGCCAGAGGGCGTAGAGCCCATCGCGGCGCGGACCTCGTTCCGCTTCCGCCGCGAGTGCCACGAGGCGCGCTTCGCTTGCCGTCACAGCACCCACACTGCTCACGCGACCAGTCCGAGCTGCCGCGCCGCGCCCATCACCTCGTCAGTACCGATGTCGACGAGACAGCGATGATGCCCCATGGGACAGCGGGGCCCTCCCATCACGGAGCAGGGGCGGCAATCGAGCGGGCGCTCGAGGATCACGGTCCGCCCGTGATAGGGATAGAAGCCGAACTGGCGGACAGTGGGACCGAACAGCGCCACGACGGGCGTCCCTACGCCCGTCGCCATGTGCATGACTCCGGTGTCGCCCGAGATCAGGAAACGCGCGCGGGCCAGGAGCGCTCCCGTTTCCTGGAGCGACGAGACACCGGCCGCGTTGATGGCGAGGGATGCGAGTGCCTCGCCCAGCGGTCGGTCGACCGCGCTCCCCACCGTCACCAACGCCAGACCGCGCTCGCGCAATCGCTCCGCCGCCGCCCTCCAGTGATCGAGCGGCCACCGTTTCGTGAAGTGGGCGGCCCCGGGCGCGAGCACGGCGAAGCGCCGGTGTCCCAATCCCTGCTCGTCCAGCCAGCGCTCGGCCCACTCGGTCGCGGCCCGACCGATGCCAAACTCCGGTGGGGCGCCGTCGGGCTGGACGTTCAGGCCCCGGGCCGCCTCGAAATACCGCTCGGCGACCGGTACGGGAGTGGGCCGGCGGTACAGATCGATCTTCGTGGATACGAGCACGGCGCGGGCGAACTTCCGTTTCGAGTAGCCGTGCCAGTGGCAGCGGACGAGGAGGCGCAGCGCCGTGCTGCGGAGCGACCCGTGCAGATCGAGCCCCCGCGTCGGGGTCAGGGCGGCGAGCCGGCGCGCCAGCGACGGGATCGACTCGCCAGGCTCGAGTGCTACGACGTCGGACAGGTGGGGGTTATCGGCGACGAGCGGGGCCATGGCCCGCTTGGTGACGAACACGAGGCGGGCATCGGGGTGCCGCGCGCGCAGCACTCGCACGAGGGGGGTGGTCAGCAGCACGTCGCCGATGGAGCTGAAGCGAACGAGAAGGAAACACTTCACGCAAAAAAGGTATGATATCGATAGCTTACGCGCATGCCGCGTCCCAAGACCATTCTCTGGGTCGACGACGAAGTCGACGGCCTCGCCGCGCACCGCCGGTTTCTCGAAGATCAGGGCTTCGCGGTGGAGCCGGCGGCGCACGGCGACGATGCCCTCGCCCTGCTCAGGCGCCAGCCGTACTCGGTCGTGCTGCTCGACGAGCAGATGCCGGGGCGGCGCGGGCTCGAGCTGCTCTCCGAGATTCGCGCCATCGATCCCGCGATGCCCGTGGTGATGGTGACGCAGAGCGAGGATTCCGGCGTGCTGCGCGAAGCGATCGGCGTCGAGGTGGACGATTACCTCGTCAAGCCGGTGCACCCGCGCCAGATCCTTTCCGTGGTCACGCGGCTCGTCGAAGGGGACCGGATCCGACAGCAGCACCTGGCGCGCGATTTCGTCACGCGCTTCCGGGAGCTCGAGGCGCGGCGCGGGTCGGCGCTCGCCTGGCGCGAATGGATTGAGCTGGTGGTGGAGCTGACGCGCTGGGAAGTGCGGCTGTCGTCAGGGAACGAGCCGGGCCTCACCGAGGCCGCCACCACGATGCAGGCCGGGCTGCGCAAGGACTTCACCGAGTTCATTCGCAAGAACTACACGAACTGGCTGGCGCATCCCGAAGGTGACCGGCCGCCGCTGTCGGTGGACGTGGGCGCGGAGTTTCTGGTGCCGGTCCTGCAGACCTCGAACCGCGCGATGCTCGTGATCGTGGACTGCCTGCGGCTCGATCAGTGGGAGGTCATCCGGGATCTCGTCACGCCGCTCTTCGACATCGAGGAGTCGTACTACTACAGCATCCTGCCCACGGCCACGCCGTTTTCGCGCAACGCCATCTTCTCGGGGATGTTTCCGATGGAGATCGCCGCGCGCCATCCCGATTGGTGGGGCCAGCCCTCCGACGACGAGAGCCTCAACTCCTACGAGCCGCAGCTCCTGGCGGAGCAGCTCGAGGATTTGATGGGCCACCCGGTACCGGTGCGCTACGAGAAGCTCTTTTCGGCGGCCGACGGCGGCGAGCTGCTGCGGCGTCTCCCGGCCCACCTCGCCCAGGACGGCGTTACGGCGCTCGTCTTCAACTTCATCGACCTCCTCACCCATGGGCGCTCCGAGAGCGCGATCCTGTACGAAGTGGCGCGCGACGCCGCGGCGCTGCGCGGCCTGACCCGCACCTGGTTCGAGCGCTCACCGCTGCGCGCCGCGCTGTCCGAAGCCGAGCGTCGCGGCGTCACGGTACTGCTCACGACCGACCACGGATCGATCCACTGCGAGACGCCGGCCACCGTGTTCGCCAAGCGCGACGCGACCGCGAACCTGCGCTATAAGTTCGGCGAGGACCTGCGCGCGGAGGATCCCGAGGCGGCGATCAGCGTGGAGGATCTGAAGGCGTGGGGACTGCCGTCCCACGGACTGGGCGTGCGACTGCTGCTCGCTGCGGGCGACCGGTTCTTCGTCTATCCCACCAAGCTGCGCGAGTACCAGGCACGCTATCGCGGCTCGTTTCTACACGGCGGCGTCAGCCCGGAGGAGATGATTCTTCCGGTCGCGCTGCTCACTCCGCGCGGCGCGAAACAGAGCGGTCGCTGAGATGCCGGCGGGACGTCTCCTCCGGTTGCTCCGCCCCTACACCACGCTGTTCGCCGCCACGATCGCGGCGACCGTGGTGGCTTCGGTGCTCGACGGCTTCACGTTCGTCCTGCTGATCCCGTTCCTCCGCACGCTGTTTCACCAGCCGGCCATCGCCCCCGAGGGCGGATCGGCGGTGCAGGTGCTCCTCGGAAAGATCGCGGGACCGTTCCTCGCGGTCGGCGCGCCCGAGGTGGCGCTCCGCAACGTGGTAGTCGTGCTGCTCGCCGCGCTGATTCTCAAGAACGTATGCGAATATCTGTCGGCGTACTGGTCGGTCGTGATCCAGGAAGGCGTCGTACGCGACCTGCGGGTGCGTCTCTTCGCGCACCTCCAGACCCTGCCGCTTGGCTACTTTCAGCGCACCCGGGCGGGGCAGACCGTGGCGCGGTTGATCACCGACACCGACCAGGTGAAGCTGGCGGTGAGCGCGGCGCTCGCCTCACTGCTGCAGAACATCCTGATGATCGTCGTCTACCTCGCGATCATGCTCGGGTTGTCGCCGCGCCTCACCCTCGTGGCGCTGGTGTTCGCCCCGGTGCTGCTCTTCGTAATCCGGCCACTGGTGCGGCGGCTGCGGCGCCGGTCGCGCGAGGTCGCCGCGGAGCGCGGGGAGCTGACGGCCCACGTCGGCGAGATGGTCAGCTCGGTGAAGCTGGTGCGCGCGTACGTCGCCGAGGCGTTCGAGCGCTCGCGGTTCCTGGCGCTCGCCAATCGCTACCGTAAGCGGGTGCTCCGAGCGCAGCGGTTCTCAAGTCTCACGAGCCCCGTGAGCGAGGTGTTCGGCGGCATGATGATCGTGGCGGTCCTCTGGTATGGGACGCTGCTCGCGCTGCACGCCACGCGGGGGCTGGGACCCGAGGAGCTGATCACGTTCCTCATCGTGGCGCTGCGCCTCAACTCGCCGATCAAGAGCATCGCCAATTACCCGGGAATCATGTCGGGCGCGACGGCCGCCGCCGAGCGGGTGTTCGAGGTGCTCGACCTGCCGGCGGAAGAGGTCGACCGGCCGCGCGAAGGCCCCGCCCGATTCACGCGGACGATCGCCTACCGCGGCGTCTCGTTCGCCTACGGTCAGGACGCCGCCGTGCTGCGCGACGTCGATCTCGAAGTGAAGAAGGGTGAGGTGGTCGCGATCGTGGGTCCCTCGGGGGCGGGGAAGACGACGCTCGTCGACCTGCTGCCGCGTTTCTACGAGCCGACGAGCGGGGTGATCACGTTCGACGACGTGCCGATCACGCGGTACACGCGCGGCTCGCTGCGCGGCCTCATGGGAATCGTGTCGCAGGACACGATTCTCCTGAATGACACCGTGCTCGCCAACATCGCGTACGGACGGCCGGGCGCGACGCTCGCGGAGGTCCAGGCGGCGGCCGGTGCCGCGAATGCGGCCGATTTCATCGAGCGGCTCCCCGAAGGCTACGATACGGTGCTGGGCGAGCGCGGCACGCGGCTCAGCGGCGGACAGCGGCAGCGCATCGCGATCGCGCGCGCGCTGCTGCGTGATCCGCCGATCCTGATCCTCGACGAGGCGACGAGCGCGCTCGACACCGAGTCGGAGCGGCTCGTGCAGGAAGCGATCGACCGCCTGATGCAGCACCGCACGGTGCTCGTGATCGCGCACCGCCTGACCACGGTTCAGCACGCCGATCACATCGTGGTGCTCGCCGAGGGCCGCATCGTGGAGCGCGGCTCGCACGACGCGCTGCTCTCCCGGGATGGGCTGTACCGGCGGCTCTACGATCTGCAGTTCGGGCCCGCCGCCTGATGCTGTCGGGTTTCACCCTCGTCCGGAACGCCGTCAAGCTCGACTTCCCGATCGTTCCCGCGATCCGGTCGGTGCTCGAGGTGTGCGACGAAGTGGTCGTGAACGTGGGCAAATCGGAGGACGACACCCGCGACCTCGTCGCGTCGGTCGACGACCCACGCGTGCGCATCCTCGACAGCGTGTGGGACTTCACCAAGAAGAACGAGATGTTGTCGCAGGAAACGCTCAAGGCGATGGCGGCGTGCCGGGGGTCGTGGGGGATCTACATCCAGGCCGACGAGGTGCTCGAGGAGAGCGGAGCGCGGCTGTTGCGCGAGAAGACCCGCGCATGGGATGCGGACCAGCGCATCGAGGGGCTGCTCGTCGATTACCTCCATTTCTACGGCGGCTTCAACGTGATCGCCACCAATCGGCGCTGGTACCGCCGCGAGGTGCGCTGCATCCGGCTGGGACACGACATCCGGCCCTATCAGGGGGCGCAGGGATTTCGCGTCGGGCCCGAGTTCCGGAGGATCCGCGCCCGGCCGACCGGGGCGCGCATGTTCCATTACGGCTGGGCCCGGCCCGCGCGGGCGATCCGGGAAAAGCTCGAGATTTCGAAGACGATCTATCCCTGGAGCCGGGAGCGCTCGGCCCGCGAGCAGGAGCGCGGCTACCTGGAATGGTTGCCGCTGCTCAAGCCCTACACCGGCGCGCATCCGCGTGCGGCAGAGGAGTGGGTGCGGGAGCGGATGATCGACCCGGAGCGGCGGATCGGCCCGCGCCATTTCCGTCCCGAGCACCTGCGCTTCTACGTGTCGGATTGGATCGAGCGGCTGACCGGCGCCCGGCTATTCGAATTCCGAAATTATGAAGTCGTCTGACTCCACGGAGTCGGAGTCCCGGGAGGCACGGTTCCGGTCGAGCAGAACCGTCGATAGACCTCGAGATACGTCTCGGTCATTTTGCGTTGCGTGAAGTAGCGTTCGGCGTGAGCGCGGCAGGCTTCGGGTTTGCGTGAAGCGATGGTGCGGGAGGCCTCGACCAGCTCTTCGAGCGTATCACCCAACGCCCCGACCTCGGGAGTGATGACTTCCGGCAACGCACCTCGCCGCGTGCCGAGCACGGGGGTTCCGGAGAACAGCGCCTCGATCGTGGTGAGGCCGAACGGCTCGTCCCATTGGGCAGGCATCCAGAGACATCGGGCGCCCGCCAACAGCTCCGCCTTCTTCTTTCCGTCGACCTCGCCCACGAAGCGAATCTTGATCGAGAAGCTCGGACGCCACCCCCCGGCGATCAGCAGGCGGCGGTTGGTCCGCTTCGCTCCCTCGATCGCCCAGTGGTAGCCCTTCGCGCTGTGCAGCGATCCGATGAAGAAATCGTAGTCGTGCTTCGTAGTCTGGAACAGGAATTCATTGGGATCGAGTCCGTTATAGACGAACGCCGTGGCGCCGTGGCGTGCGGCGTGGTTCTTGGAGAGAAAGATGCAGTTGGGGGGCACCGGCTCACCGTGCTTCAGGTTGCCGTGCATCGTCTGGAGGAGGGGCGGCCCCTTCGGGAGCCGGCGCACCGGGAGGTGCGCGTGCACGATGTCGGCGTCCCTGGGGATGAAGGGCGTCAGGTCGAGCGCCGGATCGCGCAGTCGCGATCCGGCCACTTCGACGACCGTCGCTTCGCGAATCCTGGTGCCGGGCTGAGCGATGAGGGTGACGCGATGACCGAGCTCCGCCAGGCCGCGCACGAGAGCCACCACGATCCGCTCGGTGCCGCCATATCCCTTGACGGGAAGACGGTGGTGCGAGACCACGGTGATGTGCATCGACGCCAATGTACAACTAGCTTCGCTGCATGCGCGAGGGCCCGTGGACGATTCTGCAGCTGACGTTTCAGGGCGACGGCGCTGGTTCCACGCAATCCATTCTCAACCTGAGCGAGCAGCTCGCGCGACGCGGCCACCGCGTCCTCGTTGGCTGCCGCGCCGAATCGCTGCTCTACGGATTGGCCCGCGGGGTCGGGCTGGAGGTGGTGGCGCTGGACTTTACGCGCCTCGGGCGGCTGGCCGCCGCGCTCGGCCGGCTCGTCGCCGGGCGCGGCATCGACGTCCTCAATGCCCACGCCACTCGCGACCGCCGCGCCCTCACCTGGCTGCGGCTGCGCCGCGCCCTGCCGGCGGCCTTCGTGGTCACCCGTCGCACGATGCCGCTGACGTCGCCGGTCGAGCTGCGCCTCGTCGGAGCCGCCGCCGATCGCACCATCGCGGTGAGCGGGGCTGTCGCCCGGGCCCTGGTGCGGCGCTGGCATCCCGTCGACCGGCTGCGCATCGTCCCCAACGGCATCGATCTGGCGCGGATCGACGCGCCCGTTCTGCCGGCGGAGCTGGCGGCGGCACGCGCCGCGCTCGGCGACGTAGGGGGGCGCCGCGTCGTCGCCGTCGTATCGCGTCGCAAGGATCAACACGTGCTCCTGGCGGGGATGGCCGGTGTCGAGCCGCCCACCCTGCTGGCCTGCGTCGGCGTGGAGCCGGATGCCGAGCTCCAGGCCCGGGCCGCGGATCTCCCGTCACGCCATCGGGCGGTGTTCATCCCGTTCGTTCCCCGGCCGCTGGCGTTCTACAAGCTCGCCGATGTCGCGGCATTACCGTCCCGGATCGAGGGGTTGTCGCAGACCCTGCTCGAAGCCATGGCGCTCGGCGTGCCGGTGATTGCCTCGGACGCGGGCGGGAATCCCGAGCTCGTCAGCGACGGCGTCACCGGCCGGCTCGTGCCGCCGCTCGACCCCCGGGCCTGGGCCGACGCTCTCAGCGCGATGCTCGGGCCCCCGGCCCTCGCGCAGCGGATCGCGTATGCCGCCCGCGCACTGGTGCGGCGGGAATTCACGGTCGAGCGCACGGCGCAGCGAACCGAGGCCATCTATCACGAGGCCCTGGTGCGGCGTGCCCAATTGCTCCGCCGGGACGCCCCGATGTAGAGTTCTGGAGATGCCGGGGCCGATCACGGTCGTCATCCCCACGCTCAATGAGGCGGCACAGATCGCCGCGTGCGTGGGCCACCTGCGGTGGGCGGACGAGGTGCTCGTTGCCGACGGCGGCTCCTCCGACGGCACCCCGGAGCTTGCCCGGATGGCGGGGGCGACGGTGCTCGAGGTGCCGGGAGTCACGATCGCGGCGCAACGCAATGCGGCGATCGGCCGTGCCCGCAATCGCTGGGTCTTCGCGCTGGACGCCGACGAACGCATCGGACCGGAGCTGGCAGCGGAGCTGACCCAACTCGCGGGTGACGGAGCAAACGGCGCGCGACATGAGGCCTACGCGGTGCGACGCAACAACGTCTATCTCGGTCGCCTGATGCGACACGCTGGATGGGGCGATGCGTGGGCAGTGCGGTTCTTTCAGCGAGACCGCCGTTTCATCGAGAAGCGCGTCCACGAGGGACTCGAGCCGGTGCGGGATGTCGGACGGCTGGTCTACCCCCTCGCTCACACTCCCTATAAGGACCTTTCCCATCACGTGCGCAAACTGGTGCAGTACGCGGAATGGGGCGCCGCCGATCTCAAGGATAGGGGCCGCCGGGCACGCGTCGCCGATCTCGTGGTGCGGCCGGCGTGGCAGTTCTTCCGCACCTACTTCCTGCAGCTGGGATTGCTCGAAGGATGGCGTGGTCTCGTCCTCTGTGGACTCGCGGGCGTGAGCGTGTTCCTGAAATACGCCAGGCTCTGGGATCTGGAGCGAAACGCGTGATGACGAAGACCTTTCTCCTGACCGACGAGTTTCCTCCGATCGTCACCGGTATATCCCGGCTCATGGGCGAGATCGCGAGGCGCTATCCCCCGGGAGAGCTGCTCGTGTCGACCGGACAGCACCGTGATTCGCTGGAAATCGACAATCGCTATAGCGGGACGACGATCGATCGGTTGCCGATTCCGACCCGGTCGCTGCAGGGGTTCGCCGGGCTGATGTTCTGGGCGCGCCGCGTCGTGAGTCTCGCGCGAACTCACAAGCCGCGCTTCGCCTGGGCGGACTCGGTACGTCCGGCGGCCTACCCCGCGAAATGGGCGCACGAGCGCGTCGGGATCCAGTACGGGGTGCTGGTCCACGGCGGCGATCTCCTGGCCGAGCTGCACGCGATCCACCACAAGCCCTTTGCCCGCAAGTCGGCGAAGGCGCTGCTCAAGTCGGCTGCCGCGGTCGTCGCCAACAGCCACTGGACGCGGGAGCAGGCGCAGAAGGTGCTGCGCGAGCTGGGGCTCGATCCGCAGGCGGAGCGGGTCCGGGTCGTGCCACTCGGCACGGACCCGGAGCTCTTCCGCCCCGACATCGATCCGCGCGAAGTGCGGCAGCGCTATCGCCTGAACGGCGGCCGCTGGGCGCTGACGGTGGCGCGGCTCGAGTCGTATAAGGGTGTCGACGTCGCGCTCGACGCCGTGGCCCGGGTGCGGCGCGGTGGCATCGATTTGCACTACGTCGTCGTCGGCAGCGGCAAGAAGCGCGATGCCCTGAAGAAGCGGGCACAGGAGCTGGGTATCGCCGATGCCGTGCGGTTCGTCGGCTCCGTCCCGGATGCCGATCTCCCGGCGCTCTACAACGCCGCCGAGGTGTACCTCGGGGTGACGCGCCACGGCGAGGGAAGCCAAATCGAGGGCTTCGGAGTGGCTCTCGCCGAGGCCGCGGCGTGCGGGATCCCCGTCATCGCGGGGCGGAGTGGCGGCCTCGCCGAAGCGGTGCAGGACGGGGAGACCGGTCTCGTCGTGGATCCGGACGCGCCCGCAGCGGTGGGACAAGCCTTGGAGCGCGTGCTGGGCGACCAGCTGTTCGCGCGCCGGATGGGCGTGGCCGGCCGCAAGGCGGTCGAGACGTTCTACAACTGGGACCGCGTCATCCGGGACCTGAGGGAAATCGAAGCGCAGGTCGCCTGACCACTCTCCTCCTGTCGTTCAACTTCCCGCCGCACGGCGGCGGCATCGCGCGCATGATGGGAGAGCTGGCGCTGCGCTACCCGGCGCAGACGCTCGTGGTGTCGACGGGCGCCTATGAGGGGAGCGCGGCGAGCGACCGGCAGTTTCCCCAGACCATCGATCGCGCCGGCATCCGGGCGACGCGGCTGCGCACCATCAACGGGTTGGCGTTATGGACGGCGCGCGCGTCCCGGCTCGAGCGACGACGTCACTTCGGCTTCGCCTGGTGTGGCGAGCTCAAGCCTGCCGCGTACCCCGCGTGGTGGCTGGCCAAACGTCATGGCGTTCCCTACGGCGTCGTCGTGCACGGGACGGAGCTGCTGCTGCTCGATCACAAGATCGGCAAGAGCCGCTTCAAGCGGTGGACCGCTTCCGCACTCGTTACGGGGGCCACCGTACTCGTAGCCAACAGTACCTGGACGGCCTCCCTGGCGCGTCGCATCTACGAGGGGCTCGGCCGGCCCGACCTCGCGGCGCGGGTGCAGGTCGTCCCCCTCGGCACGGAGCCGGGCCAGTTCCGTCCGGGGATCGATGCGCGCGAGGTGCGCAGTCGCTACGGGCTCGAGGGCGGACCGTGGCTCCTCACCGTCGCGCGACTCGAGTGGCACAAGGGGATCGACACGGTCATCCGGGCGCTCCCGGCGATCCGGGCGCTGTATCCCGGTGTGCGCTACGCGGTCGCCGGCATCGGTCCCCGCGGCGACGAGCTGGCGCGCATTGCGGGACAGGCCGGCGTGCATCACGCCGTGAAATTCCTCGGCTTCGTCCCGGATGCGGACCTGCCGGCCCTCTACAACGCCGCGGATCTCTACGTGGGAGTGTCGCGCTATCACGAGCTCCTGGCCGAGGGGTTCGGGATCTCGCTCGTCGAGGCCCAGGCCTCCGGCGTGGCGGTCGTCGGCGGTCGCTCGGGCGGCGTCGCCGACGCGGTGCGGGACGGCGAAACGGGGGTGCTCGTCGATCCCGAATCTCCCGCAGCCGTCGCGGTGGCCGTCAATCGCCTGCTCTCGGACGAGCCGCTGCGCCGGCGCATGGGCGCCGCGGGTCGGAAGGCGGTGGAGACCTACTTCAACTGGGAGCGGGTGAGCCGCGATTTTCTCCGCATCGACTCGGAGTTCCGCCGCCCCTAGGGCCGCAGCCAGTAGTTCACCTTGATCTGCAGCACGTTGGTCGGGCGATCGAGGAAGGTCGCCTGGCCCAGGTCGCCCACCAGGTTGGTGTTGACGCCTGTGAAGTCGCCGGAGCGAGTCTGGCTCCAGACGAAGAAGATCGTGGAGCCGGGACGGTATTCCCAGCGCAGCACCGCGTTGCAGCGGAACGAGCGGCTGCGGAAATTCGGGTTGTCGATGGTGAACGCCGGGGCGGGCCCGGGTCCGTCGGGGTCGACCGTGTACGAGTCCCCGTTGTTGACGATGGTGGACTTGTTGTTGACCCCGTACTCGTTGAAGAAGTATGTCCGCGGAGCGTAGAGCTCTGAGAAGTGATCGTATTTGCCGATGAAGGTGAACGGCTGCGCATACAGCTGCAGGCTCAAGGAGCGCGTGAAGGCTGCGTTGAGGCGCAGCGTGGCGGCGGCACTGCTCTGGTGCAACGCGGCGAAGACGTAGCGGCTGCCAAATGTGACGGTCGCGGTCGAGTCGGGAACGGTTTGGACATACTGGGCGGCATCCCACCCCGCATCGTATTCCACCCCCAGACTCAACGAGAGCGACCTGCTCGGCCGCACCGTGACGGATGGCAGGGTGCTGAAGTACCACCCACCAACCCTGTTCCGCGTATAGGAGGCATAGGCGTATGCGCTGACGGCTTTGCGGTTGTCGGTATACGCCTCGGCCGCCGCCGTCCACCCGGCCGGCGAGCTCGCCAGCGGACCACCGCGCGTCAACCGATCGTCCAGCACCTGGGCGTTCATGGTGAGACTGAAATCCGCCTCCCAGAAATTTCGAAACCGACCGAAGGAGTAGACGTTGACCGATCGATGGATCAAGTCGCCATCGTAGTTCCAGCTCGACTTGGTCGAGAGGTACGCGTAGGCCAGGCGGAACACCCGCCCCGGGTGTGTCCACTTGTATCCGCCGGCGCCGAAAAGCGAGGCGATGTCGACCCGCTCCTGGAAGCCCAGGTCGTTCACTTCGAAGCCCGGCGTCATCGTATTCCCCGCCAGGGACCACACCCAGTTGCCGCCCACCTTATTGAGGTAGACGTCCGCGGCGATCCCGCTGAGTGAGGTAGCCGCGGAGTCGAAACGGTAGTGCCGGGCGTCGGGCCGCTGGTAGTAGCGGTCTGATGCCTGCTCAAACTCGCTGATCGCCATCGTGTCGCCACGCACCAACGAGCCGCCGACGCTCGCGGCCAGGGAATACGCACGATCTCCCCAGCTGTGCACGAAGTCCACCCCGCCGGCGTACGCGTCCGAGCTGAGGAAATCGAGCGCGGGCTGGTCGAGGACCCGGTGCACGCCCGTTCCCACGAATCCCAGCGTGGTCGTCCCGCCGCCAAAGTCGCGCTTCAGGCGGGTGGCGAAGTAGTTCGTGAGCGGCTCGACTTCATCGGAGTGCCGGGCGCCCGTGGTGGTGTCGACCACGGTCGCGAATTCCCGCGCCGTGAGCGCCTCCACCGTCCCGACCGACCAGCCGTTCGCGGTCTTGCCGCTCAACTTCGCGGCGCCGAGGATCGTGGTGTTCTCCGGCATGTCGGTGAAGTCCCCCGACGACGTCGGCTCCCCCTCGGGCGGGCGGCCGATGCGCCGCGAGTAGAACAGGAGCGGCGTATCGAAGCGCGGATTGATCCCCCCGCCGGTGCTTCCGAACGAGAAGAGCGACGCCCCTTCGACGAAAAAGGGTCGGTGCTCGGTGAGGAACTGCTCGAACGCGGTGAGGTTCACGAACGCCGGGTCGAGCTCCACCTGGCCGAAGTCGGGATTGGCGGTGAGATCGAGCGTGAAGCTGGGTGACAGGCCCGCTTTGACATCGAGTCCGGCGCCGCCGAACACCGTGTGGCCGTTATCGAAGGGATCGCGGGGCTGCGGCTGGTCGAACCGCTGCCGCCCCACGGTATAGGGCAGGATCTCGACGCCCCGGGCGTCGTTCAAATCGCGCAACCCCACGAGCTGCGCGAAGCGCGAAGCGACGCCGCTTTCCGTCTTTGGAACGAACGGGTAGAGCGCGAGCTCGTTCTTGCGCTGGATCCACCGCACGAACCGCACGCCCCACACCTGGTTGGGCGCCTTGGAAAAGCGCAGCTGCGAAAACGGAATCCGCATCTCCACCGTCCAGCCGAGCGAGTCCACGCTCGTGGCGGACTGCCACACGGCGTCCCAGGAATCGTCGAAGTCCGCGCCGTCGTCGCCCGCCACGGCATCGCGCTGTACGCCGCTCGAGCTCACGGCGAAGAGAAACGACGTGCGCCGGTCGTGATAGGTATCGAGCAGGACCTGAAACTCGTCACTCGGCGTCGCGACGTCGCGCCGCCCCAGCAGCCGGACGATGGCGTGCGGGTCGCGATCGAACATCCGGGCGCCGATGTAGAGCGCGGCGTGGTCGTACACGATGCGCACCTCGGTGGACTCGGAAACTGCTCGCCCTTCGTCCGGGTCGCTCTGCACGAGGCCCGCCACGATTGTCGCCGATTTCCAGGCCGGATCGTCGAGGCGACCGTCGACCACCGGTGACCGGTCGACCCGGACCGCCGACACCGTCGGCACGGCACGGCCGCCCACGTCCCCGCGGGTCGGGAGGGACTGGGTCCCCTGCAGGGCCAGCGCCGTGACGGTCAGGATCAACATGCGGGTGCTCCCAGCGTCGCATTGAGGATATGCTCGAGGACCGCCGTGCCGTCGAACCAGGTGGCGGCGATCTCCCGCGCCGCCCGGGCGTGCCGCTCGTAATCGGCGTTGACCCGATCGAGGGCCGCAACGGCTTCATCGAGGGTCTTGAAGCGCAGCAGCCCGACGCCGTCGGGGAGATAGTCGCTCGGGCCGGTGTGCTGGACGACCGCGGGCTTGCCGCTCGCCAGGTAGCAGAGCGTGCGGTCCGAGATCCAGGCATTCTGCAACCGCATGCAGGACGGCTTGGCGCAGCTGAACTCACCCCGCGAATGCTGGATGTAGTCGCGATAGTGCTCCGGCGTTCCGGCGACGTCCTGCGAGCGCGCGATCCGCCATCCGTGGCGCCGCAACAACGCGAGATCGTCACCGTCGTTCGCCGCGAGATAGAGGGCGAGCTCCAGCGGCTGGCTGGTGCGCGCCGGCGCTTCCACGAACTCGAGGAAGGAGATCCGTTTCGTGTTCTCGTACAGCACTTCCCGTCCATTCTCGATGTCCCGCACCCACTGTCCGGACCACCATCCGGCCACGGTCGTGAACGGGGCCGGACCGGGGTCGTAGGCGTAGGGCCAGAAGTCGAGGCAGATGGGCGGCCGGAATCGGACCCACGAGACACCGCAGTCGGGGAAGCGCGCCGCGTGCGTGCCGACGGTTTCGCCGATCGTCAGGTAGCAGTCGTGCGGCGGGACGCGCAGCTGGCCGGTGCTGATCCACACCTGCAGGAGGCCGGGATCGATGTCCACGAGCGCAGTGCGACGGACGCACGCGAGCAGCCGCGGATCGATGGCGTAATGGAAATTGAGGAGCAGATCCGCCCGCCGCAGCGCCGCCTCGGCGTCGCGGCGCGAGATCCCCACGAACTCGAGGACCGGCTCGCCGCCGGCCGCCGCGTCATCCTGCGTATACAGCAGGATCTTCCCATCCATGCCGAAGCGCGACATGCGCTCGAAGAACGCGGCCCTGGCTCGATCGTCCTTCGCGGGGTCTTTGCCGCGTCGGAACCGCTCCAGCCAGTACACCTCGCATCCCGCAGCGCGGAGCGCCAGGACGTACTGCATGTAGACCCAGAAGTGCCCGCCGCCTTCGGGGAAACTGGCGACGTTGTAGCAGGACACGACCACAGTGGCCACGGTCGCCGCCCCGCTACACCGGGGAGCTGGCGGTGGCGCCCGCCAGGTCGTGGAAGCCGGCGAGGCGGAAGCCCAGTCTCGACACGAGGTCCCGGGCCGCCGGATCGCAGAGCGTCCGGACTTCCGTCTCTCGCTCCGCGTCGTACCTCGACCGCAACGACGCGTCGCGATACCCCGGGTGACACGTCAGCTCGGTCACCGGGTCCCGGGCGTCGGCGAGCACCCGCTCGAGTCCCGCCACGCTGATCTGTTCGAGGTGCGTCTCGCCGCCCCACTGGCCGTAGAACTTCGTGCAGACATGGATCCGCGCATGCCCGCGAAGCCGGAGCCCGTGCCGCCGCGCGAACTCGACCACCGTGGAGAAGACGCGCGCGTCACGGTGCGCATCGTGGTGGGTGTCGAGGTGGGTCGGCTCCGCGCCGGTCAACGCCTCGAAGCGATCGAGCTGGCGCTCCAGCGCAGCGGTGATCTGCGCCGGGTCGACCCCGTCGAGATCGGCATGCAGTCCGACGCTCAAGTCGGGGGCGAAGTCGGCCAGTTCGGCGGCCTCGCCGCTCGCCGCCGCGCCGACCAGGAGGCTCGTGCTCGTCACGATGCCGCGCAAATGGGCCTCCATGATGCCGCGGTTGGTGCCGGGGCTCGCGCCGAAGTCGTCGGCGTTTACGATGAGAAGCTTCGTCATAGCACCGGCCGCCAGTCGTCGAACCACCCCGCGACCATGGCCAGCTCCTCGAATGCCCAGTCCGCGCCGTCCACGAGCCACGCGACCGCCGGCCAGATCGCCCGGTTGGCATAGCGCGCCAGCTCCGCCGTCTCGAGCTGCGCATTCAGGTCCCGGTTCCCCGGCAGATCCCACCGGGTACTCACGGCTGACCGGTAGCGGTCGAGAATCCAGGCCCGCTCGTCGGACGGGAACCGCAGCAGGAAGGTGGAGAGGTCGTAGCTCGCCCGGCCGACGCCGGCGTGATCCCAATCCACGAGTCGCGCCCGCCAGCCATCCGGGCCAGCGGTGACGAACGCGTTCGTCGTCCACAGATCCCCGTGCAGGAGCACCTCCGGTCCCCCCTCCTGTTCCATCAGCCGCACACGCCGGGGGAGCTCGTCCTGGAGCAACCGCAGGCGCGACAGCAGGCGGTCCCGGACGCGCTGGTGCACCGGCGAGAGCCCGATGTGCGGAGGGCGCACCTGCTCGAGCGCCCGGACCGCGTCGCGCACGTTCGCGATCAGGTAGGCCTCGCCGAGATCGCCTCCGTGCGCCCGGCAATCGGGCAGCATCGGGTGCTCGGCGGACCGGATGTGCAGCGTCGCGATCAAGTCGATCGCGGCGGCGATGCGGGGGCGATCGGCCATGCATGCGTCGAGTCGGGCGAGCCCGAGGTCCTCGTAAACGAGCCAGATCCGCTCGCCGCGCGGATCGGCGGCCGATCCCTCGAGTCGCGCGGCGCCCTCCGAAAGATCGAGCAGCGGGAGCCAGCGCCGGGCAACGAGCTGATTATGCCGCGCCAGTCCGGGATTGCACGACTTGAGCACGAACGACTGCGTGGGCGTATCGGGCCCGGAGCAGCACTCCACCCGATAGACGTTCGTCTTCAGCTGTCGGACGGACGTGACCCGGATCGCGCCCCGCGGCGCGCCACAGGCGGTCTCGAGGGCGGTGGTCACCTCGCTGCCGTCCGGCAGCCGGTCCGCGGGGACGGCCATGCGCAACTCCCCATTCGCCACGAGCGTCATGCGGGCATCCCCGACAGCTGCACGGCGTCGGTCAGCCGCGGCGTCAGCACCGCCAGGCTCGCGAGGGGCCGGGAAATCTGCTCACGCGTCGCGAACCGCAAGCTGGTGCACTCCCAGTCGATCGCCGCGAGTGTGCGGAACACCTGCCCGAGGTGCGCGAGGTGGAGCACGGTGTCGAGACTCAGGCCCTCGCGCCATTCGCGCGCGACCGACCAGTAGACCGCGGCGTCGATCCGCGTCAGGTCGGCCGCCGGCACACCCCAGCCGGCGGTTTCCCAATCGATCGGGTAGCACGCGAGCCGTTCTCCGGCGGGTCGGAGGTAGACGTTCTTCGGGCGGAAGTCGCCGTGGACGACGGTGGCGGGGAGTCCGACGCACATATCCTCGACCTCACTCCATCGGGCCGCCAGTCCCTCGAGCAGATCGGCGATCCCGCGCAGTAGTGTCACGTCCGCCCCAGCGAGATCGGGGCCGGACAGGCGCCGCTCCAGCTTCTCTGTGGCCGATGTCAGGTGCCCGCGGTAGCGATCCGGTCCGCCATCGGGAAGGCCGCGGGCGGCGGCGACCTGGCGGGCCGAGCCGTGCAGGCGCGCGACCCAGCGAGCCGTCAACGCGAGGTGATCGGGGCGCGTGTCGGAGTAACGCTCGCCGCCAACGTCTTCGAGGAAGAGCCACGTCTCCCCGTCGGATCCGTCAGCCGAGAGTGCGCCGTGAAATCGCGGCGCCGTCACGGGCAGGTGTGGAAGCACGCGCTCGTACATGGTGCGCTCCGGTCGCGCCTTGGCGGGCGGCACGCGCTTGGCGATCACCGTGCCCGATTCGGCGCCGGCGCCGACCAGCCGATACACTGCCGTGGCCCCGTGCTGGCGCAGCACGTCGATGCGCTGCGCCGGCGCCTGGCGCGACTGGAATGCCCTCCAGGCGATGAGCGCGGGGTGCGAGTCCAGACGCTCGTGCAGGACCGCGATCGGTGGCTTCACCGTCCCCCCTCGGCGACGGCACCCGCCCGCAGCGCAGCCGGCGTGCCCTGCCGGATCAATCGACCGTGCTCGAGCTGCAGCCAGAGATCGCACAGGGCCCAGCTGCTCGGGCGATGCGTGATCAGAAACACCGTGCGCGACCGCATCAGGCGCTCGAGTGCTTCGAGGATCACCGCCTCGGTCTTGAGGTCCACCGAGCTGGTGGGCTCGTCGAGGATGAGGAGGGGCGCATCTCGAAGGAAGGCGCGCGCCAGCGCGATGCGTTGCCGCTCGCCGCCCGAGAGCTTCTGGCCGAGCTCGCCCACCTGGGTGTCATATCCGTTCGGCAGCCGCTCGATGAATTCGTGAGCCCCAGCCGCCGCGGCGGCCTCGACGATGTCCGCGTGTGCGGCTCCGGGCCGCCCGTATGCGATGTTCTCTCCGATGCTGGTGGAGAAGAGCAGGGGGTGCTGCAGCACGACGGCGAATTGCCGCCGCAGATCGGCCACTCGATAATCCCGCAGATCGACGCCGTCCAGCCGGACGGTCCCGCTCGTGGGATCGTAGAATCGCGTGAGCAGGCCCACGAGTGTCGTCTTCCCCGCTCCCGTGGCGCCCATGATCGCGACGCGTGTCCCCGGTGCGACGCTGAAGGACACGTCGTGCACGACCGGCTGCCCGGGATCGTAGCCGAACGTGACGTTCTCGAACTCGATGACGCCACGCGCCCGATCGAGGGGCCGGGCGGCGGGGCGTTCGGGCACATCGGGCGTTTCATCCAGCAGGGCGAAGCTGCGCTCGGCGGAGGCGAGGTAATTCTGCAGGCTGGCGGCCTTGCGACTGATGGTGGAGAGCGGCGCGTACAGCTGTGTCAGATAGCTCATCGCCATCAGCAACTCGCCCAGCGTGAGGACGCCGGCGCGGACGTGCCCGACGCCAATGAACAGCACGGCGCCCGTGCCGACGGCGCTCGTGAGACCGATCATCAGCCCGAACCGTCCTTCCATCAGCGCGAGGCGCAGCCGGGCCACGACGCCCTCGCGGGCGCGCGCGGCGAAGCGGTCGGTCTCGCGGCGCTCCTGCCCGAACGCTTTGACGACCCGGAGGGCACTGAGGATCTCCTGCACCACCGACATCGCCGAGCTCTCGAGCTTCTTGACCACCCGTCCCTGTCGCCGCATGCGCGGGCGATACGTGCGTGACAGGATGAACAGCACAGGGGAGATCGCGAGGGCGACGAGCGCCAGCTGCCAGTCGAGACGAGCCGTCACGACGAGCATCGCCGCGAGCGAGATTGCGGCGGAGACGAAGGGAATGAAGCCGTCGACCGCGACGTACTGCAGCGTCGTTGCGTCCTGCTGGATTCGGTAGACAGTGTCGACGGTTCCCTTTGAGTCGTGGTAGGAGAGGGACAGCCGCTGCCCCTGCTCGAGCAGGCGGGCCCGAAACCCGAGCACGAGATACTCCCCGATGTAGGCCCGCAGCCAATTGGTCGCGATAGCGAGGAGCTGGGAGAGCAGCGTAATCGCGATGAGCAGGCCGATCGCAAGCGCGAGGACGGCGTCGGGTGATCTTCCCGCCCTCGGAAACCAGAGGGCGAGCAGGTGGGGCAGGGGCCGCGAGCCCAACACGCTGTCGACCACCAACTTCAGCGGCACCGGGGCGAGCAGGGCCACGGGCGTCGCGAGGAGGCTGAGCGCGAAGAGCGTGGCCAGGTGCGGCCAGTAGGCCCTAGCCTGGAGCAAGAGCCGGCGGTACAGCGTCAGATCGCTGTAAGCGGCGCTCATCGGGGCTCAGTCGTCTCCCGCCCGGGAAACCGCGCGGCGGATGTCTGCCGCCGCTCGAGCGCAGTCGGCTGTCTCGTGCCACGCGCACCACAGCGCCGCCGCTCCGAAGACGACCGCCGGAATCCATGCCGCGGTACTGAGGGCGGCCACCGCGATGGCGGCGAGACCGATCGCCAGCGCGCCGCCGGCCGCGCTGGGCCGGAGCCACCAGCGCACGCGCACCAGCTGCATGCCGCGGCCGTGTTCCTCGACCGCCATCAACAGCCGGGCTCCGCCGAGCATGCCGCCGCGGACTTCCAGGTCCCAGCGCTCGAAGTCACCGCCCTTGCGGGTAGCGGCGCCGAGGCCGCGCAGCGCCGCTTCGATGCGGCTCAGGCGCTCGGCGGGATCGCGCCACTGCTCGCACCACAACGCGACGGAACCCCAGCGTCCCCAGGCACTCGAGCGCGTGGCGGTGGGCCTGGTCAGCCGTCCATACAGCCGGGCGAGGGGATGGAGCAGGTGAAGCAGTGCGGTCAACGCGCGCTGGCGCAGCCGGCGACGGGCGAGCGACCGCGGGAATGCGATGCGGGCGGCAACGGCGGCGCGCAGCATCAGTGGCAGCGTCGCGAGCGCGAGCAGCGGGATGGCGAGGCGGAGTGGCGTCCAGGCGATCCCCAGACCGGCCACGACCATCAAGGCGAGGATCGGGACGTACCACTCCGGTGCGAGCGCCAGCGCGCCCAGCCAGGTCGGGGCCGGCGCGTACAGCCGCTGGAACGGCGCGAACCCCCAGATCCCGTGGTAGATGCGCGCGACCCGCCACGGCGCCGCCGGCAGCGATGCCATTCCGTAGAGACGACCCGCCCAGGCGATCTGTCCCGTGGACGTGTACTTCTCCGGCCATTTCCGCTCGAGCAATCCCTCTGCGCGGCCGTAGCCGACCTGCTGTCTCCAGTATGCCCGCAGCGAATTGCGCCGGTGGTGCCAGACGACGGCGGCCGGGCTGAACCCGAGTGTGCCGCCCCGCTCCCGCAACGCCCAGCAGATGTCCACATCGTCGCCCGCGACCCGGAAGCGCGGATCGAATCCGTCGACCGCCGCCAGGGCGGCTCGCCGGAACGCCATGTTGCATCCGGGGATGTGCTCCGCTTCCCGGTCGGTGAGCATGACGTGGGTCGGGTTGCCCGGCGCCAGCGCGACGCACTTCGCGATCTTGCCGTCGCCCGGCGGCGCGATGTTCGGGCCTCCCACGCCGACGTGCGAGCTGCGCAGGAACGTCGCCGCGAGGTGCGTGAGCCAATCGGGGTCCGGGTAGGCGTCGTCGTCGATGTACGCCACGATTTCGCCGGTCGCCGCCTGCCACCCGGTATTGCGCGCGTTCGAGAGACCACGGTTCTCGGTGCTGATCAACCGGACGTCGTACTCCTCGACGATGTTCCGGGTCCGATCAGTCGAGCCGTCATTGACGACGATCACTTCGAAGTCGGGGTAGCGCAGGCGGCGCAGTCCTTCCATGCAGTCACGGATCGTCCGCTGTCCGTTATAGGTGCAGACGACGACCGAGACGCGTGGCCAGCGCACGTCGGCGGAGAAGGGCGTGTCGTCGAAGGCCCCCTGAGCCGCCGCCAGGGCGGGCTTCGGGCGGCGGTCCCGATCGGTGAGGCCGAACTTCCAGTCGAATACGTCCTCCCCGGCGCGATACCACTCGTCGGTCCACGAATACACGTACAGGCCGGCGCATCCTTCCGCGAAGCTCGTGCGGATCTGCCAGTCGAGCGTGCGCGCCTGCGCGGCGTCACCGTTGCGCAGACTGTCGAGACCGACCTCCGTCAGCACGAGCGGCCGCTCCCCCGCGATGTGGTGCAGCCGCGCGAGATAGGCGGCGAGTGGCGCGCGGGATTCCAGGAAGACGTTGAAACTGACGAAGTCGAGAAACGGGAGATCGAGGTACTCGGTCGACGGATAATTCACGTACGTCACGAGCGCCGCGTGATCCTCGGCGCGCACCGCGCGATAGAGTCGCTCGAGAAACCGCTCCACCTCGCGGCGCCCGTGCCACCGTGCGCTGGAAGCCGGAATCTCGTTCCCGATCGCGTAGGCCAGCACCGCCGGGTGACCGGCGCACGCGGCCACGCCGGCGCGCACCACGCGTGCGGTGTCGGGCGCGCCTTTGCGATCGGTGAGGTATCCGATGTGGCGCTCGACCGGGATGCCGACGAGGAGACGGAGGCCATGGCGCGATGCCGCGTCCAGCATCCAGCGGGGCGGCACGGTGTAGGTGCGGCAGGAGTTCACACCATGCGCCGACATCAGCGCGAAATCGCGCTCCACGATTTCGGGGAGCGGAAACTCGACCCCATCCGTCTGGGGGCGAAACGTGCCGTAGGTCACGCCGCGGACGTGGAATTTCTCGGTGCCGACAAAGAGGAACTTGCCGCGCGCCACCGGGCGCACGCTCGGATCGATCGTTCTCGGGCTGGGCCGATCGCGGATCGGTCGCTCGGCGCCGAGTGGTGCCTCTCCCTGGGCCAGCGTGGGAATGCGATTCGCGGCCACGCCGCTCGGTTCGATGGTCAAGCGCTGCCCTCCGGCAATTCTCGCACTGTGGCGCAAACACCACACCCCGTAGCAACACGCCGAACGGGTGCAACTGCAGGGGTGAGTCGCTGATCAGGCGGAACCCGGTGGGGTCAACGGCGTCGCGCTCCGTCCTGCCGCGCGCGCTTTCGCAAGAAATACGCCGATGTGGATGTGTAGGAAGATGAATGACAGCGCTCAAAACGTGCGTTACTTCAACCCGACTTGCGCATCTCCTGCGCGCTCGGCATTGGGCGAGCGCTGATGGCGTAGGTCGGGCAGTGGCGGATGAATCCACCACTGGCGGGGGACCACTCCTGCTCCGGCTGCGTCACGACCGCCTTGCCGCCGGAATCGAGCACGAACAGCCCGGGTGGCCCCTGGAACAGGCAGGCGCCGCAGCCGACGCAGCGATCGCGTTCCACGTGGACGATCACGTGGCGCCGCGGGTAGACACCGTCCGCGCCGCGCTCGGGCCAGGTCGCCGGGCGATCGAGCGCATCGTTCGTGGCGCGGTACCCTTCTTCCACGACCTCGCGCAGGTTGTCGAACGAGAACATCGACACGTGCTCGACGCGCGGATGGATGTAGTAGACCGGCGGCGTGGTCCAATAGCGCAACCGCGTCTCGAGCAGGGACTGCATCGCGATTTCGGTGGCGCGGCCGAACACCGAGGCGAATCCTTCGTCCTGCGTGTCCTCGCGCAGGGTGCTGGAGGCAGACACGTCGACCGCGAAGATCAGCTCGCCGTCGAGCGCGCGCGAGGCGGTAATCGGGAGGTTGTCCATCGTCGCACCATCGACGAAATAGCGCCCGCGGATGTCGTGGGGCGGCAGGTAGCCGGGAAGCGCGCAGGAGGCGAACACCGCATCGCACACCGGGATGTCGTCCAGCCCCGGCAGTCCCCACAGCACCTGCATCCCGGAATTGATGTCAACGGTGTTCATGATCACCGGGATGTCCAGGTCCTGGAACGTCGCCGGTCCGACGAGGCGCTGAATCAGGAGCGCCAGCGGCTCGCGGCGAAACAGCGCGGGGGAGCGCATCCGCTTGAGCGCCATGTCGGCGTGCGCGATCTGGAAGACGTCCTTGCGCTTCAGATTGATGGCGATGTCTTTCAGCTCGGGGATGCTCTTCCCCGCCGACCAGGCCGCGCCGACCAGCGAGCCGACGCTGCAGCCCACGATGTGGGCGGGCTTCAGGCCGCGCTCCAGCAGCGCCTCGAGCACGCCGATGTGCGCGAGTCCTTTCATGCCGCCGCCCCCGAGGACGAGGGTGAAGCGTGTACCGGGTCTCACCGCGAGTTTCCGCTTGATTTGGGGCTCGAGTCCCGAGTAACGTAGTCACGTCCCCCATGCAAGCGCCACGCCACTGGCAGCGTTTCTCCCGCGATCGCTGGGCCCTCATTGGCCTCGGTATTGTGACGACACTCACCGTGCTGGCCCTGGCCGCCCCCTGGATCGCTCCGGCGGATCCGTTGCACGGATCGCTCGCCAACAGCCTGCGGGCGCCGTCGCGTGAGTTCTGGTTGGGAACGGATGTGCAGGGTCGCGACCTCCTCGCCCGCCTGCTGTTCGGTGCCCGTCTCTCGCTCACGGTCGGGCTCGTGAGCCAGACGGTGGCGTCGGTCACGGGCGTCGGCCTGGGACTCGTCGCCGGGTACTATGGGCGGTGGGTCGACGGGGTGCTGATGCGGCTGGCCGATGTGACCCTCGCCTTTCCGTCGCTGCTCCTCCTGATCGCGATCGCCGCAGCGGTGAATCCGTCACTCCCCGTCGTGTTCGTCGTGATCGGAATCGTGGGGTGGGCGGGGATGGCGCGCCTCGTGCGGGGCGAGGTCCTGTCGCTGCGCGTACGCGATTACGTGCAGGCGGCGCGCGCCCTCGGGGCGAGCGACGCCCGCATCGTGTGGCGGCACCTCCTGCCGGGGGTGCTCGCGCCGGTGATCGTGGCCGCCACGCTCGGGGTCGGGGGCGCCATCATGGCCGAGGCGGCGCTCTCCTTTGTGGGGTTGGGGGCCCGGCCTCCCACGCCGTCGTGGGGAGCGATGGTGGCCGATGGCCGCGACCTGCTGCGCGCAGCCCCGTGGGTGAGCATCGTCCCCGGGCTCGCGATCGGGCTCACCGTGCTCGGCGTCAACCTCGTGGGTGATGGTTTGCGCGACGCGCTTGAGGTGCGTCCCGGATGACGCACCTGGCCGTCCACCCCGCCTCGGTGAAGGCGCTACGCGAGTCGCTGAGGCAGCTGCGGGCGAGCGAGTTTCCCTGGACGGCCGACACCGTCTACCTCAACAACGCGTCGACCGGGCCGATCCCCGAGCGCACGCGCGTCATTCTCGACGCCTTCAACGCCAAGCGGACCGCTCCCCATCTCCTCCCCGACCGGGACCTCCAGGCGGGCCTGCAGGCGGCGCGCGACGTCGCCGCCCGGCTGATCAACGCCGACACGGGCGAGATCGCTCTCGCCATCAACACCGGCTACGGATTGAATCTCGCGGCCCGCGCGCTGCCGCTCGCGGCGGGGGATCGCGTCGTCGTGAGCGACAAGGAGTTTCCGGCGAACGTCTACCCCTGGCTGCTGCTCCGCAAACAGGGGATCGACGTCACGCTCGCACCCTGTACCGCCGCAGGGTGGCCCGACGAGGACTTCCTCCTGTCCGTGCTGCGCGACCCGCGAGTGAAGCTGCTCGCCGTTTCGTTCGTGCAGTTCTCCAACGGGTATCGGGCGGATCTCAAGAAGCTCTCCGCCGCCGCCCGCGCCAACGGCACGTACCTGGTGGTGGACGGCATCCAGGGGATCGGCAACTCCGTGCTCGACGTGCGGGAGACGCCGGTGGACATCCTGGCGTGTGGCGGTCAGAAGTGGCTGCTGTCGCCGTGGGGGTCGGGCTTCGTGTACGTGCGGAAGGAGCTGATTCCCCAGCTCGAGCCCGCCATGCCCGGGTGGATGGCGTTCGAGGGGACGGACGACTTCTCGCGCCTCACCGAATACAGTCCGAATTTCCGCGCCGACGCCCGGCGCTTCGAAATGATCACCCTGCCGTTTCAGGACTTCTACGGGTTCACGCAGTCGGTCGAGCTGCTGCTGGAGGTGGGAATCGCCGGGATCGCGGAGGTGACCCGCAGCCTGCACGAGCCGTTGCTGCGCTGGGCCGACGCCCGTGGCGTCCGCATCGTCTCCCCGCGCGAAGACCGCCACCGCTCGGCGATCCTCTGCCTCGCCCCGGAGCGTGCCGTGGAATCGTATCACGCCATGAAGCGGGCGCACGTCGTGTGCTCGCTGCGGGAGGGGGCGATCCGGCTGTCGCCGCACCTCTACAACACGGCGGAGGAGATGGAGCGGGTGATCGAAGTGCTGGACGGAGTGATTTAGGCGGAACCCGCCCGCAGCAACGCGTAATCCTTCTTTCCTTTTCGCAGCAGCAGATTGCCGCCGGCGAGCCAGTCGCCGTCGACCAGCGCGCGGTCGGCGGTCTCCCGCTGCTGGTTCACGTAGATCCCACCCTGCTCGATCTGCCGACGCGCTTCGCTCTTCGACTTCACGAGGCCCGACGCGACGAGGGCGTCGACGAGAACGGCGCTGGCCGCGACGGTTCGTGTCGGGATCTCCTGGGAGAGAACGTCGAACGCGCCGGCCGCCGCTCGGTGTGGGTCCCATTCACTGAAGAGAATGGCGGCCGCCGCAGCCACCGATTCCAGAGCGCTCTTGCCGTGCACCCGCTCGGTCATCTCGTTTGCCAGGTTGTACTGGGCCTCACGCTTCGCCGGGTCATTCGAGTGCTTGGCGAACAGGGCGTCGATGCCGTGCGGGCCGTCTCTTGGCAGCAGCGAGAACAGCTTCAAGAACGTGCCGACGTCGCGGTCGTCGGTGTTGACCCAGAACTGGTAGAACCGGTAGGGCGAGGTCATCGCCGCATCGAGATAGATCGCGCCCGCTTCGGACTTCCCGAACTTCGCCCCGGAAGCGGTCGTGATGAGGGGCGCGACGAGTCCGTGCACGTCGGCGCCTTTGACGCGACGGATGAGATCGATCCCGGCGGTGATGTTGCCCCACTGGTCCGAGCCACCCACCTGCAGGGTGCAGTGCTCGCGGTCGAACAGCTGGAGGTAGTCGTAGGCCTGGAGCAGCATGTAGCTGAACTCGGTGAACGACAGTCCCGCCTCGAGCCGCGCTTTCACTGACTCCTTCTGCAACATGACGTTGATCGTGAAGTGCTTGCCGACGGTGCGGAGGAAATCGACCAGCCGCTCGGGCACGAGCCAATCGGCATTGTTCAGGAGCTTGGAGCGGTCCGCCGAGAAATCGAGGAAGCGGGCCATCTGGGCGCGCTGCCGCTCGAGGTTGGCGACCAGCTCCTCGGGAGCGAGCAGCGGCCGCTCCGACCGCTTGCCGGACGGGTCGCCGATCAGACCGGTGCCGCCGCCCATCAGGACGATCGGGCGGTGTCCGCCTCGCTGCAGGTGCTCCAGCAGCATCAGCGGGACGAGATTGCCGAGCTGCAGGCTGGGAGCGGTGGGGTCGAAGCCGCAGTAGACGGTGACCGGCCGCTCGCGCTCGAGGTGATCCTCGAGTCCCGGCGTCGCCGCGTGCACGAGGCCGCGCCACTGGAGCTCCGCCAACACCCCCGACATGGGCGCGAATCGTAAGAGCGGTCACGGGCGCTGGCAAGCGCCGAACCGCCTCACTAGGTTGTTAAGACGATGGGCCTCGGAATACTCAAGCCGCACTTGTCGTGGAATACCGTGCTGTCCCGCCGGGGCATGCTGGGAGCCGCCGCCCTGGCCGCTATGCTCGCCGCCGGGTTCACGTGGGGCTCGTGGTCACGGGTGTGCGCCGCCGAGCGCTGTCCCAGCATCGCGCGGCTGATGAACGGCAATTCCACGCCGCAGCAAACCTCCAAGATCTATGCCGCCGACGGACGCCTGATCACCGAGCTGGGCCTGGAGCGCCGTACGGTGCTGCCGTTGCGGGAGATCCCGCCCTGGGTACGCGAGGCGTTCCTCGCCACCGAGGACAAGCGGTTCTATGAGCACCATGGGATCGACTACTGGCGTATCCTCGGGTCGCTCAAGGCGAACCTGACGTCGCTGTCGTACGCGCAAGGCTTTTCGACGATCACGATGCAGCTGGCGCGCAACATCTTCCCCGACCAGATCAAGCGCGAGAAGAACCTGCCGCGGAAACTCAAGGAGGCCCGGGTCGCGCTCGAGATCGAGCACAACTTCCCCAAGGACACGATCCTGCAGATGTACCTGAATCAGATCGACCTGGGGGGCGGCGCGCACGGGGTGGAAGCGGCGGCGCAGGTCTATTTCGGCAAGTCGGCACGCGACCTCAACGTCGCTGAAGCGGCGACGCTGGCCGCGATCCCCAAGGCGCCTTCCTTCTATAACCCGCGACTGCACCCCGACCGCTCGGTGCGGCGCCGTAACGTCGTGCTCGGCCTGATGGAGTCGCAGGGGTTCATCTCGGCGGACGAAGCCGAGCGGTGGCGCGCCTACCCGCTGGTGCTCACGAGCAACCGGACCAACTACGGCGACGTCGCGCCCTACTTCGTGGAATGGCTCCGCACCCAGTTCCTCGAGCCCCGCTACGGTCGCGCGCTCTACGAGAAGGGCCTGCGCATCTACACGACGCTCGACCTCGACATGCAGGATGCGGCGGAGCGCGCGCTCTCGGCGCAGCTCGACGCGATCGAAGCGGGCGCGTACACGAACGGCAAATGGGACCGCCCTACGTACCGCGATTACCTCGAATCGTCCCGGGCGGGCGAAGGGGAAGAGAGCAGCGGGTTCACCAAGTACCTGCAGGGCGCGCTGCTCGCCATCGACGCCAAGACCGGCTACATCCGCGCCATGATCGGCGGGCGCGACTTCTCCGACTCCAAGTTCAACCGTGTGACGCAGGCGCTGCGGCAACCGGGGTCCACCTTCAAGCCGATCGTGTATTCGGCGGCCGTGGAGGCCGGGCACCCCGTCACCGAGATCCTCCAGGATACGCCGCTCGAGCATCCGGTCGTCCAGCCAGACAGCTCGCTCTGGGACCCAAAGGATTACGACCTCACGACGCTCGGCCCCATTCCGATGCGCCGGTCGTTGTTCCTGTCCCGCAACCTGTCGACCATCAAGCTGGGAATGGCCCTGGGAGAGCAAACCGTCATCGGAGAAGCCCGGCGGTTCGGCATCACCACACCGATCCCCGCGGTGCCGGCGATTCACATCGGCGCACAGAGCGTGTATCCGATCGAGCTGATCTCCGCCTATTCGACGTTCGCCAATCTCGGCGTTCGCGTGCAGCCGATCGGGATCATCCGCGTCGAGGATCAGAACGGCAACATCCTGTGGCAGCCGGCAATCCAGAAAGAAGTCGTGATGGATTCGGTGCACGCTTGGCTGATGACCGACATGCTGAAGGACGTGGTGCGCCAGGGCACGGCCCACAGCGCCGTGTGGGGCGCGGGCTTCCAGCTGCCCGCGGGGGGCAAGACCGGGACGACGGACGACTACACCGACGCCTGGTTCGTCGGCTTCACCTCCGAGATCGTCGCCGGAATCTGGGTGGGCTACGACATCCAGCAGCGCATCATGAACGACGCCGGCGGCGGCAAGATCGTCGCGCCGGCGTGGACCGAATTCATGCGCGACGTCTACGACCGCCGCTCCCCGCCGACCGATTGGCCACGCCCCGACTCACTGGTGCCGCGAGAGGTCGACTGGAAGACGGGATATCTCGTCACTCCGTTCTGCCCCGCCGGCGACCACCACTGGGACTGGTTCTATCCCGGGACGGAGCCCAAGCAACTCTGTCCCGTCCACGGTGCACTCGGACCGCTGACGCCCTGACCGCATGCTCCGCATCCGGGCCGGTGTAGTCTTTCCGGTTACGGCGCCGCCGATCGAGGACGGCGCCGTTCTCGTCGGCGCCGACGGCCGCATCTCGGCCGTCGGCCCGAACGCACGCGTGCCGAATCCCGGCGACGCCGAGCGGCTGGAATTCAAGGAGGGCGTGCTTACGCCGGGTCTTGTCAACGCCCATACCCACCTCGAGCTGACGCATCTCGCCGGCACGAACGACGAGAAGGATTTCGTGAAGTGGATCGGCCAGGTGCGGCTGTTGAAGGACCAGTCGACGCCCGAGCAGTTCCAGCTGTCCGCCGAGCGGGGATTGCGCGACTGCTGGGCCCATGGCATCACCTGCATCGCCGATACCGGGAGCAGCGGAGCGACGATGCAGGCGCTCGTGCGCTTCGGCGGCCGCGGCATCGTCTACCAGGAAGTCTTCGGACCGTCGCCCGCCCAGGTGCCGGCCAGCATGTCGGAGCTGGAGCAGCAGATTCTGCGGTTGCGCCGGCTGGCGACCACGCAACGGCGCATCGGCGTGTCCCCCCACGCCCCCTACACCGTCAGTGAGTCGCTGTACCGCCGGGTGGCGCGATTCGCCCAGCAGGAGCGGCTGCCGATCGCGCTGCACCTCGCCGAATCCCAGGAGGAATCCGAGCTGATACGCTACGGCGCCGGTCCGTTCGCCGAGGCCTTGCGCGGGCGCGGCATCGCGGTGGAGCCACACCACTGCTCCCCGGTCCAGTACCTCCGCGAGCTCGGGCTGTTACGGCCGGGGACGCTCGCGATTCATTGTGTACAGGTGGATGCGAACGACGTGGCGGCGCTGAAGGCGGCACGCGTCTCGGTGGCGCACTGCCCGCGCTCCAACCGGGCTCACGCGCACGGAGTGGCGCCGGTCGGGCTGTTCCGTCAGGCGGGCGTTCCAGTCGGCATCGGTACCGACTCGGTGGTGAGCGTGCCCGACCTCGACCTCTGGTCGGAGACGCGGGCGGCGTGGTTCGGCGCCGAAGAGGCGCTGCGCTTCCTCACCCTCGAGGGCGCCAAAGCGCTCGATTGGGACCGGGAAACCGGATCGCTCGAGGTCGGCAAAGCCGGCGACCTGGCCGTGTTTGCCTACACCCCGCCGCATCGCCTGCCGCCCCCGCCGATCGCCCTGGCGACGGTGATTGGCGGCAGGTTGGTCCACCGCTCGTGATGGATGGTCTACGGAGGTGGTCGATCCTTCGTAACCCTCTGTAGTTAACCCCCCATCTTGCCTGAGGTTAGGTCTTGGGGTTAGGATTGGGGCGCCGCCCCGTTCGCGGTGAGCGAGGCGGTCTTTTTTGGCCGAGAGTGAACCCAGTGCGCTGTCTCGCGCTCAACGCGTCGTTCGAGCCCCTCACGATGGTGCCCGTGCGCCGCGCCCTGCGCCTCGTGATCGACGGCAAGGCCGAGATCGTGGAGGCGGACAAGGGCGAGGTGATGCGCAGCGCCCGTCTGGAGCTGCCCCGTCCCGCGGTGATCCGGCTGGTCAAGTTCGTGCACGTCCCGCGTCGCTTCCGCCGCCAGGTGACCAACACCTTCCTGTTCGCCCGGGACGAGTACCGCTGCCAGTTCTGTGCACGGCATCAGAGCCAGCTGCGTCACCGCGAGTGCCTTACGCGGGACCACCTGATTCCGCTCTCGCGCGGCGGCACCAACGCCTGGACCAACGTGCTCACGGCCTGCTCGACCTGCAACACGCGCAAGGGGAATCTCCTGCCCGAAGAGGTGGGGATGCATCCGCTGCGCCCGCCGGTCGAGCCGCACTTCGTGCATCTGTCGTGGGCGGTGCGCCGCCTCACGGCGATCCAGTCGCGCTACATCCGGTTGTTCTACGGGGCGGCGGTGCTGCGGACGCTCGAAGGGCTCTAACCCCTTCGCAACGCCTCGACCAGAGGCTCCTCTCTTCGGCAGGCGAGGTAGTTGGGCCCCAGAAAGTCTTCGTCCCCGAGGTCAAAGTCCCGGATGTCCACGTGGTCAGGATAAATCTTCCCGACCACGTAATCGTACCCCGCGAACAGGTCGTAGAAGTCCTTGAGGAGGAATCGGGTCAAGATGTTGACCTTTCCATACTCGAACTGAAGGAACCGGATGCGCCGGGCGCCCAGGGACTTGCGTAAGCCCTCCAGGACGAGGTGCTCCGCTCCCTCGACGTCGATCTTCACGAAGTCCACAGTGCTGAGCCCGTGCGCGCCGAGAAACTCGTCGCCCGTGGTGACGTCGCAGTGGATGCGCTTGCCCGTCCAGCCGTGCGGGTACTCGATGAAGGAGGCGTGGGCGCTGGCGGACAGGTCGTAGCGGATGGGCAGCCGCCCAGTCCGCTCGGCAAGACCGACATTGACTGGCCGGATGCCGGGAAATCCGGCCGTCTCGGTCCGCAGGCGTGCGAAGGTGGGGGGCACGATCTCGAGTGCGTAGACCGTCGCGGCAGGGAACGTCGTTGACGCGAGGGTCGCCCACTTGCCGACATTGGCGCCGATGTCGAGGATCGTTCCAAAGGACTCGGCGCGGAGCCGTTCGAGCAGCCAGCGCTCCCCGTTCTTTTCCGGATTGTAGCGCGCGTTGCCGTACCACTTCAGGTACTGACGGCACAACCGCGCTGCGGTTCGAAACACCGGGTTTCCGTGTACGCGCGTCGTGGGACGTTGCATAGAAGTGAAAGTGTGGTCCGGACGGAGGATCGGCAACCGAGCGCAACTCTGTGTCCTAGGGAGGCGGCGCGCCCTCGGCGAAGTCCTCGGACCGACCATCCAGACTCAGTGTAGGTAGGCCGGCGATGCGCACCAGTGCGCGCTGGGCCCCATGCGCCAGCGCTTGTCCCAGGTTTTCCTGTCCCGAGACGGCCGGTGTGACGTCGCCCTTCAGCCAGCGCGTCAGCTCCTCCAGGTCCGTGTCGTTCAGGGTGGTGACGTCGAGGTGGGCCACGAAGTAGAGCCTCCCGCTCTCCCCGGCCTCGAGCGTCACGCGATACGGGACGTCGAGCGCCGAGTCGAGCTCCGCGGAGGTGGCGAAGCGCCTCACCGCACCGCCGTAGGAAATCAGGATGTACTCGTCGGCCAGCGGGTCGAGGCGGGCGACGGCGTCCCACTCGACGCCCTTCACGAGGCGATCGAACCAGCCCGAGCGGTCCTGCCAGAGCTCGAGTCGGAAGTGCAGGCGCAGCGGAAATCCCGACCGCATGAGGTCGATGAACCGGCCGTCGCCGAGCAGACCGTGGGCTTGCACGCGGGCCACCGGGCCGTCGCGCGTGACGGCGAGCGACGGTGCCGTCGCCTGTGCCGCGAGGCGGCCGGCGAACACGACGGCCAGGACCCCGGCGACCCTGCGTACCACTAGAAGCGGTGCTCCAGACGCGCCGTCAGCCGGAGCGGCTGCTCTGCGTTGACCGCCTTCGCGACGTACACGCCGAATCCGCCCCAATCGACACCGAGCCCCAGGTCGGCGAGCCAGCTTGAAAGTCGCGGGAGTTGGCCGCTGGGCACCCGGCCCGGTCCGCGACCGACGAGCCACCCTTGACCGGCGTCTCCGAAGACGACGAAATCCGGCCCGCGCAGGAAGCGGGTCATGTACCCGAGACCCCCGGTCTGTCCCGTTTCCGGGTTGTAGTTGGTGCTGAGGTTGACGTGGCCCCGGTATTCGGTCTGCACGGCGACGACGCGATCGCACCCGGCCACGAGGGTTCCCGCAAAGCTCCCGGTCGTGACGAGGGTGGTGCAGGTCCCCTGGCGAAATTCGTACCCGGGCAGCGGCTCGGGTCCGCCGATGCTGAGCCGCTGTTGCACCGGCAACGGATCGCCGCCGACCCACCCCGCGAGGACGAGTCGGAAATTGAGTCGACCCTGCGGGCTCAGCTTGTTGTAGCGCCGCAGGTCGAAAAAGCCCCGGGTGGACCGGTACACGCCGACCATCGACGTCGAATCCCGCACGGTGCCCGGGAAGCCCGGGGCCGGGCGCACGTCGTCGCTCATCAGGAAATCGAGCGACCCGCGCAGGTACCACCCGGACGTCGGCTGGTCGGGATTGTTGCGGGAGTCGAGGGTGATGCGGGGGTTCAGGATGGTGTAGTGCCCGTTGTCTATCGGCGGGTTGGGACGCCAGGCGATGCTGGTGCGGGAAAGCGTCCACGGATCCCGCGTCCGCAACGTCGATTCGCGCTCGCGGCGGATTTCGAAAGAGAGGTCGAGTGGCGCCTCGACGCGCCACCCGAGCCGCGCGGCGACGCCCGAGCCGCGGTAGTAGTCGCGGTAGTCGCGCCGCACCAGAAACGCTTCCCACCCCACCTCGTTGGCGTGCAGCCCCCAGTCTTCCACCGAGTTCACGAGGTCGAACGCTCGCAGCGTGAGCCCAACCGGCCGCCGGTCACCGAGCATCAGCTCGGCGCGGGTGTGATAGCCGAGGTCGCAGCATTCCCCGCTGATCGAATGCGCCGTACGGAACACGCCCATCGCCGCGCCACGGAACCCGAAGCCGCCACCGAGCGACAGCTCGACCGTCGGTCCGGCGACGATCGGAAGCCCCTCCACCCGGTTGAACGTGCCGCTGGTAGCGAGCACGAGGCTGGACCGCGTCGTCGCGTTGCCGAAGGTGTAGCGTGCCGACAGGCTGAGACGACGCAGCAGGTCCGGAGCGTACACCAGCGAGTCGCCCGACAGGCGGTAGGAGAGGGGCTCCGCGTAGATCCGGACCTCCCCGGCCAGGCCGCCGCGCGGACCGATGACGGTGCCGCCCACGACGGTGAGGCTTCCGGTGACGGCAGCGGCGGAATCGAGGACGACGTTGCCGTTGACCACCAGCAGCGACCCCTCGACGCGCCCGGCGATGAGGGCGGGCCCGTTGCGGATCGCCACATCGCCACGCCAGGCGTTGCCGGCCGGAAGGCTGGCGCGCCCTGCGAGCCGCGTCGTCGTCGGCGCATTGTAGAAGCGCAACACTTCAAGCACCGTGCTATGCGGCAGCTCGGGAGGGGCGACATGGAGTCCGGCACTCTCCGCGTGAATGACGATCGCGGTGTCCTGTGCCGCCAGGGGCCGGAGCGCACAGAGCGCTACGGCAGGGATGATGAAGACACGCATGATGCAGCTCAGTCGGAGAGGTGACGTGGCGATTCGAGCCCGAGCCGGCGCATCCGCCGGTAGAGATTGGCCCGATCGGTCGACAGGCGCCGGGCCGCGTCAGCGACGTTGCCCGAGGCCTGGGAGAGAGCCGCGGCGATCAGCTGCCGTTCGTAGCGGTCGAGGGCGTCGGTGAGCGGCACATCGAGGGCCGGGGCGCCGCCGCTCCCGCCATCCACCGTGCGCAGCGGGACCCCGTCGTGCGGCAGCACGCGGATTACCTCCTCGGCCGTGAGGGTGTCGCTCGCGGCGAGGATCGCGAGCCGCTCGACGAGATTCGCGAGCTCCCGGACGTTGCCGGGCCACTGGTAGCTCGTCAGCAGCTGCAGCGCCCCGGCGTCGACGGTTAATGGCCGTCCGAGGCGTGCCGCCTGCCGCGCCAGAAAGTGACGCACCAACGGCGCCACATCCTCGGCACGCTCCCGGAGCGGGGGGATGTGCACCGGCAGGACATTCAGACGGAACAGCAGATCCTCGCGGAACTTTCCTTCACGGGTGGCGCGCCGGAGATCCTTGTTGGTGGCGGCGATGACGCGCACGTTCACGGTGATCGGCTTCTCCCCGCCGACCCGCTCGATCACCCCTGTTTCGAGCACCCGCAGGAGCTTCGCCTGGGCCTCCTGCCCGAGATCCCCGACTTCGTCGAGGAAGAGCGTCCCGCCGTCGGCCAGCTCGAAGCGTCCCAGGCGGCGTTCTCCCGCTCCGGTGAACGCGCCCTTCTCGTGGCCGAAGAGCTCCGACTCGACGAGATCGCGGGGAATGGCGGCGCTGTTGACCGTGACGAAGGGCTTCCCGGCGCGGCCGCTCTGGCGGTGGATCGAGGACGCGACGAGCTCCTTGCCCGTTCCCGATTCCCCGGTGATCAGGACGCGCGCGTCGGTGGGAGCAATGCGTGTGATCAGGGCACGCAGCTCCTCCATCGCGGCGCTCGCCCCCACGAGGGGGTCGGCGTGGCCCAGCGCCTCGTGGAGGCGGCGATTCTCGGCCCGCGCCCGCGCCAGCTCGAGCGCGCTGCGCACCGCCACCAGCAACCCTTCGGGTGTCAGCGGTTTTTCGAGAAACTGGAAAGCGCCGAGTTTGGTGGCGCGCACCGCGTCCGTCAGCGATGCCTTGCCGCTCATCATCACGACCGGGACATCGGGAAGCTGCTGCTTCAGCTGCTCAAGGGTCGCGAGGCCATCCGGGCCACCCGCCATCATGAGGTCGAGGAGGATCGCGTCGGGAGCGACGTCCCTGACGGCGGCGAGAGCAGCGGTGCCGTTGGCGGCCTCGGCCGTCTCATAGCCTTCTCCCTGGAGCAGCGCGCCGACCATGCGCCGGATGTTCGGCTCATCGTCGACCAGCAGGACGCGGGGACTCATGCGGGGAACACCAGCGTGAAGGTCGCCCCGCCGCCAGGCGTGTCCGACGCGGCGATCGTGCCACTGTGGGCGTCCACCGTCTGGCGCACGAGAGCGAGCCCCAAGCCCGTCCCGTCGGCCTTCGTCGTCATATACGGCTCGAAGATGCGGCCTCGCAGATTCGCTGGAATGCCGGGGCCGTGGTCGGCGACCGTCACGACGACGCCGCGGCCCTCCCCGGCAACCTTCACGTCGATCGTGCCCCGGCCCCCCATCGCCTCAGCGGCATTGCGGAACAGATTGCTGAAGGCACGGCGCAGCGGGTCGTAATGGCCCTGGATCGAGCGGCGTCCGTTGGCATGGACCGCTACGGTGACCTGCTCCGGAACGGCCGTCCGCCCCAGTTCCTCGAGCAGCTCCACGAGGTCGACCTCACTCGTGGGTCCCTCAGGCAGGCGGCCGAAGTCGGCGAATTCGCGCGCCAGCCGCTCCAGGCGATCGGTCTCCGCCGCGAGCACCTCGAGCGCCAGCGAGCGGCGCTGATCCGGGACCTCGCCGGTCCGGCCGAGCTGCTCGACCGCGATCCGCATCGCGGTCAGCGGATTCTTGATCTCGTGGGCGACGCGCCGAGCGACCTCGCGAAACGCCCGCAGCCGCTCGGATTCGAGCTCCCGGGCTCGTGCCGTATCCAGTGCCCCCGCCAGGTCGCGGAGCGCGAGGCGCAGCGATTCGAACTCCGGCGCGCCGCGTGTCGGCGGGCCGCCGGGGAGGGCCTCGTGCTGCCGGATCAAGCGGGTCCAGCCGACGAGCTCGTCGATCGGGCGCGACAATTGGCGGGACAAATGCCCCGCCACCCGCACGGCCGCGAACAACACCAGTGCGCCGAGCGCGACCACCACGATGGCGAGGCCGGCCGTGTAGTAGCGGAGGTAGAGATCGGCGCGCCGGGCGAGACTCACCCCCCGCGAGAGCGCATCGAGATGCGCCCGCATCGCGTCCCGGGCCGCGGGGGTGAGCCGAGTGGTATCGACTTGCTCGAGCATCACCCGCGCCGTGCCCGCCACTTCTTCGAGCGAGGCCCTGGCACCGCTGGCCGGGGCGACCGTGCGCACCGTCAGCATCCAGCCGACCACGGCGAGCCCCGTGGGGACGGCGGCCATGGCGACCAGAACGAGGAAGATGCGGCGGCGGAATGGCAGAGGCATATCTTGTCGCAATCTATGAGGATGCGGTGGGTGCGACAAACTGACACGACTCTGACGGCTTACTGGAGGGGCAAACATGACGAGCCGCACGCACTACTTGTGGTTCAACACGAAGCAGCGCCAGGAAATCATCGACATCACCGATAGCGTCGAAGAGCAGGTCGAGGCGAGCGGCGTGCAGGAGGGCTTCGCGCTCGTGTCCGCGATGCACATCTCGGCGTCGGTGTTCGTGAATGACCACGAATCGGGGCTGTGGCACGACATTCAGCGCTGGCTGGAAGAGACCATCGCCCCGTGGGATCCGAGGCGGTACCGGCACAACGAAACGGGGGAGGACAACGCCGCCGCCCATCTGCGCAGCCTGACCGTGGGGCACGAAGTGATCGTACCGATCACCAAGGGGAAGCTGGACTTCGGGCCCTGGCAGCGGGTGTTTTACGGGGAATGGGACGGACAACGCAAGAAGCGGGTCATTGTCAAGGTCCTCGGTGAGTAGGCGGGCTTCCATATTTTTCGCAAGTTGTTTATTTTCAATAACTCCCGATGGAGACCGGGATCGGCCCGGAAGGGTGTGACGCTCGAGCTCGGCATCACGGCACGGACCTGTTCCGCGACCGGGTGAGCCGGAGCTTCGAGCGCCAGACACCCCCCGGACACCGGGCTCCACCCGCTGCCGCCCGAGATTGATCGGGCGGACACCGGGCGTACCAGGCGGACGATGAACGGACGCGCCGTGCGCGCCTTCGCCGCCAAGACAAGGCCCCGCCGAGTGCGCGAGGCGCCCCTCCAGGATCGGGAAGTGGAGGGAGCGGCCCAGGAGGCGCACCGGTAGCGGCCGGCAAGTACAGAAATACCTCATGACCACATTATCGCCACATACGCATCTGGCCCGTTCGCCGTACAAGGAACCACCCCCCCACGCTCCCAACGCCGCCCTGCTGATCGATTTCGACAATGTCACCATGGGAATCCGCTCCGATCTGCAGACGGAGCTGAAACGCCTGATGCAGTCGGAGATCATCCGGGGGAAGGTGGCCGTCCAACGGGCATACGCCGATTGGCGGCGCTACCCGCAGTACATGGTGCCCCTCGCCGAAGCGTCGATCGACACGATTCAAGCGACGGCGTACGGATCCTCGAAGAAGAACGCCACCGACATCCGGCTGGCGGTCGACGCGGTGGAGCTGGTGTTCACCCGTCCGGAGATCGGCACCTACATCCTCCTCTCCGGCGATTCGGACTTTTCGAGCCTCGTGCTCAAGCTCAAGGAATACGGCAAGTACGTCATCGGCGTCGGCATCCGGGAGTCGTCCAGCGACCTCCTGGTCATGAACTGCGACGAGTACTACTCGTACAACGAGCTCGCCGGCCTGACCCGGGCGAGCGACGTCGAGCACGTGCGGCACGATCCTTGGGAGCTCGTCGTCGAAGCGGTGAAACAAATGACGGCGCACAACGACGTCATGCGCTCCGACCGGCTGAAGCAGGTGATGCAGGAGATCGACCCCGGTTTCGACGAGAAGGACGCCGGGTTCTCGCGCTTCAGCAAGTTCGTCCAGGAGGCCGCGCACCGCGGTCTGATCACGACCGAGCGGCTCGATAACGGTCAGTTCGAGATCTCGCTCGGCGCCAACGTCACCGACGTGCCACCGGCCGCCAGTGCCGCCCCCGTTGCCGCCGCCGAACCTCGCGCTCCGCAACCGACGCGGGCACGGAAGGGATCGATCGTCGGGGATGCCTTCGGACTGTTGCGCCAGGCGCTCGGGCATATGGGCGGAGACCACACGGTGAGCGCCGAAGCGGTACGCGAGGCGATGAACGACCTGGCGCCGGAAGGCACGAAGCGAGTCGATTCGCGCAGCATGCCGAAGCTGCTGCGCCAGGCGCAGGATGCCGAATTGATCGATCTCACGCGGGACGATGAAGGGGAATATTCGGTGCGCGTTCGTCAGGAGGAGCCTGCGGAAGCCGCCGCGCCGCTTCCTCCCCCTCCCCCTTCCGAAGAGCCGGAGGAGGAATACGAGCCCCCGATGCCCACTTCCTCGGCGCCACCGCCGCCCTACTCGCAGCAACGTCCGTCGCCGGGTGGGATGCCGATGCGAAGCGCCCGGTTCCGGCGCGGCTCGCGCGGTCCCCGACCGTCCGCACCGGATGTCCCCCGTGTCGGCGTCGTGGAAGTCGATCCGACCTTCCGCTCCCGCGTCGAGCGGCTGCCGCCTCGGGGCGCCGTACCGCCTGCGTCGGGCGGCGAGTCGGCCCCGGTTGGCGGAGGCGGGCGGAGCGACGACGAGCGCCCGCGGCGCGAGCGTGGCGGGCGCGGTCGTGGCGGACGCGGTCGTGGACGCGGAGGCAGCCGCGAGGGCCGCGATGGCAACGGCGGGCACGGGGGGGGCGGACATGGCGGTTACGAGGGTCGCGAGGGCAGGGAAGGCCGCGCCGCAGGCGAAGGCGAACGCTCGAGAGGGCGGCGCGGAGGCCGGGGTCGCGGCGGACGCGGCGGTGGGCGGTCCGAGCACACCAGCGAAGAGCGCACTCGGGCCGCGGCTCCGTTTGATGCCGCCCCCGTCCATTCCCCAGAGCCGTCCCCGCCACCGCCTCCTCCGGCACGACCCGCTCCACAGCCGGAGAGCCGTGAGGAGGGGGATTCGTTCTGGTCGCGCGTGAAGCGGGGATTGATCGGCGGCGAGTGATCGGGAGCCGAACGCCATTGGCCAGGGCCTTTTACGCGCGACCGACTGCCGAGGTCGCGCGTCGGCTTTTGGGCCAAGTCCTGGTGAGCCGGATTCGCGGGCGGGAGGTTGCGGGTCGCATCGTCGAGACGGAGGCGTACATCGGTCCGCACGATCCTGCCTGCCACGCCTACGGGCACCGGCGGACCGCGCGCACCGAGCCGCTCTACGGGCCGCCGGGCATCGCGTACGTCTACTTCACCTACGGGATGCACTGGTGCCTCAACGCCGTCACCGAGCGTGTGGACTACCCGGCGGCCGTCCTGATTCGGGCGCTGGAGCCGTTAGCGGGGATCGACCTGATGCGGCGGCGGCGCGGCCGCGTTCCCGACCGTGCCCTCTGTGCCGGGCCTGCCCGGCTGTGCGAGGCGCTCGGCATTACCGGTGCGCAAAACGGCAGCTCGCTGCAGCAGGGCGAGCTTCGGATCCTGCCTGGTGACCGGACCCGCTATCAGGTGACCGTCACGCCCCGGATCGGCATCACCACGGCACGTGATTGGCCGCTCCGGTTCGTGATCGAGGGCTCCCGCTGGCTGTCCCGCTAAACGCCAGAGCCCGGAGACGCCGTCCCCGGGCTCTGTGCGCTGCCGACCCGCCGGCGTCTCAATGCTCCGAGGTCACGTCTTCCTTCGAGCTGCCGAAGCTGTAGCGAATCCCGCCCTGGAAGGTGTGGGTCGCTCCACTCAGCAGGAAGTTGTTGGCGGCCGAATTGATCATGTACTGCCCGAAGACGGCGAGCTTGCCGACGTTGATCTGGAGTCCGCCGATGGCCCACCCGATCGCCTTGCTGCCCGCGGATTGCGCCAGCGCTTCAGCGTTGGCGGCGTCTGCTGGGGTGGCGCAGACGGCCGTGGCCGTCGCGCCGCTACAGTCGGCGGTCGGGTTCTGAATCGTCATGAGCCCGACCCCGACCCCCGCGAACGGCTCGATGTGCTGCTGGAGGGGGAACGCCATGAGGCCGATGAACAGCCGCCGGACCTGATCGAATGTGACGTCGTGGGCACTGCCCGTGCTCTGATCGACCACGGTGGCGCGCGCGGCGGTGACGAGGAATGCCTGATCGCCGCCCAGGTAAAGCGCGGTGCGCTTTGCGGTGATCAGCCAGTGGACACCGATCATCGGGTCGATGAAGTAGCCCTGATCGTTGGTCTTGTATGCGAAGCCCCCCACCGTCGCGCCCCAGTACCAGCGGTGCGAATGATCGTAGGGGACCTGCCCAGCGGCGGGCCGCACCAGAACGATCGCGACGAGCGCGAATAGCGCCATCCGAGACAGCGGCTTCATCGAACTCCTCCACAGGTTCCTGGGCAGCCGTCTGGGGCTGCCGGGTGGACCCCCAAAATAGGGGTCGCCGCCCGTTTGGCAAGCCGTGGGGTCTCTGCTAGCCTATTGCCATAGTGACGGTTAAGAGCACGCACCGTGAAACTACTTGAAGTCAACAGCGGTGTGCCGAACATATGCCGAAGAAATAGTGTCGAGAGTGTTTATACGGTGGCTTTACGATGTCTCAAATCAGGCCGAGTCGCGTCCCCACCTTCTGGAACGCGCGCAGTGCGAAATCCAGGTCGTCCCGCGTGTGTGCCGCTGAAAGCTGGCAGCGCACCCGGGCATGCCCCTGGGGCACCACCGGGTAGCCGAACCCGGTGACGAACACTCCCTCGTCGAGCAACAGGTCGCTCATGCGGATCGCTTTCGCCGTTTCGCCGAGGATCACCGGCACGATCGGGGTTTCTCCGGGCAGCGGCTTGAATCCGAGACTCACGAGCTGCTCGCGGAAGTAGCGGGCGTTCTCGTGCAAGCGACGCACCAGCTCCGGTTTGGCCTCGAGCACCTGGACCGCCGCGAGCGCGCTGCCCGCGACGGTGGGCGGAAGGGCGTTGCTGAACAGCTGCGGCCGGGAGCGCTGCGTCAGGTAGTCCGCCAAGGGCCTGGGGCCCGCCGTAAAACCGCCGGCCGCGCCACCCAGGGCCTTCCCGAGGGTTGAGGTGATAATGTCGACCTGTCCCAGGACGCCGAAGTGTTCCGCGGTGCCACGTCCCGTTGCGCCGAGCACGCCGGTCGCGTGGGAATCGTCCACCGCGACGATGGCATCGTAGCGCCGGGCCAGGTCGAGAATGTCCGGGAGCCGGGCGATGTCGCCCTCCATCGAAAAGATGCCGTCGGTGAAGAGGAGGCGCCGGCGCGCGCCGCCGGCCGCCCGCAGCCTGTCCTCGAGGTCCTGCATGTCAGAGTGTCGGTAAACCGCCGTCTGGCACTTCGTGATCGACTTGGCGAGGCGGATCGAGTCGATGATCGAGGCGTGGTTGAGCTGGTCGGAGATGACGATGTCCTGCTCGCCCAGGATCGTGGCGCACAGCCCTTCGTTGGCGTTCCAGCAGCTCACGTACGTGAGCGCGCTCTCGCAGCCGACCAGCCGTGCGAGTGCCGTCTCGAGCTCGCGGTGGATGGTGAACGTGCCGCAGATGAACCGCACCGACCCGGTGCCGGCGCCGTAGCGGTCGAGCGCCGCTCGGCCCCCGGCCACGACCTCCGGATCGTTACACAGTCCGAGGTAGTTGTTGGAAGAGAGGATGACGACGTCGCCACGCCCTTGCATGCGGCTGCGCGGTCCCTGTGGTCCCTCAAGGTAATTGAGGCGCTTGTAGACGCCGTCCCGCTTGAACTGCTCCAGCTCGGTGTCGAGACTCGTGGCGAAGCTCATGCGATCTCCAGGATGACCTTGCCGGCGTCGCCGGAGCGGATGGCGGCGATGGCCTGATCGATGTAGGCGAGCGGGAAGCGATGGGTGATCACGGGGCGGGGGTCCAGGAGTCCGGCGGAGAGGAAACGGCGCATCTGATGCCAGGTCTCGTACATCTTTCGCCCGATCACGCCGTAGACGGTGATGCCTTTGAAGATGATTTCGTCGGCGAAATTCACCGGCACCTCTCCCTTCGGGATCCCGAGCAGCTGCAGGCGACCTCCCATTCGCACCGTGTGGAACGCCTGGTGCAGTGCCGATGGAACTCCCGACATCTCGCACACGACGTCCACGCCCTCGCCGTTCGTTTCGGCCAGGACGACCGCTTCCACATCCGCCTCCCGGGCGTTAACGACGACGTGCGCTCCCATGGCCCGGGCCAGGGCCAACCGGCGCGGATTCACGTCGGATGCGATCACCCGGGCGGCCCCCGCGGCGCGCGCGATCCCGACGGCGAAGCACCCGATTGGTCCGCACCCGACGATGAAGACGGTGCTGCCGGGGATGTCGGCGCTCAGCACGGTGTGAAAGGCGTTGCCCATCGGGTCCATGATGGCGCCGATTTCGGTCGGAATGCCGTCCAGCGTCAGGACGTTCGTGGCGGGCATTGAGATGAACTCGGCGAATGCGCCGTCCCGATCGACACCGATGATCCGCGTGTTGCGGCAGATGTGGCCGTTGCCAGTGCGGCACTGCAGGCAATGGCCGCAGATGATGTGGCCCTCGGCGGTCACGAGCTGTCCGACTTTCAGCTCCGTGACGCCTTCCCCCACGGCCACGATCTCCCCGGCGAACTCATGGCCGACAACGACCGGCGGATGGATGCGACCCTGCGCCCAGCTGTCCCAATCGGCGATATGGAGATCGGTGCCGCACACCCCTGCGTGGCGGACCGCGATCAGCACATCACCCGGTCCCGCGCGCGGCTTGGGGACGGTCCGGACGCTGAGGCCGGGGGCGCGCGACTCCTTCACAACGGCTTGCATTGTATCGGGCATGGTTTTGGGCGGGCCGGGGCGCGGGGCGACGTAATATAGTCCGCTCATCGATCCCTGAAATGCAACGCGGGGCCGGCATTATGCCGGCCCCGCGGCCTGCGGCATGCGCTGCCCCGCGCTCTCAGGGCCCGGCGGGATGCGGATCGACCGGGAGCCGCTGGTGGACGTGATCACCGGACTCGGGATCGTCGGCACACCAGCAGTACGCCCAGATGCGTGCGGGCCGCGCGAGCCGCTGGCCCGCGCGCAGGATGATGCCGATCGGTTCGTTGTCGAGGACGAGCGGGAGGCTGGTCATGCCCCTCTACTGGGCAATTGGGGGGCCACGCGTTATGATATGTAAGTCATTGTATGCCATTGCTTTATGCATACGATCTTTCGCCGCATTCAACACTTCGACACGTGCAGGCCGTGTCCCTATGACGCGTTGCCGCGGATGATTCCGGATACCAGAATCCTCGATATGAAGCCACCGTCTGCTCTGGTGATGATCGGCGTGCTTTTCTCCCCTGCCGCGGCGGCGCAGGCCCTCGTGTCGGTCGACTCGATGATGACGGTTCGCGGCATCGTGGAATTTCGCACCGACCGGACGGATTCGGCCGGCACCTGGGTGGTGTTTCTGCCGACGCCCGTCATGGTGAAGAACCTCAAGACCAACAACGTCCTCTTGGCCGGAGGCGAGCCCCTCGCGGGGCGGTTCGTGGACCGCTACGTAGAGGTCGAGGGGCGGGTGGCGGTCGAGCAGGACGCCGCCGGCCGCACCGTTGCCATCGCCAACGAGGCGCGGATCCGGGAGGCCTATCCCGACGGCATGGTGGCACAGGACATCGATCTGAGCCTTTCGGAGCACGCCACCGTCGAGCTCGCCGTCCTGCCGCGCGCCGCGGTCTGGCGCGAGAAGGACGGGACGCCGAGCGGGGTGACACCGACGGTCCTCTTCTCCATCGTCAACCACTCACAGACCGAGCTGCGATTCTTCTTCCCCACCAACGAGATGGTCTGCGTTCAGGTGCACCCGATCGACGCTGGAGGCGCCCACGAGACCACCTGGAAAGTGTCCGGACGGGAGCAGCAGGTCACCCTGCGGATGGGGGCAGTCTTCCGTCAGATCCTGCCGATCCCCGGCACGATGGCGGCGTCTCCCGGCCGCTACTCGGTGCGGGCGGCGCTGTGTGGAGCGGACCAGCTGCACGCCGAGACGACGTTCGACATCCTCGCCCCCTGAGCTACTCGGACTGACGCGCCTCGGTTTCGGCGCGGCCGAGGGGCTTGGCGGCCGCGAACCCGCCGCGCCGCCCGCGCGGGCGCCGTTCCACCTGCCAGGACTCGTACAGCGCGAGCAGCGTGTCGGTGGCGATGGGAATCACCGCTTTGTCCTCGAGCGATTCCCACGGAAGGACGATGTGGACACCCCCCGGTGGCGTGCGGGCCTGCAGATCGGTCACGAGGGACCGGCGCGATTCGGGGTCGAGCACGGCGAGAGCCAGCGGATGCAGCACGGCGAGGGTGACAGGGACGTCCGGCATCCAGTTGCCGAACTGGACCACCAGCGCATGGAAGCGGCCCGCCAGCTGCTCCGAGACGGCCCGTGCTTCGGCCGCCTCGACGGCCGCCAGCTCCTGGTCGAGCAACAGGACCTCGACGTCGTGCGCCGCTACGAATAGCGCCGCGGAGAGTGCCGGTGCTCCGATCACGACCGCGGCGTCCCCGGGCTCGAGACGACGTGCCCAATGCACCAGCGGCATGCCTCCCTCGAGCTCCCAGTGGGTGGGCTCGCGCTGGGCCGCGCGCAAGGCTCGGTGCGTACGTGACCAGCGCTGAAACGTGGGCAGGCGCAGCCGCCGCATGATGATCCGGTCGACGTGCTCCAGCAGCAGCACCTCGGTCAGCAGGTACTGATCCGCGGCGGCGGTCTCGAGCTCGCGGACCGCTTCGTCGCCAATCTCCAGGAGCTGGGCCCGCGAGAGCGAGTTCTTGTATTCCTCGATGCGCTGGAACAGGAACTCCTCGAACTCCTGGCGCAGCGAGCGCGCCACCCGGCGGGGCCGGCGGCGGGCGCCGGGCTCGGCGGTCGTCAGCATGGCTCGACGTGCACCGTGACCTCGTTCAAGGCGAGGTCCTGCTTGAGTCGCAGCTCCACCTCGTCGGCGATGGCGTGCGCCAGAGCCACGTTGGCGTTCCGATCCACGGCGATCGTCACCTCCGCGTAGCGCACCTGGGCGCTGCCGCGCGAGCGGATGTCATACGCCCGCTGGACGCCGGCCACCCCCTCGGCCGCGGACCGGATGTCGTCCTTGGGCAGCGCCCGCTCGTCCACCAGGATCGGCACGGTGCGCTGCGTGATCTGGTAGGCGACCCGGACGATCAGCAACGCGATGATGAGCGCGAGCACCGGGTCGGCCCACCACCAACCCTGGCGCGCCAGCAGGAGCCCCACGATCACGCCGATCGAGATGTAGACGTCGCTCCGCGTGTGAGCCGCATCGGCGACGAGCAGCTCGCTCGACAGCTCGATGCCGCGGCGGTTCTCGTACCACGCCACCAGTCCGTTCACCCCCAACCCCGCCACCAGGATGACGAGCTGCAGGTCGGACACGGCGGGCGGCGGGTGCGATTCGGCGAGGTGCTCGATCGCCCCGCGCGCCAGCTCGAAGCAGGTGATGGACAGAAAGCCGACCAGTGCCAGGGCGCCGAGCGTCTCGAACTTGCCGTGCCCGTAGGGATGGTCGTCGTCCGGGGCTCGCGCCGCTACCCGCACGACGACGAGGGCCAGGATGTTGTTGACCGCGTCCACCGACGAATGCAAAGCGTCGCCCAGGACGGCGAGCGAGTGCGCCGCGAGTCCTACCAGGAGCTTCGCGAGCACCACCGCGAGGTTGGCGAAGAACAATCCGAAGAGCACGCGACGGACCAAGGCTGTCCGGTCGTGCGCCCCATCCTCCAGCCGGGCGGAAGGCATGAATGCAAGGTTGTAAGGCGGGCTCCGGGAGTCAACGGCCGAATCAGTCGACCGCGCGGAGCAGGGCGCCTTTCAGGTAGCCGGTCTCGGGGATGTTGAGGATTTCCGGGTGATCTCCCGCGGCCCCTGTGAGGCGCAACAGTTCGAGGCGTCGACCGCTGTCCCGGCCGGCGTCCGCGAGCATGTCGAGGAACGCCGGGCGCTGCAGATGATACGAGCAGGAAGCGGTGAACAGGAGGCCACCTGGGGCCAGGAGCCGCATAGCGCGCAGATTGATCTCCTTGTACCCGGCGATCGCCCGCGGCAGGCTGGCCCGCGTCTTGGCGAACGCCGGCGGGTCGAGGACCACAGTGTCGAACCGCTCGCGGGCGCGCTCCAGCGTGCGCAGGAGGTCGAAGGCGTTCGCTTCCCGCCACGTGATCGTGGTGCGCCCGTTAAGCGCGGCGTTTTGCGCGGCACGCTCGAGCGCCTCCCGGCTCTGGTCGACGGCCAGGACGGTGCCGGCCGTGCGCGCGAGCTGCAACGCGAACGAGCCGTGGTACGTGAACGCATCGAGTGCGCGCCCGCCCGGTCGTGCCAGGGTGGCCACGAGCAGGCGGTTCTCCCGTTGATCGAGAAATGCCCCGGTCTTTTGACCGTGTCGCGGCGCGGCGAGATACCGCACTTCCCCTTCGCGCACCTCGACGGTATCCGGGACCTCGCCGTACACCAGCTCGATGTCGAGGGGCAGGTCCTCGTGACGGCGCACGGCGGTATCATGCCGCAGCAGGATGCCGCGCGGCTCGAGTGCGGTGCGGAGTCCCTCGAGCACGTCGCCGCGGACCGCTTCGAGACCGGCGGACAGAAGCTGCGCCACGATGTAGGGTCCGTAGCGGTCCACCACGAGTGACGGCAGGCCGTCCGCCTCGGCGTGGACGACGCGATACGCGGTGGCGGCGATGCTCTCGCGCCGCGCGGCGGATGCCGCGATGCGGAATCGCCACCAGGCCGCGTCGATCGGCTGGTCCTCCGCGGTGAGCATCCGCAGGCGGATTTCGCTCTTCGGCGAGAACAGCGCCTGGCCGAGCAGCGCCCCCCGCCGGTCCAGCACACGGACGATGCCGGCTGCCCGTGTCGGTGCCTTCAGCACGTCGGTCTTGTAGATCCACGGGTGTCCCGACGCCCAGCGCGCCGCACCCTTTGTCGAGACCACCGCGATAGCTTTGTCGGATTCCATGTCCCTCGCCGATCAGCTGCGTCTGATGGTGATCACCGATCCGGGTCTTCTCGCCGGACGGGATCCGGTCGCCGTGTGCCACGCCGCCGTCCTCGGCGGCGCCACGATGGTGCAGGTCCGCGGGAAAGACACGCCGGTGCGCGACCTCGTGAGCCTGACCCGTGCGCTCACGGCCGAGCTCGCCGTGCCCGTCCTCGTCAACGACCGGGTCGACGTGGCGCTCGTCGCCGGCGCGGCGGGCGCGCACCTCGGCCAGGATGACGTGCCGCTCGACGCCGTGCGGCCGCATGTCCCGCCCGCATTCATTCTCGGCATTTCCGTCGGCTCACCGGCCGAAGCCGAGCGCGCCCGCGCGGTACGTGCGGATTATTTGAGTATCGGTCCATGCTTCGCAACCACCAACAAAGCGGATGCGGGGAAGCCCCTGGGGACGAGCGGCTTCGGTGCGCTCGCCAGGCTCGCGCCCGGTCTTCCGGTGATCGGCATCGGGGGAATCAGCGCGGCGAGCGCGGGTGCGATCGTGCAGGCGGGAGCGGTCGGGGTCGCCGTGATCCACGCCGTCCTCGGAGCCGCGGACCCGCGGGCGGCCGCGGAGCGCGTCTGCCGCGCGGTCGTTAGCGCTCGGGCGGCCGGGTCGAGCGAGTCTCCGACTGCTGCTCCTTGACCTCGCGGATGGCGGCGAGGTGCTCGGCGTAACTGGCGGAGAAGATGTGTTTGCCGTCCGGCTGCGCGACGAAGTAGAGGTACGGCGACGGTGCGGGATACAGCGCCGCGTCGATCGATGCGCTATCGGGCTGGCTGATCGGACCCGGGGGAAGCCCCGGGTGCAGGTACGTGTTGTAGGGTGACCGGATCAGAAGATTTTTCTCGTAGACGCGGTGCGGCCGCGCGCCCATCGCGTAGATCACCGTCGGGTCGGCCTGCAGCAGCATCCCGCGATCCAAACGATTGTGGTAGACGGCGGAGACGTAGGTGCGATCGGGCGCGTAGCGCACCTCGGATTCGATGATCGAGGCGAGCGTCACGAGCTGATGACGCGACAGGTGCAGGGAGTCGAGCCGCCCCTCCCAGGCAGAGGACCAATGGGACTGGAATTCGTCCGTCATGAGTCGGACCAGCTCCCGCGCGCTCGGGTGCGGCCGGACCGTATAGGTCGTCGGATAGAGATAGCCTTCTACACTCTCGGTCTCGGGCGGCAGATCGAGCCTGGCGAGGACCGCGGTATCGCGGGTCGCGGCGAGGAACGAGTCGCGTGGCACGTCGAGTTGCTGCGCGGCCAGGTCGGCGATTTCCACGATGCGCAGGCCTTCGCGGACAGTGAAGCGGACCAGGGCGCCGCGCCCCAGCTTCAGCGCGTCGATGATGTCGGTCCAGCGGGCATCCTTGTGGAACGCATAGGTCCCGCTCTTCAAGCCGCGTCCCAGTCCCCGGACGCGGGCGTAGACCGAGAACAGGAACTGACGGCCGATGAGATCGTGCGCGGAGAGGGAGTCGATGGCGGCCCCGAGCGTCGCGCCGCGGGGAATCGTGAGTGCCACGCAGTCCGCTCCCCCGGCATCGCACGGCGCGGAGGGCCCTGTCGTGCACCCCATCATGACGAGGAGAATGCAGGCTGCAACAGGCAGAATGCAGAATGAGCGTAGCCGCCGTTTTGCCTGCCTCATTCCGCATTCCGCTTTTCGATTCACGTTCCGCTCCCTCTCCGGCTATCAAGATAGTGTTGCAGCAGGACGGTCGCGGCGAGCGCGTCCACGTCGGCCGCACGACCCTTCGTCCGCCCACCCATCTCGCGCACCGCCTGGCGTACACGGGCCGTGGTGAACCGCTCGTCCCACAGCGTGACGGGGCGACTGGAACGGCGCTCGATGTCCGCCGCCAGCTGTCGTGCAGCGCGGGCCGGCGCGCCCTCGGCGCCCGACGCGTCGAGCGGCAAACCGACCACGACGCCGACGACGCCATTGGCCTGCAGCTGGTCGAGCAGGGACTGCATGGGGAACCGTTTCCCGGTGCGACGGGTCAGGGTGGCGAGCGGTTGGGCGAGGGTCTGGGTCTCATCGGAAAGGGCGAGCCCGATGCGGCGCTCGCCCCAATCCACTGCCAGGAGGCGGCCTGCCGGGCTCATCCCTGCGACATAGTCGCGAAGAATTCCTGGTTTGACTTGGTGCGCTTCATGCGCTCCAGCAGGAACTCGATGGCCTCGACCGGCGGCATGTCGGAGAGGAAGTTGCGCAACAGGTAAACCTTGTTGAGTTCTTCCTTGGCGAGCAGCAGCTCCTCCTTGCGGGTCGAGGTGCGCTGCACGTCGATCGCCGGGTAGACACGGCGGTCCGCGATGCGGCGGTCGAGCACGACTTCCATGTTGCCGGTGCCCTTGAACTCCTCGAAAATGACCTCGTCCATGCGCGAGCCGGTGTCGATGAGGGCGGTCGCGATGATCGTGAGAGAGCCGCCCCCCTCGATGTTGCGGGCGGCGCCGAAAAACCGCTTCGGCTTCTGGAGCGCGTTCGCGTCCACGCCGCCCGAGAGAATCTTGCCCGAGTGCGGGACGACGACATTGTGGGCACGACCGAGGCGCGTGATCGAGTCGAGCAGAATCACGACGTCCTTGCCGTGCTCGACCATGCGCTTCGCCTTCTCGATGACCATGTCGGCGACCTGTACGTGGCGGTCGGCCGGCTCGTCGAACGTAGAGGAGATCACCTCGGCGCTCTTGACGTTCTCCTCCATGTCGGTGACCTCTTCGGGCCGCTCGTCGATCAGCAGCACGATGAGATAGATCTCGGGATGATTCTCGATGATGGAGTTGGCGAGCTTCTGCATCAGGATCGTCTTGCCGGCCTTGGGTGGCGATACGATCAGGCCACGCTGGCCCTTGCCGATGGGGCAGAGGATGTCCATCACCCGCATCGACAGATCGCCGTCCTTGCGCTCGAGGCGGATGCGCTCCTCGGGGTAGCGCGGCCGCAGGTTGTCGAACGCGACGCGGTGTTTCGCCTTCTCGGGTTCTTCCGCGTTGACGGTCTCGACCTTGAGCAGGGCGAGGTAGCGCTCACCCTCCTTCGGCGGCCGCACCTGGCCGAGGATCGTGTCGCCGGTACGCAGGTCGAACCGCTTGATCTGGCTCGGGGAGACGTAGATATCGTCTGGCCCGTAGAGGTAGTTCCAGTCCGGGCTGCGCAGGAAGCCGTAGCCCTCGGGCAGGATCTCGAGCACTCCTTCGCCGCGCAGCACCGTGTCGGTGTCCAGCAGCGACTGCTCGATTCGGAAGATGAGGTCTTGCTTTCGGAGCCCCGAGTAGTTTTGAATGTTGAGGCTCTCGGCCATCGCGTGCAGTTCCGCGACAGACTTCTTCTTCAGCTCGGCGATATCCACGTGTGGGGGAACTCCGTTGGTCTAACGGCGGGGAGACAAACCCGTGGCAGGGTGGTGAACGCGTTGATCTATGATGGAAGCGTAATGGTGGTACCGGGTGTGCAGCCGCTATCATAGGGGTGCCCGTGCCCTCTAGTCAAGATCACCCGGTCCCCGAGAGGCTGGCGCCATTCGTCGTGGCGTGGCGGACGACTACCCTGCGAGACCGGGAAGTCATTGACATGCTTGTACATCCGGCCCACGCCCAACCCTCCCCGCAGCTCGCCGATGCGCTGGCGGCCTGGGCGGGGGCGTACTACTGGTCCGACGAGCCGGGAGGCCGCTGGCTCGTGCTCACGCGCCGTACGGCGGCGCGTCCGGAACGCTGGGTGCTGCATGTCAGCCTCTTTCTGGCCACGATGTTCACGACCACCATCGCCGGCGCGGTCCTCAGGGGCACGATCTCGGTGGACGGACCGTGGGACCTGCTGCGCGGCCGTATCGGGTACGCGTCGACGCCGCTCGCAGCCCTCGCGTCCGGGCTGGCGTTCTCACTGCCGCTCGTCGCCATTCTCCTCGCGCACGAGCTGGGGCATTACCTCACCGCGCGGCATTACGTGCTCGATACCTCGCCGCCGTACTTCCTTCCGGTGCCGCCGTGGCCGTTCTTCATCGGCACCCTGGGTGCGTTCATCCGGCTGCGCACGATGTTGTCGGACCGACGCCAGCTGTTCGATGTGGGGATCGCGGGCCCGCTCGCCGGCTTCGTGGTGGCGCTTCCCATTCTCGTTGCCGGGCTCCACCTGTCCTATTCCGTGCCGTCGCTCGGCGGCCCGCACGACATGGGACTGCTGCTGGGCGGCGAGCGCGTCGTGGTGGGGGATTCTCCGGTGACACTCCTCGCCCGGCTCGCGGCGCATCAGTCGGTCGCCCGGGTTACGCTGCACCCGATGGCGTTTGCGGGGGTCGTCGGGATGTTCGTCACGATGCTGAATCTGCTGCCGATGGCCCAGCTCGACGGTGGACACATTCTGTATGCGGCGGTGCCGCAGTGGCACCGCCGGGTGGCGCTGATCTTCTGGGCCACGATCCTGGTGCTGGGATGGTGGTGGCCGGGGTGGTACCTGTGGGCGGGAATGGTGCTGCTGCTGTCACGCGGGCGACTCGATCATCCGACGGTGCTGGACGCCTATCGTCCGTTGCCGCGGTCACGCCGCCGGCTCGCCTGGGTGGGACTCGCGCTGTTCGTGCTGACGTTCGCCCCGATACCCTTCAGGATCTAGGTGACAGGGTTGAGGTGACGACGGTGCGTCTGCGCGTCTGGTCGACCGGTTGTGCTTGCCACCTGACCCCTGGTACCTGCCCAATGCCCCCGAACATATTGCGTAACCCTCTCCTCCCTATAATCTTTCCCCAAACCAGCCCACGGCTCGACATGTCCGCACAACCGGCACGTCAAGCGGTTTCGGCGCCACACGAAGCAGTCGTTCACGATCTCCCCGCTATACGGTTCGAAGGACAGAGTGTCCTCGTTCGGCTCGCCCTGCGGCACGCCGAAGACGGGGCCTGGCGGGGGCGCATTCTCTTCGGGGCGGAAGAAACCGAGCACGAACGCGCCACCGCGGAGATCTTCTGCGCTGCGTCGGAGCAGGACCTGTGGCTCTCCGTCCGCGATCTGAGAGACCACCATCTGCGCGATCTGTATCGTTCACTTCTCTAGGTTGTGGGGGATGGTGAAGGGTCTGGCGTGAGCCGCCGCCATCGCGCGCGATACTGCCCGCCGCCGCGGTGGAGGCGCTCGGCGCACCGGCACTGGAGTGTCCCCCGGTGGTGGTCGCCGAAGTGCCGCGTCGCGTGGTGGGACTAGGAGGCGCGCTGTCGGGTGTAGCGGTACCCACTGGCCAGGTAGAGGGCCAGCAATAACGCCGTCGTCGCGCTGACCGCGAACTTGAGGGTCCGCGGGGCGTCGCTGGTCGAGAGCAGACCTTCGATCGATCCCGCGATCGCGAGCAGGAAGATCACCGCGCCCATCATCCGTATCGCGATGCGTCCGTCGACCACCAGCGCCTCGAGCCGCGGGCGGTCGCCGGGCGCCACGAGCGCATGGGCGAGACGCAGCCCCGCTCCACCGGAAATGAAGATGGCGGAGAGCTCGAGTACCCCATGTCCGGCGATGAACGTCGTGAGGTAGAGCGCGGCGTGATCGTTGGCGAACACGCCATAATCCATCCCTAGCTGCAGGCCGTTGAACATCAGTGCCCACACGGTGAGCAGTCCGAAGAGCATCCCCCCGGCGAATGCCATGATGCAGACGCGGATATTGTTGCTGATGATCGCCGCGGCGATCACCGGTCGGACGCCGCTCTCGGCCTGCGCGTACCCTTCGCCCCGGGATTCCCGCTCCGCCGCCTGCTCCGCCCGGCTGATCATCTCCGGATTCACGATCTCCTCGGCGAGCTGTGGCTGCTGGCGCAGCATCACGAAGCCGATCATGGCCGGAACCATGAGCAGCAGGAACCCCGCCACGACGTAGCGCCACGACTGGACGACGGCGGCGGGAAAATCGGACAGGAGCGCCCGGAGGAACGGGGGCCGGTGAGCGCCGCGCGCCTGGTACAACACGGTATGCCCCGCCCCCACCAGGCGCTCGAGATAACCCACGACCTGCGGGTCCACGCCGTAGGTGCGCGCGCGGGCCAGGTCGGCGGCGACCTCCCGGTAGCGAGCGGCGAACCCCGGGATCTCGGCCGCCGGCAGACGGACCAGGCCGCCGCGCTCCAGCCGCTCCGCGGCTGCCCGGAACTCCTCCCAGATGTCCCGCTTGCGGGCGACGAACCGCTCCGCCGTCACCGTCGTCCGGCCCGCACCCGCGGTCGCGCGTGTTCCGAACCGGCCGCGCCGCTTCTCCTGCTCGGAGGCGAACGCCGCCACGAGGTACACCATCGCGTCCGTGGTGCGGCGGGGGATTCGCCCTTCCAGGCGGCGTGCCAGGTCGGAAGCCATCCGCGCGCGGACGGCGGGCAGCAGCTGGTCTGCCCGTCCCAGAAAGCGGTCGAGGAGGCTGAACTCCTGGTCCGTCAGATCGGGTGGCCCGAGCTCCAGCGGCTCTGGGGTGGACGCGGCGGGCGTGGGAGCCACCGGGGCCAGGCCCCAGGCGACCGCCCGCTCTCGCACCACGATCGTCCCGGCGGCGAGATCGCCCAGGCGTTTGCTCGCCGGATGGAAGAAGACGAACAGCGGTCCGAGCGAGAGGTCCACGATGCGGATCAGATTCCGCACCGCGGCGGCGTTGGCCGTGATCGGGCGTCCGGTATCCTGGACGACACGGATTCCCAGGGCGCGCTTGCCCGGCGTGCGCCCGTCCCACAACGCCTCGAACAGCGTGAAATAGAGGAAGAATCCGAGACTGAAAAACAGCACGACGATGGCCGTGCCCCAGCTTCCCAGCCCGGACTCCCAGCTCTCCGTGACGCCGGCCGCGGAGGCGAAGATCGCGACGACGAGGTTGATGAGGCCGAGCACCGCGAGGTCGATCGCGGCGGCGGCGGCGCGGGTTCCGAGGCCGGCCAGATCGAACGAGAGCAGGACGTGCTCCGGCGTCTCCACCCCGAGCTGCTGCCGGAGGTCGAACGGCTGACGCGGGGCTCGCGCGGGAGGAGGCACGTCCTCATTTTATCGCCATCCCCAGCTTGAGGGCAGCCCGCAATGGCCGATCTCCGGCCGATGGAATTCGGTGAGGTTCTGGATGGCGCGCTGCAGCTGTTCCGTCGTCACTTCGGGTTGTTCCTGAAGCTCAGTCTCGCGGTGATGTGGCTGCCGCTCGCGTTCTACATCTACCTGTTGACCCGATTCGTCGGCTTGAACGCCGCAACCCCCCAGCAGGCGGCGGCGGTGATGCAAAGCGAGCTCGTCCCCTTCGTGCTGTTTGGTCTGGTGTGGGCGGTGTTGTACTTCGCGGGGATGCTGCTCCTGACCGCGGGGTCGATCCGCGTCATCTCCGACATTTACCTGGGGCGGGAGCCGGAGTTCGGTGAGTCCCTGCAGTTCGGCCTCGGCAAGATCGTGCCACTCTTCCTCGTCGGACTGGGGAAGGGCCTGTTGCTCCTTCTCCTGTATATCCTGTGCGCCGTGGTCCTCTTTCTCACCTTCTCGGCCGGCGGCGTGGCGGTGCTTCTCGGGATCGTCGAGGTGCCAGCCATGATCTGGCTCTTCTTTTACGTCGTCTGCGGCTACATGGTCACCACCCCCGTGGTCGTGCTGGAGACGCTGTCCAGCAACTTCGACGCATTCGGGCGCTCCTGGGAGCTGACGCGCGGGGCCAAGCTCAAGATGTTCGGGTTCGCGTTCGTCGGCTGGTTCCTGATCACCATCCTCCTCCCGTGGGTGGTGACGACCTCGGTCGGATCGCTGGTGCTTCAGATGGTGCCGAAGTCGCAACTCGTCTCGTCCATCATTTCCGCGATCTTTCCGATCATGGTGGCGCCGATCTATCCCTGCGTCCTGACCCTCGCCTACTACGACCAGCGGGTACGCCGCGAGGGCTTCGACCTCCAGCTGTTGAGCGAGCAGCTGGGGGGCGCGTAGTCTCCGGGTGGTTCTGCTTCAGCTCCCCGGGTCGCAGGGCGCTCTTGCCGATTCCGTGCGGCGCGCCGTGCGGGAGGTGTTCGCGCGTCCCGAGTACCGCTGGGTGCCGGGCGACCGGCCGCTGCACTGGTTGCGTGATCTGTGGCAGCGGTTCGTCGAATCCCTCAACCGGTTCTCGACGATCCATCCGATCGCGGCGAAGTTCGTCTTCTGGGGCTCGCTCGCCCTGCTCCTCGCGCTGCTCGTCCATCTCGGCTACACCGCCTGGCGCATCTACCGGGCGACGGTTCAGCGGCCGGCGCCCCACGTCGCGGGAGCGCTGGCCGCGCCACTCGACGCCCGCGCTCACCTGGAGCGCGCCGAGGCGCTGGCCCGCGCGGGGCGGTTCACCGAGGCCTTGGCGCACCGCTTCGCTGCGCTGCTACTCGAGCTCGACCGCGCCGACGCTGTGTCGTACCACCCCGCGAAGACCCCCGCCGAGTACGTGCGCGAGGCGCGGCTCACATCCGAGGAGCGCACTGCATTGGCGGGCCTCGTCGCCCGGCTGTACCGGCACGTGTTCGGCATGGCACCATGCGACGAGCAGTGTTACCACGATTTCGGCATGATGGCGGGGAGCGTCGCGAGCCATGTCGCATCGCACTGAGATCGGCCTCGTCCTGCTCCTGGCCGTCGCGGTGACGATCGCGCTGGTCGCCGGGAGTGGGGGAACGCGACCGACGTCGACGTGGGAGCCGGTATCGACCTACCGCACCGGCCCCATGGGCGGGCGCGCCGCATACGACGTGCTCGCCAGGCTCGGCGTACCGGTCGAGCGCCGCCGCACGGCGCTGTTCGACCTCGCCCGCGAGCTGCGGCACCGCCCGGCCGTCCTGGCCGTCGTTTCGCCCGAGGACTGGCTCGTGTCCGCGGAGCGGGAGGCCGTGGCGCGTTACGTGGGTTCGGGGGGCGTCCTGTTCGCCGCCGGTGATGCCGGGGGGCTCACCGATTGCTTCGGCTGGCGCACGGCGGAGCCCGACTCGACGGAAGAGACCGAGGACAGCGTCGCGGTCGTGGCGCCGGAGGGGGTGGGCCAGCTTCCCCTGACCGAATGGGTGCTCCACCCGCGCAGCCGGGCGGATACGCTCGAGAGCCAGGTGAAGCGCGCCGCCGAGCAACCCCAGCCCGGCTTCCGGCGCTTGCTGAAGCAGGACGAGGCCTGCAGCTCGGTGGTGCGCGAGGGCGTCGATACGTTGCTCGCGACGCTCCGGGGCGTGCCGGTGGTCGTGCGGCTGCGTTTTCGGGGCGGTGGTTCGGTCGTGCTCGTGGCGGACGATGCCTACCTGCGCAACGCCGCCTGGCGGACGACCGACGTCCCCGCGTTGCTCGTCCCGTTGCTCCTGCCGCGGCCCGGCGCGCGCGGGCACGTCACCTGGGACGAATACCATCACGGGTATGGCGCGAGCATGTCGACCACGGACGCGGTCCTGGCCTGGATGGCGCGATCGCCGACCGGGTGGCTGCTCTTGCAGCTCGTCGCGGTGGGCCTCATCTGGATCGCGGTGACGGCGGTCCGCTTCGGCCCGCCGCGGCCGGTGCTCGATCGCCGTCGCCGTTCGCCGCTCGAGCACGTCGAGGCGCTCGCGGCCGGGCTCGAGGGAGCATCGGGCGCCGATACCGCCGTGTTGCTGATGATCTCCGGCTTGCGGCGCCGGCTGTCGCGAACGGGGCAACTGATCCGGGGCGATATGGGGCTGTGGCTGCGGACGCTCGAGCTGGTGTTGCCGGATGCGCGCGGACGGGCCGCGGCGCGCCGGCTGCAGGACACGCTGGCCAAACCCGGCGGTACCGAGCGCGTGCTCGCCGCCGCCCAAGCCGTGGAGGATGTGTGGCAGGCATTGCACCCGCAGGTGAGGGCCGCCGACTTCTCGATGCGCTGAACGCGGTCGTCCTGGGTCAGGAGGCCGCGACCCGGGACGTCGTCGTCGCGCTGCTGGCCCGGGGGCACGTGCTGCTCGAGGGCGTTCCCGGCACGGCCAAGACGCTGCTCGCGCGGACCCTGGCGCTCGCGCTGGATGTCCGTTTTCAGCGCATCCAGTTCACTCCGGATCTCATGCCGGCCGATATCACCGGCATCTCGATCCTGGCCGGGGCGCACGAGTTCGTCTTCCGGCCCGGTCCGATCTTCGCCGACCTGGTCCTCGCCGACGAGATCAATCGCGCCCCCGCCAAGACCCAAGCGGCGTTGCTCGAGGCGATGCAGGAGCGCACCGTGACGGTCGACGGCGTGAGCCATTCACTGTCCCCCGTGTTCACGGTGTTCGCGACCCAGAACCCGATCGAATTCGAAGGCACCTATCCCTTGCCCGAAGCGGAGCTGGACCGGTTCATGGTGAAGGTGCTGTTCGGATACCCGTCGGCCGCGGTGGAGCAGGGGATTCTCACCCGCTACGTGGAGGGGTTCGAGGCGGACCGGCCGGCGACCTACGGCGTGTCCCAGGTGACGAATGCCACGGGACTCGAGGCGCTGCGCGCCGCCGTCGAGCAGGTCCGCGTCGAGCCGAAGATCACCGCGTACATCACGGCGATCGTGCGGGCCACACGTGACGCCGCTTCGCTCACCCTCGGCGCAAGTCCGCGGGCGGCGGTCTCGCTCCTCAAGGCGGCGCGGGCCGTCGCGCTGCTGGACGAGCGCGACTACGTCGTGCCGGACGACGTGAAGTCGCTCGCGACGGCGGTGCTGCGGCATCGGGTCAACGTCGCGCCCGAGCTGGAGCTCGAAGGGGTGACTGCGGACGTGGCGCTCAAGGCGATCCTCGACAAGACCGAGGTCCCGACCGCGTGATCCTGCCGACTCGGGCGTTCCTCTGGATCGCCGCGGCACTCGGCCTCATCGGGCTGGCGGGGTTCTGGGTGACGTGGGCGCCGGACGCGATGCTGCTCGCCGACGCCGCCCTTCTCGCGCTCGCCCTCGCCGATGCGCTGCTCGCACCGACCGTCGGCACGACGGGCGGGGTGAGCGTCACGCGGGACGCACCGCCCGCGTTCTCGCTCGGACACGACGCGGTGGTCACCTACCGCTGGGGCAACTCGGCCTGGCGGAAGGCGCGGCTGCGGTTGCGGGAGCTGCGCCCCGAGATTCTCGGAGGCCTCGCAGCCCCTCGCGCCGTGCGCGTGCCGGCGCGCGGCGATCAGTCCGACATCGTGCGCGTCGGCCCGGTGCGCCGCGGTCACGAAACGGCCGGGTCGTTCACGATCGATTCGATCGGGCCGTTGGGGCTCGGCCGTGTCCGGTCGACGCTCGCCCTCCCGTGGGACGTGCGGGTCTATCCCGTGCTGACGACGCTGCGGCGGCGGGCCGCCGCGGCCCAGGCGCTGCGACGTCGCGAGCAGGGGCGACAGCCGCTCCGGCGACTGGGCGAGGGGCGTCTGTTCGAGTCCCTGCGGGACTTCGTCCCGGGCGACGATCCACGCCACGTCGACTGGAAGGCGACGGCGCGGCGGCGCAAGATGATCACGCGGCAGTTTGAAGCCGAGCGGCGCCAGCAGGTGCTGCTCGTGCTCGACGCCGGCCGCCTCCTCACCGCCGACGTGGCGGGCTCGGCGCGAATGGACGCCGTCGTGCAGGCGGCGCTCGAGTTGGCATACGCCGCCGCGCAGCACGACGACAATGTCGGCATCATGGTGTTCGCCGACGGCGTGAAGCACTTCGTGGCCCCTCAACGCGGCCGCCGCGGCCTGAAGCAGGTGCTCGACGTGCTCGCCGATGTCACGCCGACGCTCGTCGAACCCGACTATCCTGGCGCCTTCCGCTACCTCGCGGCGCGCAATCGCAAGCGCGCCCTCACCGTCGTGTTCACCGACGTCATCGACCGGCTCGCCTCCGAAGCGCTGGTCGCCAACCTGGCCTCGCTGCGGCCGCGCCACCTCCCCCTCGCCGTGACGCTGCGCAACCCCGAGCTCGACGCCGTGGCGGCCCAGCGCCCCGAGCTGGCGGCGAACGCCTGGCGCAAGGCGGCGGCCGAAGAGCTGCTGCGGGCGCGTGAGGAAGCGTTGTCGCACATGCGGCGTGCCGGAATCGTGGTCCTGGACGTTCCCCCCGAACGGGCGGCGGAAGCCGTCGTGGACCGCTACCTGGAGTTGAAGCGGCGCGGCCATCTCTGAGGCGGGCCGGACCTTCACGACGAGGCACAAGCTGAATCCGGGGCGAGTCTGTAGATTCCCCGCCAATGCACGCTTATCCGCAGGGCCACCTGTTCTATCGCAAGCTGACGAAGCCCTTCCCCCGCATCGTCCGGGGCGAAGGGTGCTGGCTCGAGGACGACGCCGGCAAGCGCTACCTCGACGGCTCGAGCGGGGCGTTCGTCGCGTCGCTGGGCCACGGCAACGCAGCGGTGGCGCGGGCGTTGGAGGAGCAGGCGCGAGCGGTGGCCTACGTCAACGGGACGATGTTCACCAGCGCGCCCGCCGAAGAGCTGGCCGCCGAGCTGGCACGGACGCTGCCGGGCGACCTGTCCCACCTCTACTTCCTCTCGAGCGGCTCCGAGGCGGTCGAGGCGGCCCTGAAGCTCGCCCGGCAGTACTGGACCGAATCGGGCCATCCCGAGAAGCGGCGCATCATCGCCCTGGCGCCTGCCTATCACGGCAATACGCTGCTCGCGCTGTCGGCGTCCGCGCGGCCGCAGTACAAGACGTACGTGCGGGACTGGCTGATCGACGTGGTCCGCATCCCGGTGCCGTGCTACGGCTGCGCCTGCGGCGGCGCGGATCCCTCCTGCCCCACGTGCACCGGCGCCACCCTTGCCGAGACGATCGAGCGGGTCGGCCCCGAGACCGTGGCGGCCTTTATCGCCGAGCCGGTCGGTGGATCGTCCACCGGCGCCGCGGTGCCGCGCGCCGATTACTTCCGTGTCGTGCGCGAGACGTGCGACCGCTACAGCGTGCTGTTCATCGCCGACGAGGTTCTCTGCGGGGCGGGCCGCACCGGAACGTGGTGGGCCATAGAGCCGTTCGGTGTCGCTCCCGATATCATGACGATGGGAAAGGGGATCGCCGGGGGATATGCCCCGTTGTCGGCGCTCGCCGCGCCGCGGCGCATCGTCGACGTCCTGGCGTCGGGCTCGGGGCACCTGTTCCACGCGCAGACATTTTCCTTTCACCCCGTCGCCTGCGCCGCCGGCCTCGCCACGGTCCGGACGCTCGTGCGGGAGCGGCTGGTCGAGCGTTGCGCGGAAATGGGAGTGAAACTCCACGCCCGGCTGCAAGGACTGCGTGACCTGCCGTCGGTGGGCGCGGTGCGCGGGCGAGGACTGCTCGCCGGCGTCGAGTTCGTGGACGAGGGTCACGGGCCGCTGCCGCGCTCGTTGCGCTTCGCCGAAACCTTCGCCGATCAGGCGCTCGAAGCGGGACTCGTGGTCTGGCCTAATGTCGGGCACGTCGACGGGACATCGGGCGACCTCGCGATGCTGGCCCCGCCTTTCATCGTGTCGGAGACAGAGCTGGATGAGATCGTGGCGCGCTTCACCGTCGCCCTGGAGCGCACGCGGGCCGCCGTCGGCATCGGAGGGGGCGCGCTCGTCCCATGACGAAGATCACCTACACTACGGCCAACGTCGATCTCGCGGCCTTCCACGCAACTTTCGACTCGGCACTCGAGCGGCTGCGGGATTCGCTCGGGGGCGACTACGCGAACTGGATCGGCAACACGGCGGTTGCTGCGCAGGGTGCGCCGCTCGTCGACACCACGCCGATCGACACGCGGGTCGTGCTGGGCCGATTCGCGGCCGCGCGGCCGGCGGACGTCGATCGCGCGGTGCAGGTCGCCCACGACGCGCAACGGGGGTGGGCGCACACGCCATGGCGCCCGCGGGTCGCGACGCTGCGGCGCGCCGCGGCGCTGATCCGCGAGCGCAAGTTCGACCTCGCGGCGCTCATGAGTCTCGAGGTGGGGAAGAACCGCCTCGAGGCGATGGGCGACGCGGAGGAGTCGGCCGACCTGATCGACTACTACTGCCAGCAGATCGAGGACGCCGAGGGCTTCGTCCGCGAGATGGCGCGCGTGACCGCGGTCGAGCGCAACATCGACGTACTGCGGCCCTACGGAGTGTTCGTCTGCATCGCCCCCTTCAACTTTCCGCTCGCGCTGTCGACCGGGATGTCCGCCGCTGCGCTCGTCGCGGGTAATGCCGTGGTCTACAAGCCCTCCGAGGATACGCCCTGGACCGGGCTGAGGCTGTACGAGATCTACCGCGACGCCGGTCTCCCGGCGGGTGTGTTCAACTACCTCGTGGGACGGCGCGAGGAGATCGGCGATTACCTCTGGCAGCACCCCGGTGTCGACGGCGTCGTGTTTACGGGCTCGAAAACCGTCGGGCTCCGTATCCATCACGGCGTGTCCACCCGCTGGATCAAGCCCTGCCTCATGGAGCTCGGGGGGAAGAACGCCTGTCTCGTCATGCCCACCGCGGACCTCGACGCCGCGGCCGAAGGCGTGATGCGGTCCGCCTTCGGGCTGCAGAACCAGAAGTGCAGCGCCACCTCGCGCGTCTACGTGCATCGCGCCGTAGCGGGACGGTTCGTCGAGTGTCTCCTCGAGAGGACCCAGGCGATGCGCATCGGCGATCCGACCGAGCGCGACGTCTATTTCGGTCCCGTCATCAATGCGCGGGCCGTCGCCCGCTACGAGCAGGGGGTCGCCCAGGCGCGGCGCGACGGATCGATTCTCACCGGCGGGTGCCGGCTCACCGAGGGAGCGCTCGCGCACGGGCATTTCGTCGCCCCGACGGTCGCTCGCCTGCCCGCCGACAGCCCGATCTTCCAGGAGGAGCTCTTCGTGCCACTGCTCGCCGTCGCCGAAGTCCCGAGCTTCGATGAAGCCATCGCCCGGACGAACGCCGTCGACTACGGTCTGACGGCCGGCATCTTCACCGCCCAGCCCCTCGAGATCGAGCGCTTCTTCGATGAGGTAGAGGCCGGGGTGTGCTACGCCAACAAGCGCAGCGGTGCCACGACCGGGGCATGGCCCGGGGCCCAGCCGTTCACCGGGTGGAAGGGGTCGGGCTCGACGGGGAAGGGAGGGTGCGGTCCCTACTACGTCGCCCAATTCATGCGCGAGCAGAGCCGCACGGTGATCACCCCGTGACCGGCGCGCGCGACTATCCCCGCATCGTCGTCCCGCCGCCCGGGCCAAAGGCCCGCGCCGTGGTCGCGAAGCACGACGAGTATGCGTCGACGTCGTATCCGAAGGAGTACCCGCTCGTGATCGCCGGTGGCGAGCGGGCGATGGTCGAGGACGTGGACGGCAACCGGTTCCTCGATTTCATGGCGGGCATCGCCGTGACGTCGACCGGCTACAATCACCCCGCGGTGGTCGCGGCGGTGCGCGAGGCGGCCGGCCAGTTCCTCCACATCTGCGGAGCGGACTTCTACTTCGAGAAGTTCTCGCTGCTCTGCGAGCGCCTGGCGCGGCTCGCGCCGGGCCCGAGCAAGAAGCGCGTCTTCCTGGCCAACTCGGGGGCGGAGGCGGTCGAGGGAGCGATGAAGCTGGCGCGCCATTCCACCGGCCGCCCGGCGTTCGTCGCGTTCACCGGATCGTTTCACGGTCGTACCTACGGCGCCCTGTCGCTCACCGCGAGCAAGGTGGTCCAGCGCGCCGGCTTCGGGCCGTTCCTCCCCGAGGTGTACCACGTTCCCTATCCCTACCAGTACCGCTGCGACTTCTGTCGCGGCGAGCCCGAGTGCACACGCGGCTGCGTGCGGCACATCGAGGAGGACCTGTTCGGGCGGCGGCTCGATCCCAAGAGCGTCGCGGCGATCGTGGTGGAGCCGATCCAGGGGGAGGGCGGGTACGTCGTGCCCCCGGCGGGCTTCCTGCGCGACCTGCGGGCACTGTGCGACCGGCACGGGATTCTCCTGGTGTGCGACGAGGTACAGTCGGGCGTCGGGCGCACCGGCAAGATGTTCGCGTGCGAGCATGAGGGGATCGAACCGGACGTCATCACCGTGGCCAAGGGCCTCGGCTCGGGGATGCCGATCGGGGCGTTCATCGCCAAGGAGTCGGTGATGAAGTGGGGCCCCGGGGCGCATGGATCGACGTTCGGCGGCAACCCGGTCAGCTGTGCGGCAGCCCTCACCACCCTCGACCTCGTGGAGCGCGAATTCATGGCCAACGCCCTCACGAGGGGGACCCGGCTCATGAAGGGCGTACAGCAGCTCGCCCAGCGCCACGTCTGCATCGGGGACGTCCGGGGCAAGGGGCTGATGATCGGCGTCGAGTTTGTGAAGGATCGGAAGACCCGCGAGCCCAATCCGGATCTCGTCGCCAAGCTGGAGCGGCTCGCCTTCTCCAAGGGCTTGTTGATTCTCGGCGCCGGCAAGACGTCCGTGCGATTGGCACCTCCACTCGTCATCGACGACTACGACGTGGATACCGCGCTGGCGATCCTCGACCAGTGCCTCGCCGAATTAGGCTGACGGCCGACAGCTGATGGCTGACAGCGCCTCCAAGGTGTTGACCATGCACGACGCCATCGCGCGCTATGTGCATGACGACGACACCGTAGTGATCGAAGGCTTCACCCATCTCATCTGCTTCGCCGCCGGCCACGAGATCATCCGGCAGGGGCGTCGCAACCTCACGCTGGCCCGGCTCACCCCCGATCTCATTTACGATCAGATGATCGCCGCGGGGTGTGCGACGAAGCTGGTGTTCTCTTGGGCGGGGAATCCGGGCGTGGGATCGTTGCATGCATTCCGCCGGGCGACGGAGGGGCCGTCGCCGACCCTGGCCCTCGAGGAGTACTCGCATTTCGGTATGGTGGCACGGTTTTCAGCGGGCGCGGCGCGCCTGCCGTTCTGGACGATGCGTGACTACGCCGGCACCGATCTGCCGAGCGCCAATCCCTTGATCCGGTCGGTCACCTGTCCGTATACCGGGGAGCGGTTGGCGACCGTGCCCGCCTTGAACCCCGATGTGACGATCGTGCACGCGCAGCGCGCCGATGCCGCCGGCAATACGCAGATCTGGGGCCTGGTGGGCGTTCAGAAGGAGGCGGCGTTCGCGTCGCGGCACGTCATCGTAGTTGCGGAAGAGCTCGTCGACACCGCCGTGATCAGGGCCGATCCCAATCGGACGCTGATCCCCGGCGTGATCGTCTCGGCGGTCGTGGTCGAGCCGTGGGGGGCCCATCCCTCCTACGCGCAGGGGTTTTACGACCGCGATAACGATTTCTATGTCGCCTGGGAGCAGATCTCCCGCGACCCCGGGCGGCTCGCCGCATATCTGGACGAGTTCGTGCTGGGCGTCCCCGACCGCGCAGCCTACCTCGCCCGGCACGCGGGCCTCGTCGAGCGGCTCCGGGCCAGCCAACAGGTGTGCGCCGGAGTCAACTATGGATTTTAGCGCCGACGAGATGATGGCCTCGGTCGCCGCGCGGGAGCTGGCCGATGGGGAAGTCGTCTTCGTCGGGATCGGTCTCCCCAACCTCGCGTGCAACCTCGCCCGGGCGACGCACGCGCCGCATCTCGTGCTGATCTACGAATCGGGCGCGGTCGGGGCCACGCCGTCGCGCCTTCCCGTCTCGATCGGGGATCCGGCGCTCGTCACCGGATCGCTGATGGTGTGCGGCATGGCCGATGTGTTTCAATGCTTCCTGCAAAACGGCCGCATCGAGGTCGGATTTCTGGGCGGTGCGCAGGTCGATCGCTGGGGCAACATCAACACCACCGTCATCGGCGACTACGCGCACCCCAAGGTGCGGCTGCCAGGCTCGGGCGGCGCCACCGAGATCGCGGCGCACGCGCGGCGCACGCTCATTGTCGCGAAGCTCGGGCCCCGGGCCTTCCCCGAGCAGGTGGATTTCGTCACCAGTCCCGGGCATCGCTACCGCGGGACCCCGCGGTCCGCGTTCGGGATGCCCGGCCAGGGGCCCATCAAGGTGATCACCGACAAGGCGATCCTCGAATCCGACAACCGCACCGGTGAGCTGGTCCTGGCCGCGCTCTATCCTGGGGTGAGCGTCGAAGCGGTCCGTGCCGGCGTGGGCTGGCCGCTCGTGACTCGCACTACGCTACGTGAGGTCGCGCCGCCGACCGCGCGGGACCTCACCGTCCTCAGGGAGGTGCTCGACCCGAACCGCCTCTATCTAAAGGGCTGAAAGGAGTCGTCGTGAGACCGACCGCCATCCTCGCCATCGTCACGCTCGCGCTGCCGTTTGCCGCGTCAGGTCAGACGCCCGCGAAGCCGCGTGCGCGCGACCTCGGCGTCCCCTTCGACGGTACCCCGGGGCCGCTCAACGCCATCACCGACGTCGCCGGCGTGACGGTCGGGCAGGTGACGATCGTGTCGGGGAAGGGGCCGCTCGTCGTGGGGCGGGGCCCGGTGCGCACCGGCGTGACCGCGATTCTGCCGCGCGGCGCCACGAACGGCGATCCCGTCATGGCGGGGTGGTTCACCCTGAACGGCAACGGTGAGATGACGGGTACCACGTGGCTCGAGGAATCGGGGTTTCTCGCCGGACCCGTGATGATCACCAACACCCACTCCGTCGGTGTGGTGCGCGATGCGGTGATCGAGTGGCTGGTGCACAAGGGATTCACCTTCGATTGGTCACTGCCGGTCGTCGCCGAGACGTGGGACGGCTCCCTCAACGACATCTATGGGTTTCACGTCACGAAGCAGGACGCGTTTCGAGCCCTCGATAGCGCGCGGACGGGGCCCGTGGCCGAAGGCAACGTCGGGGGCGGCACGGGGATGATCTGCCATCAATTCAAGGGCGGGATCGGCACCGCGAGCCGCCGTTTCACGATCGAAGACAAGACCTACACCCTCGGCGTCCTGGTGCAGTGCAACTACGGCGTCCGGCGCCTGTTGCGCATCGCCGGCGTCCCCGTGGGAGCGGAGATTCCCGATCTGCTGCCGTGCCAGGACGTGCCGAGCGGGGAGCCGCCGCCGAAGGCCGACGAGCGGTATCCGCGCTGTCCGGCTGGTGTCGGGACGCGGGAACCGGGCCCCGGCGGCATCGGGGAGCTGGGGTCGATCATCGTCGTCGTCGCGACCGACGTGCCCCTCCTGCCGCACCAGCTGCAGCGTGTGGCGCGGCACGTCTCCCTCGGCATCGGCAAGATGGGCGGCCTGGGGGCGAACAGCTCGGGCGACATCTACGTCGCCTTTTCCACCGCCAACCCGGGCGCCGCGGGCACCAGCGGGCTGCACTCCGTGACATTCATTCCGAACGAAGACATCACGACGGTGTTCGAGGCGACGGTGCAGGCCACCGAGGAATCGATCACCAACGCCCTCGTCGCCGCGGAAACGATGACCGGGGCGAACGACCTGCGCGTCACCGCCCTGCCCCACGACCGACTGCGGGCGGCGCTGCAGAAGTACAATCGGCTGGCGAAATGACGATGCGTTGGCGGTGGGGTGTGTTGGGTGTGCTCTGTGCGGGTCCGCTCGCGGCACAGCGCGACACCGTCTTGAGCCAGGTCCGCCTGCCGCACACCTACTACTGGCTCGAGATGTACGTGCCCCAGGTGACGAGCGGCCCGTCCGCGGCGACGTGGTCGCCCGATGGCAAGAGCCTGGTTTACCCGATGCAGGGAACGCTGTGGCGCCAGACGATCGGCGACACGACCGCCGTCCAGCTCACCGACGGCCCGGGCTACGATTTCCAGCCCGACTGGTCCCCCGACGGCCGTCGCATCGCGTTCGCCCGCTGGGCGCACGAAACGATCGAGCTCGAGTCCCTCGACCTCACGAGCGGCGCCGTCACGCCGCTCACCCGGAACGGCGGCGTGAACCTCGAGCCGCGCTGGTCTCCCGATGGCTCCCGGCTCGCGTTCGTGTCCACGATGGCGTTCGGCCGCTGGCACCTGTTCGTGGCACCGGTCATGGGCGATTCGCTGGGCGGCGCGACGCGCCTCACCGTGGACACGAGCAGCGGGCTGCCGCGCCGCTATTACAGCCGGTGGGATGATTATCTCTCGCCCACCTGGTCGCCCGATGGCCGCGAGCTGATCCTCGTCTCGAACCGCGGCCACGTTCACGGCAGCGGTGGCATCTGGCGCATGGCCGCCGAGTCGGGGGCGGTGATGCGGGAGATTCGCTACGAGGAGACCAACTGGAAGGCCCGTCCCGACTGGTCGCCCGACGGGCACCGCGTCGTCTACAGCTCCTACCTCGGCCGCCAGTGGAACCAGCTGTGGCTCATGACGGCCGACGGCGGAGACCCGGTACAGTTGACGTACGGAGAGTTCGACGCGACGAGTCCGCGCTGGTCGCGCGATGGCCGGCGCCTGGTCTATGTCTCCAACGAGCACGGCAATACCGCGCTCGACGTGCTCGATCTCCCCGGAGGGGCGCGCACACCCGTTGTGCCCCGGTCCCGCCGCTATCTCCACCCGGTCGGGAGTCTGCAGATCTCGGTCGTCGATCGAGCCAACGGACGCCCGGTGGCCGCGCGGGTGCAGCTGACGAGCGCGGACGGCCGAGCCTGGGCGCCAGACGACGCCTGGCGCCACGCCGATCTCGCCTTCGATCGTCATGAGCGATCCTCGACCTACGAGTACTTCGATGCGGACGGAACAGCGGATGTGGTCGTCCCGGCCGGGCCGATCACCGTCGACGTGACGCGGGGACCTGAGTATCGCCCATTCCACCGACTCGTGACGGTCGCGCCGGGGGCACACGATACGGTGCGCGTGCCGCTCGAGCGGCTCGCAAACCTGCCGGCCCAGGGGTGGTGGAGCGGTGACCTTCACGTGCACATGAACTACGGCGGGACGTATCGCAACACACCCGCGCACCTCGTGCTGCAAGCGCGGGCGGAGGATGTCCACCTCGTCGAGAACCTGATCGTGAACAAGGAGCAGCGGATACCGGACGTCGGCTATTTTCGCGCCGATGCCGACCCCGCGTCGAGGCCGCAGTATCAGCTGTTCCACGGACAGGAATTCCATACCGGCTTCTGGGATCATGCCGGCGTCCTGGGCCTGCGCGACCACCTGTTGCTGCCGGACTACGCCGGGTATCCCAACACCGCGCTGGCGAGCGTCTATCCGCCGAACGCGGTCGTCGCCGACCTGACGCACGCGCAGGGTGGCCTGTTCGGTTGGGTGCACCCCTACGATAGCCCGCCCGATCCCTTCGACACGACGACGGGACTCTCGTCGGAGCTTCCGGTCGACGTCGCGCTCGGCAAGGTGGACTACGTCGAGGTGATGGGGTTCTCGAATCATCGCTTCACGTCGGCGGTCTGGTATCGGCTGTTGAATTGCGGGTTCCGCATCCCGGCGGGGGCGGGGACCGACGCGTTCCCGAACTTCGCGATGCTGCACGGCCCGGTGGGACTGGAGCGCGTGTACGTCCAGGCCGGGCCGGTGCTCACGCACAGGCGATTTCTTGCGGGGCTCAAGGCCGGCCGCACCTTCGTGACGAACGGTCCCTTACTCACCCTGACCGTCGACGGGCATGACCCCGGCGATGAGGTATCGCTCGCCGCTCCGCGGTCACTCTCCGTGCACGTCCGGTTGCGGTCAAGCGTTCCCGTCGACCACCTCGACGTCATTGGCAACGGCGCTGTCGTGGCTGCGATTCCCTTGAGCGGGGACAAGACTTCGGTCGATACCACGGTCACGGTCCCGGTCGAGCGCAGCGGCTGGCTGCTGTTGCGGGCGTCCGGCGATGGGCCACGGGAGCCGGTCCTCGATCTCTATCCCTTTGCGTCGACGTCGCCGGTGTACGTCACGGTCGGCGGACTGCCACCGCGCTCCCCCGATGATGCGCGATTCTTCGTGCAGTGGATCGACCGCGTCACGGCGGCTGCGCGCGCGAGTGACGCATGGAATACCACGGCGGAGCGGGATAGCGTGATGAGCCTGCTCGAGCGGGCCCGGGCGGTGTATGCGGCGCAAGCGGGGGTCACGCCGTGAGCGATGGCTACGGCATGCCCAACGCCAACGCCCCGCGGGAGCTCGTCCTGTTCGATTTCCTGGTGGGCGCCTGGGAGTGCGAGTCGCGCATCCGGGGACCGGACGGCGTGGTGCGGACCAGGCCGGCGACCTGGGTCGGGCGCTACATCCTCGACGGCTACGCCATCGCCGACGAATTCCGGCAGCTCGGGCCCGCCGGTGAAGTCGCCATGCTCGGGCAGACGTATCGCGTCTTCAATCCCGATTCGAAGACCTGGGTCATGAAGTGGCTGGACGCCCTCGATGCGACGTGGCTCGAGCTCGGCTCCGAGGATCTGGGTGGCGTGTCGGCGCGCGAGGGGACGGTCACGTACAGACACATCCGCCCGCGCGGCCGGGCGGGCCGGCTGTTCCCCCTGAACAGTCTGTTCCGCAATACGTTCTTCGACATGAGCGAGGCGGGGTTCCGGTGGCGCGCCGAGCTGTCGACCGACAACGGTGACACGTGGGCGGAGGTGCAAACGATCGAGGCTCGGCGGCCACCGCGCGCCTGAACGACGACAGCCCGGCGGGAAGCCGGGCTGTCGTCTCGGGGGGTTACTCGGTTCGCTTCGCGGGGCTCGACTAGAAGATATTGAACGCCGAGCTGATGATGGTTGTGAACGCACCGGACGCCGTGAGGGTGAATCCGGTCCCTGTTTTGTTGATGCTCAGGTCGCTGAATGTGGCCACGCCGTGAACCGCGGTTTGCGGATCGGTGCCGGAGAGCACGCTGCCTCCACCACTAGCCGCGTCCGTACCAATCGCCATCGTCACGGACCCGCTGAAAGACGTATCCACGTTGCCGAACGCGTCCAGCGCCGACACCTGAACGGCCGGTGTGATGGCTGCATTCACGCCTGTATTGCTTGGCTGGCCCGTGAAGGAGAATTGTGTGGCTGCGCCGGGCCGTATGTTGAACGTGCCGCTCGTGGTGCCGGTGAGCGAGCCGGAGGTTGCTGAGAGGGTGTAGGCCGCTCCCGCCGTTGTGATTTGCAGGCCCGAGAAACTGGCGACGCCCTTGACCGCCGCCACCGTCGTGGCCCCCCCGGACAGGGCGGCGCCGACGGTTCCCGTTCCGGGAGTGATCGCGAGCGTCACGTTCCCAACAAAGAGAGTATCCAGGTTGCCGAGCGAATCGAAGGCGGCCACCCGGATCGGCGGCGCGATGCTCACACCGGCCGTGGTGTCGTGGGGAGCGACTGTGAACGTCAGGTGGTTCGCCGGGGCGGACGTAATGCTGAACGCCTGGCTGACGTCGGATGCCAGACCAGTGGAGCTCGCCTGGAGCCGGTAGCCCACGCCCCCCGCTTGAATGCTCAGATCGTTGAAAGTCGCGACGCCATTACTCACCGGCTGGGTCGTCGTGCCCGACAGCGTGCCCCCTCCCGGGTTGATCAGGATGGACAACGACACGTTGCCGACGAAGTTGGTCACGCGATTGCCCAGAGCGTCGTCCACCTCGACCTGAACTGGCGCAATCACCGCCCCGGCAGCGGTGGTCGTGGGGTTTGTGACGAACGCGACCTGGGAGGCCGTCCCGGCACTGATCGTGAAGGAATTGCTGGTTACGCCGGACAGCCCCGACGCTGTGACCGACAGTTTGTAGCCGGAACCCTTCTTGTTGATGCTGAGGCCCGAGAAGCTCACGGCACCGCTGGACGCGGAGACCGTGGTGGTCCCGGACAGCGTGGCCCCGGAGGTGCCTGTCCCACCGGTGATCTGCACCGTCACTGATCCATTGAAGCCGGTCAGCAGCGTGTTCGATGCGTCGCGGGCCTCGAGGGTGAAGGTCGGGATCGACTGTCCCGCTGTGGTGCTGGTCGGCTGCGACGTGAACACGAGATGGTTGGCCGTGCTCGGCGTGACGTCAAATGTCCCGCTCGTCGCACCGGTGATGCCGGGCGTGGTGTTGGCCGCGCTCAGTGTGTAGCCCGTCCCGGCCTGATTTACGCTCAGGTTCGAGAAGGTAGCGAGCCCGGCGGTGGCATTGGTGACCGTCGTGGTGCCCGAGAGTGTCCCCGTGTTGCCGTTCTGATTCAGGGTAACGGTGACGTCACCCGTGAACCCCGTCGCGAGGTTCCCCAGGGCGTCGACTGCCTTCACCTCGACCTGCGGTGTAATCGACGCCAGTGCTCCTACGTCGCTAGGCCCGACCGAGAACACGAGGTTGTTCGCCGCGCCTGGGTTGATGGTGAAGAACCCGCTGACGGCAGCAGTGACTCCGTCGGGGACGTCCGTCGCCGTCAGCGTGTAGATCCCCGTCTTGTCGATACTCAACCCCGAGAAGGTTGCGACGCCCGCCGCGGCGACGGCCGTCTTCGTGCCGCTGAGGGTCGCTCCCGGCGTGCCGGTTCCACTGGTGATCGCCAGGGTTACGGTACCGGTGAAGCCTGTCGCCACCTGTCCCGAGGAGTCTCGCGCCTCGATCGTCGCCCCGATCGTTGTGCTCCCGGCGGTGGTGCTGGCGGGCTGGATCTTGAAGAACAGCTCCGCGGCGACCGACGGAATCACGTTGAACGCTTGGCTGATTGCTCCGGTGAGCCCTGCCGCCGACGCGGTCAGCGTGTAGCCGGTTCCGGGATTGTTGATGCTGAGTCCCGAGTACGTAGCGACTCCGGCTTGGGCCGCTTTAGTCAGCTGACCGCTGAGCGTGCCGCTCCCGGGGTTGGTGCCGATCGCGACGGTGACGTTGTTCGAGAAGGTCGTGACCGTGTTCCCGAAGGCGTCTTGGACCGCGATCTTGACGGCCGGGCTGATGTTCGCTCCCACGGTCACCCGGGTGGGCTGCTGCACGAACGCCACCTTGTTTGCCGGGCCCGGCGTGATGTTGAACGCAACCGACTGGCCCGACGTCAGGGCGCCACCCGACGCCTGGAGCTTGTATCCGGTCCCGACCTTGTCGAGGAACAGGCTGGTGAAGGTGGCGACCCCGGCCACTGCCGACACGGTCGCGTTGTTCGGTGTGGCGCCGCCGGGGTTGACCGCCGCCGTTATCGTCACGCTGGCGGTGAAGGTCGGATCGATGTTGCCTTGGCCGTCCTTGGCCACGACGGTCACTGTCGGCGTAATCGCCGCGCCGGCCGCCGCGTTGGACGGCTGCACGCCAAACGCGAGCTGGGTCGCCGTCCCGGCCGTGATATCGAAGGCCGAGCTGGCGCCGCTGCTCAGGCTCGTGGCGGTGGCCGTCAGAGTGTAGCTGGTACCCGCGCTGTCAATGGCGAGCCCAGCGAACGTCGCGACACCGGCCGCGGCAGCCTTGGTGAGCGATCCTGCGAGGTGCGCCCCCGCCTTCCCGGTGCCGCCGGTGATCGCGACGGTCACGTTACCGGTGAACGTCGGATCGGTGTTGCCCAAACCGTCCTGCGCCGACACCGCGACCGCCGGGGAGATCCCGCTGCCGGCCGTCGTCGTCACCGGCTCGACGGTGAAGACGAGCTTCGTCGCTGTGTTGGCGGTGATGTTGAAGGCGGCGCTCGTGGCTCCGGTCAGTCCCGTGGCCGACGCGCTGAGCGTGTAGCCCGTGCCGGCCTTGTCGATGCTCAGGTTGGAGAATGTCGCGACACCGTTCACGGCAGCGACGTTCACAGCGCCACTCAACGTTCCGGGCGTGGGGCTGCCAGCGTTGTTCGCGATCGCGATCGTCACATTGTCCGTCGCGCTCGGCACCGTGTTGCCCAGCGCGTCCTCCACCAGCACCACGATCGGCGCGGCGATAGACGCACCCGCCGCGGCGTTGGCAGGCTGCACGTTGAACGCGAGTTTGGTCGCGGCGCCCGCCGTGATCCCGAACGCGGCGCTCGTGGCCGGCGTGGGTCCGGTGGCGGTTGCGGTCAGGGTGTAGCCGCTCCCCGCCCGGTCTATGCTGAGATCCGAGAAGGTGGCGACCCCGCTACTCGCGGCCAGGGTCAGCGTGCCGGACAGCGTGCCGGGCGTCGGTGAGCCGCCGTTCGTCCCGATAGCGACCGTCACGTTCCCGTTGAAGGTCGTTACCAGGTTGCCAAACGCGTCCTCCCCCGAAACGGCGACGGGCGGTGCGATGTGCGCCCCGGCCTGCGTCGCCACCGGCTGCGACGTGAAGATCAGCTGGCTCAACGCGGCAGGGCTGATATCGAACGTCCCGGACGTCGCGTCGGTCAGACTGCCGGAGATGGCATGCAGCGTGTAGCCAATGCCGGACTTGTTGATGCTGAGGTTCGAGAACGTCGCCACGCCGTTCGTGGCCGCCACCGGGGTCAACCCAGAGAGCGTCCCGGAGCCGGGGTTTGTCCCTATGCCGATGTCGACGTTCGCCTTATACGAAGTGTCCACATTGCCGAAGGCGTCGAGAGCGGACACGAGAATGGGGGATAGCGCGACGCCCGCGACCGCGCTCGTCGGTTGCTGCGAGAAGGCGAGGTGCGTGCCTGCGGCGGGCGTGATCTTGAAGCCGGTGCTCGTAGCGCCCGTAAGGCTTCCGGCACTGGCCAGCAGGGTGTACCCGTCTCCCGTCTTGTCGATGCTCAGGGTGGAGAAGCTCGCGACGCCCGCGACTGCCGCGACCGACTTGGTGCCGGACAGGGTGCCCGACCCCGGATTCGTTCCGATGGCGACCGCGACGGCCGCCGTAAAGTCGGTCGCTGTGTTGTTCGACGGGTCGAGCGCCGTGACCGTGATCGTCGACATGGTGACGCCCGCCACGGTATTGCCAGGCTGCACGCTGAACACGAGCTTCGACGCCGCGCTGTTGATGATGTTGAAGCCGGTGCTCGTGGAGCCGGAAAGCCCTGTGGCAGTGGCCGCCAGGGTGTAGCCAGTGCCGACCTTGTCGATGCTCAAGGTGGCGAAGGTCGCGACACCGCTCGCTGCGGCCACGGTCTTCGTGCCGGATAGCGTGCCGCCGCCAGCATTGGTGCCGAACGCCACGGTTACGTTGGCCGTGAATGTCAGGTCGGTATTGCCGAGGGCGTCCTGCGCCGTGACCTGCACGCCCACCGACGAGTTAATCGTCGCCGCAGACAGCGTATTCGTCGGCTGATTGGTGAATACGAGCTTGGTCGCCGCTCCGGCGACGATGTTGAATGCGCTGCTCGTGGCGCCGGTCAGTGCGCCCGACGCGGCGGTCAGCGTGTAGCCGGTTCCACTCTTGTTGATGTTGACGGTGGAGAACGACGCCACCCCGGCGACGGCGTTGACCGCCACCGTCCCTCCGAGCGTTCCACCACCCACGTTCGTCCCGAACGCTAGGGTCACCGAGCCCGTGAAGCCGGTGGCCGTGTTGCCCTTCGCGTCGCGGGCTGTTACCACGATGGCGGGAGCGATGTTGGCGCCTGCCGTCGCGTTGGAGGGCTGCGCGGTGAAGACGAGCCGCGTGGCCACGCCCGGGACGATGTTGAACGTCGCACTCGCGAACCCACCGACGAGCCCCGTGGCCGTCGCTGACAAGGTGTATCCGGTGCCGGCGCTGTCGACGCTCAGATCCGTGAAACTCGCGGTGCCGTTCGTCGCACTCTTCGCCAGCGTGCCGGACAGGCTCGCGCCGGCAGTCCCTGTATTGTGGGTGATCGCAATCGTGATCGCGTTGGCGAAGCTCGAGGCGGTATTGCCGGAGGAATCCTGTGCGGTCACGACGACGGCCGGGGCGATCGGCGACCCCGCCGCGGTCTGAGCGGGCTGCACGGTGAAGACGAGCTGCGTAGCGGCGCCAGCACTGATGTTGAACGCGTTGCTCTGTCCGCTCGCCGCGCCCGCGGTGGCCGTGAGCTTGTAACCCGTTCCCGCCTTGTCGATGCTGAGGTTGTTGAAGGTCGCGATGCCGGCAGTGGGTGCGACCGTCAGCGTGCCTGAAAGGGTTCCACTCACCGGGTTGGTGCCAATCGACATCGTCACGTTACCGGTGAACGTCGTGACCGTGTTGCCGGCGGCATCCTGCACTGTGACCTGGACCGCCGGGTTGATGGCCGCCCCGGAGGTCGCGTTGCTGGGTTGCACAGTGAACAGCAGCTGCGCCGCCGGCCCCGGAACGATGTTGAAGCTGGCGCTCGTCCCGACCGCACCGGAGGCCGCGGTCGACGTGGCTTTCAATTGGTATCCGCTCGCGGGACGATTGACCACGAGCGTAGAGAACGTCGCCACTCCCCCAACGGCGTTGACCGTCGTCGTGCCGCTGAGCGTGGCGGCACCGGGGTTCGTGGCGAGCGCAACGGTGATCGGCCCCGTGAAGCTCGTGATGGTCCGGCCGGAGGCGTCGAGGGCCGACACCTGGATCGCCGTAAGGTGGCTGACAGCGTCGCCGTTGCTCGGCTGTACGGTGAATCCCAGGCTCTTGACGACGGGTGGCGCTGTAGGTTCAGAGTGGCAGGTGACTATCGAGAGAGCGAGGAGAAGGGCTGCGCTCGCGCGCGTCAACGTTGCGGCGATCAGACGCGGAGTGTTAGGGGCAGCCGACAAATCGTTGCGCATGAGACCACTCCGCGATGAGGATGACACAGGATTTTGGTGAGCGAAGCTACGGCCTCGGCGCGGACGGTCTAGTGAATGATCTATGAAGCTCTCTTTAGCGTCATGACGACGTTGTTGATGCGCGGTCGCAACAGAATAGCTTCAGCCTCCCCGCGAGAAAGCAGGGGACCTGTAGCGACGTCCGCGAGCACGGCTAGACGCGGATCGATTACTGGGTGGTTGCGAACCGAGCCAGCGTGAGGGTGCCGGACGCCCCGATGTCCGTCGACGAGTT
>JAWOLH010000013.1:0-13335 GCA_033853695.1 Gemmatimonadales bacterium | reverse complement strand
TGTGGCCCACGTGGCCGCTCGAGTTGCCGATGCCGTTGGGGTACTGGGGTGACTTGGACAGCAGCATGAGGCGTGCGGATTCGAGCGTCGAGGCCGCCAGAATCACGACCTTCGCTTTCGCCTCGAGCGATCGCTTCGTCACGCTGTCGACGAAACCGACGCCGCGCGCCTTCCCGGTGATCTTGTCGACCAGCACCTCGTGCGCCGTCGAATTGGGGCGCACGGTGAGGTTGCCGGTGTCCATTGCCGGATAAATGAGACCCGTCGGCGAGTCGAACGCGGCGTGGATATCGCAGCCGCCGCGCCGATCGCACGCGCCGCGGCCGAAGCACTTGCTGCGATACTTGTTTTTGACGCCGTCGGTGGTGACGCCGGCGCGATAGGGCGTCAACACCCGTCCCATCCCCTTGAGCTTCTGGCGCAGCTGGACCTCGGCCCAGTTCAGCTTGTGGGAACGCTGGAACAGGCTGTCGGGCAGATGCGGCAGATTCTCCTTGTGACCCGAGATGCCGAGGAGCAGATCGACCTTGTCGTAGTAGGGCGCGATGTCGGCGTAGGCGATCGGCCAGTCTTCGCCGTAGCCATCGTGCGTCTTCGCCTTGAAGTCATAGTCCGACAACCGCAACGCCAGGCGACCCCAGATGTTGGTCTTACCGCCGAGTAGCCGGGCCCGCACCCAGGCGTACCGGGTCCCGGTGTAGGGGTGCTCCTTCTCGTCGACCAGGATGTTCTTGACGTAGTCCGCGCCTCTATGGTTGGCGGCCTTCGAAAGGACGTGCCGGAACGCGCTGCCCTGGGCGTAGGGTGGGGTGCGGATCTGGTATTCGTTGAAGGAGAGGGTGTGATAGCCGGGTGGCAAATCGCCGCGACGCGGGTGATCGTACGGCCATTGCATCGACCGCAGCTCCGCGTTGATGTCGATCTTCTTTCCGGCCTCGAGCAGCAGGACCTTGAGGCCGAGGTCGGTCAGGACGTACGCCGCCATCCCGCCGGCCGCTCCCGATCCGACGATACAGACGTCGTAGGTCTTTGTCAGGTCGACGTCTCGATCGAGAGGTGGGGCTACCTTGATCAGGGTCATCTCGGGCCTACCTCCCTGGCCGCTGTTCGTTTGACGCTGGATCCCACACCGCGACGACTACCCGCGCGTCCACCGCGCCGTAGCAGAGGTACCAGCGCCGCCGACCATGGACAAGGGCGCCTCAGTGCTTATTGTCACGAATCATGAGAATCGTGATCGGCTATGTCGCGGGCTTCGCCTGTGCCGTGCTCGCCGCACTCGCCGGTCTCGCGGTGTTTCTTCCGGTCGCGGCGCTGCCCTTTCGCGGCACCAAACAGCTCGCCATGCTGCTCGGCTCCTTGGGCGGTGGCTTCGCCGCGGCCTGGACCGGCGACGGCATTCTCCGATTCTTCGGGCTGCACGCCGAGTGGCCCTTCTTTGCCGTGCTGCTCGCGGTTTTTCTCGTGATCGAGGCCGAACACGCCAGCGCGAGACGGCTCTCGTTGCCCATCGCCGTTGTGGCGCAGGTCGCGGGCGTGGCGGCGGGATGGTGGACTCTGCCCCGGTGAGTCTGTAGCGGCCGCGCGACAACTACCGCGCAGCGATTTGACTGTTGTGAGCATGCTCCACAGCGCGCGATTCAATGTGGCGCTTGGGCCATCATTTTACCGAATGGCCGTCCGTGGTGAACCATATAAGCCATTTAATACCAGTATCTTACGGAAAAGCCGAGCTGCTTGCTCAAGGGGTGTGAAACTTGCTGAAAATTGCGCCAAGGACTGGCCAGTCCCAGTTGTCTTGCGACATCCTTGGATCCGGGAGGACGACGTGAAAAAGCAGACCGCCCGCAAACCCTTCGTCGAACCGAAGGTCATCGAGCAGGGAGCGCTGACGAACGTGACCTTGATCTCCGGCGGGGGCGGCGGCACGCCGACCTGAGGAGACGCCAACACGTAGGTAGCGCTCAGTACGACGCGCGCCAGGCCGCCCTCGCGATCTGGCGCGCGTCGTTTGGTAATGATTCTTCATTCGCTGTTCTCCTCCTCCTTACCTGTCTCAAGCCTTTCTGAGTTGGCACACGGCTTGCTTAACCAATCAGCGGGCACAACCCCAACAACGATCCACCTGGCACCGGGAGGCCGGAAATGAAGCGCAGCACTCGCAAGCCGTTCGTCGTTCCGCAGATCAAGGAGCAGGCGTCGCTCGCCAAGGTCACGTTGATTTCGGGCGGCGGTAAGGGCAAGGGTCCGCAGAACACCAACGGCCTCAACCACGGCCACGGCCATAGCAGCTAACTGAGCCGCCGGGAGGTCGTGGTGCGCGCCAGGTCGCAACAGGCCTGGCGCGCGTTGCGTTCCGGGGTCTTCTTTCCTTCCTCCATGCCGCCATCCACTATCGCCGTTCACGCGGCCAACGCCGTCGTGCGCGCCGCGCTCGAGCGTTGGCTCAGCGGGCTGCGTCTCGCGGCGCCGCCCGGTCTCGCGCTCGACGTCGCGGTGGTCGACGAGATCCCGTCGCTCGAAGGGGAGCGCGTCTTCGAGCAACCAGAGGTCGGATTCGTGCGTGGCACGAGCGGCAGTGGGCTGTGGATCGTGTGGGAGGAGGCGCCCGCCCAGGCCGAGATCCCGCCCGGCTCGCGGACCGCCACCATCCAGCTCACTCCGGCAGCCGTCGCGATGCTCGATCAGAGCCTCCGCAACTTCTTCATGGCGGTGCTGATCATCCTGTTGCGGCGCGCCGGTTGGTACCATCTGCACGCCGCGACGGCGATCGACCCGGGCTCCCGCGGCTGGCTCTTCGCGGGCAACGCAAACTGCGGCAAGTCGACCACGGCGGCGTTGCTCGCGGCCAACGGCTGGCAGGTCGGAACCGACGACGCGGCATTTCTCGAAGCGCGCGATCGACGCGTGATCGTGCACACCTGTCGTGCACCCATCGCCCTGCGCCCCGGCGGCCGGAGCCTCCTCGCCCGCGCCGGGGGCAGCGAGCTGCCCGACCGTGGCAAGGTCGGGTACTTCCCTGAGGATCTGGGGGGTGTCTGGACCCCGCTCGTTTCCCCGGAGATCGTTATCTTCACGTCCGTCGGTGAAGACCAGACAACCGGAGCGCGCATCCCCGCCGCCGCGGCACTCGCCGAGCTGGTCCGGTGGTCGGCGTGGGTGATGCTCGAACCGGACCTGGCGCAGGATCATTTGAACGCACTGACGCGGCTGACCGCACAAGCGCGCTGCTACCACGTTATCCTGGGACGCGACCTGTTCGCCTGTCCGAACCGATTGATCGAGCTTGTCACATGAGCGACCGCTACCAGCGGCATCCGGATCTTCGCCTGGCCGACGTAGAGGGGGACGGGGTCGTGCTGCATCTCGGCACCCGCCGCTATTTTTCGGTGAGCGAGAGCGGACTCGCCCTGCTGCAGGCGCTGGAGACGCCGCGCACCATTCCCGAGCTCGTCGAGGTGCTCCTCGAGCGGTACGAAGTCACGCCGGAGCAGGCGGAGGCCAGCGTACGCCAGTTCCTCGATACCTGCCGCACCGCCGAGTTGCTGGTCGACGAGGGTAATCGGTGACGGCTGGCCTGCCCCTGGGGTGGCGCCTGCGGGCGGCCGCCCTGGTGCTGCTGGTCCCTCCACTGGTGTACGTCGTGTCCTTCGCTCGGCTGGCCGCCTGGCTCGGTGGACGTGGTCACCAGGTTCCCGATGCTGGTCTGGATGACGCGACATTGGCCCGCTGGGTCGATCGTCTGCTGCGCCGTCTCCCCGGGCCGTGGCACCGCACCTGCCTGAAACGTGCCGCGGTCCTGTACCATCTGTTGCGCCGCGCCGGCCGTCCCGTGGAGCTGTGCATCGGCGTTAACCGGAGCGGCGGCGAAATGGGGAAGGGCGGCCTCGCTGCGCACGCCTGGCTGGTTCGCGCCGGTGAACCGTATCTCGAAGCACATCCCGAGCACGCCCTGAGCCACGTCATCATTGCCCGGTTTCCCGACGCGCCTGCCGCGGCCGTCACGCATTGAACTCCGCTGAACTGCTGCTCGCCACCCTCCGCCTGGGGGGTGCCCCGTCGCCAGATCAGCTGCGGGCCGCGTGGCCGGGGGCCGAGATGCGCGGGTTGCGTCGGCTGGTGGAGTTCGAGGGGTGCGCGCTCTGGACCTATCGCCGCCTGCGCCAGCTCGACGTGCTGGCCGCAGTCGATGCCGGGTTCGCCGCTTGGCTCGGTGACGAAGCGCGCGATGCAGCGGCCCGTAATCTCCTGGTCGACGAGGAGGCCGACGCCGTCGCGCGGACCCTCGAGCGCCTCGGCATTCCCGCCGTGTTCATGAAGGGCACGGCGCGGCGATTAGTGGCGGATCGCTATCCCATGGCCGACGCGCGCCGCACCAGCGACGTGGACGTCCTGGTGCCGGAACCGCAGTCCCGGGATCTCTGGTACGAGCTGCGCCGCCAGGGTTACGAGCGCACCAACCTGTCCAAGCCGCCGCGTCCCGAGCACCACCACCTGCCGGCTCTGATGAATGACCGGCGTGTGGGGGTCGAGATCCACACGACGCACGCCCAGGGCATCGAGCCTGGAGAGTCCTGGCGGCGCCACTTCGAGGGGAGCGTCGCCGTGGTTCGTGGCGGCGCCACGTTGCGCGTGCCGTCCGCCACCGAGCTGTTTTGGACGGCGACGGCGCACGCGCTGCTGATCCCGGACATCGCGTTCTTCCTGGTTCGCCTGCTCGATGCGGCGCTCGTGTGGGCGAGCGGTGCCGCGATCGACTGGAGTGAGGTGGCGCGCCGGCTCGATGCGAAGGAGATCGTGGACACTGGGGCGGCCGCCGCATGGCTCGGTGCGGCACGGGGGCTCGCGGGACAAGATGTACCCGGGTCCCTCGTGGGACGGGTAGATCGCTATGACCTCGATCGAGAGCTGCGCCTGCGCTACGCGGTGCTGCGGCGCGTCAATGTTCCCGCCGGATGGCGCAAGGTGCTCGCGTGGTGGACGAGCGAGGTGGCGCGGGTTCGCTAGACTCCCTCGCCTCCATCTCTCAGTCTCCAGCTGTGCGCGAGGCGCACCAGCCCGATCCCTTCCGATTCCGGCAGCGTGACGCGAAACCGCGCGACGCGCTTCCACACCGCCGTCGGTGAGACCTGCAGGCGATGGTCGTAGGTCAGGACGTGCATGGCATACGAGCCCCGCGCCAGCGCCAGCGGCTTGTATTCGAGCTCGAGCGTCCGCCGTTCGCCGGCCCGGGCGGTCAACTCGATGCCCTGACGGTTGCAGCGCGTGCCGTGCAGCACATGCCACTCACGCGCGATCTGGACACCGACCGACACGCCGCTGATGTCGCGGCGGGCCACGAGGTGCAGTCGCGCGACGAGACCCCCTTCGGGAGTGAAGAGCGGCTCGGGATCGCCGCTGCCGCCCACCAGCTCCACCGACTCGATATCGATTGGGGAGCGCCCCGGCTCGCCTTCCCGCTCCGGCTCGTCGGCTTCCTCGGCTTCGATGATGCGCTCGTAGGCCGAAAACGCCTCATCGGGCCGGCCCAGGGCCACGACTCGCCCGTGATCGAGCAGCAGCGCGGTGTCGCACAGCTGCTCCACGAGGTAGCGCTCGTGTGAAACCAGCACCATCGTCGTCCCGGCCGCCTTGAACGCCAGCATTTTTCCCAGGCAGCGGTCCCGGAACGCCGTATCGCCGACAGCGAACGCCTCGTCGATCAGCAGCACCTCGGGCTCGAGGTGCGCGGCAATCGCGAACCCGAGTCGCAACGCCATGCCGGACGAGTAGAATTTCACGGGGACGTCGAGGAAGCGCTCCAGCTCGGCGAAGCTGAAAATCGCGTCGAGCTTGGCCCGCAGCTCCCGCCGCGAGAGCCCGAGCAGTGCCCCCTCGAGAAACACGTTCTCCCGTCCGGTGAGATCACCGTGGAACGATCCCCCCAGAAAGCTGAGCAGCGAGAGACGGCCGTTCACGCGCACCGAGCCGCGCGTCGCCTTCATCATCCCGGCGATCACCTTCAGCATCGTGGATTTGCCGGATCCGTTGGCGCCCACGAGCGCGAAGGTCGAGCTCGGCTCGACGGTGAACGAGACGTCCTCGAGCGCCCACATCGATTTGGGGCGCGGCGGCGGCGCACTGCGGCGCCGCGGCATGAGGTTCGAGAGCACTTCCTTGAGGCTGCGGCTGCGCAGGCGATATCGCTTCCACACCCCGGAGACGGCGATCCCCACGGGCTAGACGGACTCCGCGAAGTAGGGCTCGGTCGTCCGGAACACCCAGGCGCCCAGGGCCAGGAGGCTGAGCCCCACGGCGAGCGGATACCAGAGGACCGAGAGATCGAGCGGGCCGCTGCCGAGCAGGGCGGCGCGGGACAGATCGAAAACGCCGACGAGCGGGTTGAGCGCGTAGAGCGTCTTGAACTGCGCCGGGACGACGGACTTGGCATACGCCACCGGCGTGAGCAGCAGCCACACCCGCACGCCGACGTCCACGAGCTGGCTGACGTCGCGGTAGAACACGTTGAGCGCGGACGCGATCAACACGATTCCCGTGACCAGGATCCCGAGGATCCCGAGCACCGGGATGAGCAGCCAGGCGGAGGGCGACGGCGCCACGTGTTGGACGATCATGAGCAGCGCGAGCATGACCGCCGCGAGCAGGGAATCGATCAAGGCGCCGCCGATCGCCGCGAGCGGCAGGGTCGCCTTGGGGAACGGGGCGTGCGCGACGAGGCCGCCCTCGCTCATCACCGCGCGCGAGCCGCGCGAGATGGCACCCGATACGAAGCTCCACAACACGACGCCGGAGAACGCGAACAATGGATAGGGGACGCCGTCCGACGGTGCATGGAGAAACGCGCCGAACACGAGGATGTACGCGCCCAGTTCCACGAGCGGACGTCCGAACACCCACAACGCGCCGAAAAAGGTCTGCTTGTACCGGGACTTCAGGTCCCGGAGAATCAGCTGATACAGGAGATCACGAAACCGTGACAGGCTCGACACGGCAGCAAAGCTAATCGGCTTGACGCCCCCCGGACACGGGCGTTGCAACTATTTGTGGCGTGTCTGCGTCATAACGGGTGACCACGCCGTTGCTCGTGGCCTGTCACATGAGGAGGCTGTATGCGGACACTTGCGATTACACTGGTGGCTGCCGGGAGTCTGGGCGTGATGGCGCTTGGTGGTCGCGCGATCGCCGCCGACCGGATGCCGCGGGCACGACTGAATGCTTCGGCGGACACTGCCCTCGCGGCGAATCCGGCAGTGGCTGAGAGTCGGGTCTGGTACGGCGGAACCCTGCCGCCGATCGTCGTGCGGGCGACCGCCCCCGCAGGGAAAGTGGCGCAGAAGCCGGCCTGCCCTCCCAGCGAGGGGAACTGACCCGGTTCCGCCGAAACAAGTCCTTTCGTCCCCCCGTAGGGTGAGCGAATGTTAGTGAATTACCCCGCGGGGGGATTCGTATGACCGGGAAAGAATTTTGGCTTCGTTGGCGCACCGACATCGTCCGGGGCGCGCTGATCCTGGGTGTCGTCTTCGGCATCGGGATGTTCGTCCGCTCCATGATGGGGCGGGGACGGGCCGCGCTGACCAACTTCGGGCAGCAGTTCGACACCGACTTCCTCGGGGCTGATCGCCTGCACGGCACGCCGTGGGAGTACGTCACGCCGCTCGCGGCGCAGCGCACTCTGTGGTTGCGCAACATCAACGGGTCGATCACCGTGACGCGGGCCGACGGCCAGAAGGTCGAAATCCACGCCGAACGAACCTTCAAGCGCTCGCCGGCGGATTCCGTGCAGATCGTCACGTCCGAGTCGAAGGGTGGCTTGACGGTCTGTGCGATCTGGCCGGGGCGGTCCTCGACCTGCGGCCCCGACGGCCACTTCACCTCACAAGGGCACATGGCCGGCAACGACGCCGCCGTCGTGTTCGACGTGCGGTTGCCGCCCGGCGTGCGAATCGACGCCTCGACGATCAACGGCGATGTCAGTGTCGATGGTGCGAGCGCGCCGGCTCAGGTCGCGACGGTCAACGGGGACGTTACGGTCGAGACGGCCAACGGTCCCGCCAGCGCGGCGACCGTGAACGGCGACGCACATGCCACGATGCACGGCTTTGCCGAACCGGGGGATGTGAAGGTGACCACGGTTCACGGCGATGCGCAGGTCGACCTGCCCGGTGGTATCGACGCGGTGGTCGACGGTCACACCGTGGCGGGCGATATCTCGACCGATTTCCCGCTCACCGTGACCGGAAAATTCGCCTCGCATTCTCTGACCGGAACGCTCGGCAAGGGCGGCCGCCAGATTCGCATCAATACAGTGACCGGGGACGTCGACGTGCGGGAGGCGGGCAAGACCCCGGCGCCGGCTATCGCGCCGGCTCCCCCCGGCGCGCCGACGAACCCGGTGCCTCCGGCGGTCCGAGGAACGTCGCGACCTCGGCCGGGAACGCCGTGATGTCGATCGGCTTGGTAATGTAGCCGTCGAATCCGGCGGCCATCGCCTTCGCGCGGTCGCCAGCCATGGCGTGGGCCGTCAGGGCGACCACCTTCCAACGGTGGTCGCCCTGGATCGCTTTCAGGTCCTGGAGCAGCGCGTAACCATCCCGTCCCGGCAGTTGAATGTCGAGCAGCACGAGGTCGGGCGGCGGGGTCCGGGTCCGCACCGTCTCCACGAGGGTGTCACCACTTGCCAGGGGGATCACGGTGTGCCCTCGCAACGTCAGCAGCGTCGCCAGGAGCTTCAGGCTGTCGGGCTGATCCTCCACCACCACGATGACCCCCATCAGGCCTCCCCGACGCTGGATGGTCGCGGCTCGCGCGGCAACGTGAACCAAAAGGTGCTGCCCCGACCCCGATCGCTGTCGACGCCGATGTGGCCCCCATGGAGCTCGACGAGACGCTTGCACAAGGCGAGCCCCAGGCCGGTTCCCTCGTAGTGCCGGCTGGCGGACGGGTCGAGCTGGACGAATTCGCGAAACAGCTTCTGCTGATCAGCCGGCGAGATCCCGATTCCCGTGTCCGCGACTTCCACGCGCACCCCGTCGGAGTCGGGTCGGCCCGCGAGACGCACCTGACCGCCTTCGGGGGTGAACTTGATGGCGTTGGAGAGCAGGTTCAGCAACACCTGCCGCACCCGCACGTGGTCCGCCGTCACGGCGAGGGGATTGTCCGGGAGATCGAGGTCCAGCCGGTGGCGCCGTTTCTCCGTCTGGGCGCGCACGCTGTCGGCCGCCTCGTGGAGTAGCTGCCGCAGATCGAGGGGCTCGAGCGTGAGCCGCAGGTGACCCGCCTCGATCTTGGAAAGATCGAGGAGCTCGCTGATGAGCTGCAGCAGGTGACGCCCGTTCCGCGCCACGGTGTCGAGAAAATCTCGCTGCCTGTCCGAGAGGGGCCCGATTTCCTCGGTGAGCAGCATGTCGCTGAACCCGATGATGCTGTTGAGCGGCGTGCGGAGCTCGTGCGACATGTTCGCCAGGAAATCGCTCTTCATGCGGTTTGCCTTGGCGAGCTCTTCGTTGAGCCGCGTCAGCTCGTCCGACTGCTCCTCGAGGTACGTCGCGGTCTTGCGAACCTCCGTCGCGAGCCGCCGGGTATGCAGGAAGGCCGATTCGCGCTCGCACGCGATCGCCAGATTGGGGACCGCGAGCTGCAACGTATCGAGCTGCGGCTCTGTGAGCAGGTCGGTCGGGAGCGCGACGAGCAGACCAGTCAGCCGTCCCGCCGAGCGCAGCGGCGCGATGACGGTTTCGGCGCCAGGGGTCGCGGGCAGTCGGAGTCTGGCGCGCGCCGCGAGGTGAGGCTCTCCGCTGAGGCGCAGCACTCCGCTTCCGCCGTCGCCCACGATCTCCCGAACGGTGATCCGGGAGACCGGTGTCCCCGCGACTCCCCGCGTGGCCGTGGGCTCCCACTGGTTGGCCTCGTAGTCCGGCTGGTACAGCACCAGGGCCGCGCCGCCGGTCGCCTCGGCCAGCACATCGAGCGCGGGGGTGAGGCCCGCCCCTTCGCGCGGCGCGGCGTTCAGGGCGGCGAGGAGCCGCGAGGTGTACTCCTGCATCCGCTCGCGCCAGGCCAGCGTCTGGCTCATGCGATTGACGCCTCGCGCGATCGTCCCGAATTCGGTGCCCTCTTCCGGAAGGTGGAGGTCGTACTCTCCCGTCGCCACGCGCTCCAGTGCGGCGACGACGCTGTCGAACGGTTCCGCCAGGCGCCGCCGGCTGTACACCAGGCCGATGCCGAGGGCGATGAGGACGGCGACGGTGATGATCGTGGTCCCGAGCGCCGCCTGTTGCGCCGAGTCGCTGAGGTCGGTGACGATGTCGTTGATGCGGGCGCGTTGCGCGTCGAGAGCGGGGGAAGCGTTGAGGACGCGGAGCTGATCGAGCGTCTGGATGACCGCGAGGGCGTCCTGTTGCGTCTGACGCGCCCCGATCCACGACGTCATGGTCATGGTGAGCCCTGCCAGCGTCACTGCGAAGAACGTGGCGACGAACAATCGGGCGATGCTCGGTGCCCGGCGCGCAGGCCGGCTGGATGGACTCTCGGGGATGGCCATCGCGCTCTAATTAGTAGGGCGTGGAGGCCGCTTCCGACAAGGGTCCGCTGGCCGTATCCTTATGCATCTCCGCCTCTTTGGTATCTTGAGCGAACTCTTCGACGCGCTGGCGCCAGCCCTCGCCGACCGCTACACCCTTGAGCGAGAGCTCGGGCATGGCGGCATGGCCACGGTCTTTCTCGCCGGAGACGTGAAGCACCGGCGGAAAGTCGCCATCAAGGTGCTCCACCCGGAAATCGCGGCCGCCATCGGTCCGGACCGGTTTCTGCGCGAGATCGAGATCGCGGCCCAACTGCAGCATCCGCACATCCTTCCGCTGTACGACTCGGGCGAAGCCGCTGGCTACCTGTATTACGTCATGCCGTTCGTGGAGGGGGAGTCGCTGCGCGACCGGCTCAATCGCGAGCGCCAGCTGCCGCAGGAAGACGTCATCAAGATCACCTCCGAAGTGGCGAGCGCCCTCGGATACGCGCATAGCCGGGGCATCGTGCACCGCGACATCAAGCCCGAAAACATCATGCTGACGGGCGGATCGGCGATCGTGGCCGACTTCGGCATCGCGCGCGCGGCTTCTGCCGTGGAGCAACAACAGCTCACCCAAACGGGGACGGTCATCGGCACTCCGTTATACATGAGCCCCGAGCAGTCCACGGGCAGCGAGGTGGATGGCCGCAGCGACGAGTACAGCCTCGCGTGCGTCGTGTATGAGATGCTGGTGGGTGAGCCGCCGTTCACCGGTCCGAACGTTCAGTCGATCATCGCCCGTCACTCGATGGCGGCGGTGTCCCCTCCGTCGATCATCCGCGTGTCGATCCCCGAGACGATGGAGATGGCGCTCCTCAAGGCGCTGGAGAAGGTCCCCGCCGATCGCTTTCCGACGGTGATCATGTTCGCCGAGGCGATGTCGACCCCATCGCACGTCTCGGCGGCCAATCGGCGGCTGAGCACGACGGCCATCCGGACGGTGTCGCGGCCGTCGGTGACGCTGCAGTTGCCGGTTCCGAGCTGGCGTCAGGTTGCTCGCTGGGCGATCCCGGTACTGCTCGTTCTCCTCGTGGCGGCCTGGGGCGTGCGTCGCCTGATCGGCCCGAAAGCCGGCGTGAGGAGCACGCGGGTCGCCATGGGTGCGGACCCGCGGCGCATTGCAGTGCTGTACTTCGATGTTCGCAGCTTCGACGCGGGAGGCACGAGCACCAGTCTCGAGTACCTGGCCGACGGCTTGACCGAGGCCTTGATCCACGAACTGAGTCAGGTGCAGAAGCTGCAGGTGGTGTCGAGCAACGGCGTCCGTCTCTACAAGGGCACCAAGTTGTCGCCTGACAGTATCGGCCGGGCTCTCAAGGTTGGCACGCTCGTCGAAGGGACGGTGGCGCAATCCGGTGATCGTTTGCGGGTCAGTGTCTCCCTCGTCAACGCTGGCACCGGCGAGGAAGTCGGCAGCACCACGTTGGAACAGCCCCGCGCCGATCTCTTCGCGCTCCAGGACACGCTGGCAAAGGCCGTGTCGATCGCGTTGCGCCAGCGGCTGGGCGAGGAGATCCAGGTCCAGGAGACGCGAGCGGGGACCAAGAACGTCGCCGCGTGGGAGTTGACCCAACAGGGGCAGGAGATCGCGAAGAGCATCGACGCGTTACTCGCCGTGGGAGACACGACAGCGGCCGCCAAGGCACTCGGTCGCGCCGATTCGATTCTGGCGCAGGCGCAGTCGCTCGATCGGGGCTGGGTCACGCCGCTCGTGGCGCGCGGGTGGTTGGCGTTCAAGGCGCTCAGTCTGGTGGGAACATTCGACAAGACGTACTACGAGCGTCATCTCCGCCAGGCCCTCGACTTCGCGGGCCAGGCGCTCAAGCTGCGGCCGGACTACCCCGACGCGCTCACGTTGCGCGGAACCATGCGCAGCTGGGCATTCACCCTCAACCTCCCCCCCGAGCAAGGGGGGGACGTCGGCTCGCTCGCGGCCAGTGCCGAACAGGACCTCTCTGCCGCCGTCGCCGCGGACCCGAATCAGGCGCCCGCCTGGGCCGAGCTCAGCTTCCTGCTGATGCGGGATTCGAGAACGTCAGAGGCGAAGCTGGCGGCGCTCCACGCGTACGAGGCCGACCCCTACCTGAGTAATTCGGACAAAGTGCTGTGGCGCCTATTCCAGAGCTCGCTCGATCTCGACGATGGAGTCGAGGCAAAGCGGTGGTGTCAGGAAGGCGGGCGTCGCTTCCCCGCCGACCCGCGCTTCGTGGAATGCCAGCTGTGGCTCTTCGCCCTCAGGGGCCAGAAGCCCGACATCAAGGCAGCCTGGCAGCTGCTCGACTCGAACGTGGCGCTGTATCCGCCGAATGAGCGCGATTTTCGTCGGCGGCGCGGCCAATTTCTTGTCGCGATGGCGCTGGTGCGAGCGGGACTCCCCGACAGCGCCCGCGCGGTCGCGCTTCGCTCTCGGGCCGACGCGACCATCGACCCCGTGCGCGAATTCGTTTACATCGAAGCGGTGTTGCGGACTATGCTGGGCGACCGGGACGAGGCGCTGCGCCTGCTCACGACCTATCTGGCGACGAACCCTCAAGATCGGGCCTCGCTCGCCAAGGACGACACGTGGTGGTGGGCGGGGCTGCGTGACGATCCGCGGTTCAAGAAGCTCGTTGGCCTCGCGAGCTGACCTCATCAGGCGCGAACGCTGTGGCGCGTCCGCAACGCCCAGGCGGCGACGTGGCGGTAGTGACGCGACGGGAATGTGCTTTCGAGGGCTGCGGGGTTAGCTTGCGGCCTCGCAACCCCGGCTTGGAACTTGCGGAGTGAGCGCT
>JAWOLH010000012.1:0-131396 GCA_033853695.1 Gemmatimonadales bacterium | reverse complement strand
GGCCGGGCGCCCCCCCCCCGGGGTGGGGGGGCGCGCGGCGAGCCGCCGATCGCCGCGGCGCGCGCCGCGCCGCACTCCCGGGAGTGCGAATCCCCAGGCCCACCAGCGTTTCCCCGGCAGCAATTTGCCAAGCTCCGGCACCGCGTCGGCGCCCGCATAGACGCGACCGTCGGGAAGCACCAGATGCATCGCCGCGGCGAGCGCCGGCAGCGCGATCCCGAACCGGCTCACGGCGCTCTCGTCCTGAAACGGTACGTAGCGCAGCCGATGTTCCCGGTCCCAGCGCCGCAGCCGCTCGATCGCCTGGCGGCAGATACCGCATTCGCCGTCGTAGATCAGCGTCGGCATCTCGACGTCAGCGGCGCACATCGCTCGCCTCCGCCGCGAGGTCGGCGAGCCGACCACGCACGCGCTTCAGCGTCGTAAACGGCTTCCGCGTGCGCGGCTGGAACGCCCGATTGGTGAGCAGCACGACGAACACTCCGCGGTCGGGATCGATCCACAACGACGTCCCCGTCCACCCGGTGTGCCCGAAGCTATGTACCCCGAAGCGGGTTCCCGCGCTCGAGACCCGCTCGCCGGTCGGGACCGCCTGCCAGCCCAGCGCCCGGGCCTCGCTCGTCCCGCCGAACCATGCCGCTCGCGTGATGAACGTGTCGACCGTTTCGGCGCGTACCAGGCGCGCTCCGCTCGCGCTCACGCCGCGCTTCAGAATGAACTGGGCGAACCGCGCGACGTCTCGTGCGGTGCTGAAAACGCCCGCGTTTCCCGAAACACCCCCGAGCTTCGCGGCGGTCGGATCGTTGACCACGCCCGCCACCGGGCGTCCGCGCCACACGCCGGTCGGCGCCGTGCGGGAGAGCACCGCTCGACCCGGGTGGAATCCGGTCTCCGTCATTCCGAGCGGCGCGAAGATCTCCCGCGCGGCGAAGCTGTCGAGCGGCACACCGCCCACGCGCCGCACGATCTCGCCGAGCAGCACCGCGTTGATGTCGCTGTAGATGACGCGAGTGCCGACGGCGATCCTGGGCTGTTCGGCGTAGACCACGCGCAGCAGGGCGGCAGCGTCGGGTGCGCCCCGAATGGTGTCCAGCGTCAGATCGGCGCGCAGCCCTGAGGTGTGTGTCAGGAGCTCACGCACGGTAATCGCGCTCGCCGCGGCGCCGTTGAACTCGGGGACGTACGTGGCCACCGGTGCGTCCAATCGGACGCGCCCGCGATCGACGAGCAGCATCAACGCCGCTGTCGTAGCGATCACCTTGCTCACGGAGGCCAGATCGTAGAGGGTCCGCTCAGGGTCGACGGCCGGACTGGTGGACGACCAGGTGAGCCGTCCATAGCCCTTGATGTAGAGAATCGAATCGGCCGTCCCGATGGCGAGCGCGGCGCCGGGGTAGGCGCCGGCCCCCACCCCGTCCAGAACCACCGGGTCGAAGGTCGCGGCATCGAACCGCGCCGCGGCGGCGACCGCCATCGTCGCCTGGAACAGCGCCCCTAGCACCAGATCCCCGCGATGCGACGCCCGCAGGTCGGACACCTCCCGTCCGTGGTCAACCGCCGCTCACGAATGACGTACCCCGAGCGCTCGATCAGCCGCTCCCCGCAATCCGGGCACCAGGTGTGCTCCCAACGCCCCACCCGACCCGGAAGGTTGCCGGCGTATACGTGGTGCAAACCGGCCTGGGTCCCGATCTCGCACGCTCGCACCAGCGTCCGAGCGGGTGTGTTGTCGGATTCCGTCATCCGGTAGTCCTGGTGGAACGCCGTTACGTGCCACGGGATCTCGGGCGAAACCGCCGCGATGAACTCCGCGGCGCGCCCGAGTTGGCCCTCGTCGTCGTTGAACCCCGGCACGACGAGCGTCACGATCTCGAGCCAGAAGCCGCGCTCGTAGACGAGCCGGATCGCGTCGAGGACGTGCTGCAAGACGCCGCCCAGCTCGCGATAGCGGCGATCGTCCATCGCCTTGAGATCGATCTTGTAGCAGTCCGTCCAGGGACGGATGTAATCGAGGACCTGAGGCGTACAGTTGCCGTTGGAGATGAATGCGGTGCGCAGGCCGGCACGACGCGCCACGCGAAACACCTCGACCGCCCACTCGGCGGTGATCAGCGGCTCGTTGTACGATGAGCCAACCATGCCGGCACCCTGGCGACGCGCTAGCCCGACCAGTTCCTCCGCGCTGATATCGGTCGGCAGCACACCGGCCGACTGATCGCGCAGCGCCTGGGACGTGAGCCAGTTCTGGCAGTAGCCACAGTGGAAATCGCACCCCAGCATCCCGAAGGTGAGCGTGTCGCTCCCCGGGAGACAGTGGAAGAACGGCTTCTTCTCCGTGGGGTCGCATTGCAGCGCCGCGACGTAGCCGGCCGGCGCGTACAGGGTCCCCTCGCGGTTGAAACGGACCTTGCAGATGCCGCGCCGCCCCGGCTTCACGAGACACCGGTGGCCGCAGGCGTAGCACCGCACCGCCCCCGATCCTGCGGGCGCCACCAACCCCCCGGGACGCACGCGCAAGTCGAGTTGCTGGGCGAGGCTCGCGGCGCCCCCGTCAGGGGCGGCGTGCGGCAGAAACGAAACGATCGAGCGGTGCGGCATGCGACGCGAGGTTAGCGCAGACTCCCCGGCGAGAGCTGATAGAGGAGCTGTGCGGTGCGGATGTCGCGCGGCGACAGGTCCCGAACCACCGCCTTGGCGAACATGAGGTCGGTCGAATCCGGCGAATGGTCGAGCCCGATGAGGTGCCCGATCTCGTGCAGCGCCACGACACGCACGTCATCAGGCCCGAGCGGGCGACCGCGCGGATCGAACGTGGAGATCGTCACGACCGCGGTCTGCAGTTGACCGTCCCGGTCCCATTCGAGGTCGGTTTCTCCGGTCCGGTCGATCGTAAACATGACGCGCCAGAAGAAGCGCACCTCGGCGCTGCTCGAATCGGCCGTAAGATCGAACCGGACCGGCAGGCCGGTTTCGTCCCAGCGCGCGAACGCGGCGCGAATGGCATCGAGAAACGCCGGGCGGAAATTGGCGATCGTGTCGCTCGCGAGAAACACCCGCACGGGGCGCACGACGCGATCGTCCCAGCGGTGCAACATCGAGTCACTCGACTCTGCGACGATGTTCTGCAGGTAGGTCAGGGGATAGCTGTCGCGGATGCGTCGGCGGATCTCAGCCCGGGCGGCCAGATCGAGATACCCGAGCCCCCCGGAGTCCGCGCTCGGCATTCCCGTACCGACGGCGGAGCGCGTCGCAGCGGGCGGCGCCGGATCCTCCTGTGGTACGCGGTCGACACGGGTCGGAGCCGAACGCGGCGTCGACTGGGGTCGCAGTCTGCCGACGAAATCCCACCCAACAACCAGCGCCATCGCGAGAATCAGGATGCCGATCAGCCCCGAGCGTTGCCGTTCATCCATGGATGGCAATATGCCGAACCGCCTCGGAACACCGCTAGCTTTGCCCCTACCCGCGGCCTATGATTGTGGCCTGCTTATGGTTGGATGTTGAGTGATCGCCCTCCCCGCCCGCCTGGTCATCCGGTTTCGCTGGGTGGTGATCGCGTCATGGGTCGCGCTCGCCGCGCTGCTCGTGCCGCGCGCGGCGCACGTCCAGCGGGTTCTCGCCGTCCGCGGCGGCCCTGAGCGTCCCACGGAGTCCACCCGGGCCTCGGATCTCATCGACTCGGCGTTCCCCAGCCCCTTCGCGGACTACGTCGCGATCGTGGTGCACGGACCGGTGCGAGACGGGGACGCACGATTCCTGGAAGTGCTCGATTCCCTCAGTGCCGCCGCCGAGCGCGAGCCCTACGTGCGGCAGGTCGTGTCCACCCGCACCGTGGCGGAATCGACCTACGAAAGCGCGGACCGCCACACGACCTTTCTCCTCGCCGCCTTGGCGCGCCAGCGACGCGACGAGCTCAAGGATTTCATTCCCGAGCTGCGGGCCAGCCTCCAGGCTGCCGTGCACCGGCTCCCCGCCGCTCAGGGGTTCGACGTGAAGGTGACGGGCAGCCCGGCCCTGGACCATGACGTCCGCGCCATCAGCGCCGAGGACACGGAATCGAGCGAGCGCCGGGTGCTGCCGCTCACGCTGCTCGTGCTGGTCCTGGCATTCGGGGCCCTCGTCGCCGCGACGCTGCCGGTCATGGTCGGGCTGCTCGCGATCACCATCGCCCTCGGCCTTGTGACCGAGCTAGCGCACTTTTGGACGATGTCGGTGTTCGTCCTCAACATCACGACGATGGTAGGACTGGGCGTGGGCATCGACTACTCACTGCTCATCGTGACGCGCTTTCGCGAGGAACTGAACCGTGGGCTCTCCCCCGTCGACGCCGCCATCCGGACGATCCGTACGGCCGGTTCCGCGGTGATGACCTCGGGGCTCATCGTGGTCGTCGGATTCGCCGCCCTCATCACCACGCCGCTCATCGAGACCCGTTCGGTCGGCATCGGGGGTCTGGTCGTCGTGGCGGCAGCGGTGCTCCTCGCGACCACCTTTCTCCCCGCCGTCCTCGCGCTGCTGGGGCGCGACATCGACCGGCCGCGCTGGCTGGCCCGGCCGCTGGCGCGGATTCACGCCCCGAGCGGGTGGGAGCGCTGGGCCCGCTGGCTCGGCCACCGGCCCTGGCGGGCGATCGGATTCGGCAGCGGGGTCGTCGCGCTGCTCATGCTCCCACTGATCCAGATCAGAATCGGGTTGCCCGCCCTCAATTGGTTCCCGCCGCGGTCGGAATCGGGCCAGGGCCTCACGATGCTGCGGTCCATGGGGGCCAACGGGCTGATTCTGCCGACGCGCATCGTGGTGCAGTTGCCTCCAGGCGCATCCGCGGTGCGCGGACCGTGGCTCTTCGGTCTCAAGGCGCTCACCGACTCGTTGCGCCGGGACCCGCGCATCAAGCAGATCCGCGGCGTCGCGTCGCTAAAACCGGTCATTTCCTCATTTCAGCTGGCGGTCTTCTACAGCGATCCCGTCGGCGTGCGAGCGCGCTATCCCAAGTTCTTCGATGCCTACCTGAGCGCCGACAATCGCACGACGCTGATCGACCTCGCCCCGGCGGACAGCGTATCGCTCACCGGTATGATGGCCCTCGCGCGCCATGCCCGGGCGGTCGCCGCACGCGGGGTGCGCGGTCTCGCCGGCGCCCAGGTGCTGGTCGGTGGATTCGCCGCCTCGAGCGTAGATCTGCAAGACGACCTGCTGTCCCGCTTCCCCACCCTCGTCCTTCTGGTGCTCGGCACGACCGCGTTGATGCTGTTCGTCGCCTTCCGCTCCCTCCTCGTCCCTCTGAAAGCCGTCCTGTTGAATTGCCTTTCCGTGGGGGCGGCGTTCGGGGTCACCGTGCTCGTGTTTCAACACGGCTACGGTGCCAGCCTGTTCGGGTTGGAAGGTCCGACGGAGGCGATCTTCGTGGTGGTCCCCGTGTTGGTGTTCGCGACGGTGTTCGGCCTGTCGATGGACTACGAGGTATTCCTGCTGACCCGCGTGAAGGAGGTCTTCGACAAGACCGGTCGCAACGACCACGCGACGATGGAAGGACTGTCCATGACCGCGTCCACGATCACCTTTGCGGCGGCGATCATGATCCTGGTGTTCGGCGCCTTCGCCTTCGCGCAGGTGCTGGCGGTGCAGTTCATGGGGTTCGGCCTGGCCGTCGCCGTGCTGCTCGACGCCACGCTGATCCGCATGATTCTCGTGCCCGCGATCATGCACATCGCCGGTCGCTGGAACTGGTGGCCGGGGGTGCGCGCGCCGCGCGCCGAGATCTAGCGCGGCAGGTCGAGCAGTTTCAGGCGCGCGCCGAGCACATCCCAGTGCCACGCCTCCGTGCGTGCCCCCGTCCGCGGGTCCTTCAGCGGTTTGTACTGCAGCCAATCGGGCGAGAACCCGAGCCTCCGGCCGACGGCCAGGAGCCGATCCTGGTCAGCGCTCACCAGATGCGCCATCGGCTCGTCACCGATATGCCACCGATGAAGCCAAACGCCGCCGTCGAGGGCGAAGCACATCCCCTCGCGGCGGCGCGGAAACTCCTTCCAGGGAGGGTCTAGTTGCAGTTGATGCGGCCCTCGATGGTCGCCGTGCCGATTGGCCCCGCGCTGCCGTAAAAGAGATAGCACTTGTGGGTGGACAAGGCGTGCGTGGCCGTCGCGGCCCAGCCGCCACCGGTCGCCGAGTTGACCACGACCGTGACACCCGAGGAGGGCGACCATCCGTTCATCGACGCCAGGTTCGTCGTATACGTCAGGCTGTCAAAGAGATAGGACTCCTCGGCGGTAGCGAGGTTGCGCAAGTCCGACTTCATCGCCGCCAGATACGCCTTGTCCTTCGTGTTGGCGAACTTCGGGATCGCGATCGACGCGATGATCCCGATGATCACCACCACGATGAGCAGCTCGATGAGCGTGAACCCCTTCGCCGACTTCACGTCAGACCCCCTCGGGATCATACAGGGACGAATACCCGAAGCGTGCAAGAGCAAGACCTGTGCTCAACCCTTCGCATCGACCCAATTCCTTCCCACACCGACACTTACGACGAGGGGGACGCGCAAACTCGCCGCTCCCTCCATGTGGCGTTTTACCAGTTCCTTGGCGGCAACTTCCTGGCCCTCCGGGACCTCGAACACCAGCTCATCGTGCACCTGGAGCAGCATCCGGCTCCCGGCAGCCTGTTCGGGAAGTGCGCCGTGAATCCGTGTCATCGCGATCTTGATGAGGTCGGCGGCGGAGCCCTGCAAAGGAGAGTTGGTGGCGGTCCGCTCGCCGAACGCGCGGATGTTGAAGTTGCGGTCCTTCAGCTCGGGGATGTACCGGCGCCGCGCGAACAGCGTTTCGACGTAGCCCCGCTCCCGCGCCTGGGCGATGGTTCGATCGAGCCAGGCGCGCACCCCGGCGAACCGCTCGAAATACTGCTTGATGAAGGCCCTCGCCGCATCCATCGTGATCCCGAGCTGCCGCGCCAGCGCGGCCGGTCCCTGGCCATATATCGTCGCGAAGTTGATGGTCTTTGCCTGGGCCCGCATCTCCCCCGTCACCTGCTCCTGCGGCAGCCCGAAGATCACCGCCGCCGTCTGCCGATGGATGTCGCCCCCCTGCTCGAACGCCCGGACGAAGGCAGGATCCTCGGAGAAGTGCGCCAGGAGTCGCAGCTCGATCTGCGAGTAATCGGCCACCAGCAGGCGGAATCCCGGCGCCGCCACGAACGCGCGGCGGATCAACTCGCCACGCTCGGTTCGAACCGGGATGTTCTGGAGATTGGGGTCGGAGGAGGATAACCGGCCGGTCGCCGCTCCCACCTGGTTGAAGCTCGTGTGGATGCGGCCCGTGTCGGGGTGGATATAGCCCGGCAGCGCGTCGACGTAGGTGGACTTCAACTTGGACAGCTCGCGGTAGGCGATGAGCAGCTTGGGGACTTCGTGCCCCATCCCGGCGAGTTCCTCCAGCACATCGAAGTCGGTCGACGGACCGGTCTTGGTCTTCTTGAGCACCGGCAGCCGCAGCTTGTCGAATAGAATGGTGCGCAATTGCGGCGTCGAGTTGAGGTTGAATTCGGTGCCGGCCACCGCATAGAGCTGTTGTTCCAGCGTTGCCAGCTCGGCGGTGAAGCCGCGCGAGAGCTCCGCCAGGAGCGCCCGGTCCACCAGTACCCCCGTCCACTCCATGTCCACGAGCACGCCGACGAGCGGGAGCTCCACGGTGTCGAGCAGTGGTTGCAGGTGGTGATCTTCCAGCTCGGGGGCGAACGACGCGCGCAATCGCAGGACGGACTCGACGTTGTCGCAGCCGGCCCGCGCGGCGTCCGTAATCGGCACCTGCGAAACGGCACGCTGTTCCTTGCCCCGGCCGGTGAGGTCGTCGCGCGTCTTGAGCCGGATGCCCAGCCGATCGCGCGCCAGCTCGTCGAGCGCGAAAGAGCGCCTCCCGGGATCGAGGACGAAAGCGGCCAGCATCGAATCGTACGCCACCCCGGCAAGGGACACTCCCGCGCGCCGTAGCACCAGCCAATCGCGCTTGACGTTGTGCCCCGCCTTCAGCACCTCCCGGTCGGCGATCAGCCCGCGCAGACCGTCGAGCGGGGCGCTGCCCAGCGGCGGCAGGTTGTTCGGGGCGCCGCCGCCAGCGAGCGGGCCATCGGGCGCGACGTGCCCGAAGGGGAGGTACCATGACTCACCCCCTCCAGTCGCGAGCGACAACCCGACGAGCTCGCCGCGCAACGGATCGGTGGACGTCGTCACGGTTTCGAGCGCCACGAGCGGCGCCCGGCGGCATGCCGCGATTACCCGCTCGAGCGACGCGACTTCCGACACCACGGTTGCGGGCAGCGCGGCGGGCGCGGATGTCGGCGCCGGGGACAGGACGCCGCCGCTCGCGAGCTCCGGGTGATCGAGTCTGGGAATGAGGGTGCGGAATTCCAGCTCGATGAACAGGCGCTCCAGCTCGGCCCGATCCGGTGGGGCGGCCGCGAGCCGATCGAGCTCGAGTGCAATCGGCACGTTCCGACGGATCGTGACGAGATCGCGGGACAGCAGCGCCTCGGCCGAATGCGCCTGCAACGCCTCGCGGGCCCGCTTTCCCGGGATTTCCGCGGCGTGGGCGAGAATGGCGTCGAGCGTCCCATAAGCTTTCAGCAGCTCGATCGCCGTCTTCTCGCCGATCCCCTTGACGCCCGGGACGTTGTCCGAGCTGTCCCCTACGAGGGCGAAGTAGTCGACGATCTGTTGCGGCGGAACGCTGAACCGCTCCGCCGCGTTGGACTCGTCCACCCACTGCTCTTCCACCGCGCCGGGGCCACCACGGCCCGGGTTCAGCAGCGCGATCCCGGGAGCGATCAACTGATAGAAATCCTTGTCGCCCGACACAATCACCGACTGCAACCCCGCGGTCACGGCCGCCGCAGCGAGCGTGCCGATCACGTCGTCGGCTTCGAATCCCTCCACGGAGAGCACCGGGACCCGGAACGCGGCGAGCAGTTCGGCGATACGCTCGAGCGAGCGATCGAAGTCCTGCTGCAGCTCCGCGCCCAGCTTCTCGCGCGTCGCCTTGTAGTCGGGGTACTCCCTATGCCGGAACGATTCGCCGCGATCGAGCACCCATCCGAGGTAGTCCGGGTGATGCTTCTCACGCAGCCGCAACAGGAAATTGGTGACGCCCCAGGCGGCCGACGTGTTTTCCCCGCGCTGGGTCGTCAGCGGCCGCGCGATCATCGCGAAGAAGGCGCGGTAGATGAGCGCGTAGCCGTCGACGAGGAAGAGACGCTGTGAGGGGGACTGCGGCATGGCCCCGGAAGATAACTCCCGAAAACGAGGCGCCCCGCCGGAGGGCTCCGGCGGGGCGTCACCAATGGGCGAGCCGACCGCTACACCCGCATCACGTTGGCGGCGTGCAGCCCTTTATCGCCGGTCTTGACCTCGAATTCGACCGCCTGGCCCTCGGCGAGCGTCTTGAAGCCATCCATTTGTATCGCCGAGAAGTGAACGAACACGTCCTCACCACCCTCCTGCTCGATGAAGCCATACCCCTTCGCGTCGTTGAACCACTTCACCTTTCCGCGTGCCATGGCGATCCGCCCTCCTGCGAAGTCCCCTCACGAACATCGGCTGGCCTCCTCGCCCGAGCCCCGGGCGAGCGGCATTGAAGAGGCAGCGTGTTCGACGGGTTGTCAAGCGATTCAGGAGGACCGCAGTCAACCGGCTCGGAATCAATTACTTGCCGAACCATAGAGTGCCCGATAAATGGCGTGGTTGCGGAGCACCGACCGCACGTACCCGCGCGTCTCGGGATACGGAATCTGCTCGATGAATTGATCGGGATCATCGGCGCCGGGTCGCGTGAGCCAGCGGTCGACGGGAGCGCTGCCGGCGTTGTAGGCGGCCACGGCGACCTCGACACGCCCGCCGTAGCGGCGCAACAGCATGGCGAGGTGCGACGCGCCGAGATGGAGGTTCAGATCCGGCACGGTGAGCCATTCGGGATACAGCGTGACGTCGAGTCCCCGCGCGGCCTGGGCGGCGGTGACGGGCATCAACTGCGCGAGGCCGCGCGCGCCGGCGCGGGACAGCGCTTCGAGATCGAAGGTGCTCTCCTGTCGCACGAGCGCCGCGAACAGCAGCGGGTCCACGCCGAATTCGCGGGCTTCGGCTGCCACCGCCCCGCGTCGCGGCCATGGATAAATCGCCCGCAATACGCGAGCGTCGTTGCCCGCCCGTTGCGCCGCGGTCCACCCCAGGCGCACGCCGACGGAGCCCCAGCCGCGCGCCGAGAGCCCGACACTCCACGCGAGGAGGTCGTCGAGCCCGGGGAAGGCACGCCCGCTCAGCGCGCGGACCTCCAGATCCGCCTCCGTATCGAGGCCGGCGAGTAACAGGGTGTCGATGCGGGCGAGACCCGAATCGGCGGCGGGCGTCGATCGGGCACTGTCCGGGGAGATGGTAAGCGGAGCGAGGTGCGCGACCGTCCGGGCGCGTACACCGTAGTAGCCGAGCGAATCCTCCCGTGCGAGGAGTCGCCAGAGCGAATCGGCAGCCGCCGAATCGCCGCGCAGCTGGGCGATTCGTCCCAGCCAGTACCGGGCCGCCGTGCGCTGTACACCGCCGATGCCGATCTCGGCGTTATAGAGCTGCACGGCGCTGTCCACGGCACCGGCGTGGAGCGCGATAGATGCGAGGCGGAAGCGCGCGAGCGAGGCGCGCGAATCGGCTGGGTAGCGACGCAGCAATTCGCCCAGCCACCGTTTGCCGCCGCTCGAGTCTCGGTGATCCAAGAGGTAATCGCCCACGAGGTACAGGGCCGTGGGCGCCGCCGTGTCCGCGGGATACGTTTCGGCGAACCCGACGAGCGCTTGCTGCGCACCGGGATCGCCCAGGCGAACGAGCACTCGCGCGCGACGATAGACGGCCAGCGCAGCCGATGCGCTGTCACGGGCCGCGGCTTTGTAGGCGGCAGCGGCATCGACATAGCGACCGGCGCCGGCGAGCAGCTCGCCGGCGAGCACGAGCGTCTCTCCACTCGAGTCGCCGTCGGCCAAGGCTCGCAGCACGAGGCGCCGCGCCTCCTCCGGGTCCCCGTGACCGCGCACTACCCGAGCGAGGGTGACGCGCTCCGCCGACAGGCGGGGCGGAAGCGGGCCATGGGCGAGCTCGACTCCAGCCGCCGCATCGTCGGATTGCGGCGCACGCTCGAACAGCTGATACAGCTCGGCCCGCGCGGCGACGCTGTCGCCCGCCGCCAGAGCCAGCCGCGCGACCATCAGCGACTTTCCGGCTTCGCGGAACGCGTTGCGCGCGGCGCTCGAGTCGCCTACGAGCAGGAGTGTCGCGGCCCGGGCCGCCGCTGCTTCGCGGCCGACCGTCGGCGGTAATCCGGCCAACAGGCGCCGCGCGGCCATCGTGTCGCGCAGCACACGCGCGCCGCGCAGCCGCAGCCACCCATCGATGGACCCGAGCGTTCCGCCTCGCGCCACGGCGTAGTATCGCGCTGCGCTGTCGGGATGGTGGGCGGCTTCGAAGGCCAAGCCTGCGTGCACGGCGAGGAGCGCGGCGGCAGCGCCCTTCGCACCCGCGCGTTCCCGGGCGGCGACGAAGTGTCCAGCCGCGAGATCGAACTGTCCCAGCCGCCACTCCGCCTCTCCCAACAAGGCCAGCGCCTCGCCCCGCCCGTAATCCTCGAGCCACGGTTGCCCGATCAGCAGGCTGCGCGCGCGGTCATAGCGCCGCGCCTCGAGCTCGGCCCGTGCCCCCTGGACAATGAAGGCGGGATCCTGACGCGGTGATCGGGCGGCGGCGTCGAGTAGCGTCTCGGCGGCGTGCCATGGGCGGCCGGCCAGCCAGAGCGACTCGGCGCGCTGGGACGGATTGAGGGCGTTCTGTCCCGCCAGCGCGAGCGGCCAGCATGCACCCAGCAACGCGAGGGCCGTCCGCATCACTGGTAACGCCGGATGCGCTCCAGCACCTGCTGGAAGTCCGCGCGGGAGCCCGGCGTGAGCTCGTAGCGGCCGAAGCCGGTCAGATCCTGAAACAGGAGGCCGAGACGCAGCGACGAGTAACTCCAGCGAATGGTCTGCGGGGTACTGCGCGAAACATTGTTACCGGAAAAATCGCTCACTTCGTCAGGTTCCCCGAGTGTGATGAACACCTCGCCACGGTCGGTGAGCCAGCCGGGGCGCCCTTCTTCCTGGAAGCGCACGTTCGCAACCTGGATGCGGTGCAGATACTCGTCCAGCGCTTCGTTTTCCGGGGTGAGCGGCACGGGATCGGTCGCCGCCCAGAACTCGCGCCACGCCTCGGCGCGCCGCTCCGGCGCGGCGTTCCGCAGCTTGGTCACGAGATCCTGCCGCTCGAAGTAGCGCAGCAGGTTCAGCATCTCCGCATAATTTGTGACCACCCATTGCGTGGAGAAGGTGACGAGAAAGGATGCCGCCGACTTCGCTGTCCCACCGACCGCCGAGAGCCGAAGCTCCTCCTGCCCTACCGGCAGTCGCGACCCCGCGATGGGAACCACCGCTCTGGCCAGCCCAGCCGTTTCCCGCAGCCTGAGCGTGTCCCGCCACTGCACCGTGCCGTCCTGGTCTACCGCTTCGGCAGCAACCTGCGTGCCGGGGGCGAGCTCGTACCCCTCGACATAGAAACGAAGGCTGTCGACGCCGTAGGGTAGAGTGGCCCGCGGATTGGCGACGACCTGCGGCCGGTCGCCGCGGGCGCTCCGACCGGGACCCTGATAGATCGGGATCGGCGCCGCCAGCGCGGGCCCGCTGAATCGCGGGACGGTGTCGGCACGTTCTCGGCGCGACGACGCCGGACTGTTGCGGTCGCGAATCAGGACCTCGGCCGTGTACACCCCCGGGCGCACGAGCAGGAACCCCTGGAACAGGATGCTTTCATCGGCACGCAGCGTCTCCCGAAACGTCCGCACCCGAACCGTCTGGTCGCTCGCCAAGCGGGCGACGCTGCCCGAATCGGCGCGGAAGGCCACCTCGACATGGTATTCGGCGACGAAATCGTTGGCATCGCGATGGAAGCTGAGGGAATGATTTGCCAGCGACAGGGTACATACCACGAGGGTCGAATCGCTCGTCGGACCGGCGAGGAAATGGGTGTTGCCGACCGCCGCGAGCGGCGCAGGCGTGACGAACAGGCCCATGCGATCGTACACCGCGGCCGCGTCGAACAGCTTGGCGACGTCCGCGCTGGGCCGCGGCCGTTCGTTCGACCCGACCTGTTGCCATTGACTGCAACCGGCGAGTGAGGCGGTCAGCGTGATTCCGCTGATGACGCGTCGTATCACTTGCTGAACCTCAAGCCCGGACGTTAGTTTCGCCGATCCCCATGGCCAGTGAAAATCTCGCCGGTCGGACGATCGCCGGCTATCGCCTCCTCGAACGTGTCGGTGAAGGAGGCACGGCCGAGGTGTATCGGGCCGAGCATCCGGAGCACAACCTCTGCGCGTTCAAGGTCTTGCGGCCACGCTTGCGGGGTGACCCCACGGCGGTCAAGCGATTCCTGCGCGAGGCGAGCTATGGGGCCCGAGTGCAGCACCCCGGCGTGGTTCGAACTTACGATTACGGCGAAGCAGACGGCCTGTATTACCTCGCCCTGGAGTGGGCTGGAGGCCAATCCCTCGCCGATTTCTTACACCACAGCGGACCGGTCGCTTCGGCCGATGCGGTGGGCATCGTCAATCAGCTCGCCGCGGCGCTCGCGGCCGCCCATCAGGTCGGGATCATTCACCGCGACCTGAAGCCCGAGAACATCGTCTACGACTCGAAGACGCGGGTCACGAAGCTGCTCGATTTCGGCATCGCTCGTGACGCCGAGATGCCTCCGGAGGAACGGTTGACACGCACCGGGTTCTTCGTGGGCACGCTGCAGTACGTCGCGCCTGAGGCGCTCTCCGGCGAGCTGGTGGACGCGCGAGCCGACATCTACAGCCTGGCCACGATCGCCTACTATATGCTCACCGGCCGGCACCCCTTCAGCGGGCGCAATCCGCGGGAACTGTTTCAGCAGCTGTTGACCCAGGATCCGTTGCCCTTGAACCAGGCGGTGCCGGGGAAGCGGTTCCGCCCTGCCCTCGAGATAGCTCTGATGAAGGGCCTGAGCCGCGACCCGGCCAAGCGACAACCCTCCGTCACCGACTTCGCGGCGGACTTCGCAGCCGGCGCAGAGGGCGGAGCGGATGAGCCTTCATCGGCCGGGTTGCTGGGCACGATTCGCCGCTTCATTGGCGGTCAGTAGGGTGGTAGTAGCAATGACTACTACTACTCCAAAAGACGCCTCCCGCCTCGTCTCCTTGCTGCTCGAACGATCCGTTACGCGCGGCGATTTCGTCCTCGCATCCGGTCGCCGCTCTGACTACTACGTCGACGCCCGCCGCACTACGATGTCCGGTGAAGGACAGCTCCTCATCGGACAGCTCGGTCTGGCGGCGCTCGACGAGCGTGGCTGGACCCCCCGCGCCGTCGGTGGCCTCACCCTCGGCGCCGACCCGGTGGCCTATGCCATCGCCCACGCCGCATCTCGCGCCGGTCGGGCACTGGACGCCTTCACCGTTCGGAAGGAACCGAAAGGCCATGGGCTCGGTCGCCGCATCGAAGGTTGTCTCGCGCCCGGGGATCCGGTCGTCGTGATCGAGGACGTGATCACGACCGGCCAGAGCGCGCTCGAAGCCGTCGCCCAAGTCCGGGAGGCGGGCGCCCAGGTGCTGGGTGTACTCGCGGTCGTCGACCGCGAAGAAGGCGGCCGCGAAGCGATCGCCAGGAGTGGCGTTCCAGTGACCGCCCTCGTCCTCGCGTCCGAGCTCCGCGTGTAGTGGCGGCTTCTCCTCCGGCATCCGGCCAGAGCGCGGTCGTCGTCGTCGCGCTGAGCGACTCCTTCGCGGAATACTGGCCCCTTCTGACCAAAGAACTCGGCGTCCCGCTTCTGTCGCTGCGAAGCGATGAGCCGACCCTGCCGCCCGAGCCCGTGGCGGTCCTCGTCGCCGCAGGCGGAGCCGAAGCCGAAGTCGGGGCGCTGATCGAACGCCTCGGGCCCCGGGGCGACGCTCCGCTGCTCGTCGTCGGAGCGAGTCTTTCGCATCGCGTGGCTGCCCAGGTCCTGGCCGCCGGAGCCTCGGACTACTTCGCACTCCCCGACGATCGGGACGCCCTGCGCGGGGCCCTCAATGCCGCGCTGGAACGCCGCCGCGCCGCCCGCAACCGCCAGGCGCTGGCCACCCTCGAAGGCCAGGCGCATGCGTTCCGAGAAATCGTCGGGGCCAGTCCGGCGTTGCGCACGACACTGGAGCGGGCCGCGCGGACGCTCATGTTCGCCGATGCGACTGTCTTGATCACCGGAGAGACCGGCACCGGGAAGGAGCTGCTGGCCCGGGCGCTGCACTACGGCGGTCGCCGCGCGACCGCTCCCTTCGTCGAGCTGAACTGCGCCGCGTTGCCGACCACCCTGCTCGAAAGCGAGTTGTTCGGTCACGAGCGGGGAGCGTTCACGGACGCGAAGACCGCCAAACCCGGCTTGTTCGAGGTCGCCAGCGGCGGCACCCTCTTCCTCGACGAAATCGACAGCCTGGCCCTGGAGCTGCAGAGCAAGCTGTTGCGGGCCCTCGATCAGAAGGAAGTGCGCCGCCTCGGTGCGACCGCCAGCCGCGTTATCGACGTCCGCATCATCGCCGCCACCAACGCCAATCTCGTGCAGGCCATTCAGGCTCGGCGTTTCCGCGAGGACCTCTTCTATCGCCTCAACGTCGTGACGCTCGAGCTTCCACCTCTGCGCGCCCGCGGGGACGACGTGCTGCAGCTCGCCGATCACTTTATCAAGCGCTTCAGCTCCCATTATGGCATCGCCGCGCCGTCGCTCTCCGCCGAGACGCGCCGAGCGCTGCAGACCCATCCCTGGCCCGGCAACATCCGCGAGCTGCGCAACGTGGTCGAGCGGACTCTGCTGCTGTCTCCGCCCGGTGAGTTCAGGATGGAGGGCTTCGCGATGGCGAGCCCGGCCCCTCGCGGCTCCGATCTCCCATTTCCCACGACCCTTACCGAGCTGCAGCGGGCCGCCGCCCAGGCCATGCTCGAACTGACGGGAGGCAATCGCTCCGAGGCCGCCCGGCGGCTGGCCGTGTCCCGCTCGAGGCTGCAGCGCCTGCTGCGTGGGTCAGGTGATGACCAGCAGGGCGAAGAGGATGCAACCTGAACCGATTTGAGACAGATGGATCACGACGCGCCAGTTGGCACTTTCTATCACCAAACAAACCAATGACTTACTGCGGCCTGACGCTTGCTGAAGTAGGTCCGTGACCTCGAGAGGATCACCTTGATGCGCAGAACCACTCTTGTGGCAGTGGCGGCATTGGTCGCGTGCTCGACGACCGATGGACCGCCGGGTCCGGTTTCGACCTCACAACTCCACTTTGCCGTGCAGGACACGGCGTATCACCTCTTGTCCGACAGTGCCAGCTTCTATGCGAAAGCCGGTGAGGATCGCCGCTTGGAGCTGTTCTACCGCGGTTACACAGGAGACACCGGCGAAGCCTTCCTCCAACTTGAAGTGCACGCCGCCAGCCTGTTGAAGCGTCCGGATGGGTCGACGTTCCAGCCCGGCGACTCGATCCTCATCACGGTGTCGGTCCCCGACACGAGCAAGTTTGACTTCGTCTTTTCTCCTTCGGGCCTGCAGTTCAATCCCGCCGATCCCGCGCACCTGCAAATCGAGTACAACTACGCGAATCACGACTTCAACGGGGACGGCGTCTTCGATACGGAAGACAGCCGTGCTCAAGGCCTGTTGAACATCTGGCGGCGCGAGCCGCCGGATACGCTGTGGACGAGCCAAGGTGCGGCGAACTCCCAGGAGTTCGAGGAGCTGCAGGCGGCGATCCTCTCATTCAGCCATTACGCCGTCGCGTGGTAGAAGGGTAGACGCTCGCGTGCCGCCGTTCGCGGATGAATCGACGTTGCTCCTCGAGCTCCAGGAGCTCGCACGTCAGGGACGGTACCGCGAGGTCGTCGACCGTATCTCCGCTCTCCCCTCGGGAACGGCCGAGGCACGCAGCCCGCTGGCGCTCCTCGCCGCCGAGGCGTTCGGACGGCTGGGGGAGCTTGATGGAGCCGAGCGCTGGGCCGCCCGCGCGCTCGAGCTCGCCCTGAAACGGCTCGATACTCCGACGGAGCTCCGCTCGGTCCACCTGCAGGGCGCGATCGCCTGGCAGCGCGGCGCGCTGGAGGAATCGGAACGACACTTTCAGCGCGTGCTCGAGCTGGCCCGCACCCTGCGCGACGTCGCCGCCGAGGCACGCGCCTTCAACAATCTCGGCATCCTGCAAAACCTGCGGGGCGATCCCCAGGAAGCGCTCGCCACCTACCAGCTGGCGTTGGCGGCCTATCAGCAGGCGGGGAACCTCCGCGGGATGGCGGAGACGCACACGAATCTCGAAATCAGCTGGCTTGCGCTGGGAAACGCCCGCCGCGCGCGCGATGCCGCCGATGAGGCGGTGCGCCTCGCCCGCGAGGTCGGCGACGCAACGCTGGTCGGCGTGGCGCTGGTCGCCCGCGCGGAGGCGAACCTCACGCTAGGCGACCCCGACCTCGCAGCCGCGGAGCTGCTGCGTGCCGAAGAGACGTACGTCGGGGTGCGCTTCATGGCGGGTCTTGCCGAAGTACGCCGCCTGCAGGCCGCGGTGGCGCGCGCGCGGAAAGACTTCACCGAGGCGCGCCGGCTGCTCGATGCGGCCCGCACCCTCGCGCCCCAGGGAGCGTCGCTCGATACGCAGGCTGAGATCGACCGGGACCTGGGCGACGTGCTGGCCGTCCTGGGCGACCGTGTCGGCGCGCGCGCCGCGCGCCAGCGCGCCTTGGAGCTGTTCCGCCGTCTCGGCGCACGTCAGGCCGAGCAGGCGCTGGCGGCGCTTCTCGCCGCCCCCTAGCATTCCTCTTCAACTCTCTCCGAGCTCCCGATGGCGGTGGATGCGACGGAGTTCGAAGTAAAGCGGGGCCGGCCCTCGCTCGCGACGCGGATGCGCGGGTGGGAGGACACCGGCCTGGAGCAGCGCCTCAAGGACCTCGAGACCTTCGCACGCAGCCACACGCGGCGCTGGATCCTCATCGCTGTCGGGGCGGTGCTGGCGTTCATCGGCCGGTTCAGTGGCATCGTACCCACTCAGGCCGGGACCATCGTCCTCGTCTCGGGTGGCTTCGCCGCCGCCAACGTCCTCGTCGGAGTGATTCACGAGCGCAGCTGGTACCGCTGGTGGCTGATATACGCTCTCGCGCTGCTGGACGTGTTCTACGTCGCGACGCTCGTGATCTGGTTCGGTCACGGCGGCCTGGTAGCCGCCTTCTTCATCGCCGTGCTGCCGTACGCCTTCGAGCAGACCCGGGGCGTGGGCGACTTTCTCGTCCTCATGGCCTCACTCGCCTACCTCGCCGCGAGCTGGTTCCACGGCCAGCTGTACCGGGAAGCCGAGGGACTCGATGCGGGGGCGTTCATCGAAACGGTCTCGTTCATGCTGGTGGCCGTCGGGCTCAATCGCATCCCGGCGACGCTGATCGAGCGCATCCGGCGCACCCGCGGCGTCATGGCCGAGGCGGAGCGGGGGTTTCTTGCGGTCCGCGCCCCGGCCGAGGAGTCCGACGAGCTGGGGTTCATGGAGAAGAGCTTCAATCGCATGCTGGAAGGGATCGGGGCCACGATCTCGACGGTGCAACGCGAGGCGGACGAAGTCGCCGCGTTCGCCGAGCAACTCGCCGCGTCGGCGGAGCAGATCCATGCGACGTTCGAGACCGTCACCGGCACCGCGCAGCAGCTCGCCGTGGAGCTCGGGAGCCAGCGCGGCCTCGCCGACGCGGCGCGCGGCGAGAGTGCGAAGGCGGCTGACCAGGCCGAGACGCTGCGGACCCGCGCCGAGCTGATGCAGGTCGATGCGCGACGGCTCGTCGCGGCGGCGGAACGCGGCCGCGAGCGCGTCGCGCGCGCCAGCCAGACACTGCGCACGGTGGGGGAGGAGGTCCGCGCCACGGCGGCCACGGTCGCCGGGTTGTCCGGGATGTCCGACCGGATCGGTGGATTCGCCCAGGCCATCGCCCGCATCGCACGGCAGACCCATCTGCTCGCGTTAAATGCCGCGATCGAAGCCGCCCGCGCCGAGGAACATGGAGAAGGGTTCGCCGTCGTCGCCGACGAAGTGCGCACCCTCGCCGCCGAGGCGGCTCGCTCGGCGCGGGAAGTCGCCGAGCTCGTCACGGAACTGCGCGTCGGCATCGACGCCGCCGCGCGAGCGATGCAGACAGGGGAGTCGCAGGTCCGCGACATCGGCGCGGTGGCGGGCGAAGCCGACGCGGCCCTGCTCGAGCTCCATCAGGGCGTGCAGATGATCGGCGACCTCGTCAATGCGACCGCGGACGTATCCCGCAGCCAGGCCAGCCGCCTCGCTGAGCTCGCCCAGGGGCTGCAACAGGTGGCGGCGATCGCCAGCAGTTCCTCCGAGAGCGCTGACGGCGCAGCTTCCGCGACGTCGAGCCAGGTCGGCTCGATGACCGACCTCACCGCCACATCACAGCAGCTGGCGCAGCTGGCCGAGCGGCTGCGCGCCAGTATCGCCCGCTTTTCCGTGTTGCGCCGCGAACAGATCACCGCGGAACACCACGTCGCGCCCGCCGCATTGCCGGCGACGCCGGCGCCCGCGCCGATTCAGATTGTCGAAGCGTGAGTGGTCACCCCAGCCGGAAGACGGCCGCTGCGTCCGATCCTTGGTCCCCAACACCGGCGTGCAGGGGGCGGAACGAGCGGAACGTCTCCCGGTAGGGGCGGATCAGCAGATCCACGTATCGTGTCAGCGCGACGTCGAACGGAAAGCGGCGGCGGTACTCCCCCGCCGTCACACCGAGCATCGCCTTCAGGTGGCGGCTGAAGCTTTGCGGCGACGAATAGTCGAGCCGGTAGGAGACGTCGGCCACCGAGAGCCCAGGATTGCGAAACAAGTAGGCCGCATGGACCAGCCGCATTCCCGCGAGGTAGGTCTTCGGGGACGGGAGCTCGGCGCGCAGGAATCTCGACATCAACGTGCTCGGCGCGATCCGCAGGTGCCGGGCGAGCGCGCGAACGGTACGGATCACGGGCGCGAGCCGCGTCAATGCCTCGAAGAACACCCGCGCATCCTCCGGCAGCTCGTCGCCGAGCGCTGGGATCAACGCGTGCAGAACCCGCGCGGCGACCGGTGAGGCTGGTTGCGCGATCAGGTCGCGCAGCCGCCGCCATCCGCTGGGCTCGGTGCAATCGACCGCGGTCCGGACGCCGCTCGCCCCGAGCCGCAACAGCGTTTCGGTGGCACGAGGATCGTGACGCGAAACCAGGGCGACGGCGGGAATCGCGGGGAACTCACGTACCAGGCGCGCCACCGACGGCAGCTCCTCGCCGCCGCAGCGGTGCACCGACAGCACCACCGCATCGACGCGCCGCCGCCGCGCAGCGGTCAGCACCTCGCGGCAGGAGTCCGCGTGCAGCGAGACGAAGCAGCCATCGCCCACTGCCTCGAAGCGGGGCCGCTCTGCAGGCGGAAGCAGCGTACAGACGGTGACCATCTCGCCCACACTATCGAGCACCGCGCTCAACCGCCGTTCAAGGCTCGGACGCGACCGCGCGGGGCGCCACGTCTGGGCGGCGCATGGGTCAAGCTCGATTCAACGGGGCGGCGGCACGGCGCGGGAATGCACTGCGGTGAGCGAATTCGATCCGGACAGGTCAAGCGTCGCGGCGGTGTCCCAGGAGCTGGAGGTAGACGTCCCAGTGGGCTTCGTCGAAGCACACGAAGCGCACGAGCTCGAGTCCGGTTGGCCCGCGAACCTCGGCCCGGACCGTGTCCACGGCGATCCGCGCTGCCTGGTCGAATGGATACCCGTACGCGCCGGTGCTGATCGCCGGAAACGCGATCGAGCGGACTCCGCGCTCGGTCGCGAGCCGCAAGGCACTCACATAGCAGCTCCGCAACAGTTCCGGCTCGCCGTGGTCGCCGCCCTCCCACACGGGCCCCACGGTGTGAATGACGTACCGCGCGGCGAGTCGATGGCCTCGCGTGATCCGCGACTCCCCCGTCGGGCAGCCACCCAGACCACGGCACTCCGCGAGGAGCCCGGGGCCCGCCGCGCGATGAATCGCTCCATCGACACCCCCGCCACCGAGCAGCGAGCTGTTGGCGGCGTTCACGATGGCATCGACGGCCTGCGCCGTAATGTCCCCGATGACCGCCTCGAGCCTCGTCATGCACGCGAAGCTACCTTCCGTCGAGGCGAGAGCAATCGCATCTTTGGCCCGGTTCCATGGAGCTGAGTGATGCCGCGACGGGACCTCATCGAACGGGTGCGCAAGGCGTTAGGGGACCGCTACGAGGTGATCACGGCGGTCGGCCGCGGCGGGAATGCCTCGATTTTCGGCGCCTTCGACAAAGCGGGCAACCGCGTAGCGATCAAGGTGCTGCACCCTGAGCTCGCGGTGTCGGTGGCCGCAGACCGGTTCCTGCGCGAAATCCGCTATGCCGGGAGACTGCACCACCCGCACATCGCCCCGCTGCTCGACAGCGGCGAGACCGACTACCTGCTGTGGCTCGTCATGCCGTATGTCCCGGGAGAGTCGTTGCGCAGCGCACTGCATCGCGAACGGCACCTGGCGACCGATTTCGCCGCCCGGCTGGCGTGTGAGATGCTCGAAGCGCTGGGTTATGCGCATGCGCAGGGCCTCGTGCACCGCGACATCAAGCCGGACAACATCGTGCTCTCGCCGGACGGGGCGGTGCTCGTGGATTTCGGCATCGCGCGGGCGATCGCACAGTCCGAAGGCGATCGCGTGACGCGCAGCGGGTTCGTCGTGGGCACCGAGGAGTACATGAGCCCGGAGCAGGCCACGGGAGCGGACGACATCGATGGACGAACCGACATCTACTCGCTCGGCATCGTCTTGTTCGAGGCGGTGACCGGCCGGCCCCCGTTTTCGGGCCCATCGCCCGCGGTGGTGATCGACATGCAGCAGCACCATGAACCGCCGGACCTGCGCCGCCTCCGCCCGGAGCTCCCCCCCGACTTCGCGGCTGCGATCACCCGGGCACTCAAGAAGCGCCCCGCGGACCGCTGGCCCGCCGCAGAGGACATGCGCCAGGCGTTGCTGCCGTTCAGTCTCGCCGCGGGATGATGGATCCGCTGTTCGATCAGGTCTCGGTCGCCCTCGCCGGGCGGTACACGCTGATCCGCGAGTTGGGCCAGGGCGGGATGGGGGCGGTATTCCTCGGCAAGGACGTGAAGCTGGGGCGCGAAGTCGCCATCAAGGTGCTGCCTCCGACCACCCGCGCCTACCTCGGCAGCGAGCGGTTCCAACGCGAGGTACAGCTCGTGGCGCGGCTCTCACATCCGCACATCGTACCGCTGTTCGAGGCGGACGAGGTCGACGGATTCCTCTACTACGTGATGGAGTATGTCGAGGGGGAGTCGCTGGCACAGCGACTCGCGCGCCTGGGGCCGCTGCCCTTCGATGAAGCGCTGCGAATTATCGCCGAAGTGGGAGATGCCCTGCAGTACGCGCACGAGCACGGCATCGTCCATCGCGACATCAAGCCCGCCAATATCCTCCTCTCGGGTGGGCACGCCCGCGTCACCGACTTCGGCATCGCGAAGAGTGTCGCCGAGTCCGAGGAAGGGAAGACCCTCACCGGCACGGGCGTGACGGTGGGGACCGCGGCATACATGAGCCCCGAGCAGGCGAGCGGTGAGCGGCGCATCGATGCCCGCAGCGACGTCTATGCGCTCGCCGCCGTGCTGTACGAAATGCTCGCCGGCGAGCCGCCGTTCACAGGCCCGAACGCCCAGGCAATCGTCGCGCGGATTCTTGTCGACGCTCCCCGGGCGGTGCGCACCATTCGTCCCAACGTGCCGGCGCACGTGGACGAGGCGCTCCTCACGGGTCTCGCCAAGGTTCCCGCCGACCGGCCACCGTCGGCGCGGGCGTTCGTCGAGAGCCTCGCCGTCCCGACCGTCGAGCGACCTGCGGTCAGAAGCGGGCAATGGTGGGTCGTCGTCGGCGCCGCGCTGGCGCTCGGCGCCGGTGTCGCCGTCGTCGTGTTCTTTCGCGAGCGCACACCGCCTGCGCCCGAGCGACCCGCGGGAACCGTGCTCGTCCCGGCGGGCACCTATATCGTGGGCGGCGGGGCCAGCCGACCGACGCACAGCGTCACACTCGCTGCGTTCTACATCGATTCAACCGAAGTCACCGTCGCGAGCTACCAGCGCTATCTCACCGCCGGTGGTCTGGCGACGCCGTGGCGCCAGCGGCCGCCTGACGACTGGCCAGCCACAGGGATTCTGTGGAGCGAGGCGAAGCGTTATTGCGCCGCGCGTAGCGCCCGGCTGCCGACCGAGGACGAGTGGGAAGCGGCCGCCCGCGGGCCCGACGGCCATCGCTATCCGTGGGGCGACCAGTGGGCGCGCGGGCGCGCCAACGCCGGCGGAGCAAGCGACACCCTGTTGCCGGTCGGTGGCTTCCCGCTGGGCCGCTCGTTCGTCGGTGCGCTCGACATGGTAGGGAATGCCTGGGAGTGGGTCGCCGCGGACACCGTGTTGCGGGATGGGCAGGTGCGTCATGTGATCAAAGGCGGCGCCTTCAACACACTCCCGCAATACGCAACGGCGAGCTACCGCGTCACACTTCCCGACGACCGCGAGCAGCTGTGGAATACCGGATTCCGCTGCGCGCGGAGCGTCCAGGAGGCGCAGCGGGATTGAGCCGGTTCCTGCTGCTCGGTGCCCTCCTGCTCGCGGCGTGCCAGCCGCAGGCGACCCGGCTCCTGCTGCTCGACGAGTCTCTCACGCAACCCGGCGAGCTCGAGTCCACTGCCCGGCCCTGGGACGCCGCCGGGTACGATGTCGAGTATCGGCGGTTCTATCCGCACCTCACCCACGCCGACCTCGACCGCTATCGCGTCGTCATGATCCTCGGGGGCAAGAGACCGGCGGCGGCATCGGACGCGCTCGACGCCGGTGACCTCGCTATTCTCACCCAGTGGACGCTGCGGGGCGGCGTCGTGGTCCTCGGCTACCCTCCGGAAGGCGCGGGCGCGTTCGACCGCTGGCTGATGAACCGGTGGCTCGCCTGGAGCGGAGCCGGGATCACGATCGGCGACTTCGCGCTGCGCAGCGCGCGCATGCCCGACGCCCCACCACCGCTCCAGCCGGAGCTCTCCACCGGGCCGCGTGGCGCAGGGTTCGATCCGTTCCCCGCTGGGGTCAATGATCAGTTGCTGGTGGAAGACGAGGCGCAGACGCTCGCGCGGGCGGGTGCCGCCACGTTCGTCCAGGGACCAGGGCTGAGGCTGCAGCGGCGGCCGGGGGCCGCGGCGATCGCCGCGACCCGCGTCGACAACGGGCTTGTGATCGTGGCCTCACGCTCCGCGCTGACGGGGAGCGAGGCGGAGCAATTCTTCCAGGCCCTCGCGCGGTGGACCCGGCGGCCCGCGGAGTGGGCCCGTATCCCCGGCGCCGAGATGCGCGCACCGCTGGTGCTCACCGGCGGTCCCGGCGCAGTGGCGCCCAGGGCCCCGCGCCTGGCGCCGCCCGAGGGTGTCTCCGCCGAGCGGCTCGCGCGATCGACCGGTACACCGCCGCGCCCCGGAGCCGGCCTGCCTGGATGGATCACGCGACAGGGCGTGCGCGCGCTGCAAACCGATTTCCCGCGGCTCGCCCAGGAGGTGAACGCCACGGAACGCATCGCCGCGCTCGATTCGCTGACCAACATTCTGGATATCGGGGCCTTCAATCTCCTCGTCACCAGCGCACACATCGCCTCCCTCGCCGACTCCACCAAGGTCGGTCGCGGGGAGCGAGACGCGCTGCGCGCCGCCTGGCAGCAGGTTGCCGCACGGCTCCAGGCCACGAGTGTACGCTGGCTGCCGCTCGTCGTCCCCCGTGAGCTAGAGGCACCGGGAGACAGCGCCGGCCCACCGTGTCCGCTCGACGAGGCGCTGTGGGGGCGGATCGCGTCAGGGATGCGGGTCCTCTCCCGCTTTGCGGCCACGCACGCGGAGCTGATCCCTGCCGTGGGTATCGAGCTCGACGCCACGACGCACACGTGGAGCGGGATGCCGTTCTGCGATGCCGCCTGGCAGGCCGGCATCGCCGGGCTGCCGAAAAGCCCGGCGCACACGCGCGCCCGACTGGCCGCGCTGGCCGCCGTTCCGCTCGACGCGCGCTACGACTCCCTGCTCGAAAACGGCCTCCTCGCCGCCTACGATTCGGCTGTATCGCGGGTCGTGGAGCAGCGCGCTGCCGCCGTCGCCACCGATGCGCATCGCCAACGGCGGGATCTGTTGCTGGCGATCGTGGTCCCGCGCTCCCCCGACGATTGGCTCACGCGCAGTCTGGTTCGCGGATTCACTTCGCCCAACACACCAGCCCTCGTGTTGTCTCCCGATATCCGCGCCCGGCACATCCTGGGCATGGTGCTCCACGCGATTCGGCTCGACCCCGCGCAGCTGTCCGGCGGTGGAACGGGGCGCCTCAGCGCGGCGTTGTTTCGCGAACAGGACGGGTTCTGGATGGGGCCGGCGGAGTCGGTATTCGTGGGGTCGAGCGACAGCCTGGCGCGCCTCGTCCGACGGGTCGCCAAGGAGCGTTGAATACGGCCGCCCGGTCGCCTAGCTTTGCGCGGGGAGGGTGGGGTGGGGCGGGATGGTCGCGGCGGGCCGGCTGTAGTGGCGCGCCGAGGAAAGTCCGAGCTCCGCAGGGCAGACTGCCAGGTAACGCCTGGGCGCCGCAAGGCGACGGATAGGGCCACAGAAAACAAACCGCCCGGATTTCGGGCAAGGGTGAAAAGGTGGGGTAAGAGCCCACCGCGCGGCCGGTAACGGCCGTGGCACGGTAACCCCCAGTCGGAGCAAGGCCAAATAGGCAGCGAGACCCGGCCCGGGTCGTCTGAGCTGCGGGTAGGCCGCACGAGATGGCTGGCGACAGCCATCCCAGAGAGATGACCATCTGGCCACTTCGGGTGGCCAAACAGAACTCGGCTTATGGCCCCACCACTCTCCTCCGCATGACGGGCGGCAAGCCATATCCAGCGCAATGGGAGCGGGTCGCTGACCTGCGGGTATTTCGTACGTCCCCCGAGGCATGGGAAAAGCTGATCGCCTGGCGTACCGATATGGGGAAGCGAGGCTGGAAGCTGTTACGGGTCACGCACGAGGGGCCGGAGCTGGTGGCGGTCTTTGGCCGCACCAAGACCGACCGTCGCCAGGTCTGACCCCACGACCGCACCAAGAGGAGACGCGAGGCTCATGAAGCGACGCCATCTGATGATCGCCGCTTTGCTGTCCGCCGCGGCCTGCGCGGGCGGCGCCGCGCGGGGCGGAACGACGACCGCCCCGGCGCCGGCCGCGCCTCCCATAGGCGTCGCGCCGGTGCATTCGCCGACGGTCCAGTTCGCTCCCAGCACGACCCGTTTCCTGATCCAGCAGGACGTGCACATTCAGCAGGACTACGCGGGGCTCCCGCCAACCATCGACCTGCGCTACGGCCTGTTCCTGACCGCGGCGATCGGCGCCCCGGCAGACAGCGGACTGCCGACGACCTTTACCATCGATTCGATCGTGGTCGACTCAGCGACCCAACTCCCGCCACAGATCAACCTCGCGGCCGCCCGCGGGTATCGCATCTCGGGGCGCCTGTTACCCACCGGGGAATTCATCAGCGGCCCCTGCGACACGAGCGCGGCGTCGGCGGGGATCGGTAACCTGCTGCCCCGGTTCCGCAGCTTCTTTCCACGCCTCCCGGTCGGCGGTGTGCGCCCGGCGATGACGTGGAGCGATTCGACCGACATCACCGACAACCCGAGCTGTTCGGGCGGCTCTGCGATCACGACCCACTCAGCCAATCAGCGCACATCCTTGGCCTGGGAAGACCATGCGGGAAGCCGGGCCCTGCGGCTCGAGACCACGGCGAATTACCGCTTCAACGGATCCGGCGATCAGGGCGGGAGCCCGTTCACGATCGACGGCTCCGGGGCGGGCAAGGGCGTGCAGTACGTCTCACCCGATGGCCGCTACCTCGGCGGAGATCTGCGCGACTCGACGACGCTGACGATCGATCTGCAGGTCCAGGGCATCACCATTCCACGGCGCCAGTTCTCGCACACGGTCGTCACGGCGTTGCCACGGTGAGGCGGGCCTCCGCCGCAACGGCACTAGCCGTCGCGCTCGCCGGGGTGGCGCGCGCGCAAGTCGTCCCCAATCGCGCCGCGTCGTATCTCGTCGCCACCGACGTCTCGGACGCCCGAGCCTTGTGGGTCAATCCCGCCGGCCCTGGAGCGCGCCCCGAGGCGTCAGTGATGCTCGATCTGACCGTCGTCCAACCCGGCTCGACGGGCCGGCTGGGACAGCTCACTGCCGGCTTCAACGCCCGCGGCCTCTCGTTCGGCTACCAGCGCGACAACTTCTCGAGCGGCGTACACGGCCACACGTACCGCCTCGGGCTGGCGAGCGGGTCCGGCGGCTTCTCAGGGGGTGTCGCGCTCGCGCTGTATCGCGGCGCCACCGGGGGAACGGGCTGGGACATGGGGGTGCGGTTTGAGTGGCTGCCGGCCATCACGATCGGCGGCGTGGTCAGGAACATCGGGCAACCGACGGTGCGCGGCGTGCGCCAGGACGCGACCGCCGTCCCGGCCGTCACCGTGCGGCCGTTCGGATCCATCCTTGCGCTCTCGGCGCAGGCGAGCTTCGCGTCTACCGCGGCCGCCCGCGGGTACTCGGCGGAGGCGGCCGCCCTCTGGCCGCGCTCGCCCAGTGTGGGCCTCCTCGCCCGCTACGACACCGACGGCTCGCTGCACCGCCGCGAACTGCTCTTCGGGCTGTCGATCGGCGCGCGCGACCGCGTGGGCGTCGTCGGCTCGACGCCGGGGGATGCGTCACGTATCGATGCGCTGAGTCTGTACGGGGTGTCGAGTCGCACTCCCCACTGAGACCTCACCGACTGCGACCGCCCGCCGCCTGTGGCTTGAGCGAGTCGGCCGGTAAGAGTCGCTCCACCTGCTGTGATAACCCCCACGCCGCTCGAGGCGTCAGGTCGTAGTAGACGGTGTCGCGGCGGCTCCCCGGCAGGATGAGAATGTAGCGAAGCTCGGGACCGCTGCTCCAGTGAAAGTCGAAGCTGTATGCCACGCTGTCTTTCGCGTAGCCCCGACCGCGGTGCGGGGTGAGCACCCCAACGCGGCGGTTCGAGACGACGAAGAGAATCGAGTCGCCACGATCGCCGGGGCGGAAGGCGAGCCGAACGGTGTCCCCGGTGGAGATCAAATGGGCGGCCGCGAGCGCGCTGCGCAGCGAATCGGACATCGCGTCCTCGTTCGTCGCGATCGACGGCGCCGAGCTGAAGACGTTCCAGAACACCACGATCCCTCCCGCGACGAACGCCACGGCGGCGAGGCATCCCGCGACTCCGACGCCGACGAGGGATTTGATGAGCACGCTGAGCCACCGCGTGCGGTGTTGCACGCGATTCTTCGCGGCGGTGGGCAGGACGTCGACCAGCGCCCGGCTCACCTCCGCCGCGGTCTGGAAGCGTTTGGCGGGATCCTTGTCGAGCATGCGGGCCAGCACCGCCCCCAGCTCCGGGGCCACGTCGCTGCGCACCTGGCGGATATCCTGGGGCACCGCGGTCAGCTGCTGGGCGATGATCTTCGCCGACGAGTCGCCGTCGAACGGTGGTCCGCCCGCGAGCATCTGGTACAGCACGATTCCCAGCGAGTAGATGTCCGAGCGTCCGTCGACGGCGTCCCCGGCCGCCTGTTCGGGACTCATGTACTGCGGCGTCCCGATGATCATTCCCTCGCTGGTGAGCTGAGCCGCAGTCGCCGCCTGCGCGGCCTTGGCGATGCCAAAGTCGGTCACCAGGACGTTGCCGCGTTTGTCGAGCAAAATGTTGTCGGGCTTGATGTCGCGATGCACGACGCCCTCGGCGTGGGCATACGACAGGGCGTCGGCGACCTGCCGCGTCACGCGCGCCGCGTCGCCGACCGTCAAGCGCCGCATCGGCCGGCTCGAGAGGAGTTGCCGCAGACTGGGGCCGTCGATACACCGCATCACGAGGTAGAGGAGGTCGGGCTGCTGTCCCACCTCGTAGATCGGGACGATGTTGGGATGTTCGAGGCGTGCGATCGTCTGCGCCTCGCGCACAAACCGCTCGGAGAGGGTCGGGGACGGGGCGCCGGCGGTGTCCATCACTTTCACCGCGACGTCTCGATTCAGGACGTGGTCTCGGGCACGGAACACGACGGCGAAGCCGCCCTGCCCGAGCAGCGGCCCGACCGTGAACTGCTTGCCCAACGCCTCCTGCAGGCGCTGCTGGAGGGCCGCGATATCCATACTTTTATCCCATGACTGCCGCGCCAAAACGTACGATCGCCTGGCGAACCGCGTTAGGGCTCGTGGGGGTCGCCCTCGCGTGGCTGCTCGGCGTGTGGCCGCCGCCGGTGTGGTGGCGCAGCCACTGGCCCGAGCGCACGGCGATGATGCGGCTGCGCGACTCCGGCGTGTACCAGCCGGTGCCGCTCGTGCGCGTTCCCGGCTCGCTGCAACGCATGGTCATCATCGGCGAGGACTCGCGCTTCCGCACGCACCATGGCGTGGACCTCGACGAAATCCGTGATGCGTTACGGTTGCCGCCGGACGCCGGTTTGGGCCGCACCCTCCGCACCTTCTGGCGGGGGCGTGACCGCGTGCGCGGCGCGAGCACGATCACGCAGCAGCTCGTCAAGAACCTGTATCTGTCACCCTCGCGCAATCCGCTGCGCAAGGTCAAGGAGATCGTGACGGCGTTGCGAATGGAGCTGGTGCTGCCGAAGGACCGGATCTTGGAGTTGTACTTGAATCTCGTCGAGCTGGGCCCGGGAGTCTGGGGCGTGCCGGCCGCGAGCCAGCACTATTTCGGCGTTGCGCCGGGAGCGTTGACGGAGGATCAGTCGGCGGCGCTCGCCGCCACACTGCCGTTCCCCCTTTTGTCCAATCCCGCGTATCACTCCGCGCGCATGCTGCACCGTCGCGATCTGATCTTGGCGCGCTACAACGGCGTGAACGTCTACATTCCGCCGGACGAAGAGCTGCTCGACTCGATCCCCGCGCCCATCTTCCTCCCGCCCGTGGTGCCGCCGGTCATCGATACCCTGAGGGCGGACTCGCTGCACGTCCCGGCGCCAGTCGACACGCTGCCGGTGGACTCGACGCGGGACACGACGGGCGACACGACCCGCGCCGGCCCGCCCCGCCGCTGATCAGTCGACGAGGCGCAGGGGCATCACGAGCGCGAGATAGCTCGCGGGATCGTCCCACCCCACCGGTTCGATCGTGGCGGCGCGCTCCGGCGCCTTGAAGGTGAAGCGGACCTCGTCGGTCGGCATGTACTTGAGGATCTCGAGCAGATAGGTCGCGTTGAACCCGATCTCGAACGGCTCGCCGTCGTAGGTCACCGCCAGCTCGTCCTGCGCCTCGCCCAGATCCGGGGTCTGCACCGAGAACTTCACGAGCCCGCCCGAGAAGCCGAGGCGGATGCGGTGGGTCTGATCGCTCGCCACGACGCTGGTCCGCCGCAGCGCCGCGCCAAACGCCATCTTGTCGACTGTCGCGATCTTGTCGTTCTCGCGCGGAATCACCTGCTCGTAGTTTGGGTACGGCCCCTCGATCAAGCGCGAATAGACGAGCCGCCCCGCCGCACGGAATCCGATATGGTTGTCGCTCTTGGCGACCTCGAGCGCGTCCTCCGGTCCGAACAACCGGCGGATCTGCTCCAGTGCCTTCGGCGGTACGATGAGGTCGGCAGTCGACCCGCCGCTCGCCGGCACATCCATCTTCGCCAGCCGGTGGCCGTTCGTCGCCACCATCCGCATGCGATCGGGCCGCAGCTCCCACAGCACCCCGTTGAGGATCGGCCGGCTCTCCTCGGTCGACGCCGCGAACGCCACGTGAGCGACTAGCTTGTGCACCACGCCTGCGCTCGCTTTCCACGCCTTGTCGAACTTGACGGCGGGGAAGGAGGGGAACTCCTCGCGCGGGAGCCCGAGCAGCTTGAAGCGCGACCGCCCGCACTCGATCCCCACCCGCTGCTCACCCGCGCCGGTGAACCGGATCGGCGCCGCCGGCAGCTCGCGCACGATGTCGATGAGTTTCTTCGCCGGGATGGTGGCCGACCCCTCCGTGTCGACGTCGGCCGCCACCGTCGTGCTGACGGCGATGTCCAGGTCGGTCCCCGACAGACGGATCCCCTGCTTCGTCGCCTCGACCAGGACGTTCGACAGGACGGGGAGGGTGGTCTTCGCAGGAATGGCGGCCGCGACGGCCGCGAGCCCCTCCTGCAGCTGTTCCCGCGTGATGGTGAACTTCATGCCGACGGATCCCCGCTTCTGCAGTTGGTATAGAGTCTGACTGCTAGTCTGTAATAGAAATACTAGTAGTCGTAGTAGTGTGTCGGGAAATGTGGGCGCTTGCGACTAAGTATCATCGCCTCATCGGTTTCAGGTCATTCTACGATGTGAGAGGAGTGTTGGAGAATCGGTACCTTTCCCCAGCTTCCCACATCCGGCAGGCCGCACCCACGCCGTTTCACATTTCCCCGCGCGCATGTTGGCTACAATGCGGACAACTCCTGGCGCGCCATCTCGATCCGCTCCTTGAAGGTCCGATCGCGCATCATTTGGCGCTCCACCTTGTCCACGCTGTGAATCACCGTCGAATGATCGCGCCCGCCGAACGCCTGCCCGATCTCGACCAGCTGCATCCCCAGCATGTCCCGAGCGAGGTACATCGCCACCTGGCGCGGGATCGTGAGCGTCTTGGTCCGCGCCTTGGAGCGCAGTCCTTCGGGGGTGACTCCCCAGCGTCGCGCCACCACCTCCTGCACCCGGTCGATGCTCGGCGTCGCGGGGCCGCTCGCCGGGCCCTCCTCGCCCTGACGGATCTTGTCGGCCAGCGCCTCGCGCGCCAGCTCGATCGTCACTTCACGGTTCTTGAGGGAGGCGAAGAGCAGCAGCTTGATAATGCAGCCCTCGAGCTCCCGCACGCTCGAGCGGACGTGCTCGGCGATGAAGCGCAGCACGTCGTCGGGGATCGTGAGCTCGAGGTGGTCCTGGTGCGCCTTCTTGCGCAGGATCGCGATGCGGTGCTCGAGGTCCGGCTGGCCGATGTCCGCCACCATGCCCCACTCGAACCGGGAGATGAGGCGGTCCTCGAGTCCGGGAATCTCCTTGGGCAGCCGGTCGGAGGTCAGCACCATCTGCTTGCGGGCCTCAAACAGCGCGTTGAAGGTGTGGAAGAACTCGTCCTGCGTCATTTCCTTGCCTTCGAGGAAATGCACGTCGTCCACCAGGAGGAGATCGATGTCGTTGCGATAGCGGCGCCGGAACTCGGGCATCGTCCGTGCCTGGATGCTTTCGATGACCTCGTTGATGAACTGCTCCGCCCCCACGTACAAGAGGCGCGTGTCGGGATTGCGCTTGAGGACCGCGTGCGCGATCGCCTGCATCAGGTGCGTCTTGCCGAGGCCGGTGGCGCCGTAAATGAAGAGCGGGTTGTAGGTCCGACCGGGAGCCTCGGCCACGGCGTGGGCCGCGGCGGCCGCGAGCTCGTTGGACTTACCGACGACGAACGTCTCGAACGTGTACCGCTCGTTGAGCGGCATCGTGACACTCGTCGCCGGGCCGGGAGCGGGCTTCGGAGCCACGAAGAAGTCCATCTGGGGGCGCTGCTGGCGGTCTTCCAGTACGCGGAACACGACGGGTGTCGGGGCGCCAAATACCCGCTCCGCCGCGCGCGCGAGCAACGGCGCATGCTTCGTGTCGTTCCATTCCGCAGCGAACTGATCGGGCGCGCCCAGCACCAGACGGCCGTCCTCCAGAGCCAGCGGGACGGCCGGCTCGAGCCAGGTTCGGACCGTGGCTTCGGGTAACTCGCGCCGCGCCTCTTCGAGGAGGCGCTTCCAAGCGTCTTTTGGTGACAGCTCCATCGAGGACGATTTGAATTTTGGTGGGACTTTAAGCAAGGGCGGGGCGAAACTACGGGCCGCATGTGGAAAAGTCAACCTTGAACGGCCTCTCGCCCAGATATAGGTTTCCCCGCCTTACATGAGGGCATAATGGGGAAGCCGACGTATCGCCCGCGCAACCGGCGCCGCATCAACAAGCACGGATTCCGCGCGCGCATGAAAACCAAATGGGGGCGCGCCACGCTCGCGCGCCGGCGCAAGAAGGGCCGCAAACGCCTCACGGTGCAGCTGCCGTCGAAACACTGGAGTGGCTGACGGGCGAGCGGTACCCGCCTCGCCTACGGCTGCCGCGCGGGGCTGATCTCGTACAGTGTTGGGAAACCGGGCGCCGGGTGCGCATGCGTCACCTCGAGATGGCTTGGCGTCCAAACTCGCAGGGCCACGCGCGGACGGGGATCGTCGTTCCCCGATTCGGAGAGACCGCGGTGGCCCGCAATCGTTTACGGCGCCGGATCAGGGAGATCTTGAGGCGCGAGCTGCTCGCCGCGCTGCCGGCCGTCGACATGGTGGTGCGTGCACGGCGAGCCGCGTACACCGCCCACTTTGCAGAGCTGCGCGCCGAATTGGCCGACGCGGCGGCGCGGATCAGGTGACGTGGACCCGAGAAAGTGGCCGCGCGTGGCGGCCCTGGGACTCATACGAGGGTATCAGCTGACGCTGTCGCATTTGATGTTCACGCAGTGTCGCTTCACTCCCTCCTGCTCCCGCTACACGTACGAAGCGGTCGAGCGCTACGGTGCGCTCCGGGGGAGCTGGATGGGGTTGAAACGAATTCTGCGGTGTCACCCGTTTCATCCGGGTGGATACGACCCGGTTCCTTAGGACGAAGCCGTGGACCAGCGACGCGTCATCCTCGCCGTTTTCCTGATGTTCGTGGTGGCGATCGTACCGGCCCTGTTCTTCAAACCGAAGCCGGGGGCGCGGGCCGCTGCCCCGGTGGACACGACCGCGGCGGCGATCCGGCCGCCCGCGACTGTGACGCCGGCGGAGTCGGTTCCGGCCGCACGACCACCCGTCCGCCCGTCCGCCGCTCTGCCCGCCGAGACCGTGTGGGTGTCGAGCTCACTGTACCGGTATGGATTCAGTACTCGCGGCGCACGGCTCGTGGCGGCGGAAATCGCTCCATACCAGTCCTTCGCTCCCGCCGATTCGGGGCGTCGAGTGCAGCTCGTACGCCCCGACGCTCCTCTCCTGGGTCTGCGGATCGTCGTCGGGAACGACACCGTCTCGCTCGCCGATGCGTCCTTCTCGGCCGACCAAAAGAGCGTCACCGTAGGCCGTGCCAATACGGCGCTGACACTCACCGCACCGGTCGGCGCCGGGACGGTGACGGTCACCTACCAGTTCGTCCCGGACGACTATCACTTCACGGTGAGCGGCCGCGTCGCGGGCCTCGGGGGGGACGGGGGCCTCCTCATCATCGACCTGGGTCAGGGACTGCGCTCAGTGGAGGCGGATCCCCTCTCCGACTACCGCGAGTACGCGGTGGTCACGAAGGCCGACAAGACGCAGAAGGAGGCGTTCGCGTCACTCGACCCCGGCAAGCGCGCCGTCCTGGACGGACCCTTCGAGTGGGTCGCCGTGAAGTCGAAGTACTTTTTCGCCGCCGTGCTCGCCCCCGACCAGAACGCCCGGCCGTTCGCCGGCGCGGTCGCGACGGGGGCCCCGCGCGAGTCGGTGACGGTGAGCTCCCTGTTCGGTAGCCGCCAGACGCTCCTCGCCACGCGCGCCGGCGTCGTGACGACACTGCCGTTGCCGCCCACGGGCGCGTTCCGCTACGACGTGTACATCGGTCCGTTCGAGCATCACCGGCTCGACCAGTTGGGGCACGGACTCGACGACGCCAACCCCTACGGCTGGTCGATCTTCCGGCCAATCATCCATCCGGTGTCGATCCTCGTCGTGCGCATCCTTTTTTGGATGCATGGCGCCATGCACCTGCCGTACGGATGGGTCCTCATCGCCTTCGGAGTACTGGTCCGTATCCTCCTCTGGCCGCTGCAGCGGCGCGCCATGGAATCGCAGATGCGGATGCAGGCGGTCCAGCCGCTGATGCAGGAGATCCAGAACCGCTACAAGAACGATCCGCAGCGCCTGCAGCAGGAGATGATGCGCCTGTACAAGGAGCACAAGGTGAACCCGTTCGGCGGGTGTCTCCCGATGCTGCTGCCGATGCCCGTCCTGCTCGCGCTGTTCTTTGTCTTTACGAATACGATCGAATTCCGCGGTGTGCCGTTCCTCTGGCTCCCCGATCTGTCACGCGCCGATCCGCTCTACATCATTCCCGTGATCATGGGCATCTCGATGTTCGCGGTCTCGAAAATCGGCCAGCGGGGGCTGCCGCCCAATCCGCAGACCAAGACGTTCCTCTACGTGATGCCGGCGATGATGACGTTCATCTTCCTGCGGCTGGCGTCCGGGCTGAACCTGTACTATGCCGTGCAGAACCTGATCTCCCTGCCGCAGCAGTGGCAGATCTCGAAGCGCCGGCTCGCGGGGCAAAGCCGTCCCTCGGGCGGTACGTAGCGAGCCGAGGGCCGGGTGCTGTCCGATGCGATCGTCGCCCTGGCGACGCCACCCGGTCGCAGTGCCCTCGCGCTGATCCGATTGTCGGGTCGCGGCACTTTCGATATCGGTTCCCGTGTGTTGTATCCGTTCCATTCCGACCGGCCGCGCGCCGCCCTGCGGGCCGCGATCCGGCATCCCACGACCGGCGAAGAGCTGGACCACGCCATCGCGATCTGCTACCCCGGTCCGGCGAGCTACACCGGCGAAGACGTGATCGAGATCGCCACCCACGGCGGTCTCCTCGTTCCGGGTGAGGTCGTCGCGGCTTGTGTGGCCGCGGGGGCGCGAGCGGCCGAGCCCGGGGAGTTCACGCGCCGGGCGCTGCTGAACGGCAAGCTCGATCTCGTCCAGGCCGAGGCGACCGCGGACCTGATCGACGCCGGGGCGCCGGCGCAGCGGCGCCGCGCCCTGCAGCAGCTCGAGCGTGGGCTGTCGCGTCGGCTCGAGGCGCTGCGTGACGAGATCCTGCAGCTCGAGGCACTCATCGCCTACGACATCGACTTTCCCGAGGAAGATGAAGGACCCGTGGCGCCGCAGCGGGTGGACCGGGCGTGGCACGTCGTCCGCGATCGTCTCACGCACCTACTCGCAACCGCGCCAGAGGGAGAGCGGCTGCATGCCGGGGCGCTCGTGGTGATCGCAGGTCCGCCCAACGCCGGCAAGTCCTCGCTCTTCAACGCCCTGCTCGGTCATGAGCGCGCCATCGTCACCGAGATTCCCGGCACCACGCGCGATGCGATCGAAGCGCCCGCCGTACTCGGAGGGTTTCCATTCCGGCTCGTCGACACCGCGGGGCTGCGCGAGAGCACCGACCGCGTGGAACGGCTCGGCATCGAGGTGAGCCGCCGCTATCTCGCCGGCGCCGATCTGGTGCTCTTTTGCGAGGAAGCGGGTGCCGCGTCCGATCCGGCTACGCGCGCGGCATTTCTCGCGGAAGTCACGACGCCGGTGGTGTTCGTCACTACGAAGTGGGACCTCCACGCTTCGACTGCGCGGGTGCCCGAGCCCCCGTCAGCCTCGTCAATCGCCGTGTCGACGGTAACGGGCCAGGGGCTCGATGATCTGAGGGAACGGCTCGCCGAGGCGGCGTTCGGCAGTCTGGTGCGGCTGGGCGACGTGGAACCGATCGTGACCCGGGAGCGGCATCGGGTGGCGCTCGCGGAGGCACTGCGCGAGCTCGATGGCTTCCAGGCGGCACGGCACAGCGGTGTGGACGCGGCGGCGGCGGCGACGCACCTCGTGGCGGCGGTCGGCGCGCTCGATGATCTCATCGGAGTGGTCACCCCCGACGACGTGCTGGATCGCGTGTTCGGGAGTTTCTGCGTCGGGAAGTGACGCGAACGTCGCTACTCGGGCCCGGTCTCCCCGCTCGAGGCGACTCGCCACACCTCGTCCGCCAGCCATTCGAGTCGCTGCTCGGCTTGCTCCCGCTCCTCCGGGGTCATCGTGGCAACACGGGAGGCGACGTCCCGGGCGTGTCCGACGAATTCTTCGAGAATCTCGCGCAGCGTGTAATTGGACCGGCGATCCGGCGGTGGCAGTCCCTTGCGGGTCATGCCGTCTGCATCCCCGATGTCGCGTCGTCAGCTCGCTGGATGGCTTCCGCGGGCGCACGGACCGTCTGCGGCAACCCGTGCTCGGTCAAGTAGCTCTCGACCAGCCGCAGGCCGAGGTAGTACCCCGAGCGATCGGGCAGCACGCGCCCCTGCACGAGCCGGGACGCGGGACTCATCCCTCCCGACAGAAAGCGCAAGCGGAGGCCTAGCCCGCGACGCGACAGCTCCGCCACCGCCGAGCGGCGCAGGAAGGCATCGAGCTCCCGGATCCGGCGATACTGGCGGCGGGTGTAGCCGAAGTACTCCCACGGCTCGAACCCCGGCGCTGTCGCCTGCGAAGCGGCGACGGCGATTCCCTCGTTCATCAACAACTCCCGCAGCGTGGCTCGGCTGCCGGTCGTCCAGTAGTCGTACGTTCTGCCGCCCTCCTCAACGAGGCGCTTGATCTCCGCCTGGCTGGTGGGAGAGGTGTAGCGCACGGCATGCGCGACCTCGTGGGCGATCCAGAGCGACAGGAGGTGGGGTGCGAGCCCCAGCCCGCTCGTCTGCGGATTGGCGCGTCCGGTGAAGTGCTCGAGACAGACGAAGGCGATTCCTTTGCCGTCGACGACCAGCTCACCCGCATTCGCGGCGCCGACCCCCACCATGAGGTAGAGGTCGATCGGGCAGTCCGCCTCCAGCTGGTCGCGGGCCCGGCTCAACGCGTCCTCGGCGATCCGTGCGACGTCCACATCCTCCAGCAGCCGCGTCAGGTCGGAGCGGTCGGCCTGCACCGCTCCCGTGATCACCCGCTCGGCGTGCGGCGACTCCAGATCGAGGACGTAGTTGTGCCAGTAGCTGCTGAGAACCGGCGCGTGACGCTCGAGGTACGCATGGTAGGCCGCGACCGGGTCCGGCGCGGCGACGCAGGCGAGAAACTCCGGAACGAGATTGACGAGCATTACCGGGTCGGCCCCAATTTGGGATCCGCCACCCGAGGGGACAAGTCTCGCTCAGCGCGCCGCGATCACCAGCGCGCCGGCCTCCGACTTGACATTTCTCGAAACGTCGGTCAGTGCCGGTCCCGCATCCTCCGGCTCATCTCGGCGAGAAACTTCCGCTCCGCCGGCGTGAGGCTGTTGATGCCGCTGGCAGAGATCTTGTCGAGGACGCGATCGACTTCCGCCTGCGTGCGGTCGGGAGAGCGTCCCCGCGCGGGGCCGGCGCGCCGTGCCGGGTCGCTCGAGCGGGCCACGAGCGCCGCGGACTTGACGACCGCATCGGGCACGGCGCTCCTGCGCAGCCGCTGCTCGTGCCGTGCGGTGCGCCAGTCGGCGGCCTTCAGGATCAGGAGCGCCGTGCCGATGCCGCCGAGGTGGGCGAGATACGAGATCCCGGTGGCCGACGAGAGCCACACCAGGGCGAGCGAGATCGCAACGTAGAACGTGACCAGCCACTTCGCCGCGAACGGCTCGGGGAAGGGGAACACCATCACCGGCGCGTCGGGCCAGTACCACGCGAACGCGACCGCAACTCCGAGCACCGCGGCAGACGCCCCTACCAACAGCTTGAAGGGCACCACCATCGAGAGCAACCCCGCGAGCGCCGCCCCGCCGAGCCCGCACACGAGATAGAAGGCCAGGAATCGCCGGCCTCCCATCCGGGCCTCCACCGGTGGACCGAAGAAGTAGAGGGCGACGAGGTTGAACGCGAGATGCAGGATGTTCTCATGGACGAACTGATAACTGATCAACGTCCACGGCCGCGACCAGACCATGACTGGGGAGAAGCCGAAGACGTCGATGTGCGCCCAGAACACGGTCCACTGCAGCAGGTAGGCGATCAGGTTGGCAACCAGCAGCCGTCCCACCCAGGGGGTCACCCCGTCGGTGCGATCGGGAGTCATAGTGTCGTTATTCACGCTGGTATTGGCCAATGTTCCGCGCCAGGCTGCAGATACGCTCGCACATTTCAGGATAGTCGATTCCGGCCGCCCGCGCTGCCTGGGGGAACAGGCTGGTTCGGGTCAAGCCGGGCAAATTGTTCGCTTCCAGACAGAAGATGTCTCCCGCGCTCGTCACCCGGAAGTCGATGCGCGAGTACCCGGACAGTTTCAGGGAGCGATGGGCTTTCAGCGCCAGCTCCTGCAAGTTGCGGGCGAGCGCGGCGTCCACGGGGGCGGGGAAGATCTCCTCGGACATTCCGGGTGTGTACTTGCATTCATAATCGAATAGCTCGTGTTTCGGGATGATTTCCCCCGGGGGAAGCGCCTCCGTCCCGAGGACCCCGACCGTCAGCTCGCGTCCCGGGATGAAGCGCTCGATCATGACCTCATCATCCCAGCGCGACGCTTCGGCGATCGCCCGGTTCAGGTCCGCCTTACGCTTCACGAGTGTGAGGCCGACGGTGGACCCCTGCTTCGAGGGCTTCACGATCGCCGGCCAGCCGATGTCCCGGTCGATCGCCGCGGGATCGAAATCGGGGCCCGACATGCACCAGTCGGCGACGGGGACACCGGCCGCTCGAAAGAGGCGTTTGGAGAGATCCTTGTCTACCGCGAGTGCCGACCCCAGCGGTCCCGACCCGGTGTAGGGCGTGCCGATCACCTCGAGCACCGCCTGGAGCAGCCCGCCCTCGCCGGCGCCGCCGTGGACGACGAGGAACAACACGTCGGCCGTCTGCACGACCTCGAGCCGGGCGAGCTCCCCCGACAGCATGCGCCGCTCGCCGGTGATCAGCTGCGACACATCGGGGAGCGCCGTGCCGACCTCGGCGCGGAGCAGCCGCCGCTCGACATCATCGCTGAGGAGGCCGGTTGCCGTGTCGACGACGGCGACGACGTGCCCCCGCCCCCGCAACGCCGTAACAACCTGTGCCGCCCCGGCAAACGCAACGGTGCGCTCGACCGTGGCGCCGCCCGTCAACACCGTGATCCGCATCTACCGGATGCCGGCCAGCTGGTGCAGCAGGTCGTACCGGGTGACGATGCCGGCAAGCTGGTTGTCGCGCCGCACCAGCGCGGCCGGCGTCTGCCGCGAGAGGAGGGCGGTCAGCCGATCGAGCGGCCAGTCGGGATCGACCACGGGGAACGGCGGATCCATGACCTCCCGGACCGGGCGGTCGAGCGTGGTGGCGTCCTCGAGGGCACGCGCCATCAGCGCCTGCTCGCTCACCGAGCCCACGCCGTCGGTGCCTTCGAGCACCGGGAGCTGCGACACGTTGTAGGTGCTCATCAGGTTCAGCGCCTGACGGACCGTCGCCTGCGGTCCGACGGAGGCGAGCGGCGGCGCCGCGTGGTCCTTGTGGGCCACCACGTCGGCGACCGTGCGGCGCTCGGTCTCGATCAGCTGGTTCTCGCGCAGCCACTCGTCGTTGTAGACCTTGGACAGATAACGCTCCCCGGTATCGGCCAGTACCGTCACGACGCACGCCGCGGGATCGTCGAGCCGCCGCGCGACCTCGAGCGCGGCGACGAGATTGACGCCGGTCGAGCCGCCGCAGAACAGCGCCTCTTCCCGGGCCAGCCGCCGGGTCATGGCCATCGCCTCGGCGTCGCTCACGGTGACCCATTCATCGATCACGTCGAAATGCAGCGACGTCGGGATTTTGTCGCCGCCGATCCCTTCGACCTTGTACGGAGCGCCTTCGCCCTTCACGTGTGTGGTGGCGTACTCGCGATAGATGGAGCCCACCGGGTCGCCCGCGACGACTTTCACCGCCGGGTTCTTCTCCTTCAGGTACCGGCCCGCTCCGCTCACCGTGCCCCCGGTGCCCGGAGAGCAGACGAAATGCGTGATCCTGCCGTCCGTCTGCGTCCACAGCTCGGGACCGGTCGTGCGGTAGTGGACTTCGGGATTGACCGGGTTGTAGTGCTGATCGGCGAAGATGGCGTTGTCGAGCGACGCCGCGATAGCGCGCCCTTTCATGATGTAGTTGTCGGGGTGATCGGGAGCGACCGCGGTGGGGGTGATGATGACCTCCGCGCCGAGCGCGCGCAGCAGCCGCGCTTTCTCCTGGGACATCTTGTCGGGCATGGTGAAGATGCAGCGGTATCCTTTCACCGCGGCGGCGAGGGCGAGCCCGATTCCGGTGTTGCCGGACGTCGCCTCGACGATGACCCCACCCGGGCGCAGCCGGCCCGCCCGCTCGGCGGCCTCGATCATCGCGAGCCCGATGCGATCCTTCACCGAGCCGCCGGGATTGAAGATCTCCGCCTTGGCGTACACCGGCGTGCGCATCCCCTGAGTCACCCGGTGCAGCCGGATCAACGGCGTCCACCCGATGGTCTCGAGGACGTTGTCGTACGGCTTGGTGTGCGGATTCAAGTGGAGTCGCGCCGCGCCCTCGTGCTGTCCGGTACGGGTGTCGTGTCTTTCGGAGCGGCCGTGGTGTCGCGCCGCACGCGGGTGCTGTCCACGGTCGGGACGACTACGGGCCGTGGCGGCGCCGGCCGCGCCGTATCTCGCCGTACTCGTGCCGTGGTGTCGCTCCGGGCGGGGCGCGGTGCCGGAGGCGTCGCCCGGGGGGCAGGGGCGGCAGGTCCGATCCCCGCCTCAGGGTGGCGAAACTCCACGGACTGGAGAAACGCCGTCGCGATCGGCAGCCCGTGGCGGTACGCCGGCGCGTAGCGCAGCTGAACCACGCCGCGCACCGCGGCGGTGTCCAGTGCCACGTTGCCGCTCGATTCTGCGACGCGCGTCGACTCCGTCACGATTTTGCCGCTGGAATCGGCGTACAGTCGGAGCACGACGTCGCCCTCGACGTGCCGATCGTAGAGATCGGGGGGATACTGGACCGCCGGCTCGGCGTTGAGGGCGACGGGGGGCTCCTCGGCGGGAGCGACGCTCGGATTGGCCGGTTCGTCGGAGTGCCGGCAGGCCAGGGCGGCGAGCATCGCCACCGAAACCCAGCGCTTCATCCGCCCTCTGTGAGCCGGCGTTGCATCGCGGCCAGACGCGACAGCGCGTCGAGCGGCGACAAGGTGTTGACGTCGATCTTCGCCAGCTCGTCGAGAAGCGGATGCGCCGCGCGCTCACCGGCAAACAGCCCGAGCTGAGACGCGTCGGGTTTCGGCGGCAGCGGCCGGCCCGCCACGTGGTGCTCTTCCTCGAGCAGCTGCAATACCTGCCAGGCGCGGGCGACGACCGGCGCCGGGAGTCCGGCGAGCTGGCCGACATGGATGCCGTAGGACCGATCCGCGCCCCCGGACTCGAGCCGATGCAGGAAGACGATCTCTTCCCCGGCTTCTCGGACCGCGACGTTGCAGTTGCGCGCGTGGGCCAGCGACTCGGTGAGCTGGGTGAGCTCGTGATAGTGGGTGGCGAAGATGGTCTTGCAGCCGATCTGATTGTGCAGGCACTCGGTGACCGCCCAGGCGATGGCGACACCGTCGTAGGTGGAGGTCCCGCGGCCGATTTCGTCCAGCAGGACGAGACTCCGGGCCGTGGCCCCGTGCAGGATGGCGCTCGTTTCGCTCATCTCCACCATGAACGTGGACTGGCCGCGCACCAGGTTGTCCGACGCGCCAACGCGCGTGAACAGCCGGTCTACCACGCCGATCGCCGCCTTGCCCGCCGGGACGAACGATCCGATTTGCGCCAGGATCACCGCGAGTCCGACCTGCCGCAGGACCGTCGACTTGCCGGCCATGTTCGGCCCGGTCAGCAGGATCACGCGCCCGGCCTCGTCGAGGCGCACGTCATTGGGGATGAAGGCCTCGCGCGGCATCATGCGTTCGACCACGGGATGCCGGCTGCCGTCGAGTGCCAGGGCGAATCCCGCGGTCACTTCGGGGCGGCAATAGCGCTCCCGCTCGGCAACATCGGCCAACCCGGCCCAGACGTCGAGTCGCGCCAGCGCGGCCGCGGTGCGTTGCACCCGCGCGACCGCTTCACCGACCCGGCGTCGCAGCGCTTCGACCAGCTCGGCCTCCCGGGTGACCATGCGCTCCTCGGCCGTCAACACCTTCGACTCGTAGTCCTTCAGCTCCGGCGTGACGAACCGCTCCGCACCGGTGAGCGTCTGCCGCCGATCATAATCCGCAGGGACCTGGGCGAGGTTCGAGCGCGTGACCTCGATGTAGTACCCGAAGACGCGGTTGTAGCCCACCTTCAGCGACGTGATGCCGGTGCGCTCGCGCTCCCGCGCCTGCAGCCCGGCGATGTACTGTTTGCCGCCGTCGCGCGCCTGGCGCACCAGGTCGAGCTCCGCGTCGTAGCCGGGCCGGATCGCGTCTCCTTCGGCGGCCTGAGCGGGGGGGTTGTCCACCAGCGCCTGCGACAGCTCGCGCGCGATGTCGGCGAGCGGGTCGAGATGCTCCGCCGCCCGGTCAAGCGCCGCGGCGCGGTCTCGACCCGCGAGCCCGTCGAGCGCCGTGCCGACGTCGGGGAGTTTGAGCAGCGAATCCCGCAGGTGCCCGAGCTCGCGGGGGGTGGCCCGACCCATGGCGGCGCGGGAAGCCAGTCGCTCGAGATCGCGGACGCCATCGAGCGCTTCGCGCAACCGGTCGCGGCCCCGCGCGTCACTGGCCAATACCGCCACCGCATCGAGCCGGGCATTGATCGCGTCGGGATCGACGAGCGGGGCGAGCAGCCAGCGCCGCAGCAAGCGCGCGCCCATCGGTGTGAGGGTGTGATCGATCGTTTCGAGCAGCGTCGTTCCCGCCGCTCCCGCCCGCAGCGGCTCCACCAGCTCCAGGTTGCGGCGCGTCATTTCGTCGAGCGGGAGGACGTCGCCACGGCGCAGGAGGCGCGGGTGTCCGAGATGCGGCAGGCCGCCGGGCTTGAGCTCGCGCGCATAGCGCAGCAACGCGCCCGCGGCGCCGAGGGCGGGGGCATCGGTGGGCTCCACCCCCAGGCCGTCGAGCGTGGCGAGGCCGTAGGTGCGTACCAGATCCTCGCGCGCCAGCTCAGGATCGAATTCCCAGGCCTCACGCTCGGTGACGGACAGCGCCCGGAGCACGTCGGCGGGGAGCGTGGTGACGGCGGCGGCGTCGACGCCGGCGGGGAGGACGAGCTCGGGCGCTTCGTAGCGCGCCAGCGCCGCGCCGATCTCCTCTGGTACCACGACCTCCAATGCGAATTCACCGGTCGAAAGGTCGAGGGCGGCGAGCCCGATCCCGTCGGCCTGGGGAGCGAGCGCAACCAGGAAGTTGTTGCGATTGCGCTCGAGCCAATCATCGGCGAGGATCGCGCCCGGGGACAGCGTTTCCACCACTTCGCGACGCACCAGCCCCTTCGCCAGACGCGGATCCTCTACCTGCTCGCAGATCGCGACGCGGTGGCCGTTGGCGATCAGACGGCGCAAGTATTCTGTCGCCGCCTTCACCGGTACGCCGGCGAGCGGCACGTCGGCGGCCCCGCCGTTATTGCGCGACGTCAGGGTCAGGCCGAGCTCCCGCGCGGCGAGCTTGGCGTCGTCCTCGAACATCTCGTAGAAATCGCCCATCCGGAAAAACAGGATCGTCTGGGGGTGTCGTGACTTGATTTCGCGGTACTGCTGCATCAGGGGCGTATCCACCACGATGAGCGGTGCGTAGGGCCGTGGTGCCGGATCCCCGTGGCTCACGGCTCCTCCACGACGAACGGTTGGCCGCCGAAACGCGTCTTGAGCTGCCCCTGGGCGCGCTGGGCGGCGTCCCGCGTCGCGTATGGGCCGACGCGAACCTTCATGTATCCCGTTGAATCGCGCACGACGCGCGCGGCAAAGCCGAGCGTCTTGAGGCGGCTCAGCATGTCGTCGATCTGTGGCGCGCTCTTTCCCATGAGGACCTGGACCGCAAACCGGCCGGCGGCGTGACGGGGCTGCGTGTCCACGAACGTCGTCGTGGACGCGGCGGACGCGCTCGCTGACTGGCAGCGCGCCGAGTAGAACGCGACCTGATTCTTGAACTCGATGTCATCTCCCGTGCCGGCCAGGGCGTCGCGGATGTATGCACAGCCCTTGGCCTCGTCACGCAGGTCGAATGCCGACCGTGCTCCTACGAAGGCCGCACGGGGGAGCAAGGGGGAGTCCGGATAGTCACTGCGCAGGCGCTCGACGGATTGGATCGCCGAACCGGGATCGTTCTGCGCCTCGTACAGCTGCGCCAGCCGCAGCAGAGCATCGTCGGCCCAAGGGGAACGGCCGTACTCGACGACGACGCGCTGCAGGCTGGTGGCGGCGGACTGCGGACTGCCGGCGAGCATCCCGCCCTGCACGTACAGCGCCTCGGGGTAGATCGAGTCCTGCGCTGACAGCGTCGCCAGCAGCCGGCGCACGACTGCTCGCGCCGAGTCGGCGCGCCCCGATTGCGCGAGCGTAACGGCCGCCTGCAGGCGCGGGTCGAGCGGTGGGGTCTGGGCCGCGACATGTTGATGCGCGGCGGCGATGACCACGGCGCCTGCCACGACCCGCCACCGCCCGCTCACGCGGCCTCCCGGGCGGGAATAGCGAGCGATAGGACGAGCTGACGGACTACGCCCGCCTCGTCCGTCACCCCTGTGGTCTTCAGGGCTTGGTCGGCGGCGAGCGCGAGCTGGAGCGCCCGATCGAGAGCGGGGGCGGTCCACCGCTCACCCCAGGTCGCCCATTGCGCCGCTTCGATCTTGTAGCTGCGCAGCCCGAATGGCCGCGCCGCGAGGAGATGGCGGAACAGCGCATCGACGAGCCGGCCTCGGGGCGTGCCACGGTCCAGCTCGCCCCTGGCGAGTGCCGCACCCACAAGCGCGGTTCCGAGGGCGCCAACGATGCGGACGCCGGTCATCCCCGATTGCTGGAGCACCGGCTCGACCAGTCGGGCGGCGCGCGCGGGCGCGGGCTCGAGCGCCGCGTCGATGAGGTCCTGTAGCGTTTCTCCGTGCCGCACTCCGACGAGCGTCGTGACGTCGGCCGCCGTCGCGGCGCGGCCATGGACCAGCGCCGCGAGCTTCGTGAGCTCTTGGCGCAACGCGCTCAGGTCCGCACCGATCGACGCGACGAGCAGGTCCGCGGCGGCCGGCTCGATCGCGACCCCGATCGTGGTCGCCGCGTGGGCCACCCATCGCAGCGCCCGCTCGGGAGGCAGCCGCTGGGTGCCCACGGCGGTCGCCCGGGCCGCGAGATCCGATTCCGGGGCCTCGTCATCCGTCTGCACCAGCACCAGCAGGGTGGTCGGATTGGGGCGCTCGAGGTAGGCGAGGAGCGTGTCACGCGCCTTCGATTTCTTGCGCAGCTGCTCAACGCCGCGCAGCACGACGGCGCGACGCTCCGCGAGCATCGGTAGCGTGTTGAGCAGGGCGTGCATCGCCTCGGGATCGAGGCTCGCGGCCGACCGCGTGTCGAGGTTGAAATCCCGCCCCTCGGGCGGCACGGCGCGAGCGACGAGGGCGCGTATCGCCTCGTCCTTCAAGACGTCCTCTTCGCCGTGCAGGTAGTAGACAGGGTCGGGGTCGCCGTGCTTGAGCGCGCGCAGGAGCGCGTCAAAGGAAAGCGCCGCCATACCGTCGAAGCTACCGCCGGTAGCGAGTGGATGAAAGTGTGAGACCGGTGCTTACCGGCTTGCGTTCGATGCGCTGACCGGCTTCACCAAAGCCGGCTCGACGTTTGCGGCGTAGGGATACGGACTCCCGGAGACCACGCTGGTGCGGGGATCCTGGAACGAGACGAATGGCAACCCGGCCTGTGCGACGGGCTTCGGGAAAGGGACCGGGGGGAGCGTCGGGGCGCTCGCGACCGTAGCGCGATGCTGGGCGCCTTCCCAGGCGACGAGCCCGATCGCGACGGCGACGAGCAGTGCGGCCGCGAACGCGGGGCGGGCCGGCAACGCCGGACCTGCTCTGGCGCGCTCCGAGGCGAGCCGTCGCTCGAGTCTGGCGCGGAATACGCTGTCGAATTCCTGTTCCGCTGCTTGCAGGCTGCCGACGCCGCGTCGCAGCGCGGCGTCGTACCGCTGGCAGGCGGCACACGACGCCAAGTGTCGCGCAAACCGCCGCGCTTCCCTTGGCGCCGTGATCAGCCCGTCGCGGTAATCACTGTAACGCGCGACGAATTCTCGACAGGTCATGACGGCTGGCTGTACCCGGAGACCCGGACCGGGTTCCGCCGGGCGCTACTCGACCAGCGGTCCGATCAGCTGGGCGAAGCTGTTCCGAGCCCGATTCAAGCGGCTCTTCACGGTCCCCAGATTACAGCCGGTAATCTCGGCGATCTCCTCATAGCTCTTTCCCTCGAGCTCGCGCAGCACGAACACGACCCGGTGATGCTCGGGCAGCTGGCTGACGCATTGCTCGACGGCGTCCTTGAGGAACCGCTTGCGGTACAAGTCGTCGGGACGGGCAGTGGTGTCTTCAAACTGCAACGGCCGATGATCGGCTTCCCAATTCCGCTTGATCGTCTGGAAGAACACGAGCGGGTTGCGGCTGCGGTTGCGCAGCTCGTTCTTCGCGAGGTTCGAGGCGATCGTGTAGATCCAAGTCGAAAACTTCTTCGTCTGGTCGAAGCGATGCAGGTGCCGGAACACGCGGATAAACACCTCTTGGACGAGGTCTTCTGCGCGCTCACGGTCCCCGATGGTGCGATTGACGAAACTCAAAAGCCGGCCCTGGTAGCGATCCACCAGCATGCTGAACGCCTGGGGATCACCCACCAAGTGCCGTTGAACGACATGGGCATCATCTAACTCATGCAGCGCCTCGCGCTCCAGCGCTCGAGGCGACGAATTGCTCGCTGTCATGGTCATAATGACTCTCCCATCGAAGGCTGCCCCCCGTGGGCTGCCGTCCTACGCACGAACTATACCGAGTGTTACACATCTCAACAGCTATGTATACGAACCGCTTAGGCGATCGCAGGCGGCACACGACGGCCTCCGACCGTCCTCTCGACCGGACAGTGCGTCATTACAACCCGAGCACGAACCCGGCCATATAGAGGATTGCGACGATGGTCTTTGCGTCACTGATCTCGCCGGCCTTGATGGACGTCAGGACCTCGGTGAGCGGCCGGGCGACAACCTCGATGAACTCGTCGGGCTCGTGACTGACCTCGACTGGTGTGATGCCGGTCGCAAGAAACAGGTGGATCGCCTCATCGGTGAACCCCGGAGTGGTCCAAATGGTGGTGAGCCGCTCCAGGCGTCCAGCCCGGGCCCCGGCTTCCTCACGCAGCTCCCGCGCAGCGCACGCCTCCGGCGGCTCCCCGGGCTCCAGCCGCCCCGCGGGGATCTCCCACAGCGGACCCCCGGCGGCGTACCGATACTGCCGCAGCATGAGCACGACCGGGTCGGCGCTGCCGGGCGGGGAGACCAGAGGGACGACGGCGGCGGCGCCGGGATGCCGGATGATCTCGAGCTCGCCCGTGGAGCCGTCGGGGAAGCGGACAGTGTCGATATCGAGGTTGAGGACACGACCGGTATAGACGCGTCGCGTGGCTTGCTGCATCGCCAAGACCCGGTGGGAGGAGCCGCAATATACGGGTCCCCACCGGGCCGGGGCCGGGTCATTGCTTCGTGAGAAGATCCTCGAACAGGGCGAGCGCTCGCGGGTCGCGCGACTGGCCAAGCCAGAAGATCGCGCGGCGGCGAATCTCGGGGTCGCTGTGCGTCTGCGCGATGCGGATCAGCGCCGGTACCCCTTCTTCCCGGGGGCGTTGGGAGAGGGCGAAGACCGCCTGCTCCCTGATGTCGCGATCGACGGTGTCCTCGCCCACAAGGGCGTCGAGGCCGCGCGTCGCTGCTTCCTCCGCGGCCTGCGACACCCAGAATACCGCGGAACGTCGTGTCCGCTCGGGCACGTCTTCGTCACGCGCGAGGCGCAGCAGCTCGGGCCAGGTCGTCACGCTGTCCGCCAGCGTCGCCGCGAACACCGCGCGCTCGCCGACCTCGCCGCCTCCCTGCCGGGCGAGTTCCAGGAGGAAAGGTGCCGCTTCGGGGGCGGGGATCCGTCCGAGATCGGTAACCCCCGGGCGGGAAACCCATTGCCCTCCCACGTAGACGTGGAGCGACACGACCTTCCCGCTGCGCACCCAGAGTGCGAGCCGCACCGGCCCCGAGTCACACGGTGTGTGCCAGTCGACGTCGTCGGAGAAGTCCCCCTCGGACTGCTGGCGGCAGCGGCCGTGATCGCAGTCCCACTGGATCACGTTCCGGCCGTTCCCGTACACGCCTTCCCGGGCGGTGAAGGTCATCCGCACGTCACCATCGGGAGCCTGAGCGACTCGGGCGCCGAGGGTCTGAGCCGCGGCGGGCGACGCGACCCCGAGACAGGCGACGACCACGAGGCGCTTGTTCATTGGTTGATGATGTCGAGCAGCGCCTGGCGGGCACGCGGATCGTGCGACTGTCCGAGCCAGAACACCGCCTTCTTGCGCAGATCGGCGTTGGGCTCGTGCTTGGCGATGTCGATCAGCTTGTCCACCGCCTCCGACTCGTGCCGCTGCGAGTACACGAAGATCAGCTGTTCTTTCATCTCATCGTTGGTCGTGCGGTCGTAGATGGACGCCAGATCGGGGAGTGCGGCCCCAGTCTGACCCGCCCAGAACAAGGCCTTCTTGCGCATCTCGATCGGCTCCCGATCGTTCTGCGCGATATCGAGCAGCCAGCGTCCGTTGTCGGCGTCATGCATCTGGCTCAGGGAGAAGATCACTTTCTCCTTCAGATCGTCCGAATTGAGCCGGGCATAGAGTCCCCGCAGGAAGGCGGCGTTCTCTGCGGAGTGCGTCTGGCCGAGCCAGAAGATCGCCTGCTCCCGCACGTCGTCGGATGCGTTGGCGCGGTCGGCGAAGCTGCGCAGAATCTGTCCGGCGCGGTCTCCACGGATCTGGGACAGGGAGAACAGCGCTTTCTTCTGGATCTCCTCGTCGGTCGATGATTGGAGGATCGAGTCGAGGGCGCTGACGGCTCGCTCGCTGCCCACCTGCGATAGCCAGAACACCGCCTGCTCGCGGACTTCCGAATCGGGATCGTTGCGCGCCGCAGCGAGAAGGATGTCCTCGGTCTCGGCGGTGCGCTTCTGTGAGATGATGAACACCGCCTTGCGCCGCAGCTGCACGCTGCAGGCATCACGGCGCGCCAGCACCTGCTTCAGGATCGGCACGGCGGACTCGGCGTCCATCTGCAGCAACGCGTTGAGAGCGGCGATGCGCGGATCATCGTCATCGTCCGACGTAGAGCATGTCCTGGAAGAGATCGTGTCGCGGGGGTTACCCGCGGTTTGGGCGTGATTCCTGACCCAGATGGCTGCCTGTTGGTCTCCCTGCTTCGCAAGGGCTCCCTGGATCTGAGCGTAGAGCGCGTCGGCGTCCCCGCGCGTTGTCGCACGAGCGAAGTGAGTGCGCTGGTAGTCGAGCGCCGTGCGCGCCTGGCGGTAGCTGTCGGCGTCAGCGGTCTTGTAAAGCGCGAACGCCTGCCAGTAATACGCGTCCGGCGTGTAGTCCGAGCGCGGGTAGCGCTTGACCAGATCGGCGAAGGCGTTCGCGGCATCCGCGTAGCGTCCGCCGTTCAACAACCGCCGGGCCGAGCGGTAGAGCGAGTCGCCGGGATCCTGATCCGCCCAGGGGGCGGGGGGCTTTGTGGCGGGGACCACGAGGTCGCCGACGTCTGCCGCATCCTCGAGCAGCGATCCGAGGCTCCCCAGGTCGCCGAGCGAGCCGAGGGTCGACAACGAGGACAACCCCGACAGGCCGGACAGCGTCGTCAAACTCGTGAGGCCCGACAGATCGGCGAGCGTCGACAGATCGGCCTGCGAGGACAGCAGCGCTGAGGAAGCTCGCTCGAGCTGCGCGTCGAGACCGCGCAATGCGCGCGTGGCGTGCTTCAGGTCTTGGGCGGTCGAGGGGTCCTGCGCGGTGAGGGTGACGGCCGCTACCAACCATGACATCGCGAACATCTCTACAGCGCTCCTTGCGTACGTGGTGCGCTCGCGGGACCGGCGGGAATCGCCGTCCGCAGGCGAGTGAGCACGCTCTGTTGGTCCATGCCCTGCGTAATAAGATCGACGTCCAGCGTGTCGCGCCGGCCGCCGGGGAGCAGGGCGATCTGCGCCAGCACGAGCTCGAGATCCTCGAGCAACGGTTTGAGGTGCGGGTCCTGCCCGGCCGGGCTCTGCAGCAGCAAGCGCGTGGACGTCAGGAGTTCGCGCGCCTGCTCGACGAACAGCGTATCGACCCGGCCACTCCGTGCATCGGCCCGAAAGCCCGTGAGCAGCGTTTCGGTGCGGTTGAGGTACTGCACTGCGGCGACGCCGTACGCCACGTCCGAACGGCCCGGCGGTATGACGCCGGCCGTTGTCGTGGTGCCGTCCTGCATTTGAGGACGGATCCACCGGCCGATTGCGATGCCGAGCAGCAGCACGGCAGCCATGCCGAGCCCCCAGCGCCAGGCGGGCCGCAGCACGAAGACGCGCGGCGCTGCCCGGCGCCCGCGCTCCGCCGCGATGGCTGCCCACATCTCGTCACGCGGCGTCTCGGGCGGCTGGTGATAATCCCGGGCCGCTTCGCGCAGCCGCGTTTCGAACCGGTCATCATTCATGAGGCCCACTCCCCGGCGAAATCCGCCAGTGATTCCCGCAGTTTCGCTCTGGCACGCGACAGCTGTGCCTTGGAGGTGCCGACTTCCACCCCGAGCGTCTCCGCGATCTCCTCGTGCGTGTACCCTTCCACGTCGTGCATCACCACCACCGTGCGATAGCGGTCCGGCAGCGCGTCGATCGCCGCGTGTAACCGCACCTTCAAGTCGGGCTCGGCGCTCCGCGCGCCGCTCGTCATCCCCTCGGCGGCCTCGAGCGACGTCTGCGACCGAAACCGCTTCGTCTTGCGCAGGCCGTTCAACGCGACCGAGGCGGCGATGGCGTGCAGCCAGGTCGAGAAGCGGGCGTCACCGCGGAACGTGTCGAGGCGCTCGAAGGCCCGGATGAACGTCTCCTGTGTGAAATCGCGCGCCAGCTCGTCCTCCCCGGCCAGCCGGTAGGCGAGGCGATACACACGGTCCACGTGCGCCTCGTACAATGCCCGTTCGGCGGCGGGCTCCCCCGCGCGGACCCGCGCGATCAGCTCATGTTCGTCCACGAAGCTCCGTACGGGGGACTGTCATGTTTGTGACACAGGTTGGCAGAAAACAGTTGCGAGAGAACAGAAGAGACGCGTAGGGCTGGACGGACTTACCTGGTGCCGAACAGCCTGTCTCCCGCATCTCCAAGGCCAGGCAGGATGTACCCCTTCTCGTTGAGCTGCCTGTCCAGCGCTGCCGCGTAGACCGGCACGTCGGGGTGCTCAGTGTACATGCGGCGGGCGCCCTCGGGACAGGCCACGAGACAGAGGAAGCGGATGCGCTGGGCCCCGGCGCGCTTCAATGTCGCGACGGCGTCGGCCGCGGATCCGCCGGTGGCGAGCATCGGATCGAGCACGAAGAAGTCGCGGGCGATCCCGTCGCGCGGGATCTTGAAGTAGTACTCGACCGGTTTGAGCGTGTCGTGCTCGCGGTAGATCCCGATGTGCCCGACCCGGGCGGAGGGAATGAGTTGGGTGATGCCCTCGACCATCCCGAGACCCGCGCGAAGGATCGGGACCAGGACCAGCTTCTTCCCCGCGACTCGCTCCCCGCTCATCCGCTCGAGCGGCGTCTCGATATCGACCGACTCGAGCGGCAGGTCCTTGGTCACCTCGTACGCCATCAGCATCGCGATCTCGCTCACCAGCTGCTTGAAGTCCTTCGTGCTGGTGTGGCGATCCCGCAGCAACGAAAGCTTGTGCCGGATGAGGGGATGATCGAGTACCGTGACGTTCGGGAACTGGGTGGCGGCCATAGCCTTGCATAACCTATGCACGGTTGGGCCCGCAGCCAGGGCACGGCAGTTGAAAGTTGGACGTCGGTTGCTAGAATGCTGTCTCGATCCCCATCTCAGCTTCCTGTGATAGGAGCAGTCATGAAGCGCTTCGCCGTCCTTCTCCTGGCGCTCGCTGCGGGCGCGGGAACCCTCGTCGCGCAGGCTCCGGCCAAGCGGCGCATCGCGGTTCTCGATTTCGACTACGCGACCGTGCACCAATGGGTCTACGACATCTTCGGATCGGACCAGGACATCGGCAAAGGCATCGCCGACATGCTGGTCACCAACCTGGTGCGCAACGGGACCTACTCGGTGATCGAGCGCAAGCAGCTCGACCAGGTGCTACGCGAGCAGAACTTCCAGCAGAGCGGGCGCGCCGATCCGTCCTCCGCCGTCGAGCTCGCCAAGATCCTCGGGGTGGACGCGATCATCATCGGCAGCATCACGCAGTTCGGCCGCGACGACAAGAAACTCGGCGTGGGTGGCGCCGGCGTGCACGTGGGCGGGATCGGGATCGGCGGGTTCGGCAAGAAATCGGCGAAGGCCGTAGTGCAAATCGACGCGCGCATCGTGAGCACGACGACCGCCGAGATCCTGGGTGTCGCCACGGGGCACGGCGAGTCGAAACGCTCTGGGGTGAGCTTGGTCGGCGGCGTCGCCATCGGTGGTACGGGAGCCGCGGGAGCGCTCGACATGGGGAGCTCGAACTTCGCCAACACGATCATCGGCGAAGCGACCCGCGCGGCGGTCGACAGCCTCACGGGACAGCTCGTGGCTGCGGCCGGCAGCATCCAGGAAACGAAGGTGGAGATCCGCGCCCTCGTGGCGGACGTCTCGGCTGGTGAGGTGACGATCAACGTGGGCACCGGCGCCGGGGTGAAGGTGGGCGCCGAGTACGACGTGGTCCGCCCCGGACGTGAGATCCGCGATCCGGCGACCGGCCGCGTGCTGCGGCGCACCACGACGCCCGTCGGGAAGCTCAAGATCACGGACGCCGACGAAGGGTCTGCGACCGGGACGCTCACCGGCGGACCCGCGAAAGTGGGCGATTGCGTGGGCAGCTGTCCCGCGAATATGGGGAGCGCCGGTGGCGCCGCCCCGCCCACCGTCGAGCCACTAAACCAGCCCAACGCCGCCGCGCCGCCGACCTCAGGCGGCGCCCTCCCGGCCCTCTACAGCCAGCCGATCTCCGGTCCGTTTACGTGGGGGATGTATTCCTTCAAGGGGACCGAGCACTTCCGCTACAACGTGCAGCAGCGTGATCGGAACGAAAACAAGAGCGGCAGCTACACGTTCGACGCGAAGCCGGCGGGCAACGGTCGCACCCGTCTCAGCGTCGCCGGGAACATGGGGAGCGACAGCTACTCATCGACGGTCACGATCGGCCCCAATGAGGGCATCCCGATGATGCAGCTCATCGGGCTGGGACCCGTGGGGCTGGCGCTCTTCAACCCGGTCTGGATGCTGCTTTTGGGTGGGCATCAGTGGGAGCTGGGCAGCGGGTGGCAATCGACGCAGAACGGCGAGACATCGTCTTTCAAAGTGGAAGAGAAGTGCGCGCAGGCGGGAGTGAACGGCCTGAAGGGCGTGTGGCGCCAGAATCAGAAGGTGGCGATGGACATGTGCGTCAGCCCCAACGTCGGCCTGCCGCTGGCGCTCACCTTCAACAACGACGACGGCTCGATGACGGCGATGCAGCTGGTGGAGTTCCGTCCCTGAAGTGCCAGCCCCGGCAGGAGCAGCGCCGGGGCTGTCGTGTATCCGTCAGTCAACGCCAGTGGCCTTCGACCCAGAACCAGCCCCGCCGGCCATGGCGCCACCGCCCCGGCTCCCAGGTCCGATAACCTCGCTCGACGACGACCCAGCGACCGGGGATCCAGGCATACTCCGCGCCCCCCCAGCGCCAGAAGCCGCGAATCCAGACGTACCCCGGTCCGGGCGCGACGCCCACGACTTCTACCCGCTCCGGCGGCGGCCGCCGCTCCACGTACACGACGTTGTCGGGTGGGGGGTTGGATGCGCAGGCGATCGCCAGGGCACCCAGCACTCCGACCAAGCCCAGCCGTAACCTGCGGCGAGTGATGCGGGTCATGTTGCGCTCCTCTTCGTGAGGGGGTCATGAGAGACGCACGAGGCGCCTCATTGTTTGTGACTGCCCCCGAAGCCCGGGACGTCACTGGTTCCGATCGGGCTTATTGCCAATGGCCTTCCTGGTAGAACCAGCCGTTGTGGTTGTGGTGCCAGCGGCCGCGGTGCCAGTGGTGTCTCTGTTCAGCGACCTCCCAGCGGCCCGAGATCCAATCGTACGACGAACCGCCCCAGCGCCAGTACCCATTGATCCAGACGTATTCCGGTCCGGGTGCCGGGCCGATGACCTCCACACGATCCGGTGGCGGAGCATACGACGCATACACGACCTCACCGGACGCGAGATAGCCGCCGCATCCGATCGCGGCCGCGATCACTGTCGCCAGGAGACCCCACACCCACGGGTCTCGATGTGTTCTCGTGTTCATTGCAACACCCCTTTCAGAGCGTTGGCCTACGAGTCTGATTACCCCTTGAGTGCCGGACGCGTCCTCAGGGAAACCAATTGCCTGTGGAACCTGTGATGGGAACACGGGAACCCACTGCCGTGGTCTGGGGAGGATTGCTAAGTTCTCTGCCGGTTTGATCCGGCCAGGTAGCTCAGTTGGTAGAGCAGCGGACTGAAAATCCGCGTGTCGGCAGTTCGATTCTGCCCCTGGCCACTCGTCGTTCCTCGACGGCTGGCCTAACGCGCGGCTGTGACCACGGGATAGAGATTGGCCGCCCGCGCCGCATCGAGACTGAGCGGGAACGACCGCACGTCGTGGGACCAGATCTCCACGTACTCGCCGCGGTTCTGCGAACCTTCCTTGAGTAGTTGGAAGTAGGGACTGTCGGGGCCGTCCGGACCGCAGGTTCCCGCACCTGCGCCGTTGCAGCCGGCGCCGGTCTCGCCGTGCTTGTTGGACTGCCAGCCCACGGAATCGCCGAATTGAGCGGAGAGCTCCAAGACCTCCGCGTCCGCCACCTGCGTGTCGAGGTTATCCGCCTGGAGTTGCACGCGACCCGGCGCGATCAGCGACACCGCCTGGACGATTTGCGACGCTACAGTGCCGACCGGATCGCCCGTCAGGTTGGGAAAATCGATGCCTCTGGGACCCGCGGGGAACAGGCTGAGACCAAGGAACCGATCGGGGAATGCGCGCGCGAAGGAGGTGGTGATGGCGCTGAATCCGTTGACGACAGCCGCGTCAGAATACCCCAGGCTGCGCCAGTGGGCGGTGTCGGCGTCTTGGACGACCGCCGTATCGGCCCCCCGTCCGTCGGGGCAGGACGACGTGTCGCTGGGATCGGGTCGTGGAAAGCCGGTGGGGAGCCGTAGCTCCTCGTCGTAGACGCTCAGCCCCGGGACATGGACCAGCGTGAGCGACGGATACGCGCCGATCGCATGCAGGTGGGCGGCGAGAGCGCTCGCGGCCCTGCTCCAGAACTCCTGTACCCGAGGCACCCATGGCAGCAGCACGTACGCGCTGATGCACTTGGCCGAGCCGCCGCCCACGGTCCACACGTCGAACAGCGGGGCACACGTGGGCCCGCAGGTCTCCGCGAACCCGGCGGGCAGGGATTGTAGGTAGCTGCTGCCCCTTTGGGATCCCGTCTCCAGCTCGATGGAGAACTTCTTCTGGTGCACCAGCGCGAACTGCACCAGCGTGTCCACGTAGCCCCACGTCCATTGAAACTGACCCCAGGTAGTCACGCCTTCGAGGATCTTCGCGATGGGCACGAACACGGCGTTACCCGCGGCGTCCCGCAGGTAGCCTCCAGCGGTGTCGAGTCCCGCGGCGTAGCCGCTGGCCGCCGAGCGCTCGTCGTCGGCGTCATTGAGCACGTAGATGCCGGACGGCGTGGGCGTGGTGGGGATGACCGAACTGACCGAAGTGCCGGTGGTGGACGACATCTTCATGCGGAAGGGACCCACACCGTCCTCACGACACGCCACCATCAACGCCACGGCGCCGACGAGCGCCAAGAGTCGTCGTCCCGAGATCATCGCACCTCAAGGTATGTGCGAGTGGCTGTCGCTCCGCTGTCGACCGGGAAGCGAGAACGGCTGCCAGTGGTGCGGCGGCCAAAGCCCAGACGATGTAACATGTAGACCACTCACAATGGACGCCTCCGCTGCATTCGCCGCCTGGGACAACTTCTACGTCATCGTAGGCTCATCGGCCGGGGCGCTCACGGGCCTGCAATTCGTCGTGATGGCGCTCGTGGCCGAGGTGCGTCCATGGGGCACGGCGCAGGAGGTCAACGCTTTCGGTACTCCGACCGTCGTTCACTTCGGGGCGACGTTGCTCGTTTCGGCGATTCTCGCAGCACCGTGGCACCGACTGAGCAGCGCGGGTGCCGCGCTCGCCATCTGCGGAGCCCTCGGCTGCGCGTACAGCGTGATCGTGATCAAGCGAGCGCGGCGCACCACGGCCTACCGGCCGGTCTTTGAGGACTGGCTCTGGTTCGTGGTCCTTCCTCTCGTCGCCTACGTGGATCTGTTGATTGCCGCCGTCGTGCTGCAGCGCAGTCCGGGTCCGGCGCTGTTCGCCATCGCCGGAGCGGCACTCGTGCTCTTGTTCGTCGGGATTCGCAACGCCTGGGACACCGTCATTTACGTCGCGCTGACACGACAGGACGACGCCAAGTCGCCCGAGCGCCCTGCTCCGTCCAAGTCGCGCAAGCGCTAGCTTCACCGCTCGCAACCTGAAGATCTCTTTCATTGGCCGGGTCGGAGGCCAGTGCTAGGTTTCCCCGCCCTATGCGATTCACACTTGCCTATCGGCTGTTCCTCGCTGTCGGGCTCATGCTTCTCGTCGTCGCGCCATTATTGACCACGAAGCCGGCGGTGGCCCACGCAACCGATCGCTGCACGGATGCGAGCACGACTTCCTCGGCGTTCGCACTCGACTACGAAGGACTGGAGACCCGGTCTCCGATCAGTTCCGCGTTTCTGCTTCCTCGCCAGACCTTCGACATGCAGGTCCAACGCGCGACGCCGGCCGAGAGTGTCACGGTGCAGGCCTCCGCCGGCACCGTCTCACGGGCGGGAAGCTCCGAGTGGCGCTGGAGCGCCCCCGCCGAGCCAGGGGACTATAGACTGCAGATCGCAGGCGCCTGCAAAGCGGACTCGGCGATCGTGCAGGCGTTCGTCATGGTCCCGGCCAGCGCGGCGCGTGGCGGCTCCCTCAACGGCTTCCGCATCGGCACCTACCCCAGCCCACTGCACCGTCAGTCGATCTACCAGCCGCCGGTCGGGTTCGTCGAGGTGACACGGCAGAATCAGGACCTCTACATCACGCCCCATCTGCAGCTGAAGCAGTTCGTGACGAAGCAGGCGGGAGGATTCCCGAAGTACGTGGTGCTCGACCCCCTGCTGCTGCAGAAGCTCGAATTGATCTTCGCGATCGCCCACGAGGCGGGGTACGTGCAGTCCGGCTTCGTTGTGATGAGCGGCTATCGCACGCCGGCCTACAACCGGGCTCTCGGCAACGTTCCGTTCAGCCGTCACCAGTATGGCGCCGCTGCTGACATCTTCATCGACGAGAATCCGCGCGACGGCCGCATGGATGACCTGAACCACGACGGTCGCATCGACATTCGTGACGCGGCCGTCCTGTACGACCTCATCGATCGGCACCAGGCGGATTCCGCATTCCGTGGGCTCAGCGGCGGACTCGCCATGTATCCGAGCACGTCCGCCCACGGGCCTTTTGTGCACGTCGACGTGCGGGGCTACGCGGCGCGGTGGTGAGCCGAGCCGGCGCCGCTCGAGTGCAGCTCCCCTTCGACGCCCCTGCGCCGTACTTGCAGCAGGACGGCGGCTAGCGGTAGGCTTGAGCCGTGGCCCACGACACCCCGATCGCGCGTCGCGCATTTCTCGAAGCCCTCGGTGCCGTCAGCCTCGCACTCGGGACCAAGGGCAGGCCTCTCCGGATCGTTCATGCCGGGCCCGACGACCCCGAAATCCCGAATGAAGAGGTCCGGCGCATTCTCACCGAGCGGTTCCAGAACCGCCCTATCACGCGCGGCCACGTGACGCTCGAGATGCCGGCGCTGGCTGAGGACGGCCGCTACGTGCCGGTGAGCATCGCGAGCGACCTGCCGATGACGCCCCAGGAGTATGTGAGCGGCGTGTTTCTGATCGTCGATCACAATCCCGATCCGCTCGTCACTGCCTTCCACCTGTCGCCGGCGTTCGGCCCGGTCGCGATTCAGACGCGCATCAAGATGAAGCGCACCACCTGGATCCGGGCGGTCGTCGAGACGAACGGTGGCGCGGTGTGGGCGGACTACCTCAAGGTTGAAACGACCTTGAACGGGTGCGGCTGACATGCCCGACATCGGCACTACCCGGATCGCCGTCCCCGACCGAATCCAGAAGGGCGACGTGATCCGCGTGCTGGTCGTCATCCAGCACCCGATGGACACCGGCTTCTTTCGCGACGCCAACGCGAACATCATCCCGGCGTGGTTCATCAACGACGTGCGAGTCCGTTACGGCGACGACGAGATCGCGCGCTTCGAGTGGACCTCGGGGATCAGCCGCGACCCGATGGTGAGCTTCTCACTGCGCGCGGACAAGGAGGCGGTCCTCTCCGTCCTGTCGCGCGACACTAAGGGCGGCGCCTACTCCGGCTCGGTCGACATCACCTTCGCCGCCCCGTGAGCGGCGTCGCCTTCCTGTGCTGCGCCGCAATGATGGCCGCGGCACGGCTCCCCGCCCAGTCGCGCGCCTTTTCACCTACGACCGAGCACACCCGCTACCCGGTGCGCCGGCTGGGCAGCCACGTGTACGCCGTGCTGGGCGATTCGGGGAAGGGCGTCGAGGGGCGTCCCAACGCCGGCTTCGTTGACACCCCCGCGGGCGTCGTCGCCGTCGGGGGACTGGCGAGTCCCACGCAGGCGCGCGCCGTCATTCGCACGATCCGCACCATCACGCACCGGCGGCTCGTCTGGCTGGTGCTCTATGCGCATCACCCCGACATGATGTTCGGCGCCATCGAGTTCAAGCGGGCGGGCGCGCGCATCGTCGCCCACCCGGACCGCCACGTCGCGGCCGCCGAGGCGGGGCCCGACATGGAGATCGCCGACTGGGATCGCGTCGTGGGGCTCGGAGAACTGGTCGGGTTTGCCTTCGCCGACACGCCGGACCGCCCCGTGACCGGCTGGGACACGCTGCGCCTCGGCGGCACCGACGTGGTGGTGATCCATCCCGGCCAGGCGCACTCCGCCGGCGACCTCATGCTCTGGCTGCCCGCCGACCGGGTGCTCTTCACGGGCGACATTCTCGTCGAAGACGGGGTGACGATGGTAGTGGATGGTCGTTCGGCGGTGCTGCTGGCGACCCTCGACCTGATCGACTCGCTGCGGCCGCGCATCGTGGTTCCCGGCCACGGCAGGATCCCGATCGATCCGGAGGCGTTGATCCGCAGCACGCGGGACTACATCACGGCGTTACGGGATTCGATGCAGCTGGCCGTGCGACGAGGCATCTCGCAGCAGCGCGCGCTCGCCTATCTCCCGCCCATGGATGAGCTGCGACCGGTGAGCTTCAACTCCCGGCTGCGTCGCAACGGCGTGCGCGTGTATCTCGAAATGGAGCACGCCTACATGGGTATCGAGGACCGCGACTAGACTACGCTTTGACCTGCTGGACCTGTTTCCCCTGCTTGAACCGGATGTACAGCCACGCCATCGGCACGACCATCGAGCCGGCGGCGATAATCGTGAGCGCGATCAGCGTCGCCGAAAGCAGGACGGCCTTCTGCGACGAGGCGATCGCCTGGAACATCGCGTCATCCTGACGCGAGAGCATGACGATCATCGACTGGCGCGCCGCCTCGTCCAGCCCGACGTTCATGCTCTGCAGCCCCCGCACTACTGTGGCGATCAGGTTCCTTTGCGTCGTGTCCCCGGTGGAGGCCGCCATCTGATTCAACTGCGCCGTCAGCGCGGTCCGGATGCTGTCCCGCAGCGCGCGCGACTCGGGCTTCTGCAGCTCGGGATCCTCGGTCGTGACGAGCTGGTGCCAGGTGTCGAGCGCGGCGCTGTAATCGTGCAAGGTGAAGGCGCTCTTGCGTGCGTATTCCACCATCGATGATGCGCGCCGTAACGAACTGATCAGGATGCCGCCGACCACGAGTGCGGCGACGAGACACACGGCGCTGATCGTAACGGCGATCCCCGGGCGCACGAACGTGTAGTCCCTCATCGCGATGGCGAAGGACGAACGTGGGACGGAGACCCGGAAATCGTTCTGCGGTGAACTCATGGCGCACGAACCTGGTGGACGTGGGAGCCGTACGGTATCCGGCCTCGGGAACGGTGTCAAATGAGCGCAATTGCGGTTGCGCTCGGGCGGAATGCGACAAGCGCCGTGGTCGTCCCTCGCCGCCGCCGCGTGACGCGGCGCACAAACCGACCGCGGCACACGATTTCGCGGGGACCTTTCTGCAGGCTCGCGGCTAGTACCCGGTCAGGGCATGGAAAATGCCCTTCATTCGGTCGCAGTGCCGCACGACAGGATGGGCAGATGAGACCGTGGCTCCAGTTGTTGCTGAGTGTCGTAGCCGTCGCCCCCGCAGCGCGGAAGGCACCGAGGGTTTCCGCCACCGGCGCGCGGGGAACAGGGGAGATGGCGCGGCGGCTGGTGCTCTCGGATCAGGCGCGTCGCTTTCTCACCCTGCAGTATCGCAACTACACCACGGAATTCATGGGCTGCATGATCGGCGAGCTGCGCGACTCGGTCGCATATGTTGCTCGGATCGCTCCCGCGGATGTCGATCCCGACCGCTCGACCGCCACCACCGTGATGGTTTCGAGTCAGTCTTCCTGCGAGGACGCCGGGTGGACGGGAACGATCGGGAGGATCCACAGTCATCCCAGCGGTCAGAAGTGCTCGTATTTCATGCCCGGCACCGAGGTCCTGGATGCGGACGGTGAGTCCTTCGTCCGCTCGGACTACGCGATCGACGCCATCATGTGCGGGGATCGCGTCGTGTGGATCGCCCGTGAGATGACGGAGCGTCAGGTTGCCATGGTTGAAACTGGAACGGGAGGGGCGGTCGGCGGGACTCCTTGACCGCCGTGGCTCCGGCGGGCGTACTCCGGGGCCCTTGCGGACCCCAGCGGGATGGCGTACATCAAAGGCATCCCGCAAGCCTCGCGGGACAGGATCCTGAGGGTGGTAGATCGCCACCCGCCACCGCGGAGGAGAGCACGATGAAGTGGACCAAGCCTGAAGTCGAAGTCATCGAACTCGGCATGGAAATCGGCGCGTACGCCGGCTCGGCCTGAGGCAGCAGGCAGTACGAGAATCGGAAGGGGCCGGGTGACCAACCCGGCCTCTCTCTTTCTCCCCCTCCCACAACGTGCAGATCATACTCCTCGGCACCGGGGCCGGAGGCGGCGTGCCGCAGTGGAATTGCGGCTGCACCAACTGCCGTGCCGCGCGCGCGCGCGGCCGCGGCCGCACGCAATCCTCCGTCGCCGTCAGCGCGGACGGCGAACGCTGGATTCTGCTCAACGCGTCGCCCGACCTGCGCGTGCAGCTCGCCGCCCACGCTCCGTTCTGGCCAGTCGCGGTGCGCGATTCGCGCGTCCAGGCGGTCGTCCTGACTGACGGTGAGATCGACCACACGCTAGGTTTGATGCTGCTGCGCGAAGGAACGTCCCGCATGCCCGTATACGCACCCGGCGGCGTGGCCGAGCTGCTCGCCGGTCCGTGGCCGTTGTTGCACGTCCTCGAGCCGTACTCCGGAATCGATGTGCGGCAGTTGCCGGACCGGCGCGCCGAAGTCCTCAAGGATGCGAACGGCCAATCCCTCGGTCTCTCGTGCACTGCTGTCGCGCTGGCGCGACGCCCACCACGCTACGCCGCCGCCGCTCATGGCGACGACTTCGAGGTGGGTCTCCGGCTCCAGGACCCGGCAACCGGCGGTGTCTTCGCCTACGTACCCGTCGCGGCAGCGGTCGATGACGACGTCTGCGCACTCGCGGCGGGCGCCGACGTGCTGTGCTTCGACGGGACGTTCTGGTCGGATGACGAGCTCCACGGGGTTGGCGTCGCAGCCCCCCGAGCGCGCGAGATGGGACACGTGCCGCTCGGCGGGCCGGGCGGCAGCCTCGAGCGCCTATCGAAGGTCGGCGCGAAGCGTACGGTGCTGGTCCACATCAACAACACCAACCCGATTCTCGGGCCGGAGTCACCCGAGCGCGCCCGGGTGACCGCGGCCGGGGTGGAGATCGGCGAGGACGGGATGCACTTCACCATATGACGAGCGCCGTGCACAGTCTGCAGGACGACACACGCTCCCCCTGGTCGCCGGCGGAGCTGGAGCGCCGCCTGCGCGCCGTGGGCGCCGCGCGCTACCACAACCTCCACCCCTTCAACCAGCGTATGCACCGGGGCGAGCTCAGCCGGGCGGAGCTGCAGCTCTGGGTGGCGAACCGATTCTGCTATCAGCAGGCGATTCCCATCAAGGACGCCGCGATCATGTCCAATTGCCCGGAGGTGGCGGTCCGGCGCAGCTGGATCCAGCGCATCGTCGATCACGACGGTCGCGAAGGCAGTGAGGGGGGTCTCGAGGCGTGGCTACGCCTTGCCGAGGCGATGGACGTGAAGCGCGACGTGCTGTTGTCGGGCAGCTGGGTGCTGCCGGGCGTGCGCTTCGCCGTCGACGCCTACATCCAGTTCTGCCGCACGCGCCCTTGGCTCGAGGCCGTCGCTGCCTCCCTCACGGAGATGTTCGCGCCCACGATCGTGAGCGAGCGCCTCTCGGCCATTCTCACTCACTACAAATGGATCGAGCCGGCGGGCCTCGAGTACTTCCGCAACCGTCTCACCCAGGCGCCGCGGGATGCCCAGTACGCCCTGGCCCTCGTCAAAGAACGCTGCGTGACACGGGAGTGGCAGGAGCGAGCCGTCGCGGCGCTCAACTTCAAATGCGACGTGCTCTGGGCGCTTCTCGACGCCGTGGAGCGGGGCAGGATTCCCGAAGGCAAACCATGACGCCGCGCGTCGCCGCGAAGGCCCGTCTCCATTGGGATGGTGTGCGGAACCGCCACATCCTGCTGTACCCCGAGGGGTTGGTCGCGTTGAATCCGACGGCCGCCGAGATCCTGGGACTGTGCGATGGCCACCGCACTGTGGAAGAGATCGTCTCAGTGCTGAGCAGCAAATACGCGTCGGCGGAGATCGGTACCGACGTGCAGACCTTGCTCGCCGGGCTGGCGGCGAAGGGACTGGTGACCTACGACGCCTAGACCGCTGTGGCTCCTCGCGGAGCTGACCTATCGCTGTCCGCTGCAGTGTCCGTATTGCTCGAACCCGCTGGACTTCGCCGGGGGCCGCTTCAAGAACGAGCTGACGACGGATGAATGGTGCCGCGTTTTTCGCGAAGCGCACGAGCTGGGCGTCGTGCAGCTCGGCCTGTCGGGCGGCGAGCCGACGCTGCGGCCCGATCTCGCCGAGTTGGTGCGGTATGCCAAGCAGCTCGGCCTCTATTCGACGCTCGTAACATCGGCCTATCGCCTGAGAAAGGAGCGGCTCGCGGAACTGAAAGCGGCGGGGCTCGACCACGTGCAAATCAGCATCCAGGCGGCGGACGCCGAGCTGTCCGACCGGATCGCCGGAACTGATTCGCACGCCGACAAGCTGGGCGCCTACCAGGCGACCCGCGAGCTCGGCTTCCCGCTGACCGTCAACGTGGTGTTGCACCGCGACAATCTGCACCAGGTCGAAGCGATGATCCGGCTCGCCGAGCGGCTCGGTGCCGAGCGGATCGAGCTCGCCAATACGCAATTCTACGGCTGGGCGCTGCATAACCGTGCCGCATTGATGCCGACCAAGGCGCAGCTCGCGGCCGGCTGGGAGGTGGTGCAGCGGGAACGGCGGCGCCTGGGGCACACGCTCGAGATCATCTGGGTGCTCCCCGACTACCACGAGCAGTTCCCCAAGCCGTGTATGGGCGGGTGGGGCAATGCCTATATGACGGTCACGCCGGCGGGTGAGGTCTGGCCGTGCCACGCCGCGGGAAGGATCAAGACTCTCACATTCGCCAACGTGCGCGACCGTCCGCTCGCCTGGATCTGGAATGAGTCCGACGCCTTCACGCGGTTCCGCGGCGATGCCTGGATGCCCGAGCCGTGCCGATCGTGCGAGCGAAAGTCGAAAGACTTCGGTGGCTGCCGCTGCCAGGCGTTCCTGGTCACGGGTGATGCGGCGGCGACCGACCCGGTGTGCTCCCTCTCTCCGCACCGTCCCCTGATCGACGCGGTCGTCGCCGCAGTCGAAGCGCGGAGCGGCGACCACGGGGAGCCGGCGTGGACATATCGCGCCGCGCCGGCATCACGAGTCCTGTCAGGCGGATGACTGCTGTGCCCGCCATCGAAGCCCGTGGTCTCGGCAAGGACTTCGGTGCGGTGCGCGCGCTCGATGCGCTCGATCTGGATGTCTCGGCCGGTGAATTCTTCGCGCTGCTCGGTCCCAATGGTGCGGGAAAAACGACGGCGCTCCAGCTCTTCGCCACCGTGTTGCGCCCCACGCGCGGCCGCGCCCGGGTTCTGGGCCACGATGTCGTGCACGAGGGCCTCGCGGTGCGCCGCGGCATCGGGCTCGTCTTTCAGGAGCCGACGCTCGATCGCGACCTGAGCGTACTCGAAAACCTGCGCTTCGCCGCGCGTCTCTGGGACCTCCCGGCGCGGGTCGCCGGGCCGCGCATCGTCGCGCTGCTCGACCAGTTCAGCCTGGGGGAGCAGCGCGACGCTCCGGTTCGTGCGCTCTCGGGTGGTCAACGCCGCTCCGCCGACATCGCGCGCGGACTCCTCGCCGAGCCGCAGCTCCTGTTCCTCGACGAGCCGACGGTGGGCCTCGACCCGCACGCACGGCGCGCGCTGTGGGAGTCGATCCACCGGCTCCGCGTCGAGCGGGGCGTCACCGTCTTTCTCACCACCCATTACGTCGAGGAAGCCGAGCCGTGCGATCGCGTGGCGCTGCTCGATCGCGGACGGCTCGCGGCCCTGGGTACGCCGGCCGAGCTGAAACGGCGTGCCGGGAGCGCCACGCTGGAAGGCGTGTATCTCGCGACCAGAGCCTGAAGGATGCGCCCACTCTACGGCATCGTCGCTCGAGAGCTGCTGCGGTTCCTGCGCCAGCGCGGACGTTTGTGGAGCAGCCTCGCCCGGCCGTTCGTCTGGCTGCTGCTCGCGGGAACGGGTTTCGCCGCGGTGTTCGCCGGCAACGCCGAGCTCGACTATCGCCGCTACATGGCGCCGGGTCTCCTCGGCATGGTCGTCATGTTCGGCGCGTTTCTCGCTTCCCTTTCCACTGTTGTGGACCGCGACGCCGGAGTGCTGCGGTTGCTGCTCGTCGCGCCGATCGAACGCGGGGCGGTGGCGTTAGGGAAGGTGCTAGGCGCGACGGTCCTGGGAACGGTGCAAGCGCTTGTAGTGGGGCTCGTGCTCGTACCGGCGGTCGGGCTGCGGCCCAGCGGAACCGGGATTCTCCTGGCGGGGACGGGGATCGTGCTGGCGAGCCTGGCCACCGGTGCCCTCGGGCTCGCGCTGGCCGCCACGATGCGCTCGCTCGAGAACTTTTCCACTGTCATGAATTTCGTCGTCTTTCCGATGCTCTTTCTTTCCGGCGCTCTCTATCCGGTCCAACACTTAGGGGGGTGGCTCCGCGTTCTCACCTATGTGAACCCGCTGGCCTATGGCGTCGACCTCCTGAAGCACGGCCTGCTCGGTCCCTGGGCCGGGTCCGGGTACGGAGGCGAGTGGTCGGTGGCGCTCGACGTCGTGGTGCTGTCGGGATGTGCGCTCGCGTGCTTCATGGTCGCCACCCTGCTGATCGCTCGCGAAGGTGGCGTGACCCGCGCCGCGTTGCGCGATCGCGTCTGAATCCGCCTTCTTGACACCCTCCCGGGTGGCGGACAGGTTAGGCCCGGTTCCGTACGAGTCCACGAGCTACCCGCACGTTCGCGGGATCGCGTGACCTGATGTGGCCCCCTGGGTCGCGCCGCTCCGTTCGATCGCACGACACTTGAGCAGCAGGTTGTTTCGCACACCACATCAGGGCGGAGGAGGCGTTATGGCAGCGGATTTCTTCATTGGCGAGTCGCTGGTCGGTGACGGGAACGAAGTCGCCCACATCGATTTGATTATCGGCTCGAAGTCGGGACCGGCGGGACAAGCGTTTGTCAATGCACTGTCGCGCAACAGCGACGGCTTCACCACGTTGCTCGCCGTCGTCGCTCCGAATCTCCCGGCGAAACCTGACACCCTCATGTTCAACAAAGTCACCATCAAGGGCGCTACCCAGGCGGTCCAGATGTTCGGTCCCGCCCAGGCCGCGGTCGCGCGCGCGGTGGTGGACAGCGTGTCCTCGGGCGTGATCCCGAAGAACAAGGCCGACGACTATTGTGTGCTGGTGGGTGTCTTCATTCACTGGGAAGCGAAGAACGACAAGAAGATCTTCGACTACAACTACAAGGCGACGAAGGAAGCGATCGAACGGGCCCTGAAGAACCAGCCGTCGGTCGACTCGGTCATCAGCGGCGCCAAGACGGCCAAGCACCCCTTCGCAGGCGGTGCGGAGGGCTGACGACGCCGGCCGGTCTTCCTCGGTCCAACGCTCGAGGGGCGCGAGGTCCGGCGCCCCTCGACTGCATTCGGTGCTAGGACATGCGCAAGCTCCTGCTTCAGCTCGACAGCTCGCGGCTCGCGAGCGTCTTTGACGAGATCGTCGCCCACGACGCCGGAGCCGACGCGGTGCTCGCCCGCGGTGGCGTCACCGCGGCGGACGTCCGCGACCTGATCTACGGCTGCATCTTCACCCGTGGGCCGAAAGACCTGAAGCACACCGCGGCCTTCATCGGCGGCACCGACATGGCGGTTGGCGAACAGCTCCTCGCCGCGGCCCAGCAGGCGTTCTTCGGTCCGTTTCGCATCTCGTTGCTGCTCGACTCGAACGGCTCCAACACCACGGCCGTCGCAGCCGTCGCGAAGATGCTGCAGGCGGCGGGAGACGTACGTGGGCGGAAAGCCGTCGTGATCTCCGGAACGGGACCCGTGGGCCGCCGTGCCGCCGGTCTCCTCGCCAGGGCCGGCGCGACGGTCGTGCTGACGTCGCGCAAAGCGGAGTCCGGGGAGGCCGCGCGTGTTGCGATCGCCGAGCGGTTCGGTGGCCAAGTGTCCGCCGTGGTGATGTCGGGCGCCCCCGACGCGGCCCGCGTGCTCGAGGGAGCGGTGGTCGCTTTCAACGCCGGCGCGGCGGGCGTGCAAATGGTTCCCAAGGCCGCGTGGGCCGGACACAAATCGTTGCGAGTCCTCGCCGACGTCAACGCGGTCCCCCCACTGGGCATCGAGGGGGTCAAGGAGACCGACGACGGCGCCGAAAAGGAGGGCGCCCGGGTGTTCGGAGCGCTGGCCATCGGCGGCCTCAAGATGAAGCTCCACAAGGCGTGCATCGGCCGGATGTTCGAGCGCAACGACCTGGTGTTCGATGTCGAGACGATCGCCGCTCTCGCGCAGGAGCTGATCGCGGGGAAGCCCGAGAGTCGATGACACGGGTGATCGGCATCGATCCCGGCACGGTGACCATCGATCTGTGTGGCATCGAGGACGGCCGGGTGTTTCTCGACCGGTCGCTTCCCACCGCCGCAGCGCTCGCCGACCCCGAGCGGTTCGTGGAGATCCTCACCGAATCGGGTCCCCTCGACCTGATCGCCGGCCCCTCCGGCTACGGCCTGCCCCTCACTCCCGCGGCCGACACGACGGACGACGACCTGACAGTCGCCTTCCTCGCCGCGCCCGCCGAGTCCGGTGGCATCGGTGGGCTGCGTGCGGCCGCCCGTGTCCTCGCCCGGTCCGGCCTTCCGGTCGTGTTCACTCCCGGCGTCATTCATCTCACCACCGTCCCGGAGCACCGCAAGGTCAACCGCGTGGACATGGGGACCGCCGACAAGGTCGCCGTCGCCGCGCTGGCGATCGACCGCCAGTCGCGCCGCGACGGCATTCCGCCGGGCCAGGTCTCGCTCGCGCTCGTCGAGCTGGGGGGCGCGTTCACCGCCACGATCGCCGTGGCGGCAGGGAAGATCGTCGACGGGATCGGGGGGTCGGGGGGGCCGCTCGGACTGCAGAGCGCCGGGGGGTGGGATGGTGAAGTGGCGTATCTCGCCGGCACCGTGACCAAGGCGGCGCTGTTCAGCGGTGGCGTCCGGGCGGTGGCCGGATGGGATATGACGCACGACCCTGAGGATCTCGCCCGTCCCCGGACGGCGCGTGAGCGCGTCGCCCGGGATGCGCTCGTGGAGGGTGTCGTAAAGGCCGTGGCCTCGCTTCGGGCGGTGGCACCCGTGCCACGCGAGATCGTCCTCTCGGGACGCCTCGCGCGCGTGAACGGCGTACGCCGGGCGCTCGAGGAGCGCCTGGGGGCGATTGCCCCGGTTCATCTTCTGGAAGGCTTCGCGTCCGAGGCGAAGGAAGGTGCGCAAGGCGCGGCCCTCCTCGCCGACGGGTTGGCGGGCGGAGCACGTCGCGAGCTCGTGGACGTCATGCAGATTCGGGAGGCGAGCGGCAACGTTCTCGATCATCTCTACGTCATTTCTCGCGACACGGCGCGACAGCACCTGGGTCTGTCCTGACATGACCGCGCAACGCAGGGTATTGATCGCCGGCGTGTCCGTCCGGGCGTTCGCGGAGTCGGCGGCGCGGGCGGGCTTTGCGGTCACGGCCATCGACGCGTTTGGGGATCTGGACTTGCGGCAAGCGGCAGAGCGCGTCGTCACCATTCGTCGGCGGTTCAGCGCCGGGCGCGCCGTTCGTGCGGCGACCGGCGCCGGGTGCGATGCCACCGCCTACGCTTCCGGCTTCGAGAACCACCCGCGAGCCGTCACGCTGCTGAGCGCGCTCGGCCCGCTCTGGGGCAACCGCCCGCGGGTGCTCGCCCGCGTGCGCGACCCGCTACGGCTCGCCCGCGCGTTGCGAAGGCGCGGGCTGCCGGCACCGGAGGTACGAGTCACTCGAGCATCCCGGACCGCGGGGATCCGCTGGCTCTTGAAGCCGCGCGCGTCGGGCGGGGGACACGGGATCGCTCCCTGGCGCACAACACAACACGGCCGCCGCCGCCTGCCGCGATCGATGTACCTGCAGCAGCGGATCCCCGGTCTTGCGGGGTCGGTCGTGTTCGTGGCGAACGGGAAACGGGCGGTTCCGCTTGGCCTCTCTCATGCACTCCGCGGCAAGCGCGATTTTGGAGCCGGCGGATTTCGCTACAGCGGCAGCATTCTCGCTCGGGCGGGTGAGCTGCCGCTCACCGGGGCGACGGCGCTCGCGGCGGCGATCACCGAGGACTTCGGTCTCGTCGGTGTCAACGGGATCGATTTCGTGGCGCGCGGCGCCCGTGTGTATGCGATCGAGGTCAATCCGCGCTACACGGCGTCGATGGAGCTGGTCGAGCGCGCATACGGCATATCGATCTTCGATCTGCATGCCCGTGCGTGCGCGGGTGAGTTGCCATCGTTCGACCTCGCCGCGGCGCTCGAGTCACCGCGGCCGGTGTACGGCAAAGCCGTCGTGTATGCCCGGCGCGCCACGACGATCCCCGATTCCCGCACCTGGCTCGCGAACCCCGATGTGCGGGACATCCCGCCGCCGGGCGAAGTGATCGCGCGCGGGCGACCGGTGTGCACGGTGTTCGCGCAGGGAGGAAGCCAGGCGAGCTGCCTACACGAGCTCACGCGCCGCGCGGCCGGGCTGTACGGGATGATTGCGGCGGCCACGAGGCGGATCGCGTGATCGTCGAGCACGTCACGTGTCTCGGGTGCGGGTGTGCATGTGACGACATCGCCGTCACCGTCGAAGGAGAGCGGATCGTAGATACGCGCCGTGCATGCGAGCTGGGCGTCGCATGGTTCGGCGACGGCGTCCTGCCGTGGGAAATCCGCTCCCAGGGGCACGGCGTGCCGCTCGATGCCGCCCTCGGAGCGGCTGCGACAATCCTCCGCAAGGCCCAGCGGCCGCTCGTGTACCTCGCCGGCGACCTCACCTGCGAAGTGCAGCGCGAGGGCGTAGCGCTCGCCGACCGGCTCCACGCCCTGCTCGATTCGCCGGCATCCGACACCGTGGCGCCATCGATCCTGGCCGCCCAGCGGCGCGGGCGGGCAGGCGCGACGTTGGGCGAGATCCGCCAGCGCGCAGACCTCGTCGTGTTCTGGGCCGTCGATCCGGCGCGGCGCTATCCGCGCTACGGCAGCCGGTACGCGATCGATCCGGCAGGGCTTCAAGCCCCCGACGGGCGGAAGAGCCGCACCGTGGTCGCCGTGGACGTCGGACCGGTGCGTGCCACAGGCGACGCCGATAGCCGCATCGCGTTTCCCGCGGAGCTGGAAATCGATGCCCTCGCCGTGATGCGCGCGGTCGTCCTCGGCCGGACGCTCCCGGCCGACGGCGCACTCGGCGGCGCGGTCGAGCTGGCCAAGCGAATGCCGCAAGCGCGATACGTGGCCATCGTGCATGACAGCGAGCCCTCGGAGCTCGCGCCCGATCCGGCGCGCGCCGAAGGGCTCGTGGCATTGTCGCAAGCGTTGAACGGTGCCACCCGCTGTGCCTTGAGCAGCCTCCGTGCAGGGGGAAACCGCTCCGGCGCCGAGGCCGTCACGACATGGCAGACGGGCTTTCCGTTTGCCGTCGATTACGGCGGGGGCGTGCCGCGCTACCGCCCGAGCGAAGGTGCAGCGGCTGCGCTTGCCCAGGACGCTGTGGATGCTGCGCTCGTCCTCGGCGCACCGAGCTCGGTGCCGCAGCCGGTCGCTGCCGGACTCGCCCGTGTGCCGTGCGTGGCGATAGGCCCGCGGGCCAGCACCGCCGCGTTTCGCACCGCCGTGGCGATCGATTCGGGGTTGCCGGGCGTCCACGAAGCCGGCATGGCATTCCGGATGGACGACGTGCCGCTGCCGTTGCGCGCCATGCTTCCCGCGTCACAGAACACCATCGACCTCGTGCGGAGCCTCGCGCGTCTGGTGGTGCAGGGATGAGTGCCCCGGTGCGGCTCCGGATCGCGGGCGGCACCGTCTACGATCCCGCGAACGGGGTCGACGGGATCGTGCAGGATGTGTGTCTGGAAAGCGGACGCGTCGTAGCCCAGCTCCCCGCCGACGCGCCGCGACTCGACGCGCGGGGGATGATCGTGATGCCTGGGGGGGTGGACATTCACTCGCACATCGCCGGGTCGAGCGTGAACCACGGCCGGCGTCTCCTCCCCGAAGAGCACAGCGCCGATCCGGCCGCCGCGCCGAGGCTCACGGATCCGGATCACCTGCCGCGCTCGGGAACGGGTGGGACCGTGCCCTCCACGTTCACGACCGGCTATCGCTACGCGGGGCTCGGCTACACCACCGCGATGGAAGCCGCCATCGCGCCGCTGGCGGCACGGCACGCGCACGCCGAGCTCGACGACACGCCGATCATCGATGCCGGCTTCTTCGTGTTGATGGGAAATGACGATTACCTCCTCCGCCAGATCGCCGCCGGAGAGACGGCGCGAGCGCGCGACTACGCCGCCTGGCTGCTCGGTGCCGCGGGAGCGTACGCGATCAAGTGCGTGAACCCCGGAGGGATCCAGCGGTGGAAGGCGGGGACGCGCAACGTGACGGGGCTCGATGATGCCGTCGGATCGAGCTCGGTCACCCCCCGCAAGATTCTCGAGACGCTCACCGACGCGGCCGTGGCGCTCCACCTGCCGCATCCCGTGCACATCCACTGCAACAATCTCGGAGCACCGGGCAACGCGGCGACGACGCTTGATACGATGCGGACCCTCGCGGGCCGGCGCGCGCACTTCACCCACTTGCAGTTTCACAGCTACGGCGGCGAGCGCGGCAAAGGGTGGAAATCGGCGGCGCGCGAGGTGATCGAATACGTGAACGATCACCCCGAGGTCAGTGTGGACGTCGGGCAGGTCATGTTCGGGCCGTGCACGACGCTCACTGCCGACGCGCCGGTCGAGTACCTGCTGCACGCGAGTACCGGGCGCAAATGGGTCAACGTCGATGTCGAGCTCGAAACCGGGTGCGGCATCGTTCCCTACTCCTATAAGGAGAAGGCGGCGGTCGCCGCGCTGCAGTGGGCGGTCGGGCTGGAGCTGTTCCTGCTCGCCGCGGACCCGTGGCGCGTCGTGCTGTCCACCGACCACCCCAACGGCGGCTCATTCCTCTCCTATCCGCGGCTGATCCAGCTGCTGATGGACCGGACTGCTCGAGACGATCAGCTGAAGCGAGTGAACGCGTCGGCGCTCGCGGGAAGCGCCCTGGCCGACGGGTTGACCCGCGAGTACACCCTGAGCGAGATCGCGATCGCGACGCGCGCCGGTCCGGCGCGACTCCTCGGTCTCCCGTCCAAGGGCCACCTCGGCCCCGGCGCCGACGCCGACGTGACGATCTACGCGCGCCAGCCCGACATCGCCGCGATGTTCGCGACGCCCCGCTGGGTGATCAAGGGAGGCACCGTGGTCGTCGAAGAAGGCCAGCTGCGCCGCGTGTCCACGGGGCGGCGGCTGCACGTGCGGCCCGAGGGCGGCAGCGACGTGGCGCGTGACCTGAAGCGCTATTTCGATCAGTACGCCTGCGTGTCGTTCGAAAATTATCCGGTGGGCCCGCTGCGCGATCCGGCCGTCGCGACCGGGTTGGGAGCTCGGTGACGTGGAGATTCGGGGCGTCGCCATCGAGGACACCTTCGCCGAGGCGTTTACAATGCACGCGGCGCGCGTCGTCATCACCGGCCGGAACATGCGCTGGGCGCGCGAGGCGGCGCTCAAGCTGACGGGGTTTGCCACATCCGTCATCGGCTGCAAGTGCGAGGCAGGGATCGAGCGTGAGCTCGAGGCTTCGGATACTCCGGACGGACGCCCCGGCGTCAGCGTGTTGTTCCTCACGATGGATGCCGACAGCCTCGGCAAACGCCTCATCGAGCGGCTCGGGCAGACGGTGCTCACGTGCCCGACGACCTCGTGTTTCGATGGCTTGCCGAACGCACCCGACCGCCTCCACGTCGGCACGGCACTGCGCGTGTTCGGCGATGGATTCCAGGCGAGCAAGGTGATCGGCGGCGCCCGCTATTGGCGGATTCCGGTGATGGAGGGGGAATTCCTCGTCTCGGAGAGCTTCGGCCGCCAGGAAGGAGTCGGCGGTGGAAACTTCCTGATCCTGGCCGTGGACGCCGACACCGCCCTCGCGGCGGCCGAAGCGGCGGTCGGTGCCATCGATCCCATGGTGGGTGTCGTGCTCCCATTCCCGGGCGGTGTCGTTCGCTCGGGGAGCAAGGTCGGCTCCAGGCGCTACAAGAAACTGCTGGCGACCACCAACGACGCCTTCAGCCCTACGTTGCGGGCGATTACGACCTCGGCGCTCCCCGAAGGTGTGAACTGCGTACTCGAGCTGGTGCTCGACGGTCTCGACGCGGCGGCGATCAGCGCGGCGATGGCCGCGGGGATCCGCGCCGCTTGCATCGATGGCGTGCGGAGCATCTCCGCCGGCAATTACGGTGGCAAGCTGGGGCCGCACCACTTCCATCTGCGCCGTATCCTGGCGCCGGCTCAGTGAGCGATACGGTCACCCTGACACTGCGCGACGCGCTCGAGCGCGAGCTCGTGGCCGAGGGGCTCACGCCCGACCGCTGTGCGGCCGCAGACGCCAGGCAGATCGGCGCGCTCCCGGTGTTCTATGGAGGTCGTCCGGCAGCGATCGGAGACTTTTTCCGGATCCAGGGCGAGCGGGCGGCGCGGTTGCGCCTCGTGGGCGATCTGGCCCGCGTCGGCGCCCTCGGGGCGGGGATGACCGGTGGCGATCTCGTGATCGAAGGCAACGTCGGCCGGGATGTCGGGGCCTGGATGAGCGGCGGCACGATCGACATCCACGGAGACGCCGGAGACAATCTCGGTGGCGCCGCTCCAGGTGCGTCGCGTGGCATGACCGGAGGCGAGATCATCGTGCGCGGCCGGGCCGGAAGCGACGCGGGTGCTTCGATGCGCCGCGGCCTACTTGTGATCGTGGGTGAGGCAGGGGACCGCGTGGGGCAGCGCATGATCGCCGGGAGCGTCCTGTTGCTTGGCAAGGCTGGACGGGGAGCGGGACGCTGGATCAAGCGGGGGTCCGTCGTGTCGCTGGCGCCGCTCGAGCGCCCGGCGACCTTCCGGTACGCCTGCACCTATCGGCCGCCCCATCTCAGCGTCACGTTCCTGTATCTCAGGAAGCGCTACGGGCTGTCGATCGACCATCGCTACGTAGTCGGCCGATATGCCCGCTACAGCGGCGACCTGGCGGAGCTCGGCAAGGGGGAGATCCTCGAATGGGTGGGCTGAACGAGAACGGCTGGGCGATCGCCGACGGGATGGTCGGGCGCGCGTCCGAACTGCGGGTGGTCGGTCGCATGCTGCCGGGCGGCGCGCGCGTCATCGACGCCGGGATAGAGGTGCAGGGTGGATACGGGGCCGGGCTCGCGCTGGCGGAGATCTGCATGGGCGGGCTCGGGCACGTCGCCTACGCCGCGGTGACGATCGGCGGCGAGGCATGGCCCGGCGTGCAGGTGTGGACCGACCACCCCGCCGTGAGCTGTATGGCATCGCAATACGCCGGCTGGGCGATCCAAGTCGAGAAATACTTCGCAATGGGGTCGGGCCCGCTCCGGGCACACGCGCGTGTGGAGAAGGAGTTGTTTGCGAAGCTCGGCTACGCCGAGCAAGCGGATCGCGGCATCCTGGTGCTGGAAACGAGGAATCCGCCGACCGACGAGGTCGGCGCCTGGGTGGGACAGAAGTCCGGGCTCGATCCGGAGCGTCTCACTTTCGTCGTCGCTCCGACGGCGAGCCTCGCCGGGGGGGTGCAAATCGTCGCCCGGATTCTCGAGACGGGCCTGCACAAAATGGATGCCGTCGGATTCGACGTGACGAAGGTCGTGAGCGGGATCGGGACGGCGCCGCTGCCCCCCGTCGCCAAGAGCGATTTGCGGGCCATCGGCCGCACCAACGACTGCATCCTCTACGGGGGCCAGGCGCGCTATACGGTGCGTGCCGAGGATGCGGAGCTCGCGGACCTCGCGGCCAGGCTGCCGTCTTCGGCGTCGCGCGACTACGGCACGCCCTTCTACGACATCTTCAAGCGCTACGACAACGATTTCTACAAGATCGATCCGCTGCTGTTCAGCCCCGCGGAAGTCTGGCTGACCAGCGTGCAGAGCGGCAAGACGTATCATGCCGGGCAACTGAACCCGGCGGTGCTGCGCACATCCCTGTTGGAGAGCTGATCGTCCTTCACCGAATGGAGTACGACATGTCCCGTCCCGTTCCCGGTCTTATGCTTGCCGCAGCCGCGGCGCTCTTTGCGGGCTGCAACCGGCCTCCCGCACAGCAGCAGGCGACATCCGCTCCACCCGCCGCCGCGGCTCCGGGAGTGAGTTGGGCGGCGGTCGTATTGTACAACCAGCCGAAGGACACGGCGGCGTTCGAAAAGTATTACGCCGAGACGCACTTGCCTCTGCTGGCCGCCCACGCGCAGGAGATCGGTGCGACTCGAACCGACCTGATCAAATTCGCGCCCGGCGCGGACGGCAAGCCCGCGCCTTTCTATCGGGAGGCCGACGTACGCTGGGACTCGAAGGAAGCGCGCGACAAAGGGATGGCGTCGGCGGGGTTCCAGCTCGTTGCCGGGGACATACCGAAATTCGCCACCGGCGGCTTCACGGTGCTGCTCGGGCAAAAGACGAACTGACGGCGTGCGCGTCGTGATTCTCGCCCCTCGGCAGGGCTGGCACACCGCCGAGCTCTGCCGCGCGCTTGCCGAGCGGGGTGACTCGGGTGTCGTGGTGTCGTATGAAGGGCTCGTGGCGCGCCTCGGGTCGGGCGCCGGAGCCGGGCTGCGCAGCGGCGCCGAGGGGCTGGACGACGCCGATGCCGTGCTGCCGCGCATTATCCCGGCCGGCTCACTCGAGCAGATCATCTTCCGGGTGGACGCGCTGCACCGGCTGGACGATCGCGGCCAGGTCGTGATGAATACGCCGCGGGCAATCGAGCGCACCGTCGACAAGTACTGGACCTCGGCGCTGCTCGAGCAGGCGGGACTTCCCGTTCCCACGACCGTCGTGTGCGAGCAGCCGGACGAGGCACTCGCCGCCTTCCGCGAGCTTGGCGACGTGATCGTCAAGCCACTCTTCGGCTCGATGGGACTCGGCATGGTGCGTGTGAGTGACGCAGAAATGGCGTTCCGCGTGTTTCGCACGCTGGAAGCGATCCGGGGCGTGTATTACCTTCAGCGCGCGATCGATCACGACGGTGCCGATGTACGCGCGTTCGTGGTCGGCGACCGGGTGATCGGCGCGATCGAGCGGCGGGCACCCGGATGGCGCACCAACATCGCGCGTGGCGGCCGGGCGAGCCCGCTGGCGTTGCCGCCCGCCTGGTCCGAACTGGCGCTGCGGGCGGCCCGCGCGGTCGGTGCGGACTATGCCGGCGTCGATCTCCTGCCGGCGCGCGACGGTACCGTGTACGTCGTCGAGGTGAACGGGATCCCCGGATGGCGTGGCCTGCAGGAAGCGACCTCCATCGACGTCGCGCGAGCGATCGTCGAGCACCTCGGGGACCGGCTGGCCAGCCGCTCGTGAGTTCCCCGGCGGAGATCGCCGCCGCCGCCCAGCTCGCCTGCATGCTCGAGGTGGTCGCCCCCAAGCCCGGGAATGTCACGGTCGGGGTGGCGTTCCACGACACCGCCGTCGAGGACTTTCTCGCCAGCGCGGCGGCCATCGGTCCCGTGTTTGCCAACGCGGGATCGCAGTCGCTGGGGTGGACGATTCGCGAGGCGATCGGGGCGACCCGCCGCTGGACAACCGTCAACACGAATCTCGGTATCGTGCTGCTGCTCGCCCCGCTGGCGCGCGCGGCAGCGACCGGCGCGGGACCGCTTCGTCCCCGGGTCGCGGCGATGCTGGAGCACACGACCATCCAGGACACACGCGATACCTACGCCGCCATCCGGCTCGCTGCTCCGGCGGGCCTGGGCCGGGTCGACGACCAAGATGTCGCGGACACCCCCACCGTCCCGCTGCGCGACGCGATGGCCCTGGCGGCCGACCGCGACGCCATTGCCCGCGAGTACGCGACGACCTTCCGTACGACCTTCGAAGTCGGCGCGCCGGTTCTCGAACGGGCGCTCGCCGACGAGTTGTCGTGGAGTCAAGCGACGGTCGAGACCTACCTGACGCTGCTGGCCGCCGCCCCCGATACGCACATCATGCGCAAGCTCGGCGCCCAGGCGGCGACGTCGGTGCAGCAGGGCGCCCGCGAGGTGCTCGCCGCCGGGGGTGTGCGGCGCCCCGCCGGCCGAGATGCGATCGCCGCTCTCGATCGCGACTTGCGTGACCCGCGCAACGCCTGGAACCCGGGTGCCACCGCCGACCTCACCGTCGCGGCGATCTTCATCGCCCTGGTGAGTGGCGCCTGGCCCGACCGCCGCGAGGAGCCCCATGGCGCCGCGCCCTGAATTTCGCGTGTCGGTGACGAAGGACAACATCGTCTTCGCCTCCGCCCACTTCATCACCTTCCCGGGGCACCGCTGCGAGACGCTGCATGGTCACAACTACCGCACTCGCCTCGTGGTGGAGGGCGGACTCGATCCCGAGGCGCATTACGTGTTCGACTTCGTCGAGCTGAAACGGCTCATGAAGCGCCTCACCGACGAAATCGATCACAAAGTGCTCCTGCCGCTCGAGAGCGATAAGGTGAAGGTCTCGCAGGAGGGAGAGTCGGTCCGCGTCGCGGTGGAGGGGAAGCCGCGCTACGTGTTCCCCAGCGGTGACTGCGCGCTGCTCCCCGTCCCGAACACGACGGTCGAGATGCTGGCCCGGTATCTCGCGGGCCGGGTCAAGGCCGAGCTCACGGGGTCCGGAGCGGCGCGTCTGACGGCGATCGAGGTGGAGGTCGAAGAGAATTTCGGCCAGTCGGCGACCTACCGGGAATCACTGGCGTGAGGCGGCCGCCGCGGCGCTCCCGCCCCGCGGCTCACCGCCTGGATCTGGGCGGCACCGATGCGCCCGTCGTGCAGAGCCGTCGCCACCAGAACGCCATCGAGGCCGACGCGCGCCGCGCGCGTGAGATCTTCCTCTCGCTCCACCCCGCCTCCCGCCAGCAGCTCGATCTCCGGGAGCGTCTGACGGATGCGGCTCACCAGCTCCAGATCGATGCCGCCACCCGCACCGACCCGCGCCAGGTCGAGGATCAGGAGTGCCGCGATGCCAGCGCTCACCGCTTCGCGCGCGAGGTCGAGTGGGTCGTCCCGGACCGCGGAGCCTGCCCTGACCACGGGCGTCCCGTGGTACAGGTCGAGACTGAAGACCACGCGATCGGCGCCGACCACGCGGCAAGCCTCCGCCAACGAGTTGAAGCCGCTCAGCGTCTCCAGAGCAACCACGACGCGGGCGGCCCCGGCCGCCAGGATCTCCTGCGCCCGGTGGGTCGTGGTGCAAGCGGCATCGATCAGCCAGCGCATCCCTCCTGCCGTGATGGCACGGACGAGCGGCCACTGGGGCTCGGCGCCGCCGATGGCGTCGAGATCGGCGAGGTAACACTCGGTCGAGCCCAGTACGTCGCGATAGGCGCGCGCCAAGGCGATGGCGTCGCTCTCCGGCGGCGCGAGTTTCGACCGCACCCGCTCGTAATGCTCGCGTCGCCCACCGCGTGCGTGGACGGCGTTACCGCCTTTCAGGTCGAGTACGGGGATCACGCGCACGGCACCGGCTTCCGGGGGTCACGCAGGTGAACGTCGGCGGGTGGGACATCGGCGGCGTCAACCTCAAGGGGGTCCGTGTCTCGGACGGCAGTATCGCCGCCGTCCGGTCCCGGCCCTTCGAGCTGCAACACGCCCCAGAATCGCTGGTCCCCGAGCTGCAAAATCTCGCGCGCGACCTCGGCTTGGAGACGTCCGCTCCGCAGGGTGTGACGATGACCGCTGAATTGTCGCAGCTGTTTCGCACCAAACGGGAAGGTGTCGGCTTCGTCCTCGACGCGGTGTCTCGAGCGTTCGGCGAACAGCTGGTCCACGTGCTGCCCGTCGAGGGCTCGTTTCTCCCGGCTGCACGGGCGCGGGAGACGCCGCTCGCCGTCGCGGCGGCGAACTGGTCGGCGACGGCGCGCCTTGTGGGAACATACTACCCCGACGCGCTCCTGATCGATGTCGGTTCGACCACGACGGACGTCATCCCGATCGTGGCGGGGCGACCCGCCGCGATCGGTCGCACGGATCCCGAGCGGCTGCGCTCCGGGGAGTTGGTCTACAGCGGAGCGGTGCGCACGCCCGCGGAGGCGATCGCGTCCGAGGTCTTGATCGCCGGCGCGACTAGCGGGGTGTCGGCGGAAGGCTTCGCCCTCGCGGGCGATGTCCACCTGTGGCGCGGGGATCTTGCGCCGGAAGACTACGGGGTGACGCCTCCCGATGGCCGTCCGGCGACGCGGGCGTACGCCGCAGAGCGGTTGGCGCGGGTGATCTGCGCCGACCGCGACATGCTGGCGGACGCCGACATTTCGGCGATCGCCGATTCGCTCGCCGAGGCCCAGGTGGAGCGGATCGCGGCGAGTATCGCCACCGTGCTCCGGAGTCATCCCGCGTTGCCGCATGCCGTCGTCACCGGGCTGGGCGACTTTGTCGCGGCACGGGCGGCGCAGCGTGCCGGCTTGCGCGTGGTCACGCTCGGCGAGGCGCTCGGTCGGGATGCGGCGCGCATCGCGCCGGCGTGTGCCGTGGCGCTGCTACTCGAGCGTGACCTCAACCCATCGCGTGGACGCGTGTGACCAGACCTGTCGCAGCGGTGCGGACGGTGATCAAGGTTGGGGGCGGGCTGTTGCGAGATCCCGCGGGCTTCGACCGCGTCGTCGCCGCGTTGAGCGCCCTCGGTCCGGGACAACGAATCCTGGTGGTCCCGGGCGGCGGCCCGTTCACCGACACGGTACGCGAATTCCAACGCCGCGTTCCGATCAGCGATGATGCCGGCCACTGGATGGCCATTCTCGGCATGGACCAGTACGCGCACACGCTGGCGGAGCGGATCTCGGGTGCAGAGCTCGTCGACACACGGCCCCGGATCCTGACGGCGCTGAGACGCCGCCGCATCCCCGTGCTTGCCCCCTATCGCTGGCTGCGCTCCGAAGATCCGCTCCCCCACTCCTGGGATGTGACGAGCGACAGCATCGCCGCGTGGATCGCCGCACGAGTGGCGGCGCGGCGACTGGTGCTGATCAAGCCGGTGGCTGGAGAGCCGGGGAGCCTCGTCGATCCGTACTTCGTGCGCACCCTGAAGCCCGGGATCGAACACCTCGTCCTCCCCGTCGACAGCGTCCGGGAGCTCAGTCTCGTGCTAGACGCGGGCCAGGCTCGCCGCCGGCCCGAGCGCCGCGCGTAATCGCGCGACGCGCGACGCCGACACCCGTCCGTGTCGGCCGCCGTCGCAGGCCGCGCCGCGCACGCCCACCAGATCCGCCCCCGACTGCTCCGCGAGAGCGAGGTCGTGGGCGCCGATGCTCCCGGCGAGGCCCGCCTTCAGTCCGTGCTCATGGGCCAGGGCGACCCATGCGCTCACACGCTCGAAGGACAGCACCTCGAATAGGCCCCCAGCGTTCTTGATGCACGTGTCGAGCAGGACCCCGGACGCCCCACAACGTGCCGCGACCTCCACCAGAGAGCTCGGCGACGGGCTGTCCGCGGATGCCGCATCCGCGTAGGCGACGAGCACCAGGGCGGCGGTCGAACTGCTGCCGCAGGCGTCCTGCGCCGCCGTCGCGAGCCGGAGTGCCCGGCCTTCGGTGGTGACGCGGCGGAACCCGATCTTGACAAAGGAGACGCTGGCTGCGAGCGCCGTCGCCACCCGGCGCCGCACGTCAGTGGTCGACGTGGCGTCGCCGAGGGCGGCGCTCACCGGGCGGTGCGGTCGCACTGCGCGGGCGATTGCGCCGAGCGTCCGCGGCGTCACGGCTCCGAGCGGTCCGCGCCGCGGGTTCTTGGCGTCGATGATGTCGGCGCCCGCGGCGAGCGCGGTCTGAGCTTCGCCCACGTCCGCGACGCTGACGAGCAGTCGCATTGGCGGTAGGTTACGGCGGGGACCAGGGTATGTCAAAACCACGCGAGCCGATGCTCGCCGGAAAAGTCGTGTTGGTGACCGGCGGCTCGCGCGGGATCGGGCGCGCCGCGGCGCTCGCCTGCGCTGCCGCCGGCGCCGATGTCGTGGTGACCTACCGCACCAGCAAAGCCGGAGCCGAAGAGGTCGCGGCCGCGATTCGCGCGATGGGACGGCGGGCGCACCTCATCATGGCCGACACCGCCGTTCCCGAGCAGTGGGACCAACTGGGGCGGGCGGCCCGTTCGGCGTTCGGACGGGTGGATGCGTGGGTCAACAACGCCGGCGTCGACATTCTAACGGGCAAGACTCGCGAGCGACCTCGCCTCGAAAGACTCGACCTGTTACTCACCGTGGACTTGCGTGGCACTGTCCTGGGGTCGTGGACGGCGGTGGGAGTAATGCGGGACCAGCCGGGCGGCGGCACGATCATCAACATGGCGTGGGATCACGTGGCGTTCGGCCTCGGCGGGGAGCCGGCACAACTGTTCGCCGCAGCGAAAGGAGGCGTCGCGAGTTTCTCGAAGTCGCTGGCGCGCTCGGTCGCCCCGCACATCCGCGTGAACGTTGTAGCTCCCGGCTGGGTGGAGACGGCGTATGGGGAAGGGCTGGACGAGGCGGTGAAGTCCAGGATCGCCGGCACTATCCCGCTGGGGCGCTGGGGTACCCCACAGGACGTCGCGCACGCCGTCGTTTTCCTCGCCTCTGATGGAGCCGCGTACGTCACCGGGCAGATGATCATGATCAACGGCGGCGACGTGATGTGACGAGCCGCAAAGGAGAACGACCATGGTGAGGAAGGACCCGACATACGACGAGGCGCAGATCGTGGAGAAGCTGAAGGATCTCCCTGGTTGGTGGTATGAGGACGGGTGGATTCGCCGTACCTACAAGACCGACGGCTGGCCGACGACGCTGATGCTCGTGAACCTCATCGGCTATCTGTCCGAGGCAGCCTATCATCACCCCGACCTGAGCGTGACCTGGGCGCGCGTCATCGTGAAGCTTCAGAACCACGCCGCCGGCGGGATCACGGACAAGGATTTCGAGCTGGCGCGCCAATTCGACGCCATCGCGCTGTGGCGTCCCTCGGGCGGCGCCCTCGAAGGGACGCCGAACAAATTCGTCCGGTCGGGCGACCCGCGGTGACGGCGGGCCCGGCGACCGCACCGCAGCGGGTGCTGTTCGTCACGGGGAAGCTCGCCGAGCCGTCGTTGCGGCGGACGCTGGCGGCAATGGCCCCGACGTTCGCCTACGATGTCGCGGTTCTCAAGATCACCGTCGCGGCGTTGATGACGACGGCGTGGATCGCGCGGTTTCTCGAGGTGCCCGCGGGGACGGACCTCGTGCTCATTCCGGGATTGTGCGAGGGCGACACTGCGGTGATCGCAGAAAAGGTGGGTGTGCGGGTGTCGAAGGGACCCAAGGATCTGCGGGAGATCCCCGCGTACTTTGGGCAGGCGGCAGCGACCCGTGACTACGGCGCGTGGGACATTGAAATCCTGGCCGAGATCAATAACGCTCCGCGGCTGACGCCGGACGCCGTCCGTCGCGAGGCCGAGCGATTTCGCGCGAGCGGCGCCGACGTGATCGACATCGGCTGCACGCCTGGACGTCCCTACCCGGAGCTGGGGCCCGTCGTGCGCGACCTCGTGGCCGCGGGGATGCGGGTGAGCGTGGATTCCTTCGATCTCACCGAGATCCGGACGGCGGTGCAGGCGGGCGCAGAGCTGGTGTTGAGCGTCAACGGCTCGAATCTCGCGGTCGCCCACGAGCTCGCGGGAACGAACACGCGCGTCGTCGTCATTCCGGAGTTCGGGGGCACCCTCGAGACCCTCGACCCGTCGATCGTGGCGCTGGAGCGCTGGGGTGTCCGTTATCTCATCGATCCGATCATCGAGCCGATCGGCTTCGGCTTCATGGCCTCGCTCGAGCGTTTTGCCGAGACCCACCGGCGCTATCCGCAGGCGCCGCTGTTCATGGGCATCGGCAACATCACCGAGCTTACCGCCGCCGATTCGACCGGCGTGAACGCCCTCCTGGTGGCGATGTGCCAGGAGATCGGTGTCCGCGCCGTGTTGACGACGGAGGTGATCCCCTGGGCGCGCGGCGCCATCCGGGAAGTGGATGTCGCGCGGCGGCTCATGTATCACGCGGTGACCCATCGCACGCTGCCGAAGGGGGTGGACGATCGTCTCGTCACGGTGAAGGATCCGCGCGTCCTCACCTACAGCGAGGCCGAGCTGCGCGCCCTCCAGGGCGCCATTACCGATCCGAATTTTCGCATCTACGCCGATCTCGAGACGATCACGGTCTTCAACAACGAACGGTTCGTGCGCGGGACCGACATCGATGAGCTGTTCCGGGAGCTCGGGGTGACCGAAGCCACGCACGCTTTCTACCTCGGGCGCGAGCTGATGAAGGCCAAGCTGGCCGTCACCCTCGGCAAGACCTACCGGCAGGAGGGGGCGCTCGCATGGGGGTACCTGACCCCGCCCGACGATCAGGGGCCGGCGCACGTGCGGCTCACGCAACGCTCGTCGCGCAGCAAGCGGGCCAGCCCCCGGTCGCGTCCCGCGAAGGGCGGATCGTGAGCGGTACCGCGCCGCTCGTCCTGGAGCTCGATCCGCTTCCCGATCCCCTCGACTGCTGCTCGCGCTGCGGCGATCTGCCGTTTCTCCTGTTTCTCGACAGCGCCGCGCACTCCGCACACCTGGGGCGCTACTCGTTTCTCGCCGCCGATCCCGCCGTCGTGGTCCGCAGCAAAGGCGATCGCACCGAGCGGTGGACCGTGGGTGGACGGGGGGGTTGGGAGGCGATCCCCGGTGATCCACTCGAGGTGGTCCGCACGTGGCTCGGCGAACATGCCGCGCCCGCGATTTCCGGTCTCCCCCCGTTTCAGGGCGGGGCGGCCGGCTACATCGGCTACGATTGGGGCGCGCGGCTCGAGCGGATTCCGCCGACCCGCTTCGACGACCTCGCGATCCCCGATTGCATGCTGGGGCTGTACGACTGGGTCGTCGCCTGGGACCACCAGGTACGGCGCGCCTGGGTGATTTCGACGGGGATGCCGGAGACCGGGTCGGATCGATCGCGCCGCGCGGCCGATCGACTGGAGTTCGTGCGAGCCCGGGTGCTGGGTGAGTGCGGCGCTCACCCCGCGTCGGCACGTCCGCGATCTCGCTCCGTGCTCGGGGGAAAGGCGCCACCGCTCTACGCGCTGCCCGGGGGGCCCGCCATCCGGTCCAACTTCACGCGCGCCGGCTATCTCGATGCGGTCCGCCGCGTCGTCGAGTACGTCTTCGCCGGCGACATCTTCCAGGCGAACCTGTCGCAGCGGCTGCAAAGCCCACGGGTCGAGCCGCCCTGGGCGCTGTTCCGGCGGTTGCGCCAGCGCAACCCCGCACCCTTCTCCGCCTTCCTCGACTTCGGAGAGCTCGTCATCGCGAGCTCGTCGCCGGAGCGGTTTCTCCGGGTCTCGGCCGATACGCGGCTCATCGAGGCACGCCCCATCAAGGGCACCCGCCCACGAGGCATGGGTCCGGAGCACGACGCCGCGCTCGGGCAGGCGCTCACCGAGAGCGACAAGGATCGGGCAGAGAACGTCATGATCGTGGATCTGCTGCGCAACGACCTGTCACGCGTGTGCCGGCCGGGGAGCGTGCACGTCCCCGAGCTGTTTGCGCTGGAGCACTACGCGACAGTGCACCACCTCGTCAGCACCGTCATCGGAGAGCTCGATGCGGACTTCGACGGCGTGGATCTCCTGCGTGCGGCGTTTCCCGGGGGCTCGATTACGGGCGCCCCGAAAGTGCGCGCGATGCAGATCATCGCGGAGCTTGAGCCGACACAACGCGGGGTCTATTGCGGCTCGGTCGGGTACCTGAGCGTCACCGGCGCGCTCGACACGAGTATCGTGATCCGCACCTATCTGGTGCTCGGGGACGAAGTGTATTTTCAGGTCGGCGGCGGGATCGTCGCCGATTCCGATCCCGAGCAGGAATACCGCGAGACGCTCGACAAGGCGCGCGGCCTGATCGCCGCCCTTGGCGACGCGCGCGAGGGGCGGGCCCCGTGATTCTCCTGGTCGACAACTACGATTCGTTCGTCTACAACCTGGCGCGCTACGTGCGCGAGCTCGGTGAGACGCCACTCGTCCGGCGCAACGATGCGCTCGCCGTCGACGCGGTGGGCGCGCTCGCGCCATCGCACATCATTCTCTCGCCGGGGCCCTGCTCACCCGGGCAAGCCGGCGTCTCCACCGCCATTGTGCGGCGTTGGGGTGCCACAATCCCGATCCTCGGCGTGTGTCTCGGCCATCAGTGCATCGGGGCCGCGTACGGGGCCGCGATCGTGCGGGCCGGGCGGCCGATGCACGGGAAAGCCTCGCGCATCCGGCACGACGGCCGCGGAATCTTTGCCGCGATGGAGAACCCCTTCTTTGCCGCCCGGTATCATTCTCTCGTCATCGCGCCGGAATCGCTCCCGCCGGACCTCGTCGTCCGGGCAAGCGCCGAGGACGGGGAGATCATGGCCGTGCAGCACGTCCGGCATCCGGTCCTCGGGCTCCAATTCCATCCGGAATCGGTGTTGACCGAGCACGGCTACCGCCTCCTCGACCGTTTCCTCCACGGGGTCGATCACGTGGCAGCGCTGCCGGACCGCGCCGATGGGATCTCCGCCCCCGCGTACGGCACTGCGGCAGCCGCTCCTCCGCCGTTCATTCCGCCGCCGGTGGAGATCGTCCGCTGACCGCGGCACACGCCGTCGCGTGATCATCGAAACGATCCTCACCACCCAGGACGAACGGGGGACGGTCAACTTTGCCCCCATGGGCGTCGAATGGGGTGAGCAGTCGATCGTCATCAAGCCGTTTCTCGAGACCACGACATTCCGCAATCTGCGCGCTACCGGCGAGGCGGTCGTAAACCTCACGGATGACGTCATGCTCTTCGCGCGCAGCGCCATTTCGACCGCACAGTTCCCGGCAGGTCCCGCCACGGTCGTGAGCGGGGTGGTGCTCGATGCGGCGTGCTCGTGGCGGGAAGTGCGCGTGCGCTCGCTCGACGATACGCCCCCCCGCTCGCGGATCGAGACCGACGTCGTGCACCGCGGCATGAAGCGCGAGTTCCTCGGTTTCAATCGGGCCCGCCATGCAGTGCTCGAGGCTGCCATACTGGCCACGCGCACCCACGTCATCCCCGCCGGCGACATCGCGCGGGAGTTCGAGCGGCTCCAGATCATCGTCGACAAGACCGCTGGTCCACGCGAACAGGAAGCGATGGCGCTGCTAACCGATTACGTCCGCCAGGCGACGGGGTGACCGCGGCGTCCCGGGTGTTCGTCGAGGCGCCCGCCCGCCTGCATTTTGGCGTGCTCGACCTGCGCGGCGACCTGGGGCGGCGCTTCGGGGGGATCGGGGCTGCGGTGCCGGTCCCCTCCGTTCTGGTCGAGGCCGGTCCTGCGCCGACGCTCGAAGCCGAGGGACCGGAATGCGAACGCGCCAGCGAATTCGCCCGCCGGTACCTGGAGTTCAGTCGAATCGAATCGGGAGTCCGTCTCAAAGTGCACCGGGTCATCCCCGCGCATTCGGGGCTCGGCTCCGGGACCCAGCTCGGCCTGGCCGTTGCGCGGGCGCTGGCCGAGCTGCACGGACGGTCGACTGAAGCTGCCGACCTGGCGCGTGCCGTGGGACGCGGCCGGCGGTCGGGGGTGGGGACGTGGACCTTCGCGCTTGGCGGCTTCGTGCTGGAGGGAGGGCGAAGAGACGGCGAAAGCGCTGTCGCACCGTTGCTCGCGCATCTTCCCATCCCCGGGCATTGGCGCTGCGTGATCGCCGTTCCGCATGGTGCTCGGGGGTTGTCGGGTGAGGACGAGGCGGCGGCTTTCGCCCGCCTTCCTCCCCCGCCGCAGCGCGAGGTCGAGCGGGTGGCGCACCTGGTCCTCATGCAGCTTCTGCCGTCGCTCGCCGAAGCCGACTTGGTGGGCTTCGGTGACGCGCTGGACCAGGTGCAGCGAATCACGGGAGGGTGGTGGTCATCGGCTCAGGGGGGACCGTACGCACCGGGTCCCGGCGCCCAGCTGGTGAACCGGCTGCGGAAATGGGGGGCGGTAGGCGTGGGGCAGAGCTCCTGGGGGCCGGCGATTTACGGGCTGGCGCCCGACCCGGATCGGGGCGCCGACCTGGCGGCCCGCAGCCGCGACGTCCTCGGAAGCGACGGTCTGGTGTTTGAGGGGGGATTCGAGAATCGGGGGGTTCGCGTAGCCGGCGGGAGCGGTTTTCGTTCCGGTTGACAGCCCCGAACGCTCGCTATATACCCATTCCCCAGACCTATTCCTGACAAGAGGATTTCCACATGGGGCGATGACCCTCACAAGCTGTCGCGCACCACCGTAGGCGCACTGCGAAGAGAGGAACGTCGTCGAGACGGACAGCCGTTGACCATTCATCCGTAACCTGAGGACAGACATGAACCGCTTGAGCATTATCGGAGGGCTGCCAGCGGGACTCCTGCTTGTCGCAGCGTCGGTCGCCGCCCAAGCTCGCCCGGCGGCGGCCGGAGGCGACTGGCCGATGACGGGTCGTACGTACGACCTGCAACGCTACAGCCCGCTGACTCAGATCACCACCGCGAACGTGCACACGCTGAAGGCCGCCTGGTCATTCTCGACCGGAACGCTGCGCGGCCATGAAGGCAATCCGCTGGTGATCAACAATGTGATGTACGTTCATACCTCCTTCCCCAACAAAGTCTACGCACTCGATCTCACCAAGCCCGGCGCGCCGATCATCTGGCAGGTCACGCCGGACCAGCCCGCGGAAGCGATTCCGATCGCCTGCTGCGACCTGGTGAATCGCGGCCTCGCGTATCATCCGAGCGGCAAGCTGTTCATCGAGCTGCTCGCGGGCGATCTCCTGGCGCTCGACGCGAAGACCGGCAAGCAGCTGTGGCGGGTGCCGAACGCGGATTACAAGCAGGGCTCGACGATGACGAACTGCCCGATCGTGATCAAGGATCTCGTGATCGCGGGCATCTCGGGTGGTGAGTTCGGCGTGCGCGGCCGCGTGACGGCGTACGACGTCAATACGGGGAAGGAAGTCTGGCGCGGCTACAGCACCGGGCCCGACAGTGAAGTCGGCATCAAGGGCACGCCCAACGCCAACTATCCGTCCATGCAGGGCAAGGATCTCGGTGTGACGACGTGGACGGGTGACGAGTGGAAGCGCGGCGGCGGCACGACGTGGGGCTGGTACTCCTACGATGCGGAGACCAACACCTTCTATTACAGCAGCGGGAACCCGGGGACCTGGAATCCTGATCAGCGTCCTGGCGAGAACAAGTGGTCGATGTCGATCTTCGCCCGCAACCCGGACAACGGCGATGTGAAGTGGGTCTATCAGATGACGCCGCACGACGAGTGGGACTATGACGGCGTCAACGAGAACGTGCTGTTCGACGCGACGATCGGCGGCAAGCCGGTGAAGGCGCTGGCGCACTTCGATCGGAACGGCTTCGGTTACGTGCTCGATCGGACGAACGGCAAGGTGCTGGTTGCGAAGCCCTACGCCCACGCGGCGCCGAACTGGGCCTCGAGCATCGATCTGACGACCGGCGTGCCGGTGCGCAACCCGCAGTACGGAACGACTTCGAAGAAGAACACGACCGGCATCTGCCCGGCCGCGATCGGCTTCAAGGACCAACAGCCCTCGGCGTACTCGCCCCAGACGAAGCTCTTCTACGTCCCGACGAACAACATCTGCATGGATTACGAGGGCGTGGAAGTGAAGTACGCTGCCGGGCAACCCTACGTCGGCGCGATCGTCCGGATGTTCCCGGGCCCCGACAAGATCCGTGGGGCGTTCGTGGCGTGGGATCCCACCACGGGCACGAAGAAGTGGGAGATCCCGGAAGAACTCGCGGCGTACGGTGGCGCCCTCGCGACGGCGGGCGGCGTCGTGTTCTACGGCACGATGGAAGGCTGGCTCAAGGCCGTCGACGCCCGGACCGGGAAGGAGCTGTGGAGGTTCAAGACCCCGTCGGGCATCATCGGCAATCCGATGACCTACACGGGACCCGACGGGAAACAGTATGTCGCGGTGTTGTCGGGCATCGGTGGTTGGGCGGGCATCGGCGTCGCGGCGGGGATCGGGCCCGAAGATCCCACCGCGGGACTGGGCGCGCTGGGTGCGTTCGGTGACGCCAACTACAGCACTCAGGGTGGCGTGCTGACGGTATTCTCGCTGCCTTGAACGCGATCCGCAGTGACTGAAGTGTCGTAACGCGCACCCGGTGTCGGAGCGAAACGGGCTCCGACACCGGGTGTAGCATGTCGGCAGCCATTCACCAACCAGGGAGCAGTATGGTGGGCACGCGAGTGAAACACGTCGCGAGTTTCTTCATCCTCGCTGCTGCGATGGTGCTCGGCGGGGCGGTGTGGTCGCGGCAACCCCGTGAGCTCCGCGTCTGCTCGGACCCGGACGACCTGCCGTTCTCCAACGACAAATCCGAGGGATTCGAGAACAAGATCGCGCAACTCGTCGCCAATGACCTCGGGGACTCGCTCGTCAACGTCTGGTGGCCCCACCGCCGCGGCTTCGTGCGCATGACGATCAGAGGCGGGCTGTGCGACCTGATCATCGGCGTCCCGAAGGGCTTCGATCCGGTCCTCACCACTAAGCCGTATTTCCGCTCCACCTACTACTTCGTCTACCGGGCCGACCGGAACCTGCACATTCAGTCGCTGGACGACACGCTCCTGCGACACATGAAGATCGGCGTCAACCTCATCGGCTACGACTACACCAATACGCCACCCGCCCACGCCCTGAGCTCGCGGGGGCTGGTCAGCAACATCGTCGGGTTCTACACGTTCTATAACGAGGAACGCGACCGTCCCAACGACATCATCGACGCCGTGGCGAAGGACTCGATCGACGTTGCCATCGTGTGGGGACCGCTGGCTGGCTATTTCGCCAAGCGTGAGCCCGTGCCGATGACGCTCGTGGCGCTGCCGGACTCCGACGCCAAATCAGGGATGCCCTTCGCCTTCGACGTCGCGATGGGAGTGCGGCACTCGGACAAGACGTTCGCCGCACAGATCGACTCGCTGCTCGACCGCCGGCGCGCCGACATCCGCAACATCCTGGCGAGCTTCAACGTGCCGACGACCGATGCCCAGCCCTGACCTCGTCTCTGGAGCCCCCAAGGCGGGTGCGACGCTGAGCCCACACACCGTGAAAATGCGGGCCATCGTGCTCGCCGCCGTCGGCGCAACTATGCTGGCGAGCGCGTACGGACGGCTCTCCGGGGCGCAGCTTCGCCCCACGCCCGTCGCGGCTCCCGCCCTGTTCGACACGACAGTGGACAGCCTGCTCGTGACCGACAAGGAGTACCAGGGCTGGAAGTGGTTCCACGTGTACTGCTTCCGCTGCCACGGCATCGACGCGATGGGCGGCACCTTCGCCCCCAACCTGCGGCATTCCGTCGGGCCGGAGGGCTCGGTCACCCACGATATCTTCATCCAGACCGTGACCAACGGCAGGCCGACGAAGGGCATGCCCACGTGGAAGGCGCTGCTCGACAGCTCGCAAATCGAAGAGTTGTACTCCTACGTGATGGCGCGGAGCCAGGGTCGCCTCGCTCCCGGCCGCCCGCATCGAGCCGGCGAGCAGTAGCGGCCCCCGCCGTATGACGACCCGTCTCCTCCTCCTCGCTGTCCTCGCGGCGGGGAGTGGGCGCTTGCCCGGCCAGGAACCTGCCTCCCCATCCCAAGGCACGCGGCTGACGCGCGCGCAAGTATTGGCGGCGCTCGACCGTGCGTCGCAGCAGTCGCCCGCCGATCTCTCCGGCAGCGACCTCTCCGGTCTCGACCTGAGCGGCGTCGATTTCAAGCGCGCCAATCTCACGCGCTGTCGACTCGTGGGCACCAACCTCGCGGGCGCCAGGATGTTCGCCGTGCGTCTCGACGATGCCGTGGCGACGGGGGCGAATCTCACGGGTACGGTGCTCGACGTGGCGTGGATGCGTCGCATCGACCTGCGCCACGCCGTGCTGCGCGAGGCGAGCCTCTACGCCACGCTGCTGAGCGACGCCAACCTCGCCGAGGCCGACCTCACGCGGGCACGGATCATCGCGGCGATGGGGGGCGCGGTGCTGCGCGGCGCCACGGCGGACAGCGCCAATTTCGGCGCCGACCCGGGAAATCAGCCGATGGGGTTGATGCGCACCGATGCGACAGGAGCCGACCTCACCAATGCCCACTTCGGCGGAGCGAATCTCCGCAAGGTCAACTTCACCCGGGCCAATCTCACGGGCGCCAATCTGGCGGGCGCCGACGTGACCGGCGCCGACCTGAGTGGCGCGATCCTCCGGTCCATCAAGGGGCGTGACACCATCGTCGGGCTCGACCGCACCCTGCACCTCGACCAGGCGGTGCAATGAAACGGCTATGGAGGGGAGTGACGATCGTCAGGTGACGGATCGGAGCAGCGTGATGTGGGGCCAGCGGGCCCGCACGCGCGCATCGAGACCCCACATCCGCCCCGCGCGTGAGAAGAAGAAGGCGATCATGCAGGCGCCGAGTACTACGTGGAACCCCTGCTGGCTGAAGCCGATCCATTGCGACGCCAGTCCGTAGTTCACCACCAGCCAGAGCCCCAGCGCCGACGCGACCGCCGTCAGCAGTCCAAGCGTCAACCCGATGCCAACCGCGGCCTCCCCCAACGCGGTGAGCCGGGCGAAGAGTGGGCCGTGTGGGAGGACGGTGTTCGTGAGGAAATCCTTCACGAAGCCGAACGGGTTCCCGTCGGCGTACTTGGCGATCAGGATCGGCATAGTGTGGAGCCAGCGCTCCGACGCGGTGGGGACCGGGAGGAACCCCCACGCGAGCGTGACGCTCAGCTTGGTCACGACGCCTTTCAGGAACCACAGGCCGACCACGATTCGCAGGACTGCGAGCCAGCGATCGGGAGAACGTGTGGTGCTCGCCGCAGCGTCTTCCTGAGCAGTCGACATCGCTGCACTCCTCTTCTGGTTGGCGGTGGCTGGGGCGGACAAGGTTACACCAAGTTGAACCATTTGGCGCGACCTCGGTATAATTGCCCACCATGCGCTACCAACAGTTGTTGCTCGTCGCAACGGGACTGCTCGTCCTTCCCGCATCACGCGCCCTCGCCCAGTATGGTCCACCGCGCGGGGGCGGGATGGGCAATGAAGGCTTCCAGCGCGTGCACTATCCTGTCCCGCCGCTTCCCGGCGCCGAGATCGACGGGCCGCCCGATACAGCTACGATGCGGACGATCACGTCGTTGAGCGATTCCCAAATGGCGCGGTACGCCCAGGTCTACGACTCGTTCATGGTGGCGACTCGGTCGACGCGTGACAGCGCCAAGATGGCGACCGACAAGATGAACGCGCGGCTCTACGGCGGCGATCGGGCTGCCGCCCAGTTCTACGCCGAGCTGCTCATGGACCTGGGGAAGTCACTCCGTTCGCGCCAGGACAAGTTCGACGATCACCTGCGCCGGTTCCTCACCGGCGATCAGGTGAAATCGTACACACGATGGGAAGAGGATGCCCAGCGAGCGGCCGAGCAGCGGAATCGTGCCGAAGCGTTGCGCTGGCAGGAGCCGTCGGGCTTCTCAGGCGGTCGCGGGTTCGTCGATGCGCGCCGCACGACGCTGCAGACGGGAGCGGCCGTGGCCCCCGAGCTCGGGGTCCAGGCGGTGCGGGTGGGCGCTACGATCTACGTCACCGCGCAAACGGCGCTCGACAGCGCGGGGGCGCTCGTGGGCGGGAGAGATCTCGCGGCCCAGGCCGCACAGGCGTTCCGCAACGTGGCCACGGTCCTCAAGAGCGCCAACGCGTCCCCCGGCGACGTCGTGCGGCTGACGATTTACGTCGTCGATTACGACCCGAAGGACCTCGCCACCATCCGGGATGCCGGTGGCGCGTTCTTCTCCGGCCGCGACGCCCCGGCGGTCACGATCCTTGGCGTCCAATCCCTCACCCAGCCGGGACTGCTCATCGCAATCGATGCCACGGCCGTTGGCAGCGGTCAGTGAGCCCCCGCCGCCTCACCTGCTGACCCGGCCTTGAGATAGCGGGCCAGGTGATCGCTGGTCGCCTGCTGGATCAGGTAAAAGCTCTGCTGGTTGTAGGCCGCGCCGTGGTGCCCCGGTGGATAGATCCGCAGGTCGACGTCGATGCGGGCATCGCTCAGCGCCGTCAACAGCTGCATCGTGTTCTGCGGATGCACGTTGTCGTCCATCATCGAATGGACGAGCAGCAGGTGACCCTTGAGCTGGGCGGCGTGCTTGATCGCCGAGCTCGAGTCGTAGCCGGCCGTATTATCGCCCAGTAGTCCCATGTAGCGTTCCGTGTAGATGCTGTCGTACAGTCGCCAGTCGGTCACCGGCGAGTTCGCCATGCCGACGGTGAAGATGTCCGGGTACATCTCCATCGCGTACACGGTGCTGTAGCCGCCGTAGCTCGTGCCGATGATCGCCACATGGGCCGCGTCCGCGTAGCTCTTCGTCCCAAGGAACTTCGCGGTCTCGGCAAAGTCGTGCGCCTCCCAGTAACCGAGCCGCTTGTAGACCGTCTTCATGAATGCGCTGCCGTAATTGTTCGTACCGCGATTGTTCACGCCCACGACGAGATAGCCCTGCTGAGCGAGCCACTGCGTCCAGGTGCTGGCGCTGAAGGAATTGTAGACCTGCTGGGAGCCCGGACCGCCGTAGATCGCAAACACCATCGGGTAGCGACGTGTCGAGTCGAAGGGGACCGGTTTCACCACCGAGATGTCGATCTGCGCCGAGTCGCCGGTCGTGAACCGCATCAGTGCCGGTGTGGAGTAGGCGTGCGTGGCGAGCCACCGCGTGACCGTGGCGTTGTCCTCGAGCTTCTTGAGCAGGCGTCCGGGCTTCCGCCCGTCGGCTGTCGCCCACAACTCGGTCTGCCGCGGCTGGCTCACCGCGGACCAGCGGTCGATGTAGGAGCGCGTGTCCGGGGACATGTCGATGCTGTGCGTTCCCGCAGTCGCCGTGAGGCGGCGCTGACCCTTGCCGTCGAAGCCGATGGCGTACAGCTGCCGTTCGAGCGGCGAGGCCTCCGTCGACGTGTAGTAGATGATGCCGCGCGGGCTGTCGGTTCCCTCGATCCGGGTCACGCTCCAGCGCCCGTGCGTGATCTGTCCCAGCAGGCGGCCGGAATAGTCGTATCGATAGATGTGCTGCCACCCGTCACGATCCGAGATCCAGAGAAACTCGTGCCTGCCGGCCGGAAAGCTCATCAGGTCCTGCACGTTGGCGTAGAAATCGTAGACGTCGATCCAGGTGTCCGAGGATTGCGTGAACACGAGACGGCGGCCGCCGGTCCGCACGTCGAAGAAGTACAGCTTGACGGTGTTCTGCGGCCGGTTGAGCGTGATGACGGCGAGCGTGTCGGGGCGGCTCGTCCAATAGATGCGCGGGACATAGAACTCGCCGGTCTCACCCGGATCGAGCCACACCGAATGCCCCGAGCTCACGTCGACCACGCCGATCCGGACGCGGGGATTGGAATCTCCCGGTTGCGGGATCCGAATGCTCGTCCACTCGGGGTGGCGGCCGGCGAAATCGGTAAGCTGTATTGTCGGCTCGGCGCTTTCATCGAGGTGCCAGTAGGCGATGTAGCGACTGTCGGGGGACCAGTTCCACGCCTGGGCCAGTCCAAACTCCTCCTCGTACACCCAGTCGAAGTGCCCGTAATAGCCGGTGGGCGTTGCGTCCGTGGTCAGCTGCGTCTCGTGCTGCGCCGCCAGATCGTACACGAACATGTTGCCATCGCGCTCGTAGCCCATCGCCTTGCCGTCCGGTGAGAGCTCCGCCGTGCGCGCCCCGCGCGCGCCGATGGTCAGCGTGCGGTCTGCCAGCGAGTACACGTAGAAGTCGGAGGTACCCGAACGGCGGTACAGCGGCCGGAAGTGGGCTTGGAAGACGAGATGCCTCGAATCATGCGCCCATTGGAACGACTCGTAGGCGAACGGCTCGTTCGTGCCGGGGAAGGTGAGCCCAGTGGCGCGAAACAGCAGGCTGTCGGTGAGGGTCGCAGGGTCGAAGACCCGGATCTCCTCGCGCCCCGAGTCGTCCCGCGCGATGTAGCTGTAGCGGCGCCCACCGTCGATCCAGTTCACGTTGCGTGGTCCCGTCCCGCCGGCCAGAGCCGCGCCGGCGCGCATCGCGTCCTGCAACGAGGCGAAGCGGGCCGGCTCCTGGGCTACAAGCGAGAGCGGGATGACGAGGGTGGCGACAGCCAGTGAACGCCACAGCGGTGCGCGCATCGGGAGCTCACACGTGAGAGGAAGAAACGGGGCGCGGTGCAAACGCCTAAAGATGCCCGGGTGTGAGTCCTCCGGGCAGGGGGGATTCATCCGAATTGACGCGGCGGGCGTCAGTCCCTACCGTGAGGGCAACGGTCCGTCGAGGAGCGCCGGTGCAGCAGGTGAAGGGCTCGGTCTTGAAATCCCGGCTTCAGTTCGTCGAGCAACATGGCGGCCCGGACGCGGTCGAGCGGGTGCTCGCCACTCTCCCGGCATCCGACCGTGCCGCGTTGCGCAATCTGGTCGCGATCCAGTGGTGCCCCTTCGAACTCGGTCGCCGGCTGGACGACGCGATCGTCGCGGTGCTCGGAGGTGGCCGCGCGCAGTTCTTCGAGCGGCTCGGGGCTGCGTCGGCAGACGCGAATCTCACCGGCGTCCACAAAGCGTTCCTCGCGCCTGGCGATCCCCAAGCGTTTCTGGCGAAGACTCCGCAGATCTACAAGCTGTACTACGATACCGGGCACCGTGATTACGCGCCGACGGGCCCGACCTCGGCAGTGCTCACCACCCGCGATGCGGAGACGTTTTCCGCGCCGGATTGTCTCACGGTTATTGGCTGGCACCGTCGCGCCCTCGAGATGTGCGGCGCCGCGAATGTCCAGATCGTCGAGGAAGAATGCCGGGCTCGGGGCGGCGCCGTCTGCCGCTACCGGATTTCCTGGTCGTAACCCCCTCCTTGCGGCCCGTGGCCCGGGCTGCGACTATTGCCCCCTTCCAAAATCCGTTGGCAGTGGGTTTCCGCCGTCGAGGAGGGACTGTGGGCAAGCGATCGTTGTCTGGAGTGGTCTTGGTGCTCCTCGCGTTCTGGGGAGGGGTGCGGGACGCATGGGCGCAGACCCGTGTGATCACTGGCAAAGTTACGAGCGCCCAGACGAATCAACCGATCAGGGATGCGACGGTGTCTGTGCTCGGCACCCCCATAGTCGCGGTGACGGATGACAAAGGAGCGTACTCGCTCGCCGCTCCGGAAGGCGATGTCTCGGTTCTGGTACGTGGCGTCGGCTTCAAGCGTCGGACGCTCACGGTTCCGGCTGATCAATCCACGGCCGACGTGGCCCTCGACCAGGACATCTTCAATCTCGAAGCGGTAGTGGTTACGGGACAGGCGACCGCGGTTTCCCAACGGAACCTGGCCAATGCCGTCGCCACGGTGGCGCCAGAGCAGCTGAATCGGGCCCCTACCCCAACGATCGAAAGCGCGCTCCAGGGCAAGATCCCCGGCGCCCTCGTACAAATGAACTCCGGCGCCCCCGGGGGCGGCGGGCAGATAACGCTGCGCGGTGTCTCGACCATCAACGGCAGCGTCAATCCGTTGATCGTCGTGGACGGGCTGGTGATCTCAAATGACGCCATCGCCAGCAACATGAACGCAGTTACGGCCGCCGCCGGGGGTGGCAACGCGTCAAACCAGGACAACCCCGTCAACCGCATTGCGGATCTGAACCCGGCCGACATTGCGAACGTCGAGGTATTGAAGGGTGCGTCGGCAGCGGCGATCTACGGGTCCGAGGCGGCCAACGGCGTCATCATCATCACGACGAAGCGCGGGCAGCCCGGCAAGCCCCGGTTTACGCTGACGCAACGCCTCGGGCAGTTCCGGCTGGCCAACACACTCGGCCAGCGGCGCTTCAAGGATTCTGCCGACGCGGTGAGTGCCTTCGGGCCAGCATCCCTCGTCGGGCCGATTTGTCGTAACGGATGCCCATTCTACAACTTCGAGCAGGAGTTGTACGGTCAACACAACCTGTCGTACGAGACCGACGCCAGTGTGAGCGGGGGAACCGACCAGACGACCTACTTCATCTCCGCTCTCGTGAAACGCGACGGCGGGATCGCTCAGAACACCGGATACGACAAGCAGTCGCTGCGGGCGAACCTCGATCAGCTCCTGGGTACGCGGTTCCACCTCTCGGTGAGCACCCAGCTCATTCACGACCTGGCCGACCGGGGTATTTCGAACAACGACAACACGAGCACGAGCCCGTATCTCGTGTTCCCCTTCACGCCGAGCTTCTTCAACCTGGAGCCGGTGAACGGGGTGTACCCGTTCAACCCCTTCCCCGGAAACGGCAGCAACCCGCTTCAGACGTTCAACTTGCTGAAGAACTCGGAAGACGTGTGGCGCGTCCTGGGGACGACCCGGCTGCGGTACGATGCCCTCACATCCGGACCGCATCATCTCGAGTTCGCGCTCTCGGGGGGGCTGGACTACTTCGAGCAACAGAACGACATCCTGTCGCCGCCGTCTCTGTACTTTGAGCCGGCAGATGGACAGCCGGGCACCGTCGTACTTGGCAAGGCCTCGGAGCAGCGGGCCAACCTCTTGGGGAGCGCGATCTACACCTATTCGCCCGCCTCCGGGAGTTACTCAGCCACGACTTCCGCCGGATTCCAGTATCAAGACAACCACCTGAACCAGACCAACGTCGTGGGCCGGACCATTCTCGACGGTCAGCAGAATGTGAACCAGGCGGCGAGCATCACGCTCAACCAGAACCAGACTCCAGTTCGTGGGATCGGGCTCTACGGCCAGGAAGAGCTCCTGGCGCTCGACCAGCGGCTCCTGGTCACACTCGGCATTCGCGCCGACCGGTCCAGTGTGAACGGCGATACCCGGAAGTACTACTTTTTCCCGAAGGCCTCCGCCTCGTACCGGTTCGTCGCCCCGTTCACGGGAGTGGACGAGCTGAAGCTGCGCGCCGCGGTCGGCCAGACCGGAAACCCACCGATCTTCGGCCAGAAGTTCACGCCTGAGGCCACGGGGACGATCGGCGGCCTGTTTGGCACGCTGGCCGGCGGGAACGCAGGATCCGCCAACATCAAACCTGAGCGGCAAACGGAGACCGAGGGCGGTTTCGATGCCACGCTAGGCCAGGAGTTCGCGACGTTGTCGTTCACGTACTACGACAAGACGATCACGGACCTCCTGCTGGTGGCGCGGGTCGCCCCGTCGACGGGCCGGACCAACGAGATCATCAATGGCGGCAAGCTGCGCAATCTCGGGCAGGAAGTCGCGTTGTCGGTTTCTCCGATCCGCCGTCCTGATGTGAACTGGATCATCCGGACCACCTTCTCACGGAACCGGAGCAAAGTCGTCGAGCTGCCGGTCCCCGCGTTCAATACCGGTGGCTTCGGCACGTCGCTGGGAGCATTCCGAATCGAGCAGGGCAAGTCAGCGACCCAGATCGTAGGCAACGAAGGTGTGGTGGGGAACTCCGAGCCCAAATTCCTCATGTCGCTCTCCAACGACCTCACCTGGAAGCGCTGGAGTCTGGGCTTCCTGTGGGATTGGAAGAAGGGTGGCGACATCATCAACCTCACCCAGCTGCTGTACGACGCCGGGAGCAACTCTCCCGACCAGGTCCCTGCCGGCAACACGCGCATCGCGACTTGGGGGGGCGGCACGTGTCCGACGTGTTTGACGAAGGTCTACGTGCAGGACGGCTCGTACCTGAAGCTGCGCGAGCTGTCGGTCACGTATGAGCTGCCGCAGGCGATTACTCAGCATTTCTTTGGCGGGATCCGCTACGCGCGGCTGAACGCCAGCGGGCGGAATCTGATTCGGATCACCCCCTACAAGGGCCTCGATCCCGAAGTGTCCAACTTCGGCAACCAGGCGATCGCGCGCGACATCGACGTCGCTCCGTTCCCGCCGAGCCGCAGCTACTTCTTCTCGATCGACTTGGGGTTCTGACCATGAGACCGCTCTTTCACGCTATGACGGCCCTGGGCCTCGGTGGCGCGCTGGTGGTGGGCGCCTGCAACTTCGAAATCACGAACCCCAATTCGCCGACGGAGATCGGCAACAACGCTTCGGCGCAGCGCGTGTCCGCCGCCATGGCGGGATTGCTGATCGCGACGCGCGGTGACATCCCCAACTGGATTCTCAAGGCCTCGATCCTCGGGCGTGAAGGCTATCGGATCGATCCGGCCGATCCACGGTTCGTGTCCGAGCTGATTACGGCGACGAGCCTCGATCCCTCGAACGGGGCGTTCGGCGGCGGGCAGTGGCTGGCGGAGTACAACGCGATCCGCAGCGGATACAATGTCCTGAACGTCATCGGGACTGCGGCACTCACCCCCGAGCAGAAAGAGGGCGTCATCGGATTCACGCAGACATTGATGGCGTACAACTACATGATCATCCTCTTCGCGCACACCGAGGACTCCATCCCGATCGACGTCAACCGGCCCCTCACGGCACCGCCCGCGCCGTTCGTGACGAACGACTCGGCCTGGAAGCACGTCGTGGGTCTGCTCGATTCCGGCGCGGCCCACCTCAATGGCGCGGGCAGCGCATTCTCGTTCGATCTCCCGGCTGGCTTCGCGAACTTCAACGCGCCTGCCACGTTCCTGCAGGTCAACCGGGCTCTGGAAGCACGCGCCGATCTGTACCGTGCCGGCGAGTTCGCCTGCGCCACGTGTTACGATGACGCGCTGACGGCGCTGGGCGCGTCTTTCATCGATACGACGCAGTCGCTGGATTTGGGAGCGTACTTCGACTTCAGCGGGAACTCCGGAGACGTTACGAACGGACTCTCCGAGCAGGTGTCGTCTTCCATCCAACTCGCACATCAATCGCTGCGGGACAGCCTGGTCGTGAACGGCGGGAGCGATAACCGGTATACGGCCAAGGTGACGAATCGGGGCAGTCCGGTGAAGGATCCCCTCGACTCCCTGCACGTGTCGGACCTGGCGTGGATCCGGTATCCGACGCCCGATTCGCCAATCCCGCTCATTCGGAACGAAGAGCTGATTCTAATCCGGGCGGAGGCGAACAACAACAAAACGGCGCGAGATGCTGTCTCGGCGGCCGCGGACATCAACTTTATCCGCGTCAACTCTGGTGGTCTTGCGCCGGATAACACCCTCGCCGCTGCGACGCAGCAGGCGGTGGAGGACGAAGTACTCATCCAGCGGAAATACTCGCTGCTCTTCGAAGGCCTGCGCTGGGTTGACATGCGCCGCACGGGTCGGATCAATCAGATCATCCTCGATGACCCGGCGAAGGATCACGTTCATAGTACGCTGCCGATCAATTCCTTCGAGGTGCAGTCGCGGCAGTAGCCTACTCTGGGAGTCGATGCGGTGAGATGATTGCCGCCGGGCGGCACAGCTGCCGCTCGGTGGTCGGCTCTCGGGAGAATGAGACCGCTGGGCGACTCCGAACGCCCGGCGGTTTCTTATCGCTCTCTTCACACTCGGACTTCACGCTCGCCTTGACAGCGTTTTGGATGCGTCGTATTCCAGGCTCCAGAGACACCCAATACGTCGCACGACCCTGGAACTGGAGGGTCCTATGGTCCGCTTTGGAGGCCGTTTCTTAACCAGCGTGGTGCTGGCCGTGGCCTTGTATGGCACTGCCGCTGGCGCCCAGACCGGTCGCATCAGCGGTGTTGTACGCGCTCGCGGTATCGCATCGTCCGGTGCCCGAGTCACGGCCACGAACCAGGCCACGGGCGCCGTCAGCCGCACCACGTCCGCCGTCGACGGCGGTTACACCATCGCCGGGCTTGCGCCGGGCGCATATGCGGTCGCCGCGTCGCTGCCGGGACTGCGGTCGCTGACCAGCAACGTGCAGGTTGTTGCGGACAGTTCGGTGACAGTCGACTTCGATCTACAGCCGCTGACGCTCGAGGCGGTCACCGTCACGGCCATGCTGCGCGAGCAGCAGCTGGCAAAAGTGCCGTTCTCCATCGCCGCCCCGACCGAGCAGGCGCTGCGAGTGCGTGGCGCGGAGAACATCGAGGCTGTCGCGGCGAACGTGGCCGACTTCAGCGTGCAGAACTTGGGGCCTGGCCAGAGCCAGGTGGCGATGCGCGGTGTCTCGTCGGGCCAGATCGCCCGGGACCAGCCAGGGGTGAAGGAAGAGGTCGGCGCCTACCTGGACGACGTCCCGATCTCGCTCTCTCTGTTCACGCCTGACCTCGACCTCTTCGACGTCTCCCGTGTGGAAGTGCTGCGCGGTCCCCAGGGGACTCTGTTCGGCTCGGGGTCGCTCGGAGGAACGGTGCGTTATATCACCAACCAGCCCGTTCTGCACCAGCACATCACCGCGGTCCAGACAGGAGTCAGCTGGATCGACGGCGGCGCTCCCGGCAATGACGCCAAGCTCGCGTTCAACGTGCCCCTGGGCGAAAAGGCCGCCTTCCGCATCGCCGGCTACAGCAACGAACTGGGCGGCTGGATGGACGCCGTGCAGCCCAACTTCACTGTCAACAAGGATGTCAACGGCGGAGCGCGGACGGGTGCGCGGGTCGCCGTCCGGCTCGCTCCAAGCAGTCGGCTGACCATCACGCCGCGGATCCTGTTTCAGCGGGTAAAAATGGAGGGCTGGAACCGCATCGATACATTCAACATCCTGGCCAACCCCTATACCACCTCGCGGCCGCCCGTGACGTTGGGCGGGCGTCGCCTGTTCACGCAGATCAACGAGCCGTTCACCGACGATTTCCTGCTCACCGATCTGAATCTGCGCTACGATTTCGGCAAGGTCAGCCTGACGTCGATCAGCTCGTGGACCCACCGCAACATCCTGGTCGTGCGCGACGCAGGCGCTCTGACCTCGAGCATCACCGGTGGCAGTATCGGACTCCCGGAAAACGTGTACACGCTGGACGCGCCGCTGAACGACGCCACCAAGACCAATGTGGCGACCCAGGAGGTGCGTCTCTCCGGTGGACAAGGCGGCTTCCACTTTGTCGTGGGCGGGTTCTACGCCGGCAACCATCGCCACTACGGCCAGGACCTGTTGGTGGCGGGTTTTGACACCCTGGCGGCGCCGCTCCTTGGTGCTCCCTATGGTTTCACCGGGAGTGTCTACTCGCCCAAGGACCACTTGTTCTGGTCCGACCTCCACTATTACCTGAAACAGATCGCCGCCTTCGGTGAGGCGACGGTTCCAGTTGGTGACCGCTTCGACCTCACCGGCGGCATCCGCTATTACAGGTTCGACGAGCAGCGTGATCAGATCTTCGACGGCATTTTTGGCCAAGGCGCTGATGGAAAACCGCAGTTGCAGCCCGGCGCCACCAAAGCCCACGGCGTCGCGCCGCGCTTCATCGCCAGCTACAAGGCATCCGACGCCGTCACCTTCAACGCGCAGGCTTCGCGCGGGTTCCGCCTCGGCGGAATCAACGACCCGCTCAACGTCTCGTTGTGCACGCCTCAGGATCTCGCCGTATTCAGCGGCCACAATTCATGGAAGGACGAGAAGGTGTGGAACTACGAGGTGGGAGTGAAGGCGCAGAGCGGCCGCTCCACCTTCAACCTGTCCGCGTTCGACATGGAAGTCACGGATCTCCAGCTGACCGTGACCGCGGGCTCCTGCTCGTCTCGTCTCATCCTGAACGCGCCCAAGGCCCGGAGCCAGGGCGTGGAGGTCGAGGCCACCCTCTCTCCCGACCAGCACTGGGATTTCGCGGTGTCCGCAGCTCTCAATAACGGCAAGCTCGAATCGGACCTCAAGGACGGGGCGGGGAACATCATCTCCGGGATCAAGTCAGGCAATCGTCTCCCCGCCGTGCCGCAGGTCCAGGCGAGTGGCGCTGCGACGTACGGATGGCTGCTGGCCGCGGGCTCGCGTGCCTTCATCAGCGGGAGCTTCTCGTACAACGGCTCGCGCTACACGCTGATCGATGACGAAGCGCCTGGCGCGGGCACCGTCAACTTGCTCTCGTTCCAGCAGGCTGGGGGCAAGACAATAGGTGGACCCCTGACGCAGAGCACGTTCACGTACAACCCGAAACTGCCCGGGTACGGCCTCGTCAACGTCCGCGTCGGCCTGACCCGCGAGAAATGGGAGGCCGCCGTTTTCGCCAACAACCTGACCGATACACGGGCGTTCCTGGCCCTCGATCGGGAGCGTGGAACGCGCGCGCGTGTCGGCTACCTGACCAACCAGCCGCGATCGTTTGGCATCACGCTCAACTACACGTATTGAGTATTTCCATCTGCAGGGTTGTGCCGGGCCCCGCGGTCGCGTGCCCCGGGCCTCGGGGCCCCGTCACTTCAGTGCGATCAGATGGCGCCAGCGATCTGGTTGAATGCCCGCCGCCCCTCGTCCGCGGCCGGCCCCCAATGCTGCCAGCCCACGAGTTCGGAGTGCGCGAACGCAATCTGACCGAAACCTTTGCGAATGACATCCCGAGGCGCCCTCCCCGACGCACCACCAAAGAAGCCCGGAAACGGCACGCAGAACGCGTGTCCCCAGCGGTTCAGGATCACCCCGGCCACATCCTTTTGGGGGTCGAACCCGGAGGCAGCGAACAGCTTCGTCATCTCGGTTGAGATCTTTCGCTCGTACTCCGAATAGCTAGTGGTGAGCAGATCCACACGGCCCTGAGTCGCCTGCGTCCGTGCCGGCAGCCCGGGGCGATGGAAAGGCGTGTAGAAGCTGAGGATCGTCGGCTGTCCCGGATCCAGCGGGGGCTGGTAGCTGCCGACCTGCATTGGGTTCCTGATGTTGCAGGTATAGCCGAAATCCTGCTCGCCGTGGTCCCAAATGGCTGCGGTGATCCCCAGCCGGTAGAGAAAGCGCCAATTGGTCAGCGCGACGTTCGCCACCATGAAGGGAGCATGCACGAACTGCGCGTATGCATCACGAACATCCTGTGGCATGTCGTGCACGACGTACTTGTTGATCCACCCACCCGTCGCCATGATCACGGCCTTGGCACGGACCCCATAGAATCTGCGATCGCGGACATAGATGATCCGAACCGCTCCCGAGGATGCTGGATCACCGTCGTGCTCCACCCGGAGAACGGTCGAGCGCAGGCGAACGCGGAATGGTTGTTCCGGGCGATCGAGGGCAGCGAGGTTGATGCGCCCGGTGACGATATCCTCGAAAGTGTCTGCTCCGCCGATCGCGTCCGGAATCAACCGCTTGAGAAAGTGTCGTACGAAACCCGAGTTGCCGCCCGGGAACGAGATCCTCCGGAGGTCGGGCGCGAGCGGCTCGGAGAGGCCCGGCACCGGGAGCTGGTAGGCCACGTACGCTGAGATGGCGTCGCTCCCCAAGCCTACGGCCGATGCGAGCAGCAGGTCAGCGGCACGGGCGGCCTCTGGGGCCAGATGGAGCTCCTGCTCGAGGAACTGCTCGTATGTCATGATGTCGAGCGCCCGCACCGCTGCGTCGTCGGACTCGAACTTGCGCGTCGCGCCCGATTGGTACCATTGCACAAGCGTCGCTCGGACGGCTTCGGAGAGGGGAGCGTCGGCCAGGCGCCGCTGCCACATGTCCACGGACCAGGTTCCCTCTCCCGAACCAGTTGTGAAAAAGGTTCCGAGGCTCGTGTGCTCCTGGAGGCCTCGGACGAGATGTTCGTAGTTGTCGCGACCGAAGCGCAGCGGCTTCTCCGTCGTCGGCCAGTCGCGGAACCGGAACTCCCGCGGCACGCCTAACTCCGCGTAGTACCGGGCATCCCCGGACGCCCCGGCCGGATCCGTCACAGCGGCTGGAAGGAAGAAGCTGTTCGAGCCCTGCGGTCCAATCAGCCGGACCCCACCGACGTCGAATTCGTTTTCTTTGGCTTCCCCTCCGAACATGGGGTGGTTGTCGAGCATCAGGCAGGTTTGTCCGGCCTTCCGCTTTTTCGAGAACTCGAGCGCTGCTCCGAGACCGGCGATCCCGCCACCGACGATGACCAGGTCGTAGTTCTCGACGCGCTCGACACGATCGAAATCGGAGGGGAACCCGCCGTCGCGCAGTCGATGCGCCGTCTCTACGACCTCCGGCGTGTTGCCGTGCGAGGAGCGGTAGTCTCCTACTCCCCCGTAGCCATACCACTCGGGACCGAGCGCGCTCCCCGCTGACGCCCCCCCCTCCGACGGGAGCTGACTCGGGGGCCTGCACCCGAGCAGCGCCCCGCCTACGCCGAGCAGCGTGCCGTTCAGGAAGTCGCGCCGCGTGATGTGCTGACCGAAATACGACCGCGATGTGTTGTCAGCCACGTGCGACCTCCCGCGCGGTGCCGAACCGGACAACAGGAATTGGTGCCTATCTGGACAACATGTCCTTCGCCACGCGGCGGGTCCAGCTCACGGTGTCACGACGAGCACGGCGACGCGTCCCCCCAAACCGTCGGGAACGCTCGGCACACCGGGTGGGATGGTCCATGCGCTCCCGTCGACCAGCAGCGTGAAATGGTACACGCCGGGTGGCAGCGGCAGGTTCACCCTCCAGCGGTCCGGCCGCGTGGAATTGAGCGGTGTTGGCAGCCAGCTGTTCCAATCCCCCGCGATGGAGATACTCCGTGCGCTCCGGCGCTCATATTCGAGCGTGACGCCATCAGCGCTTCTCGTGACCACGAATCCGTTGCCCCGAGCCACGTAGCGCGTCGCAGAGCGGGAAATTGGCAATTGGACCCGGACACCCGCCAGCAGAACGCCCGTTGCAGGGAAACCTTGATACGGATCCGGGAGCACGTTCCCGCCGACGACGTTGAACGACCAGGCCGGCGTCAGGCGGAGCTCCAGGGAAACGAGCCCGGCGGCTCGCGATACATAGGTCGTGCTGATTCGGCCCGCGGCCGTCACTTGGGCGGAGAAACGGCCCTGGTGTCGCACAAGGGTGCCCGTGACGTCGGTGAACCAGGCGCCGAGAAACCGGTTCGGCTCGATACTGCCGGTGAGTGCGGTCGAGCTCGGTCCATCACTCCACCAGCCACGCAGACGAGCGTGTAGGGAGGTGACGGGCAGTACGTTCGTGATCCAACCTGATGTCGGGCCGGCCCCCATCGCGACTCCCCAGCGCTGCGTGACATAGAGCGCCTCGCCTATGATGGATCCGCTACCGCTCGCGCGACCGCCGCCGAGGGTCGTTCCCGCCAGCTCGATGTCCGATGCGAGTTGCCAGTGACCGGCGACGCGTGCCGTGGTGACCCATGTCGAAAAGTGCAGTTGCCCGTAGCCGGTACTGTGTGGCACGGCCGCCACGGTCGCGCCAAGCGACACCTGGTGGTTCGGCCCGTTCGTGGAAAGGTCGGGAGAGAAGGAAAGGAGGCTCGTCGTCGCTCCGCCCGCGAACCGCACCGTGCCCACTCCGGCTTGCCCCGACGCGGTGGTTTGGCCGGAGGCGTGGGAAGCCATGGCGAGACCCATCGCGAGGACGGGGGCGGCGACGACGCCCAGGCGAGGCATGGAACCCAAAAATATGAGGGGACGCAACGGAGTTGCGCCCCCTCAAGCGTTCCAGATTGTGAGCTTCAGGTCGTCGGAACGAGCATCGCCTCGGCGTGTCGCCGGGTGAGTTTGGTGAGCCAGGCTAGGACAGTAAGCTCGCCGGGAACGAACTCGTTTGCGGCCGAAAATGCCTCGAGAAACGCCTCTGAAACGGCTTGATCGGCGCGGCCTGGCTCGCGCAGGATTCCGATCGCGACGGCGTAGGCCGTGCGCGAGTGCCGGTCCCACAGCTCATCCAGCGCCGCCCCGTCCTTCGCCACCATCCGCGCTACCAGATCCCCATCCGGGGTCAAGCGGCGCTCGGCGGTTTCCTTAGTCACGCGAGAGCCCCCTCTACTAGGGTAGGGTGCAGCATGAAGAGCCATGGTGGGGGGACCCGGTAACGCCCTCTGGAAGCGCCGCCGCCGCAGCGCGTTACCAAATCCCCGGCTGCGACTCTTCAGGACGGTTGCCGGGGGAACCCCGGCCTCCTAGCATCCCGCGTGGTGACTGGCGAGACCCAAGGAGACCGGGTGGACCATTCGGGCGCGCCGTCCGACGGGTCGGTCGTACGGGCTGTCCTGGCGGGCGACGTCGAACAGTTTGCGGTGCTCGTACGCCGATACCGGGATCGCTACGCCCGCTACGCGGCGCACATGCTGGGCTCGATCGACGCGGCGGAAGACGCGGTGCAGGATGCTATGGTCCGGGCGTATACGCATCTGGGCCAGTGCCGGGAGCCGGACAATTTCGCCGGCTGGTTCTTCCTGATCCTGCGGAACCGCTGTTTCGCCGAGCGGCGGCGCACCCGCTGGGAGAGTGGACTCGAGGGCGTTGACGAGGTTCCGGCGCCGGAGCAGACCGAGTCGGAGTTGGAGCGGTCGGAGGTGGTGAAGGCTTTGCAGGGTGCATTGCTGCGGCTCACGGCAGAGCAGCGAGAGGTGTTCGTGCTAAAGCACGTGGAAGGGTTGTCCTACGAAGAAATTGCCGCACGGCTGTCGACGAGTGTCGCGGCCTTGAAGATGCGCATGCACCGGGCCTACGACCGGTTGCGCGAGTTGTTGGAGGCACCGTGATGAAACGCGAATGGAATCCGTTGGTCAAGCAGGTGCTGGACGGTGAGCGGGGAATCGAATCGCTGCCACCGGACCTGCGGCTCGAAGCCGAGGACGCGCGGCGGTTGCTGCTCGACGCAATCGAGCGGCAGGCAGTCTCGCTCTCCGACTCGGTCGACGCGCGTGTGATGGCCCGCGTGCGGCGCCGCGCCGCCACCCCGTGGTCCCGAGCGTGGCACTGGTTGTCGGCGCCCACGGTTCCGCGTTGGGTGGTGATGGTGCCGATCGCCGCGGCGGCCGTGCTCCTGATGTTGATGCGGACGAGCACGCCTCCAGCGACGGTGGAACAACGGACCGCGCTGACGGGACAGCGTGACAGCGTCTACGTGCGCTTCGAGTTGTACGCCCCACGCGCGAGCCGCGTGACCGTCGCTGGGACGTTCAACCGGTGGGATCCAACGGCCACCCCCCTCGTCAGACTCGGGTCAGACGGCATGTGGACGGTGACGCTCGCGCTGCCGTCGGGCCAACATCAATACGGCTTCATCGTCGACGGGCGGAACTGGGTGACCGATCCTGCCGCCCCGGCGGTGGATGACGGCTTCGGACGGCGCAACAGCGTGGTGAGTGTGAATCCGATCAACGGACGGATCCTGTGAAGCGGCTCTCGGTGTGTCTCGTGGTTCTGGGGGGGCTCGCCCACGGCCTGGCGGCGCAAGGCGACGTGCGTGCGCGGCTCGTGGGTCGAGTTTCCCCCGAGGTCGTTCAACTTGTTTCGACCCTGGCCGATTCGGCTCGGAGACTCGGACTGCCGGACGCCCCACTGGTCGACAAGGCGTTGGAAGGAGCCGCGAAGGGCGCCGCGCCGGACCGCATCGCGGCCGCGGTCCAGACGGTCTTCGGACAGCTCAACGTGGCGGCGACCGCCATCCGCTCCACCGGTACGTCCCCCGGGGCTCAGGAGATCGAGGCCGGGGCGTTCGCGCTCGGCGCTGGTCTCACGAGCGACGATGTCGCCGCGATCGCACGGACCGCCGATGGCACGCATCCCACGATGGCGGTGCTGCAGGTCGGCGGAGCGCTGGCCGCCATGGGCGTGCCTCGCGGGCAAACAGTCGGCCTCGTGCAATCGGCCGTCCGCTCCGGGCTGCCCCTCGGGGACCTGACGAATCTTCCGGCGCAGGTCCAGGCCGCCGCTGCAGGCGGCGTGCCCCCCGCCGCTGCGGCGGCGGGGCTCGAGCGGGCAGCCGAGGCGCGGGCGGCCCCGAACCCTCACGCCAACTCGAAGGCAAAAACCAACCCGCACCGGCCGTAAAGGAGTGGAGTAATGCGTTCACGTGTGTGCTTGACATCGATGGCCGTCCTGGCGCTCGGCGCCTGCAACGGCTCCGTTGGCCCGCAAATGAGTCAGGTGTCGGTGCGGTTGACGGATGCCCCCAATGCGCAGATCAGCAGCGCCGCAGCCTGGATCTCGGTCGTCTATCTCGTGGGGGGTGACGGCACTGCCCGCGACACCATCACCACCGGTCCGTCGACCAAGTACGACCTCCTGGCTCTCCAGGGCGGGGTCACAGCCCTTCTGGGCCAAAAGACTATCCAGGCCGGGGATTACGTTCAGCTGCGGTTAGTCGTGGATTCGGCGATGGTGTTGCTCGTCGGAGAGCAGACGCCGCGTGTCCTCAAGGTGCCGAGCGGTATGCAGACGGGGATCAAGGTCGATTTCGGTGGGCCGATCCACATCGTGCCCGGTCGCACCGACCTGCTCGTCGATTTCAACGTCGATCGAAGCTTCGTCCTCGCGGGACCGGCTACGCCCGTGCAGGTGTTGTTCAAGCCCGTGTTACATGGCGTCGTGACGGACCAGTCCGGTTCGATCTCGGGCCTGTCGAGCCCGGCGTCGGCCAATGGTGTCCTGTTTGCTATAGACACGGTGTCTGTCAGTCCCGTCGTGACGGATACGGTGGCGATGACGCTCGCCGATCCCAACACAGGCGCATACACGCTGACACTTCTTCCTCCGGGGACTTACACGGTTGCGGACAGTTCGACGGTGACGGGGCATAATGCACCCTCACAATCCGTCGTCGTCGGCCCCGGCGCGCACGTTACGGGAGTGAATTTCACGATCCCGTAGTCTGCACGGCCGTCGGGGGCTGGAGGCGGACGCGAGGGGTCTCGTCCGCCTCCACCTGTCCTGCTTCCTGAGTAGATTTCCTCCCCCATGCCCCTCTCGCAAACGCTCGGGTTCCCCCCGCTTGGCGCCGCGCGCGAGCTGAAGCGCGCCACCGAAGGCTATTGGAGTGGCAAGACCACTCGCGCAACCCTGCTCGCGACCGGCGCTGAGCTGCGCGCCCGGCACTGGCGCCTGCAACGCGAGACGGGGATCGATCTCATTCCATCCAACGATTTCTCTTTCTACGACCGCGTCCTCGATACTTGCGCGCTCGTCGGTGCGGTTCCCGCCCGCTACGGCTGGAGCGGCTCCACGGTCGATCTCGATACGTACTTCGCGATGGCCCGCGGTGTCCAAAGCGGCGGTAAAGACGTGACCGCGATGGAAATGACGAAGTGGTTCGACACCAATTACCACTACATCGTCCCCGAGTTCACGTCGGATCAGACGTTCCGGCTCGGCTCTACAAAACCGGTGGACGAATTCGCCGAGGCGAAGAAACTCGGCATCCCCACCAAGCCGGCGCTGATCGGTCCGGTCACCTTCTTGCTGCTCGGGAAGGAAAAGGCCGCCGGGTTCGAGCGGCTGAGCCTGCTCGATCGGTTGCTGCCGGTCTATGCGGAGGCGATTGAGCAGCTGGCGGCGGCGGGCGCTGAGTGGATACAGATCGATGAGCCCTGTCTCGCCCTGGATCGCACGGCGCACGAGCTGGAATCGTTCCGCAAGGCGTACGGTTTCCTGGCCGAACGGACCGGCGGGGCAAAACTCCTGCTGGCGACCTACTTCGCCGGGCTCGCCGAGAACCTTCCCGTCGTGCTGGCGTTGCCGACGCATGGATTGCACGTCGACCTCGTCCGAGCCCCGGAGCAGCTCGATCCGTTGCTTGAGCGCTGGTCCAAGGGCCGGGTGCTGTCGCTCGGGGTGGTGGACGGCCGCAACGTGTGGCGCACCGACCTCGATGCGGCGCTCCAGCCGCTCGAGCGGGCGGCTGCCCGGATCGGGCCCGACTCGCTCTGGATCGCTCCTTCCTGCTCGCTGTTGCACGTCCCGCTCGATCTCGACCTGGAGACCAAGCTCGACCACGAGATCCGGCCCTGGTTGGCCTTCGCCAAGCAGAAACTCGGAGAGGTCGCCACGCTCGCGCGTGCGTTGCGCGAGGGGCGGACGTCGGCGGCTGTTGCCGGCGCGCTGCGCGAGAGCGCGCAGGCGGCGGCGGCGCGCCGGTCGTCTCCGCTGACACTCAACGCGGTCGTGCGCAAGCGGGTGGCGGCGATCACCGAGCGCGACCTGCGCCGCGCCACGCCCTATGTCCAGCGGCGCAAGCGCCAGCTCGAGCTCCCGGCGTTCCCCACCACGACCATCGGCTCGTTCCCGCAGACGCCCGAGGTACGCACCGCCCGACGTCGGTTTCTGAACGGTGAGCTGAGCGCGGCCGAGTACGACCGCTTCATCGAAGAGCAGATCACCAAGACGCTCGCGCTGCAGGAGGACATCGGGCTCGACGTACTCGTGCACGGCGAGTTCGAGCGCAACGACATGGTCGAGTACTTCGGCGAGCAGCTCGCGGGATTCGCGTTCACCGAGCACGGGTGGGTCCAATCCTACGGGACCCGCTACGTCAAGCCGCCGATCATTTTCGGTGATGTCGCCCGGCCCGGGCCGATGACGGTTCGCTGGAGCGCGTTCGCGCAATCCAGGACGCGACGGCCCGTGAAGGGGATGCTCACCGGTCCGGTCACCATCCTGCAATGGTCTTTTGTACGCGACGATCAGCCGCGGGCCGAGACTGCGCGGCAGCTCGCCTTGGCCATCCGGGACGAAGTGAAGGACCTCGAGGCCGCGGGGATACGGGTCATCCAGATCGACGAGCCGGCATTGCGGGAAGGGATGCCGTTGCGCCGCGCCGATTGGACAGCCTACCAGGATTGGGCAGTCAACGCGTTTCGCCTCGCGACGAGCGGCGTGGCGGATGACACCCAAATCCACACGCACATGTGCTACAGCGAGTTCAACGACGTGCTGCAGGTCATCGCCCGAATGGACGCCGATGTGATCTCGATCGAGAACGCGCGCTCCGGATCGGAGCTGCTGCGCGCGTTCGAGCGCTACCGTTATCCCAACGAGATCGGCCCAGGGGTCTACGACATCCATTCGCCACGCGTGCCGACGGTGAGTGAGATCGTGACGGCGTTGTCTGCGATGCGGACTGTACTCGACGAGCGCCAGATCTGGGTGAATCCCGATTGCGGGCTGAAGACCCGCGGCTGGGCGGAAACCGTGCCGGCGCTCAAGAATCTGGTGGCCGCGGCCCGGCAGCTTCGCGGGGCTGGCGCGCGCAATTAGGTTACGACCATGGCTTCCGATATCCGGATCACCGCCGAGCCCGTCGACGCACAGCGCTGCAAGTTTCTCGTCGACCGCCCCGTTTATGAGGGTGTCCGACGCTTCGCCGACCGGACTGAGGCGGCGGGATCACCGCTCGCGGAGGCGCTCTACGCGCTGCCTGGAGTTAAAGAGATCCTCGTCTCGGGGAACCTCATCACAGTAGTGAAGGACTCGCCCGAGGCGTGGCAGGTGGCGGGGAAGGCCGTGGGCGCGGCGATTCGCCAGGCGCTCGCCGGGCCCGGCCCCGCTGTCGCCGATCGCTCGCCCGCGACGGGCGCTGCGCGGGTATCCGATGACGAGCTCTACGAGCGCGTCAACGATCTCTTCGAGCAGCAGGTCAACCCGATGGTTGCGCGCCACGGCGGCCGGGTCGAGCTGATCGACGTGCAGGAGTCGATCGTGCTGCTCCGTATGAGCGGCGGGTGTCAGGGCTGCGGCATGGCGAGCGTGACGCTGCGCCAGGGCATCGAAGGAATGTTGAACCAGTATCTCCCGGAGGTGAAGGGGATCGTGGACGTGACCGACCACACCTCCGGCACCAACCCCTACTTCGCTTCCGCCAAGAAGTAGCCCGACGCGCCTCCTCCTCCTGTTGCCGACCTCCACCTACCGGACCACTGCGTTCGTGGAGGCGGCGCGCAGACTGCAGATCGATCTCACCGTCGCGTCCGAGAAACCCAGCGCGTTCGAAGAGACGCGCCCGGACGGGCTGCTCACGCTCGACTTCGAGAGTCTCGACTGGGCGGTGTGGAAGGCGCGCCGCTTCGCCGAACGGTATCCGTTCGAGGCGGCACTGGGCGTAGATGACGACACCGTCGTCGTGGCGACAGCGATCGATCAGGCCTTCGGGCGTGGCCGAGATCCTCTCGAGGCTGCGCTGGCCGCACGCGACAAACATCTACAACGAACCATGCTCCACGAGGCAGGCGTACCCGTACCGGGATTCTCGCTGCACGCGATCGGCGAGTACATGGACGCCGTCAGTGAATCGGCCCGGTATCCCTGCGTCGTCAAACCGCTACGGTTAAGCGCCAGTCGGGGTGTGATGCGCGCCAACGATCCTCGGGAGCTCGCCGCCGTGGTTCGTCGCCTCGGCACCATCCTCGAGTCCGCCTGTGATCCCGATGAGGGCGCTGCTGGCGTGCTCGAGTACCTCGTCGAAGACTTCGTCCCGGGGTACGAGGTCGCTTTGGAGGGACTTCTCGTCGGCGGTGAGCTGCACGTGCTGGCACTGTTCGACAAGCCGGACCCGTTGGACGGACCGTTCTTCGAGGAGACGATCTACGTCACGCCATCACGGCATCCCGCTGTGGAGCAGACCGCATTGGCGGAGTGTGCGGCTGCCGCTGCCCGCGCGATCGGGTTGCGCGAAGGCCCGATCCACGCCGAGTTGCGCTACAACGAACGGGGACCGTGGCTCATCGAGCTGGCCGCGCGGCCGATCGGCGGGCGGTGCTCCGCGGTGCTGCGCTTTGGCGACGGAAGCGTCTCGCTCGAGGAGATCGTGATCCGACATGCGTTGCGGCTTCCCTTGCCAACGCTCGCACGGGAGCCCCAAGCAGCGGCGGTGATGATGATCCCGGTGCCGGGCGCGGGAATTCTCGAGGATGTCGGCGGGGTAGACGAGGCGAAGCGCGTCCCCGGAGTCGACGATGTGGTGATCACGGCGCATCGCGGCGAGACACTCGTTCCGTGGCCCGAGGGCGCGCGCTATCCCGGGTTCATATTCGCGCGGGCCGATACTTCCGGCTTTGCGGAACGCGCCGTGCGTGAGGCGCACCGTCGGCTGCGCTTTGTGATTCGCCCCATTCACGCGTGAAGCTTCGGCTCGCGGTGCCTCGAGATCCGTGGCCGCGCTTCCGGAGCGAGCGTGCAACGCGGAGCGCGCAGATCGCGCTGATCGCACTCGTGCTGGTCGCCGCGACTGCCGAAGTCCTCCGCTCGCTGAGCCGGCAGCACGCCGTGATTTTCGAGGGGTATGTGCAGGTGGGCGATCTCGTGCTGTCGGGCAGCGATCCGTACAGCCTGGCCATCAATACCTGGCCTCCCTTCTTCTTCCTCATTGCCGCCATCCTTGCACTCTTCGCCAAAGTGTCGGCGACACTCGCGCTCCTCGTCTGGCAGCTGGGCGACGTACTCGCGATCTGGGGGTGCTGCAGGTTGTCGGCTGAGCTGTTCGCCTCGCGCGAGGGGCCGGTCACCTTCTGGCCTCGCGATGCGGGACATCTGGCATTCGGCTCTGGCGTAGTGATCGTGCCGTTCCTGCTCACGGTTCGCCTTTTCCAGGAGCACGTGCAGCACACCCAGATCAACGCGCAGGTGCTGTTTCTCGTGCTGCTGGCGTTCCGATTGTTCGGCCACGGCCGGATGGCGCAGGGGGGACTCTCGCTCGCCGTGGCGGCGAGCACAAAGGCGGTGCCTGTCCTCCTGCTTCCGTATCTCCTGTACAAGCGAGCCTGGCGGGAGTTCGGCTGGACCGTCGCGTTTCTCGTGCTGCTGAATGTGGCGCTGCCCGTTCTCGTGCTCGGTCCCACACGCGCCATCGGCGCCTGGCACACCTGGCGCGCGGTCGCCGCCAGGGAAACCGCCGACCCGACTCCGCAATTCATGAACCAGTCGTTCCCCGCGGCGCTGAAGCGGCTCTTCACGGAGGCGGGAAGCCTACGCGACCCGCTGCACTATGCCGTAGCTGACTGGCCGGCGCGGGCGCTACAGGGGACGTTCGTCGCCTGTGCGATCGTCGTAGCGCTGCTACTGGCCTGGCGCTTCCGGCACCATCCGCGTGACTGGGCGGACCCGCGCGTCGCCGCCGAGCTCGCCATTCTGCTGGGCGCGATGGTGGTGGTGGATCCGCTCGCCTGGAAGGCGCATTACGTGGTGCTGATCGTTCCTTACACGTTCGCTTGGTGGGCGTTACGGCAACGAGCGCCAGGCGCGCCGGGGTCGAGCTGGCGCCGGGCGCTGCTCTGGGGCAGCTTCGCGTGCATCACGTTGAGCGCGCCGGCGATCGTGGGGAACCACGTCAGGGATGTGCTGGAGTCGCTGAACGTGATCCTCATCGGCGCGATCATGGTCCTGGTGCTGGCTGTTGCGTTGGTCCCAGCCACGGAGACTACAGGCTCGGCTCCCGTCTTCAGGATTTCGTGATCTGCAGCTGGCCCAGGTGCACGTTGAGATTGTGATTCACCCTGAATCCCACTATCCCCTTGGTATCCACCTCACTTGCCTTGTACACCAGCTTCCCATTCACCAGGAACGTGGCCTCGCCCGGCGTCACGCGGATCGTCAGGGTGTTTTCGAGGGGATTGGCCATCTCAAGATTGGGGCCGGAGTCGTGCTTCGCGATGGCGTCGCTCGCGGTCCAGCCCTTCGTCACCGCCCAGGTCGAGTCACCCATGCGCCGCTTGACGAGGTACATCCCGTCGTCCCGGATCAGGAAGTACGTGTAGCGCTGGCCGGTGGCCTGCAGCGTGCTGCCGCCGATGAACAGGCCGTAGCCCTCGCGGTGGTCGCGGTGCGTATCGGAGGGGAACTGCCAGAACTTGGCCTCGACGGTGTAGCTGCCGCTCGCGCTGTCGGCGTCGCGCCAGAAAATGGCGGCCGGGCCGAGGGTGACGTGGTGACCCACGCTCATCGAGTCGAATTTCACGTTGGCGAGCGGCCGGTTGCCGTCGGTGCGCGCGTGCCACCCCGCAGGGAGTGTTCCACCGCCTGAAACAGGACGGTCAGGATCGGCCTGTGCGGCGAGCCGGGCGGCCGCACCGGAGGCCAGCAGGGTAGCATAGACAACGGGACGATAGGCGTTCAGCATCCAGATGCTCCGGGGAACGATGGGTGAAGGGAGTCGGTTGAAATCTAAGTGAGCCACGCGCGTCGTCTCAGTCAAGAGGAGGAACGATCGCTGCTCGAGCGGCTGCTCGCCCGCGACGAGCGTGCGCTGGGAGAGTTGTACGATCTCCTGGCGCCATGGGTGCTCGGTGTGGCGGTGCGGATCCTGCGGGACGAGGACGAAGCGGAGGATGTCCTCGGCGCGGTATTCGAGCAGGTGTGGTCACGCATCCACTTGCACGACCCGGCCCGCGGTCCGCTCGTGCCGTGGGTGCTGTCGATCGCGCGCAACCGGTCCGTGGACCTGCTGCGTCGCCGGCGCCGCTGGTGGCGCAAGGCGCATCGGGTGGAGCGGGAATGGCTGGCCGGCGGTGACACCCTTGCGGCGACGCCCGATCGATCGGAGACCGACGCAGAGGCGGCGGTGCCGGGGTGGCCGGTCCACCGCGCCGTGCACCAGGCGCTCGCCGCCCTGCCGCCGGAGCAGCGGCAGGTGGTGCTGCTCGCGTATTTCGAAGGGCTGTCACACGTGGAGATCGCGCGGCGCACCGGTGATCCGTTGGGGACCGTGAAGACACGCCTGCGTCTTGCGCATCGCAAACTGGAGGACTCGTTGAGCGCGCTTCGGGACTGGACCGAATGAGCGAATGGCTCGGGATGGCTGCCGCGCCGCGCATGCCGCGGGCGGAGCTCAAGGATCGCGTGTTGCGTCGCGCCCTTTCCGCGCGACTGATACCATGGCCGCTGCTCGCCGCGGCGGCGCTGGTCGGCGCGCTGGCCGGAGGGGGCGTGCTGTGGCGCCACACGGCCCGGCTCGAGACTGGCCTCGCCGCGGCGCGTGACACTCTCGATCTGCTGCGCCAACCGGGCGGGCGAGTGTTCATGATTCCCGTGACCACCGCCGGTCGCCCCGGTGCCATGACGATCTACGCCGACAGCCTCCGCCGGCGCTGGCTCGTGACGTGCCACCACTTCGCCCCCAACCTCCCGGGACAGGCGTACCAGTTGTGGTTCCTGACGGGATCTCAGGCGCGTCCGGCGGCGGTCATGCCGATGGATCGGGACACGCCGATGGTGATGACGCTCGAGGTCCCGCGGGGGGCGGGAAGCGTGACGGGGCTGGCGATGAGCGTCGAGCCGCGTACGGGCTCGGTGGCCCCGACCGGCCCGCTGCTGTTTCGCGTCGATCTCTAGCGGCTACGGCTCGGATGCGAGCTGGTGCACCGTGACCAGCTCGACGATTTTCAGCTTGCGCTTCCCCATCGGCAGGGTGATGGTCAGCGTCTCGCCGACCTTGCCGCCCAACAGGGCCTTGCCCAGGGGTGAGGCCATCGACACCGGCACCTCGTCCTCGGCGTCATCGCCATCGATGAACTCGCCCAGCGTCAGTGCGTAGACTTCGCGCTGTTTCGTCTCCGCGTCCTGCACGGTCACCCGGGACCCAAAGCCGACGCGATCCCTGGGGATGTCCTTCTCGGACACGTCGGACAGCTTGGAGAGGCGCAGCCGCAGGTGGTGCACCCGGGCCTGGGCGAACTGCTGCCGCTCGAGGGCAGCCTTGTACTCGGAGTTTTCGCGCAGATCCCCGTGGGCGCGCGCCTTTTCGATCTCCTTCGGCAGAACGAAGTTGATCTCGTGATTCAGGCGCTCGACTTCCGCCTGCAGCCGGTTCTTCAGGTCTTGCAGCATGGCGCGAGGCGTAGAAGCTAGGCGACATTTCTCCCCCAGTGCAAGGTCTCGTCGAGCTGTCCAAGCCCCGCATCACGCAGCTCGTGGTGCTGACCGCCGCGGCCGGTTACTACCTCGGGTCGCGCGGTCCGTTTCGCCTCGGGATCTTCCTCGCCACCCTCGCCGGCACGGCGCTCGTCGCGGCGGGGACGAATGCGATGAATATGATCCGCGAGAAGGACATCGATGCGCGCATGCGCCGCACCCGCTCCCGTCCGCTGCCGGCCGGCCGGGTGTCCCCGCGCGCGGCGACGCTGTTTGCCGTGGCGGCCGCGACGCTGGGGCTCGTCGTGCTCGGCTGGTGGGTGAATCTCCTCACCGCAGCCCTCGCCGCGCTGACGCTGGCGAGCTACGTCTGGGCGTACACGTCGCTCAAACGCCGCAGCACGCTCAACACGCTGGTCGGGGCCGTTCCCGGGGCGCTGCCGGTGCTCGGGGGGTGGACCGGTGCGGGCGGATCGCTCGATCCCGCCGCCTGGGCGCTGTTCTGGACGCTATTCCTCTGGCAGCTGCCCCACTTCCTCGCCCTCGCATGGATGTACCGCGAGGACTATCGCACCGCTCAGCTCCGGATGCTCTCGGTCGAGGATGTCGACGGTCGCCGCACGGCTCGCATGGCCTTCCTGTATGCGGTGGCGCTCGTTCCGGTGAGCTTGCTCCCGTCTCTCCTTGGTGTCACGCGCGTCATGTACTTCGCCGGCGCCCTGGTGCTGGGCCTCGGCTACGCTGGTACCAGTCTGCTGATGCTGCGCGATCCCGATCGCCGGGCGTGGTGGTTGTTCGTCGCGTCGATCATTTACCTGCCGGCGCTCTTGACGCTCGCGGTGCTCGACAAGGCGCGCCTCGCATGAAGGGGGCGTGGCTGGTCGTGGCGCTGTCACTCGCCGGCTGTGGGCATCAATCCCCGGGGCCGGTCACCCCGCGAGCCCGTCCGATCCTCGAGCCGGCCCGAAGCGGCACCGCCGCGCTACTGCAGGCCGTGAGCGCGCCAAGCGAGCAGGTCGTCTGGATCAGTGGGCACCAGGCGGCGGTGCTGCGCACCCGCGACGGTGGTGCGACCTGGGAGCGTCTCGCCGTTCCGGGTGCCGCCACCGATTCGCTCGAGTTCCGGGACGTCTACGCTGTGGACGCCGACACCGCCTATCTCCTGGCCGCGGGACCCGGTTCCCGCTCGCGCATCTACCAGACGACAAACGGCGGTCGCAGCTGGTCGCTGCAGTTCACCAATCGCGACTCGAGCGCGTTCTACGACTGCTTCGATTTCTGGAGCCCGCAGCGCGGTTTGGCGCTCAGCGACGCGGTAGATGGACATCTGTTGGTGCGCCGCACAACGGACGGTGGAGCGCATTGGGATCTTGCTCCGGCAGACTCACTCCCGCCCGCGCAGAAGGGCGAAGGCGGGTTCGCGGCGAGCGGGACCTGCGTTGTCACTCTGGCCGGACGCTTCGCCTGGATCGGGACTGGTGCGGCAGATACGGCGCGCGTGCTGACGAGTATCGATGGGGGGCGGACGTGGCGGTCCGCGGCGACGCCAATTGCCGCGGGGAATTTCGCCGGCATCGCAAGCGTCGCCTTTCGCGACACGCTGCACGGCATCGTGCTGGGGGGCAAACTCGGGAGCCCGAGCGAGTTCAGCGACAACGTCGCCGTCACCGTGGACGGTGGCCGGACGTGGCGTCTCGCTGGCCGTCCGGGATTCAGCGGGGCGGTGTACGGAGGGGCGATGGTTCCCGGGCGTCCCGGCAGCGTCATCGCCGCAGGCCCTCGTGGCCTCGCCTATTCACCTGACGACGGCACAACGTGGACGACACTGGACACGTTGGCCTATTGGAGCGTCGGGTTCGCGTCACCGCGACTCGGCTGGGCTGTCGGACCAGCGGGCCGCGTCACCAGGATCCGGTTTCCGTAGCGGATGTTGACCCCGAGTTGATACCTCCGTTGTACCGTGGCGGCTTCCCTCGCGGAGCCACATGCCATGCGGTGTTCACCATTTCTGACGGTCTTCGCCACGATTGCACTTGGGTGCACGACCGACTCACCCGTAGCGAGCCGTAGCACGCCAATGGTCGTGAACGCGGTCAATGCGCTCGGAGAGAGCGTCGGGTTCCTCGAAGCTCGGCCGGGCTATCCGCGCGCGGTATGGCGCGCGCCGACCGGCGTGACGATCGACCTGGGGACGCTGCCGGGAGGCTCGCGCAGCTCAGCGGTCGCCATCAACGACGCCGGGACGATCGTAGGGCAGAGCGAGATCGCTCGGGGGACGTTTCGCGCCGTTCGGTGGCGTCGTGGCGTGATCGAGGACCTCGGCACGCTACCAGGGGGTGATTTCAGCGTGGCGAGCGGGATCGACGGTGGAGCGGTTCTGGGCGAGAGCGACGCCGGGGACGGGGTGCTGCACGCGTTCCGCTGGGAAGATGGACGAATGACCGACGTGGGTCGGTTCAGCGCTGCTGCAGCAGGCGGCGCGCCTCCGCAACGAGATGATCGGCGGTGAGACCCATTTCCGTGTAGATCCGTTGATAGGGAGCCGATGCACCGAAGCGCTCGATTCCGAGAATGACCCCCCGGTCGCCAACCCAGCGGTACCACGAATCGGGCGCGGCGGCTTCGATCGCGATACGCAGCGGCACTCCGGGGGGGAGGACGTCATCGCGGTACTGCGCCGGCTGTGCTGAGAAGTACTCGAAGCACGGCATGCTGACGACGCGAGCGGGCACCCCTTCGCTCTTGAGCCGCTCGTAGGCGGCAAGCGCGATCTCGACCTCGGAGCCGGTCGCGAGCAGGATCACGCGAGGCGTTCCTGCGGCATCGGCGAGTACGTACCCGCCGCGGTGCAGTCCCGCGGCCGCGCCATACTTCGTCCGGTCGATTACGGCGAGCTTCTGGCGCGTCAGGACGAGCGCGACCGGTCCGCCCGCATGTCGGATGGCCGCCCGCCACGCCTCGACGGTTTCGCCCGGGTCGGCGGGCCGGATCACGGCGAGGTTGTGCATCGCGCGGAGGGAGGCGAGCTGCTCGATCGGCTGGTGGGTCGGGCCGTCTTCGCCCAGGCCGATCGAATCGTGCGTGAACACATAGATCGTCTTGAGCTCGGCGAGCGCCGCGAGTCGGATCGAGGGGCGCATGTAATCGGAAAAGATCAGGAATGTCCCACCGAACGGAATGAATCCACGATGATAGGCCAGGCCGTTGAGCACCGCGCCCATCGCGTGCTCGCGAATGCCAAAGTGGAAATTGCGCTCGCTCCAGTGGCCGTCCCCGGCATCGCCCGATCCCTTGATGTAGGTCAGGTTCGAGCCGGTCAGATCTGCCGATCCCCCAATCAGCTCGGGAACCTTCGGAGCGATGGCGTTCAGCACCTTCGCCGAGGCGGCTCGCGTGGCCTGGGCATCGGCCGCGCCGAAGCTGGGGAGCGCGGCGTCCCATCCCTCCGGCAGCCGCCCGGCGAGACGGCGCTCAAGCTCTCGAGCGAGGTCGGGGAAGGCCGCACGGTACGCGTCCCAGCGACGTCGCCAATCGGCGTGGAGCCGGGCGCCGCGCTCCTTCGCGGTGCGCCAGCGCGCCAGCGACTCTTCGGGCACGCAAAACGGCTCGGGCGAGGGCCAGCCGAGCTGCTGTTTCGTGAGCTTGACTTCTTCCTCGCCGAGCGGCGCACCATGGGCTTCGGCGCTGTCTTGTTTGTGGGGGCTGCCGAAGGCGATGTGGGTGCGGACGATGATCAGCGAAGGGCGGTCGGTGACGGCCTGTGCCGCCAGCGTCGCGGCGTCCAGTGCCGCCGTGTCGTTCCCGTCGGCGACACGCTGCACGTGCCAGCCGTAGGCCTCGAAGCGGCGGGCGGTGTCGTCCGAGAAGGTCAGATCGGTGGAGCCATCGATCGTGATGTGATTGTCGTCGTAGAAACCGATCAGATGCCCGAGCTTGAGGTGGCCGGCGAGTGAGCACGCCTCGTGGCTGATCCCTTCCATGAGGTCGCCGTCGGAGCAGATGAAGTACGTGCGATGATCGACGATGCTGTGTCCCGGGCGGTTGAACAGCGCGGCGAGTTCCGCCTCCGCGATGGCCATTCCCACGGCGTTGCCGATGCCCTGCCCGAGGGGCCCGGTCGTCGCGTCGACGCCCGGGGTCACGCCGTACTCGACGTGTCCGGGTGTGCGACTCCCCCACTGTCGGAACCGCTTCAGGTCGTCGAGCGAGAGATCGAAGCCCGAGAGGTAGAGCGCGGCGTAGACCAGCATGCACGCGTGGCCACACGACAGTACGAAGCGATCACGGTCTGGCCAGGCGGGTTCGGCGGGGTCAACCCGCAGGTGCCGCTGCCACAACACCCACGCCAGCGGCGCCAGCGCCATCGGGGTGCCGGGGTGGCCGGAATCCGCCTGCTGCACGGCGTCCATCGCCAGCGCGCGGATGGTGTTGATGCAGAGCAGATCAGTGGCGGAAACGGCGGCCGTTCCGCTCACAGGAGCCCCGACTTGGCCGCCTCCCACAGATGCAGCAACCGGTCGAAGCCGTTCACCAGCAGGTCGACCTGTTGCGGACTCGGGGTCGCGCGGGCCGCGATCTTCAGCTCATCGGCGACCTGTGGCATCTCACGCCGCCCCTGCCCGCGGCTCTCCGTTTCCACCTGATCGAGAATCTCGAGGATCCGCTGCCGGACCCCGGCGTCATCGGGGACTTGCCACAAGTACTCGGCCGCCTGCTTGCCTTCTACGCACAATTTGCCGAGGCCGTCGAGCAGCGGAGGATGTGGGCGCCGAGAAGACTGGGGGTCGGACATACTCAGCAAATGTAAGTCGGTCGAGTCGCCAACAGCTATCGGCCATCGGCCATCGGCTGTCGGCCGGCCGCGAATTGTTGCCCCGCCGCTCTCACCGCTCTAGCTTGCGATGCCTATGCTCGCCTTTCTCATGATCGCGGCGTCACTGCAGCAGGCGGTCGTCGTCGCTCCGGAGTCCGGTGAAGTTCACCTCCGAAACATTCGCCAGCTCACCTTCGGCGGGCAGAATGCGGAAGCCTATTTCTCGGCCTCGGGGCGGCAGCTGATCTTCCAGCGCACCCCACCCGGCGATTCCGGCTGCGACCAGCAGTACATCATGAACATCGACGGTTCCGGTCTGCACCGCGTGTCGAACGGGGAGGGGCGAACCACTTGCGGGTATTTCTTCGCTCACGACACGAAGATCTTCTACGCCTCGACCGCCCACCTCGGGCCCGCGTGCCCGCCGCGCCCCGATTATTCGCAGGGGTATGTCTGGGCGCTGTACGACTACGACATCTACGTGGCGGACTCGAGCGGAGCGAACCCCAAGCGCCTGACCGATAATCCCGGCTACGACGCCGAGGGAACACTGTCGCCCGACGGGAAGACGATCGTCTTCACGTCACTGCGCGACGGCGACCTCGACATCTATTCGATGCGAACCGACGGTACGGGTTTGAAGCGGCTGACGCACACCCTCGGCTACGACGGCGGCCCCTGGTTCTCTCCCGACGGCAAGCTGATCGTGTACCGCGCCTATCATCCCGCGACGGCGGCGGACAGCGCCGACTATCGCGCGCTGCTCGCCAGGAACGTCGTGCGACCGGTGAAGATGGACATCTGGGTGATGAACGCCGACGGCACGAATCAACGGCAGGTGACGCACCTTGCGGGAGCGAGTTTCGCGCCGTTCGTCATGCCGGACGGGAAGCGGATCATCTTCGCGACCAACTTCAAGAACCCCGAGTCACGGAACTTCGATCTCTACATGGTGAATCTCGATGGAACGGGACTCGAGCAAGTGACCACGAGCCCCGAGTTCGACGCGTTCCCGATGTTTTCACCGGACGGCAAGACCCTCGTGTTCGCGTCGAACAGGCACGGCACGGTTTCCCACGAAACCAACATCTTCATCGCCGACTGGGTCGATCACCCGTGAGCCTTACGGAGCGGGCGGCGGCGGAGGCCCGCGGGTGGCTCAAGGCCGCGATCGTCGCCGTCGCGATCTGGCTGGTGCTGCGCTCGTACGTGGTCGAGGCCTTTCGCATTCCTTCGCCCAGCATGGAGAACACCCTACTGGTCGGGGATTTCTTGTTCGTCGACAAGACGGGCTATGGCGGTCAGTTCCAGGTGCCGTTCTTCGGCTGGCGTTTCTGGCGGCTCCCGGGATACGCCGAGCCGCACCGCGACGGAATCGTGATCTTTCGATCCGTGGAGGACTCGACGCCCAACCTCGACGTCGTGAAGCGGATGCTCGGCGTCCCGGGGGACACCCTCCAGATGGTCAACGACACCCTGATCCGCAACGGGCGACGGCTCGAGGAACCGTATGCGCTGCACCTCGCCATGGGGGCCGACGACACGCCCCCGGCGATCTTGGAGCAGATGCGCACGCGGCAGCTGTCGCACTACGTCGGATCCGATCCGGACCGCTACCACCCAACGCCGCATAACTGGGGACCGATCGTGGTGCCGCGCGACAGTTTCTGGGTGATGGGCGACAACCGCGACGACTCCTGGGACAGCCGCTATTGGGGGTTCCTACCGCGGTCCCATGTCGAAGGACGGCCGCTCGTGATCTACATGAGCGTCGCCCTCGATCCATTCCGCATTCGCTGGAATCGCCTGCTGCGTCACCCATCCTAGCTGTAGGCGAACGGCGGACAAGCTCGGGTTCAGTCTTCGGGTTTCAGCCGGGCTACTCTTGTTCCGCCGCTGACCGCCCCTAATTTGGGTCGCAACCGATTCGCGTGAGGCCGTCAACGTGACTCGCTCCCTACTCACGCCCGTTCTGGCTTCCGGGCTCCTGTCGCTGTCGCTCGCCGCACAGAACGTCCCCAAACGCCCTCCGCTCAACGGGGCGGACACCAATCAGGCAGTCGCGTACTACCAGTACGGCCTCTCCATGCTGGACCAGGATCCGCGCAAGGCGGCGGACGCCTTCTATTGGGCATCCCGGATCGATCCCGCTTGGGCGCAGCCGCTGTACGCCGGACGCATCGCCTTTCTGATGGGGGCCGACGATCAGTTCGTGATCGGCTACATGGACGGGAAGCGCAGCTATACCCGCTCCAAGGACGCCCGCCGCATCGACTCGCTCGAGCTGCGCGCCAGGATGCTGGATCCGTTCATGGAGCGCGACCTGGACAAGGACTTGCTGTTGCGCTACGTGCGCGCGCTGTACGACGAGGACCAGAAGTCCGATGGCGGAACGGACGACCGCGCGCAGACGCTGCGGTTTCAATACTTCGTGGAGCGCTACTGGCGCACCGATGCGCCCCCCGGCCAGAAGGCGGTGCTCGCGGTGAGCGAGCGGCGGTTTCCCGATGCACTCGACGCCTATCGGGAGGCGCTATCCGACGATCGCGATCACCAGGCGGAGATTCACGAAGCCCGCGCGCGTATTTTCTACTCGATGGGGAATGGAGACAGCGCGCGCGCCGAGATGGAACAGGCGATCGCGAAACTCCGGGAGAAGGACGCGAAGGACTTCGTGTGGCTGTACGAGTCCAAAGCCGTGCTCGAGCACTTCATCGGACTGACGTATGAACGGCAGAATCAGATCGCGCCGGCCCGCGAGGCCTACGGGCGGGCGCTTCAGGAGGATCTGAGCTATTTCCCGGCACACCTGCGACTCGGCAGCATCGCCTTGAGCGCCGGCGATACCGCCACTGCGTTGAGTGAAATGGACCTCGCCGCGCAGATCAAGGACGACGAGCCGAGCCTGCAGGCGACGTACGGGACCATCCTCGCCCAGGCGGGACACATCCCCGAGGCGCAGCAGCACCTCCACCGCGCGGTCGAACTCGATCCGTACTACGCGAACCCGTATTACGTCCTGGGTCGGGTCGACGAGTACGCGGGGAAATCCGCCGACGCCGTCGCGGACTATCGTGCGTACCTAGGCCACACCCGCGCCCAGGATCCCCGCATCGCCGATGTGCAACAGCGACTGGCCACCCTGAACGCGGCCGCCGGTTCACACCGGTGAGACCGATTCTGCTCGCCGCGCTGGTTCCCCTGGCCGCCGCCGCGCAGTCACCGCCGGCGTCGACCAGCCCGTTGCGACATCCGACCACGGCGGAGGACCTGCAGCTTTTCAGCCAGGTCCTGAACCAGATCCGCGTCAACCATCCTGACTCGATCGACACGCACGAGTTGTTCATGGCCGCCATCGAGGGGATGGTGCACGCCGCCGATCCGCATTCCTTCGTGCTCGCAGTCACTCGGCTTGCTCCGTCGGCGGACTCCGCCTGGCGCGAAGGCCGCCTCTATCCGGTCCCCATCGAGTTCGCGTTCACGGGCGGCGCACCGGTGGTGGTCAGTGTCGCGCCCGGCACCGCGGCGGCCCGGCTCGATATCCTGCCCGGCGACGAGCTAATCGCGATCGACTCGCAGCCCGTCATCGCCGAGAGCGACGAGGAGCTGCAGATCATGCTCGCGGGCAAGCGCGGTTCGACCGTGGCGCTGACGCTCGAGCGCCGCCGTCTCGACGGCTCGCTGGCCCGCCTCGTCCGCGTCGTCACGCGCCAGAAGGTCGAAGAGACGACGGCTGTGCCGGTGGCGTTCATGCTGGACCGTGACGTCGGCTACGTCCGGGTGACCACCTTTCTGAGCGACAAGGTCGACGACGACCTGCACGCGGCCCTCGGCAAGCTCGAAAAGAGCGGCATGAAGCGGTTGGTGCTCGATTTGCGAGACAACGGCGGGGGCAGCGTGTCGGAAGCCGCAGCTGTGGCAGGCGAGTTCCTGCCGCGGGGTGCGCTGATCTATACGACGGAATACCGCAAACGGCCTGAAGGCGCTCCCGACACCGTCCGGGTGGGCCGCTCCTTCTGGAGCCACGAGAAGCGCTATCCCCTCGTCGTGCTGATCAACAGCGGAACCGCCAGCGCCTCCGAGCTGGTGGCCGGAGCGCTGCAGGACAATGACCGCGCGGTGATCGTCGGACAACCCAGCTTCGGGAAGGCGCTGTTGATGAACGGCATGCCGCTGACGGACGGCTCCATGCTGATGCTGGTCGTCGGGCACGTCCGCACTCCTTGCGGCCGGGTCATCCAGCGGCAGTATCACAACATCTCGCGCCATGAGTACTACCGACTGGCGCGCGCCGAGCGGGACACCGTGGGACGACCGTCCTGCCACACCTTGAGCGGCCGCACGGTATACGGCGGCGGCGGCATTTACCCGGATGTCCCGCTCCCCGAGCCCGACCCGCCGCCGCTCTGGCTCGCCCGCGTCGGGGAGGAGGAGTTGCCCCTGAAGTGGGTCGGCGGATACCTCACCTCCGCCGGGACGGCCTTTCCGAGCCTCGACTCCCTCGCCGCGCACGCCGCCCTGCCGGCGAGCGCAGTGGCGCAGTTTCGCAGCTTTGCCGCGGCTGACGGGATCGAGATTCCCGCCGACGCCGACAGCCGATTGCAGCGCACGCTGGCGCGCTTCGTCGCCTACGCCAAGTGGGGAGACGAAGGCTACTATCGGCTCGTCGCCGTGACGGACCCTTCGGTGCAGGCGGCGGCGCAGCAGTTCGAACGCGCGGCTGCGATCCTGAACACCCTCAAAGAGCCGCAGTAACGGATTATGCGCTCCGCTCCGGGAGCAGCTTGACGCCCGGACGGACTCGGCGTAGTAACAAGGGTGACAACGCCCCGGAACGCGGGGACCCAGTCGCGCTACCCGATCCCGAGCCAGCATCGAGCAGCCCGTGCCGTGTTCCGGCACTTGTGATACAATGCGACCCGTCGACGCACACGCAGGTGGACCCTTTATGGAGGTGGGTATGATGGATCGGACTCGATGGTGTGCCGTGGTGGCGGCGGCGTGCCTCTCGGTCGCCCCGCTGGCCGCGCAGGGATCGGCCGGCGCGCTGTCGCCGCACACCTCGGTCACGAACGACATGCTGTTGCAGGCGCAGCAGTCGGGCGACTGGCTGATGTACGGGGGCAACTACTGGAACAATCGCTACTCTCCCCTGACGACGCTCAACACCGCCAATGTCAAGAACCTCGTGCCCCGCATGGTCTTCCAGACCGGGACCGAGAAGCTGGGGAGTCTCGAGACCACGCCGGTCGTCGTGAACGGGGTCATTTACATCACGAGCTCCGTCGCCCCCAACAACACCATGCGGGCGTACAGCCTGCGGACCGGCAAGATGCTGTGGCAGTACGAGCACAAGACCGACGCGAAGTCGTTCGCCGTCGCCTGCTGCGGCCCGAACAACCGCGGCGTCGCCGTCGCCAACGGGATGGTCTACATCGCCACCCTTGATGGCATGCTGATCGCGCTCGATCAGCAGACCGGCACCGAGAAGTGGACGACGCAAGTCGGTGATCCGGGAACGGGCTACACCGAGACGATGGCCCCGCTCGCGGTCGGCGACAAGATCGTCATCGGGACCTCCGGTGGTGAGTACGGCATCCGCGGCTTCCTCAAGGCGTTCAACGCCACGACCGGCGCGCCGGTGTGGACGTGGTACACGATTCCGTCGCCGCAGGACGGCGGCTGGTGGGGTCCCTGGTCCAAGACGACGCCGGACGGCGCCGATTTGCATCGCGACGTCGCGACCGAGAAGGCCGATTCGGCGAAGTACGCCGACTCGTGGCAATACGGGGGCGGCGGCATCTGGATGACGCCGGCCTACGATCCCGAGACCCAAACGCTCTACGCCGCGATCGGCAACCCGTCCCCCGACTTGGACGGCAGCATCCGTCCCGGTGACAACCGCTGGACCGACGCCATCGTCGCGATCGACGCGAATACCGGAAAGTTCAAATGGGGCTACCAGGAAGTTCCGCATGACGTGTGGGATCTCGATGCCGTGAGCCCACCCGTCATCGCGATGGTGGGCGGAAAGAAGGTCGTCGTGCAGGCGGGGAAGACGGGCTGGGTGTACGTGCTCGACGCGGCGTCAGGCGCGCTGGTGCGCCGTTCCGACGCGTTCGTCCCGCAGGAGAACATGTTCGCGCTGCCGACCGCCGCCGGCACCCGGATGCTCCCGGGCGCGAACGGCGGCTCGGAGTGGTCCCCGATCGCCGTCAATCCCAGCCTCGCTTACGCCTACGTCGTTGGCCTGCATCAACCCATGAACTACATCACCCATTCCGCCCCCTACACGCCGCCGAAGCTGTGGCTTGGTAGCGCGTTCGTGGCGATTCCGGGTGAGGCGCAGTGGGGCAACGTGTCGGCCATCAACCTCGCCACCGGCAAGATCGCCTGGCAGGTGAAGACGGAGCAGCCGATGATGGGTGGCGCTACGGCGACGGCCGGCGGCCTCGTGTTCACCGGTGAGGGCAATGGCTGGTTCAAGGCGTACGACGCCAAGACCGGTGCCGTGCTGTGGCAGTTCCAGTGCGGCGCGGGCGTCAACGCGGCGCCATCGGTCTTCTCCATGGACGGCGAAGAGTTCATCGCCGTCGCCGCGGGCGGCAATTTCCAGTTGCGCTATCCACTGGGTGATGCCGTGTTCGTCTTCGGGCTGCCGAAAGCAGGGAAGTAGCCCGGCGTGAAGGTGACAGGTTGGCTCGGGGTGTTGGGGGTCCTGGCTCGGGCGCTCGCCGCCCAGTCAGGCTCCCCGCCCCAGATAGACAGCACGTGGCTCGTCACGGACATGCCCACCAAGACGGTTCAGTTCCAGCTGATCGCGGGCTATTCCGGTTTGAACGGCGCGCTCAATTTCAATGGGTTCGGTGACGGTGGTCTCACCTTCACCGTGCCGGCAGGGTGGCACGTCGTGATGCATTTCACCAATCACGACGGGATGTTGGCCCATTCAGCGGAAGTCATCCCCGATGGCCCCGTCCCCGCGGCCGGCGCGGTGTCCCCGGCCTTCAGTCAGGCGGTGACACTCAAGGTGCAGGAAGGTCTCACCTCCACCGAGCGGGACGACATCAAGTTTCTCGCTGACAAGGCGGGGTCGTATCTGATCACCTGCGGGGTGCCGGGGCATGCGGCGGCGGGGATGTGGATCCGATTCGAGGTCGACACCAGCGCCGAGCGACCGTCTCTAACAGCAACCTCCCCGAAGCCATGAGGCCAGGCGCAGTTGCGGTCCTCGCAGGGACTGCCTTCCTGGCAGGTAGCACACTGACTCGCCAGGCCCCGCGCCCCTGGCAGCGCTACGATGGGAGCGACTGGGTGGGGTTCGCGCCCGGCGAGAAACAGGCGTACCTTGCGGGGTTTCTAGCAGGTGCCGGGCTGACGCAGGCGGAGACGGTGGCGGGCGGGGTGGAGGATTCCGAGCGCGTCGCGGCGGTGCTGGACTCGCTCGACCGTGCCGGCGCACTGCGATTCGCGCATGGCGGCTCCGTCTACGCGGCGCGGTTGAGCGATTTCTATTGGTGGCAGGATCACACGTCCGTACGACTGTACCTGGCGCTCCGCCATGTCAACCAGGGGATGCGCCAGGGTGAGCAGTAGGCACACACACTCATCCGGAGGGATGACGATGAAGCGAGTTCTCGGAGCGTTGCTGTTCCTGGCGCTCGGCGTGGGGGGATCCGCTCGTGCGCAGGGGCTCACCATGCAGATGTCGAACGGCTGGTCGTTCTCGTTCGCCGGGAACGTGAATGCCTTCCTGGTGTTCGAGCACGTCGATTCGGGCGG